>JAUXOA010000005.1 GCA_030682475.1 Rhodoferax sp. | reverse complement strand
TCGCCCGGCTTGTGGGCGGCCCTGTCATCGCGTTTCGATGACTGATCAGGAGCGCCAGTGTTTGGCGCGCTGGCTTGTGCTGTGATTTTTCCGGGATCAAGCTGAAGGGCCGAGCTGTCGCTCACCGGACTGAGCCTGGCTTGCAGCGTGGCCGGGCCAACGTCCTTTTGGCTGGTTGGTGCGAGCGCAGGCGCCAGCGTCGTCTGCGCGTCTGCCTCAGTGTTCACTTTTTTCACATCCGTCGTCGCCATCGACTTGTCTATGGGCAGGACCAGGCTCACAGGCAGGCCCATCAGCGGCGCAGTGGCAGCCGCTGCGACCGTGGTGTCGGGGGCTGCTACGGCGCCGTCGCTTGGCATTGCTTTGGCGACTCCTCTTTCCAGTGGAACGAAGGACAGCGCCATGGCATTGAGCAGGTCTGCCGGCTCGGTCTTTGGATCACCTGCCTGACGCCGTGCAAGTGCGGGCGCAGCGACCTTGGCGGCAGTTTTTTCAGTTATTTCTCCAGCGGGTGCCAGGGAACGAGAAAGCACTTCGCCAAAACTTAGCAGATTATTCTCCCCTTGCTCATCGCTACGCAATTTTGCATTGGACGCTGGCTTGCCGGGCTGACTCGGGGCGGCGATGGACGGAAGGATTAAAGACATGACGGTTCCTGATAAATAGCGTTCAGGCCCTAATCGGCCAAAGTGCTGGCGCGCAGGTAGAACTGTCGGACAGTGCGCTCATCACTGTCGCGCTGCTCCCGTTTATTGAGGGCTGTTATTTCCTGTTGACGGACCCGGTCCGCCAGCGTGTCAAAGGAGTTGAGGCTGCGCTTGGTTTGTTGCCAGTCGCCACGCCCATGCACGAGCCGGGTGTCGGCCTGTGAGGTCAATGCGCGCTGCTGTTCAATGGCATCGTCCAGTGTGCCGATGAAATGCTGGAAATTGCGCAACTGTGCCGCCGCTACGCCATCACGCATCTGGCTCTGCAACTGGTCCAGGTACTCCTGCCGGTATTGCAGCAGCAACTCGAGTTTTTCAGCGGCACTGGTGTGCGCGTTTTGCAACTGGCCGAGCCGCCGCGTCGCCGCGTCAGTTTTGCTCTGTGCCAGTTCAATCAGCATCGCGAGGGGTAGTTTGTTGGACACGAGGTTTTCTCCGGGAAGTGCGTGTGGCTGCTAGCCAGCATTGAACAAACCGTGCAACTGGCTGCTTGCTGCGGCGTAGTCGACGCGTTCATGCATGGTTTGCTGCAAGAAGGCTTCGATCTTTGGGTAGAGCGCAATTGCCTGATCCAGTTGCGCGTCATGGCCGGGCGCGTAGGCGCCGACGCTGATCAGGTCGCGATTGCGCTGGTAACGCGACAACATCTGCTTGAAGCTGCGCACGGTTTCGAACTGCGAAGGCTCAATCAGCGCCGTCATCGCGCGGCTGATGGAGGCCTCGATGTCAATCGCCGGGTAGTGGCCCGATTCAGCCAGGCTACGTGACAGCACCACATGGCCGTCCAGAATGGCGCGGGCAGCATCGGCAATCGGGTCTTGCTGATCGTCACCTTCGGTCAATACCGTGTAGAACGCGGTGATGGAGCCGCCCTGGCCCTCGGCATCGCGCGCGCCATTGCCGGCGCGTTCCACCAGTGCCGGCAGTTTTGCAAATACCGAGGGCGGGTAGCCCTTGGTGGCAGGAGGCTCCCCCACGGCCAGTGCGATTTCACGCTGGGCCATCGCATAGCGGGTCAGCGAATCCATGATCAGCAAGACGTTTTTGCCTTGGTCACGAAAATATTCGGCCAGACAGGTGGCATAGGCGGCACCCTGCAAGCGCAGCAAAGGCGAGGTGTCGGCCGGTGCGGCCACGACCACTGCACGCGCCATGCCTTCTTCCCCCAGTGTGTTGTCGATGAAATCCTTGACCTCGCGGCCACGCTCGCCGATCAGGCCGACCACGATCACGTCGGCGCTAGTGTAGCGCGCCATCATCCCGAGCAAGACGCTCTTGCCAATGCCGGAGCCGGCGAATAGGCCCATGCGCTGGCCGCGCCCGACCGTCAGCAACGCATTGATGGCACGCACGCCGACATCGAGTACGGTATCGATCGGTGGCCGCGTCAGCGGATTGATCGGCGCTGCGGCAAGCGGAACTTCACGGGAGAAATTGAGCGGACCGCGCCCGTCCAGCGGTCGGCCAGCGGCATCTACCACGCGCCCCAGCATGCCTTCACCAACCGGCAACCGTTTAGTGCCGGGTTCGGCGGCGCTGCCGTTAGCGGTGAAGGTTTCAAGCGGGTACACGCGCGCGCCCGGCAACAGGCCGGCCACTTCGCTTTGCGGCATCAGAAAGATGCGGTCGCCAGCAAAGCCGACCACCTCGGCCTCGGTCGTGCGTTGTCCGTAACCGGGTGGCAGTTCAATCAGGCAATCGCTGCCCACCGGCAGCCGCAAGCCGACCGCCTCCAGCACCAGCCCAACCGCCCGCGTCAGCCGTCCGTAACTGCGGATTGGTACGCTGCGCGCAACACTGGCGCTGGCATTGCGCAGCGCGCCGTGCCAAGCCTGCAGGTGCGGGTTGTCGGTGCCAAGGCAGGGTGTGTCAGTCATGTCAGTCATGCGGCGCTTCCGTGGGAGCTACTGCGCTGCGTCCGAGCGCGGCGGCAACGCGCTCCCAGCGCGTTTCCAGCGTTGCATCCAGCGCGCCGCTGGCGGCATGGACGTGGCAACCACCGCGCGTAATCGAGGGATCGGTTCGTATGCGCCAGCCGGCCGCATGCAAATCGTCGGCCAGATGTTGGCGCACCAACGCCGCATCGTCGGCATGCAGTAATAGCCGTGGCGTGCCGTTGAGCGCAGGCTCCGTATGCAGCAACTCGCGTACCAGCGCCAAAATCGGTTGCGGCTCGGCCGGCAGTGCCTGGCACACCACCTGGCGGGCAATATCGAGCGCCAGCGTCAGCAAATCGTCGGCAACTTCGCGCTCGGCGGCGCGCAAGGCCGCCGGTAGCGCCAGCATCAATGTCCGCAGTGCCTGCGCCTGCTCCTGGGCCAAGGTCAATCCGGCCGCATACCCTTCGCTATGCCCTTGGGTAAAACCCTGCTGACGGCCTTCAACCTCACCCGTCTGTTGAGCGTCCAGACGCAGCCGGGCCAGCTCGGCCTCATCAATCAACAAGGCGGGTTCGAGCGGCTCAAGCACGGGGTCGGCCTTTGTTTTACCGGGCGCGGGGTTCAATTCCTCCACGATAGACGTCATTTCCCAGCGTTCCCAGGCGCTCAGTTTTTCCTTGGCTCCGGTGTCCAGCCGCGCAGTAGCTGAAGGGTAGCCGGGCGCCAAGTTGTGGGCACCCGACGGTGGCAAAATGGCGGGCTTGCTATACATAGGAATCATCGCCTTTTCCGCCAAGCACAATCTCGCCGGCATCTGCCAGGCGGCGCACGATCAGCAGGATGCTCTTCTGCTCCGTCTCGACCTGTGACACCCGTACCTGGGTACGCATTTCGATATCTTCACGCAGCGATTCGGCGGCGCGTTCTGACATGTTTTTCAGGAACTTCTCGCGCAGCTCTTGCGGCGCACCTTTGAGGGCAATGATCAGCGACTCCGATTCGATTTCCTTGAGCAGCAACTGGACACCGCGGTCTTCGAGCTCGAGCAGGTTCTCGAACAGGAACATTTCGTCGATCATTTTTTGCGCCAGCACCTCGTCGTGTTCGCGGACATGCTTGATCACGCTTTCTTCTTGCGCGCTGCTCATCATGTTGACGATTTCGGCGGCCGCCCGGATACCGCCAAGTCGGCTGCTCTTGACGCCTTGGCCCGACAGCATATCGGTCAGCACCTCGGTCAATTCTTTGAGGGCTGCCGGTTGCACACCAGCGAAGGTGGCCACGCGCAGAATGGCATCGTGGCGCACACGCTCGGGGAGAAGCTCCAGCACAGCAGCGGCCTTGCTGCGACCCATGTGAACCAGCAGCGTGGCGACGATCTGCGGATGCTCGTTACGAATAAGTTCAACCACTTCGGTGGCATCCAAGCGGTTCAGCCGGTCGATACCGTCAGTCGATTCACCGGACTTAAAAATGCCTTCCAGCATGTCTGCGGCACCATCATTGCCCAGCGCCTTGTTCAGCACGGCACGCAGATAACTGCCGGAGTCCAGGTGGAGTGCCGAGTATTGCTCGGTCTCCAGGCGGAACTCTCGCAGAACCTCGCTGACCTCGTCGCGCTTGACTTGCGTCAGGGTGGCCATGGCCGCGCCCAGTGCCTGAATGTGACTTTGCGGCAGAAGCTTCAATACGCTGCCGGCGCCCTCCTCACCGAGCGACATCAAAAGGACGGCGCTTTTTCTTGTGCCTTCATCCATCATTTTTGCCCATCCAGTGCTTCATCAGCACGGCCACCACCTGGGGATCTTTTGCGCTTATTTCCTGCGCGTACTTGATGTTCTCCAGATGACGCTGCTCTTGTTGTGCCTGAGCCTGGGCCTGCGGTCCGGCGGCGTCGAAGGAGGAGGAGGAGGCTCCTGCCTTGCCTGCAACCAGTGGCGCGGCTTGTGCTGGGTGCAAATACTTGCGCAGCAGGGGCCGCAACACAGCCAGCCACAAGTACAAAGCGAGCGCGCCCAGCAACAGGTATTGCCCCAATGCCTTGGCCAGTTCGATGTTGTCCGGCTGGCGCCATAAAGGCAATTCGGGTGCGTCGATAGGGGGGGTCGATGCGAACGGGCTGTTCACCACGTTGAGCGAGTCGCCACGTTCGGCGTTGAAACCCATCGATTCCTTGACCAGGTTTTGTATCTGCTCCAGCTCGGTAGCCGACAGCGCCTGAGCTGTCCGCTTGCCTTGGGCGTCCACGCTGCCACGGTAGTTGACAACCACCGCCACCGACAGGCGCTTGATGCCACCCGCACCTTGCTGCACATGGCGAATTGAGCGGTCCAGTTCATAGTTGGTGGTGCCATCTTTTCGTGTGTTGCTGGGGCCGCTGTTGGCCTGTCCATTCGCTTTTTGCTGCGCTGCGTTGGGTTGATTGGCGGCCGGCGTGACGATAGGCGCAACCGGGTTGGCCGGTGGCTGGTTGCTTAGCGCGCCCGGCACGCCACCCGGCGGGTTAGCGCCTTGCTGGTTGGACTCACCCGATTGCTGGCTGCGAATGGCGGCGCTGCCAGGTTCCTGGTTCGGGCGGTACTTTTCGTCGGTGTTCTCGACGATCGAAAAATCGATGTCTGCCGCCACTTGGGCATGGACATTGCTGGCACCGACGATGGGTTGCAAAATAGCTTCAATGCGGCGGATATAGCCCTGCTCTATTTCCTGCGCATATTTCAACTGGCTGACATCGAGGCCGCGCGTGCCGGCGTTCGCCGCTGACAGCAGGTTGCCGGCCTGATCGACCACGGTAATGCTTTTGGCGGACAGCTCGGGCACACTGCTGGAAATCAGGTGCACGATGGCACTGATCTGGCCTTCGTCAATGGTTCGCCCGCGATGCAGCGTCAAGATCACCGAGGCACTGGGCTTTTTCTGCTCACGCACAAACAGCGAGGGCTTGGGCAAGGCAAGATGCACGCGCGCCGAGTCAACCGCAGAAATGGAATTGATGGAGCGTGCCAACTCGCCTTCCAGGGCGCGCTGGTAGTTGACCTGCTCGGCAAACTGGCTGGTGCCGAACTTCTGGTTGTCCATCAGCTCAAAACCAACCGTACCGCCTTTGGGCAAACCCTGCGAGGCCAGCCGCAGACGCGCTTCAGGCACCTTGTTGGCCGCCACCAGCAAAGCACCACCGCCGGCGGCGAACTTGTACGGAATGTTCATTTGCTGCAGCGACGCGATGATGGCGCCGCCATCGCGGTCCGACAAATTGGTGTAGAGCACGCCGTAGTCAGGTGCACGGCTCCACAGCCACAGCGCGGCAATGGCAGCAATGGCGGCCGACGCCCCGATCATCAAGGGCAGGCGCGGGTTGGCGCGCAACTGGTCGAGAAAGGGCATATTTTGGGGCATTAAGAGAGCTAAGGGGCTGGCCTGGTGAGGCATTGTCAGAGCGCGGTGCGGTTCTTGATCGGCCGAATAGCCGGGGTTTTTGCCGTCTTTTGGCGCGATGCACCGGTCAAACCGGCTGCTACGCTTGAAGCCCTTAGTCAAGCAATGGGCGCGCGAGCGTCCAAGGAAAATACCATGGCGATAGCGTCTATTGATTCAGTGCTACAGCAAATGCGGGTGCTTGCCCAGGCTTCTGGGCCCGCCAGAATGGCGGGCAGCGAGGTGGCCGGCGGCGGCTTTGCCGGCGAGCTGAAGAAGTCGCTCGATCGCATCAGCGACGCGCAGCAAAACGCCAACAACCAGGCTCAAGCGTTCGAGCTCGGAAAACCCGGGGTCGCGCTGAATGACGTGATGATCGATATGGCGAAAGCCGGCATTGGCTTTCAGATGGGCCTGCAGGTGCGCAACAAGGTGGTGGATGCCTATCAGACAGTCATGAACATGCCGGCTTGATCTGCTTTGTTTCTGCCATGAGCGTTTCCGCAGCCCCGGCGCAACCCGACGATCCGACGATGGCGCAATCCAATGCGCTGCTGTCTGTTGTGGCAGCCGAACCAGCAGCCCTGCAAAGCAACAACAACCAAACCAAACTGAAGGCCAGACAGGCAACAAAATTGACCCGCAAAACGCAGCCTCCCCGGCAGCAGATCGACATGCTGGTGGCGCTGCACAGTCAAGGACGTTTCGCTGAAGCGCAAACGCTGGCGCGTTCGCTAACGATCCGTTTTCCGCAGCATGCCTTGGGCTGGACCCTATTGGGCGCGGTGTTGCAGCAGCAGGGGCGGTTTGAAGAAGCGCTGTTGCCATTGCAAACGGCAGCCGAACTGTTGCCGCAGGATGCCGCCGCGCAGGGCAACCTGGGCCTCGTTCTCAACGCGCTTGGACGTCTGCCGCAAGCCGAAGCGAGCTATCGACGGGCACTGGCACTGAAGCCTGCGTATGCCGCAGCGCAGGGCAACCTGGGGGTGCTATTGCGTAACCAGGGGCGCTATGCGGAAGCTGAAATGCGTTATCGCAGAGCGCTCGAACTCAAGCCAAATGATGCTGTGATGCATGGCAATCTGGGCACACTGCTCCAGGATCAGGGTCGGCTCGCTGAAGCAGAAGCGCGTTATCGCAGAGTGCTCGAACTCAAGCCCGATGATGCTGTGGTGCATAGCGCCCTGTTGTTCACCCTGAGCCAAAACGAAGCCGTGGATGCGACGGCCTTGTTTGCCGAACACTGCCGTTTCGGCGCGCAGTTTGAAGCGCCGTTGCGCTCGCAGTGGCAGCCGCACAGCAATTCGCGCGCGCC
>JAUXOA010000067.1 GCA_030682475.1 Rhodoferax sp. | reverse complement strand
TGGTAGCGTTCAGTCGGGCTGAGGTGGTTGTGATTCATTGGCAAACCTGTCGGTGTAGGAACCAAAAGGCTAACCAATTCACTCCATCCTCAGCCCTTCGTACTGCGCTCGGAGGTGTCGCAATTCGATATGGAAATCAAGCTTTGACTTCGAATTTTCGGCCCCATCGACCCACTCTTGTCATTGCGGGCTTGACTCGCAATCCATAGCCGTTGACATAGCCGCCTGTCATCCAAGACCTGCTGATGCTGCTGCCGGCCTTGCTGGGCATGTGGCTGGGCCAGCGACTGCGCGACGAACTCAGCCAGGAGAGCTTCCGCGCCTTCTTCATGGCCGGTTTGCTGCTGCTGGGCAGCTGGCTGGTTTGGCAGGGTTTATGAACAAAGTCAGCCGGTAGCCCTTGGCCCCTATGCACCAGAAGCTATGAAAACGATAGCAATCGCACGAGGCTCAGGGATAGGCGCGCGCCGCCGGCAAGCGCCCCAGCACAGCTTCGAGCGCCAGGCCAATCGCAATCAGCCGCCTGTCGCTGCCAGCCGGCCCGTCCAGCTCCAGCCCTGTCGGCATGCGGCTGCTGGCGCCCAGGCCCATGGGCAGCTGGATGCCGGGAATGCCGGCGTTGCTGCCGGGGTCGGTGTTCTGGATGAACAGGCCGAAGTTCTCCAGGCTGCTGGCCTCGGGCGTGGCGGGCAGCGCGGTGCGCGGCACGGTGGGGAACACCAGCGCATCGAGACGCTGGCGGGCAAAGGTGTCGGCGTAGAGCTTGACGAGCGCGGGCCGGTGCACGGTCATCGCCGCCTGGTAGATGGGCGCGGCATCCACCAGGCCGTTCGGCCCGGGCAGCTTGCGCGGAATCACCAGCGCGTCGTAGGTGCCTTTCACGTCCGGGCTGGCAATGGCCGCGACCATCTGGCGGATGCTGATACCGGTGTTGTATCTGGACAGGTAGGCCACCATGTCGTCATAGGCTTCGTACATCGCCACAGGGAAACCGACCTTGCCGTTGAGTTCAGCGAGCTGGGGCATGGCAACATCCACCACCGTCACGCCCGCCGCCTTGATCCGGGTCAACGCCGTCTCCCAGGCGGCGCGCGTGTCGCTGTCCAGGTTGGCCAGGAAGCCGGGCATTACCCCGAGGCGAACGCCGCGCAGATCGGCGGCCTGCAAGGCGGGCGCACCGGTCACCACGCGGTCCAGCAGCTCCACGTCGGCCATGGCCACCGCCATCGGACCGGCCGTGTCGCGCGTGTGCGAAATCGGCGCGATGCCGCCCTGCGGGTAACGCCCCATGCTGGGCCGCAGCGAGGCACAGCCGTTCAGCGCGCAGGGCACGCGCAGCGAACCGCCGGTGTCGGTGCCCAGCCCGGCGGGCGCCATGCGCGCACCCAGCGCGGCCGCGCTGCCGGCCGACGAGCCGCCGGCCATCTTTGTCACGTCATAGGCATTGCGCACGCCGGGCCAGGGCCCGGTGTTGAAGGCCGGGTTATAGCCCGAGATGCCGAAGGCCAGTTCATGCAGGTTGGTCTTGCCGAGCACGATGGCGCCGGCGTCGCGCAGCTTCTGCAGCACGGGTGCGTCGGCGGTGGGCACAAAGTTTTTCAGCGCGGGCGTGCCGGCCGTGGCGGGCAGGCCCCGGGCCTGGATGTTGTCCTTCACGACGATGGGCACACCTTGCAGCGGCAGGCAAGCCCCGCCTTGGGCGCGGCGCTGATCGGCTGCACGTGCAGCCTGCAGGGCACCGGCTTCGTCCAGCGTGACAAAGGCGTTCAGTTCGGGGCGCGCCCTGGCCCGCAGCAGGTAGGCCTGCACCAGGGCTTCGCTGCTGATGTCGCCGCTGCAGATGCGGGCCGCTGCTCCGCTGGCGGTGAGCGTGTCAATGTCGGGGGTGCCGCGCAGGCTGCCCGGTCCGCTGCAGGCGGACAGTGCAGCGGCAGCCGCCAGGGCGCTGCAGGCATGTGGAAGGGAAAAACGGGCCATGGTCACTCCTGGTGTGTGGTGGTGCTTGCCACAAAATCATCGCGTCTGGCGTCCCGGCTGTCTGTCATCGAAATCAATGACACGGCAGATTGACCGGCATGGTCGATTGGCGCTAGGCTTGCCGCATCACACTGGCTTCAACCGCTTCTTTCGTTTCCTGGTTTCTTCGTGGAGGCCTGCCATGTTCCTGTCCGGCAATCAGCAACGCGCTTTGGCCAGCTGCTTTTCACTGCTGGCCGAAGACCTGAACGAGCGCGAGATCCGCGAGCGCATCGGACAGGCCACGCTGGCGCTGTTCCGCGCCGACCACTTCGCCTCCTACATCTGGAGCGCGCCAGCGGGCTGCTTTGCACACCCTGTGGCCATCAATATGGACCCGGCCAACCTGCAGCGCTACGAGGCCTGGTACCAGTACCGTGACCCGATCACCTTCGCACTGCAGTCACGCCGCCACGCCACCCTGGTCAGCGAGGTGATGCCGCGCCGGGATTTCCTCAAAACCGAGTTCTTCAATGACTTCCTTGCACGCGACGGCCTGCACTGGGGCATCAACCTGCACGCTTTCGACGGCGACGAGGCGCTGGGTGACCTGCGCATCTGGCGCGACCGCAGCGGCAACGAGTTCAGCGCCCACGACCGGCAGTTGCTGGACATGCTGGAGCCGGCTTTTGTGGCCGCGCTGCGGCGCGCGCGCCGCTCGGTGCCTGCCCAACCCCCACTGCCGCTGGCGGCCCTGAGCCGGCGCGAGCTGGAGGTGGCACGCTGCGTCTGCCGCGGCCTGACCGACAAGGAGATTGCCCGCGAACTCGCCATCGCCTTGCCCAGCGTGCGCACCTACCTGCAGCGCCTGTTCGAAAAACTCGGCGTGCATCGCCGCGCCGGGCTAGCGCAACTGGTGGACCGACTGCACTGAGCCGGATCCGCTCCCAAGACGCTATCAAATAAATAGCTTCTCGCGCTTGACTGACATGGGCCGGCGGCCAATTTGACCGCATCACCCGCAGGGACACGCCTGGCGCCGGGTTGGCGTGGCATCCCCGGCAGCGTAGGATGGACAGCCCTTCCCACCCACACGGCAAAGCATGACCGAATTTGAACTCAAGTTTGAAATACCCCCCGCCCGGCACCCGGCGGTTGAGGCCGCCATGCGCCGGGGTCGCGTCGTCCAGCAAAGGCTGCAGGCGCGTTATTTCGACACGCCCGACGGTTCACTGGCAGCGCAGGGCGTGGTGGTGCGCCTGCGCAAGGAAGGCCGGCAGTGGGTGCAGACGGCCAAGGCGCCCGGCAACCGGGCGCTGGAGCGGCTGGAACACAACGTGGCGTTGGGCGTCAAAGCGCCGTCTGTGCCTGAACTGGCGCGCCACAACGGCACAGCCGTCGGCGACACCATCCGCCAGACCCTGAAACTCAAACCCGGTGACGCTTTCCCCGCTCTGGTGCAGGTGTACACCACCGACATCGTCCGCCTGAGCCGGCTGGTGCGGATGCGCGGCGCAGACGTTGAGATTGCGTTGGACCAGGGTCACATTGCAGCGGGCGGCAAGACACTGCCCGTCAGCGAGCTGGAGCTGGAACTCAAGCACGGCCAGCCCGTCGGTGCCGTGGCGCTAGCCAGCAACTGGTGCCTCAAGCATGGCCTGTGGCTCAGCAGCGTGAGCAAGTCCATGAAAGGCCAGCGCCTGGCTGCGGGCCAGGATTTCGGCGTCGCCGTGGGCGCGCGGCCACCGCGTTTTCCCCGCCACGCATCGAACCGCGAGGTGGCTGCCGCCGTGGTAGCGGCCTGCATGGACCAGGTGCTGGCCAACGCCAGTGATGTGGCCGGCGGTTGCACCGGGGAAGAGCATATCCACCAGTTGCGCGTCGGCCTGCGCCGGCTGCGCACCGCGCTGCGCGAACTTGAGCCCCTCGCCGGCGACTGGGGCGGGCCGTGGGAGGAAGCGCTGGTCGATGTGTTTCGCGCGCTGGGCCAGCACCGCGACCGCGACTACCTGATGCGCGAACTCCAGGGCCAGATCGAAGCCGCAGGCGGGCCGCCGCTGGACTGGCAGGGTGCACTGGGCGCCCTGCCGAGCGCCGCCAAATCGGTGCAATCACCGGTGTTCCAGCAGGCCTTGCTGGGCCTGGTCGGTTTTGTTCATGACGCTGCTGGCAAAGACGCGTCTGCGCCCGACGCCGCATCGCCTAAGAAATTCCTGCGCAAACGCCTGGCGCGCCTGCACAAGCAAGGGCTGGCGCAGGGGCGCCAATTCACGGACCTGCCCGAGCCCGAACAACACGGACTGCGCAAGCGTCTCAAACGTCTGCGTTACCTGGCCGAGTTCGCGCGGCCCCTGTTTGCCAGGCGCAAGACCGCCGACTACCTGGCCGCTCTCAAGCCGCTGCAGGACGCGCTGGGCACCTACCATGACGAAGTCGCGGCGCTGCAAGTGTGGCAAGGCCTGTCAGACCACGACCCGCGTGCCCTGTTCGGTGCAGGCTGGCTCAGCGCGCGCCGTGAGGGGCATGTGCAGGCGTGCCAGCAGGCCTGCGACCGTTTTTCCAGACAGGCCCGGCCGTTCTGGGACTGACCTCTACTGCTCTTCCATCGCTCCTGATTTGATAGCTTCTTGCGCTTGCTTGACGTGGGCTGCAGGCCGATCTGACTCGTAAATCTAACGGAGCCGCTCGACCCGGTAGCCGCGCGCCGCCATCAGGGCCGGCAAGCCGCCCGGGCCGACCATGTGCAGCGCACCCACACCGGCGAACACCCGGCCGCCGGAGCGGTGCATGTCATTGATGCGGGCGGCCAGCGCCGGGTTGCGGTCGTCGAGCAGGCGCTTCATGAGCACACGGTCCATGTCGGTGTTGAAACATTCGCACCACTGGACATAGTTTTCCAGGTCTGCCAGGTCCGCGCGCTCCCAGGCCAGCGTCGTGCGCAACAGCACCGTGCGGACCCGCCCCTTTTCAACGTCGTCCAGCACATCGCGCACCATGGCCTGGGCCTCGGCATCGTTCCTGGCCTGCAGGGCCTGGAGTTGCAGGTCTACCGATTCCAGCGAGACCACCGGCCGCGCCATGCTTCGGGCCAAAACCGACAGCAGGACTTCCGTTCCGTACATGGCGTCCAGGCCTTCACGCCGGCCGGCTGCGAGCATCAGCGAATAGGCATGCATTTCAGGCGCTCCGGTTTTCAGGGCCTCAAGCTCCAGGCATTCGGCCTGCCAGCGGGCCGCCAGCCGGGCCTGCAGCGCTGGAGGCAGGGTGCGCCCCGGCTGGCGCAACACCCCAGCCATCGCCTCCGCGACCGCCGGATCGAGCGGGTCCAGCTCCATCCCGACGACGTCGCTCTCACGCAGCGCCTGGCGGGTCAGCGGGCCCGGCGCCATCCACGCTGCCCGGCCAACGTGCATGGTGCCGTACAGGTAGGAGCTGCGCTGGTCCTTGCTGATGCGCCACAGGAAGCCCCGGTCCCGCGCCTGCGCCGCCGCCTGGCTGAACAGCTCCGGCGTGAAAGGTTTTGCTTCGGGTGGGCAGGCAGCCGGGTCGGGCGCAGCCCAGGCGGTCGCCGCCAGCAGGACGGCACACAAAGCCGCCAGGTGTGTGATGAAACGCATGAGCCTCCCCGCTATTTTTCCAGCGAGTGTAGACGCACACCCAATGGGCTTGCGCCCTCGCCTGCTGCCCTAGGCAAGTGTCTTTCCGAGCAGCCACAGCAACGCCGCGCGCACCTGGGCTGCGTCGGCGCCGCCGTCGATGTCAAGCGCCGCGCGGTCGAAAGCCGCCGACAGCAACCCCGACAAGGCGTCCACCGACACCTTGCTGGCGCCGGGGATTGCCGCCAGCAGGCCCTCGCGCAGGGTGTCGGCAGCGTTGTCTTCATCCATCGCCAGCATCTCGGCCCTGCCGAGCACCGCCGGGCCGTCGATCAGCAGCAGGCGGGTGCGGCCGGGCACGGTCATGGCGTCGAGGTAGGCCTCGCTGCCGGCGATCAGCGCGGCGCGCGGCGCCAGCCCGTCGGGCGTGGCGGCCAGGATGTCGGCCGTAACCGCCTCAGCCTCACGCAGCAGCACATGGCGGAACAGGTCGCGCTTGTCGGTGAAGTGGTGGTACAGCGCGCCACGTGTGGTTGCTGTCCAGGCGCAGATGTCCGGGGTGGACGTGTCGTTGTAACCCTTGCTCACAAACAGCGCCCGGGCCGCGTCCAGCAAGGCCTGCCGGGTGGTTTCAGTGCGTTCGCGGTTGCTTCGGGAAGGTTTGGCGTCTTGCATACATACAGTCTGTAGGTTATTATCTGTTTCACATACAACCTGTATGTTAATTGAAAGGAGCCTCTTGTGAAAGTCACCAGCTACTACCCCGTGATCATGACCGCCGACGTTGCCGGCACCTCAGCGTTTTATCAGTCGCACTTCGGTTTTGTGGCGCTGTTTACCGCCGACTGGTATGTGCACCTGCAACTGGCCGATGATCCGTCGGTCAACCTGGCCGTGCTCGATGGCCAGCACAGCACCATCCCAGCCGTGGGCCGCGGCAAGGTGTCCGGCCTGCTGCTGAACTTCGAGGTCGAAGACCCGGACGCCGTGCATGATCGCCTCAAGAAAGCCGGCCTGCCCATCCTGCTGCCGCTGCGCGACGAAGCTTTTGGCCAGCGCCACTTCATCACCACCGACCCGAACGGCGTGCTGATCGACATCATCAAACCGATCCCGCCCACCGGCGAGTTTGTGGCGCAGTACGAGGCTTCTGCCCTGCCTGTGGCCTGAGCGTTCTGCTGGCGCTATGGGTTTAATAGCTGCTCGCCCATATCGGACGTGGGCTGGCGGCCAGTTTGGCGTGACAAATCTGCCAGCACCTCAGGGGACACGGGTGCGCAGTTCCTGCAGCGTCCCGACAATCAGCTTCAGGCCAAAGGCGCCGACGACCGCTCCCGACACCTTGGTCAACCGGGCGAAGTTGCGCAGATACGCCTGCTGCACCGCCTTCTGCGAAAAGGCCACGGCCAGGCTGGTGTGCCAGACGATGGAGTTGAGATAGACCACAGCCACGGCGCTGGTCACATGAAGCGAGGACGGCGACGGCGGCAAGGCGGTCGCGAACACGCTGCCATAAAAGAGTGCAATTTTCGGATTCAGCGCACTGGTCATGAAACCAACCCGGAACGCCGCCGCCCGGCTCAGGGTCTGCGGGGGCACGGAAGCTGCCGACATGCCCGAACGCCAGAGGTTGTAAGCCAGATAAAGCAGGTACAGCCCGCCCGCAATCTGCGCGCCCTGGCGCAACGCCGGCAGTGTCGAAAACACCGCGCCAATGCCGAGTACCGCCAGCGTCGCCCACACCAGCGTGGCGGTGGTCATGCCCGCTACCGCGGCAAAAGCGGCTGCGCGGCTTTGCCCGCCCGCGAGCTGCGCGAGCAGCACCACGTTGAAGCCGGGTACCAGGAGAACCGCCCAGTGAAGCAATGCGATGGCCAGCAGCGAAGTGAGCATGTGTAGGCCCCAGGAATGAATGGCCGGTGGAGTGTCAGGGCTCAGGAAACGTCAATGAGATAAATCGAACTTTTGCCCTGATTGATGGGGGAAATCACCGCCAGGGCCGCACGACAACGAAAGCCGATGCGGTCCTTGTCGCGGGCTGAGAATTTCAGACAACACTTCTGAAGGCAAAAAATAGAACCGTTGATGCGACTGTGGAAATGACAGCAACCACTGAACTTGCCCCGAATGACAAGCCCAAACTCAACTTGAAACCCAGAATATAGGACACCAGGAATGCTGCAAATACAAGGTAGCCGGCAAAGCCGGTGATCTGGCTAACTCCAGTGCCTTTGGAAAAGCTGAACAAGACAAAAAATGACAGGACCAGAAAGAAGAACGAGAGGCCCACTGCCTTTGCTGCGTCGCTGTAGGAGGAGTCGACTCCGGCTACCGCTCGCGTGGTAAAGCGAATCACGGTTGTGACAATCAGCAGCAAGGCGCAAGTTGCCAATGTGAGCTTCAGAGGTGCGATGAACGCAAAAAAGAGAAAGGCGCCGATAAAAAGCAGGTAGTGCATGAGTCTTTTCAGGTAACGCAGACCGCAAACACTGCGGCATGACTGGATGGCTATGGATCAAGCCGGTTTGCGGACACCTGCTGTTTATACCGCGCAAGCAAATCGAACAACACCCCTTTTGTGCACCGGTTCTCGACCCATCCGCAAACGCGCTACAGCGTGCGCAATCCCGGCACCAGCGCAAATATCGCACACAAAGGTTCGCTGCAGAACACACAGCAAACAGGGAAACGGCGCTATTCTTGACCCGACTTCATGCGCGGAATGGCTGCGCTCCAGCACAAAAAGGGTACCTTTGTTTTCAATGCGTCAAGACCGCTGGATCGCGCTGGTGGGTGGCCTCATTCTTCTGGCGACCAGTATGGCGGCCGGCATCGCCGTTTATGTCGTCATGCAGCAACAAACGCAGGCCGTTCTCAGCCGTAGCCTGCAGGCGGCCCTGCAAAGCAACGCCCGGCTGTTTGAAAGCCAGATCAACCAGGCCCTGACCGACGCGCGCACCGTGGCCACCCGCCCCTTCCTGGCTCAAACCCTGCAGACTCTGGAGGCCACGCCGGATGACGCCGCCGCGCTGCTTGCCATGCAGCGGGCCGCCACCTCGTTTCTGCCCACCGGTTTCAAGGGCATGACTTTTCTTGACGCGGCTGGGCGTGAAGTGGGGCGCGCTGGCAGCTTTTCCCCCAGCGATACAAAGCACGTCTTGCTGAGTAAAACGGAGAAGGCCATCCTGCTCTGGAACGACAAGTTCACGGTGCAGACCCATCTGGACATCCTCGACCCCAAAGGCACTCGGGTTGGCGCAGTGCTGACGGAGACCACCTTGCCGCTGTTGACCCGTGTTTTTGGCGAGGTGGGCGCAATGGGCGAAAGCGCCGAGTTCGCCGTCTGCGCGCCGCTGGATGACGGCGGCAAGGCCATGGACTGTTTCCTGGGGCGTCTGTCCGGCACCGGGTTCAGGCGGGTTGACCGCGTGATGGCGGGCACGCCCCTGCCCATGAACCACGCCCTGCTTGGAAACACCGGCATCATCGCGGCCAGGGACTACCGCGGTGAACAGGTGGTGGCAGCCTATATACCGGTGGCGCCCGCCGGCTTCGGGATGGTGCTCAAGGTCGACCAGAAGGAGTTGTACTCGCCCATTCTTGCCCAGCTCAAATACATCGTGCCGCTGCTGGGGGGGTTGATGATTGCCGGCATGCTGCTGCTCAGCATTCTGGTCACGCCGCTGGTGCGCAAGCTGGTTCGATCCGAAAAGGACGCGCGCGAGGCCAGCGACCTGCTGCGCGGCAGCGAATCGCAATTGCGCGATATCACCGACAACATGCCGGCACTGCTTTCCTATATCGATGCCGACCAGCGCTACCGCTTTCACAACCTGGCTTATGAAGAGGCCCTGGGCTTGTCTGCGGCGCAGATTGACGGCAGGCACATACGCGAGGTGCTGGGCGAAGAGATTTACCAAAGCAACATCGCCGCCATTGAAGAGGTCCTGGCGGGTTACCCGGTGGTTTATGAACGCATCCGGAAAAACCCTCGCGGTGATGTGCGGGACTATGTGGTCCATTATTTTCCGCGCTACGGGGATGACGCCGATGAGGGCACGGTCGTCGGGTTTTACGTCATGGCCACCGATGTCACCGCACTGAAACACGTGGACCGCATCAAGAGCGAGTTTGTCTCTACTGTCAGCCACGAGTTGCGTACACCGCTGACCTCGATTCGCGGATCGCTCGGGCTGATCGCGGGCGGCGTGGGCGGCAAGTTGCCCGATGCCGTCATGAAACTGGTGGAGATCGCCAAGAACAACTGCGAACGCCTGATCCGCCTGATCAATGACATCCTGGACATCGAAAAAATCGAGTCCGGCAAGATGCAGCTTGACCTGCGTGAGACGGCCCTGAAGCCGCTGCTGGAGCAGGCGCTGGCGGCCAACGAAGGTTTTGAAGCCGCAAAAAACGTGAGCCTGCGCCTGTACTGCCCCGACGAGAGCCTGCAGGTGCTGGCGGACAGCGACCGCCTGACCCAGGTGGTGACCAACCTGCTGTCCAACGCCATGAAGTTTTCCCCGCCCAACGAAACGGTGAAGGTGCATGTGTCGCAGGCCGGCCTGGGCGTGCGGGTCGAGGTGCGCGACCGCGGCCCCGGCATTCCCGACGAGTTTCGCAAGCGCATCTTCCAGAAGTTCTCGCAGGCCGACTCGTCCGACACGCGCCAGGTGGCCGGCACCGGGCTGGGCCTGAACATCTCGCGTGCCATTGTTGAGCGGCTGGGCGGTCACATCGGTTTCGAGAGCGAAGCCGGCGCGGGAACCACTTTCTTCTTTGAGCTGCCGCTATTGACAGAGCGCCAAGCGCAGGCAGTGGCAGCGCCCACCGGCCCTCGCCCGCGCATTCTCGTGTGCGAGGACGACCGCGACATCGCCCACCTGATCGGCCTGATGTTGAACAAGGGCGGCTTTGACGTGGACCGGGCCTACACCGCTGCCACGGCACTGGCTTTGCTGGAGACCACCCGGTATGCCGCGATGACGGTGGACCTGGACCTGCCCGACCAGGACGGCATCGAGCTGATGCACACCCTGCGCCGGCAGGCCCACACGCGCGACCTGCCGATTGTGGTGGTTTCGGCCTCGGCCAGCGAAGGCCAGATCCAGTGCAACAACCTGCCGCTGAACATTTCGGACTGGCTGGACAAACCGATTGACGAAAACCAGATGGTTCGCACGCTGCGCCGCGCCATCGGCCTCATGAACCTGGGGAAACCGCGCATCCTGCACATCGAGGACGACTTCGACACACAGCGCGTCACGGCCGCCATCGCGCAGGACTTCGCCGTCTTCGAGTTTGCGGTGTCGCCCGGGGAGGCGCGCGAGCGGCTGCGGGAGCAGCGCTTTGACCTGCTGCTGCTGGACCTGGCCTTGCGGGACGGGTCGGGCTGGGATGTACTGGCAGACATAGCCGCGCTGGACCACCCGCCGCCCGTGGTGGTGTTCTCGGCCACGGCGCTGAAGGCGGCCGAGGCCGCCCGCTTCGCCGCAGTGCTGCTCAAGGCCCAGACCTCGAACACCGAGCTTTTGCAGACGCTGCAGCGTGTGCTGGCCGAGGCGCAGCCGCCTGAGCCCTGACTCCTGAATTGAGAGCTGCCTGCGCCCGCCCGACAAGGGCTGGTGGCAGTTTCCGCTTTCAATTCAAAGCTCAAGCCGGGAATCCCGGCCGTGCTGGAGCAGCTTGTCGATCTGCTGGTCCTTGCGCTCCCACAGGTCACCGAGCCACTGCTGAAAACGCATGCGAAACCCCGGATCTGCGGCGTAGTCGCCCTCGCTGAACTCGGGAGGAATCGGCAGCTGCTGCGCGCGCACGATGATCCGGGGCGCCCGGCCGCAGAGAAACTGCCAGAAAGACGGCGCACCGGCAGGGTAGACGATGGTCACGTCGATCAGCGAGTGGAATTTTTCACCCATGGCGTTGACCGCCAGTGCCAGCGCGCCGGCCTTGGGTTTGAGCAGATGCCGGTGGGGCGAGGCCTGGGCTGCGCGTTTGGCGGGCGTGAAACGTGTGCCCTCTGCGAAGTTCATCACGCTGGTGGGCACCAGTGCGAACTTCTCACAGGCGCGTTTGGTCGCTTCGCGGTCCTGCAGGCGCCGCTCGGGGTGTTTGCGCAGCTCGGTCTTGGTGTGGCGCTTCATGAAGGGAAAGTCCAGCGCCCACCACGCCAGGCCGATGACCGGCACCCAGATCAACTGCTGCTTGAGGAAAAACTTCAGCATGGGAATGCGCCGGTTCAGCACGTGCTGCAGCACAAAGATGTCCACCCAGGACTGGTGGTTGGCATTGACCAGGTACCAGCCCTCGTAGCGCAACGCGTCCACGCCGGCCACATCCCACACAGTGCGCTGCGTCAACCGCATCCAGCCGCTGTTGCAGGCAATCCACGCGGTGGCAATCGCGTTGAGCAGCGGGTCGATGCGCACACGCACCGCCCTGAAAGGCAGCACCAGCTTGACCAGCGACGCAGCAAACAGCAGCGTGCACCAGAACAGCGTGTTGACAACCAGCAGACACAGCGCAACCACGCCGCGGAGAAAGGGAGGCAGAAGTCCGGACATGGGCAGTGAAAAGTCTGAATTTTCGCCCGCGCAGGCCGGCCCGGGCTTGTGGAAGATCAAAGACGGAGTGACGCCGTGACTCGAATGCGCCGGATGGCTGCTCTTTTTTTGATAGCAGCGCGCGGCCGAGGGCCCGCAACATGAGAGACGCGCCTCTGGAGGTGCCCGACGGCAGCCGGCCCAGCGAAGTCGGTCGACAGGCTGGTCGTGCCGTCGAACCGGTCAGGCCGCATCGAACTGAAGCAGCTGGTACATCACACCGGCTTTGTCCTTGAACATGGCAACAACACCTACCGGGCAGCGCTGAGGTTCGGCGTCCATCAACTCACCGCCGGCTTCTGCGATTGTGCGCATCGAGGCGCGAATGTCCTCCGTCTGGAAGCAAAGAACGGTGGCTGGCGAGGCGGGCTGCGCGCCAGCTTCAATCTTCTCAAGGATCAAGGTGGTGGCGCCCGTTTTTAGCTGAACGATGCAAGGCCCATAAGTCGCCTTGACCTCGTACCCCAAGCCTTCCGAATAGAAGCGGACAGCCTCTTCGAGGTCTGGGACAAAGACAGTTTGTACGCACACTGGCAGCATGTGATCTCTCCCTGTTCGCATTATGGTTCACGTGGCCCGGCTTGGTCTGGGGATGCGCTCTTGTCCGGGAAACCTGCATCAGACACGTGAGCCCAGCGCCCCACTCGCCAGTCCCACACCAGACGCCACCAGCACACAGGCGGACAGCGAGGCGTTCGCCGCGCCCAATCGTGCAATCGCGATCATGTAGGTTACCAGGCCCAGCAGCCCGGCAACAACACCCTGCCCCAGCGCCTGCCACACCACTTCGGTCCACGGCGCCGTCAGCAACTGCGGCGCGCCGAAGAACAGCAGCACGGGCAGAAGCAGCAGGATGGACCAGGCGTTGATGACCGCCGCGCCTTGCCACGGCGTGAGACCGCTGCCGCGAAACATCAGGGTGTAAATCGCCCACAGCATCGCGGCCAGGATGAACAGCAGGTCGCCGCGCCAGTTTTGGGCCGCATCGGCCAGGCTGCTAGCGCCGAACACCACCATGCCGCCGGCAATCAGCAGCAGTCCCGCCAGCCGCAGCCCGCTGATGCGCTCACCATTCGCCAGTCGTGCACCCAGTGCGGTGAACAGCGGCACGCTGCCGGCCATGAACACGCCCATGTGGGCGGCCGGCGCCCATTGCGCCCCGGCCAGCACGAGCAGGCCGAAAGGCAAACCGCCGCCCAGCACCAGCAGAACCAGTTGCCGGCGCGGCAGCCCGGCCGGAAACAAGCCGGTCCTGAGCAGCAGCGGCAACAGCACCAGCGCCGGAATGCCGTAACGCAGCACGGCCAGTTCCAGCGGCCCGAGGCTGGTGGTCACGCCGTGGCGTGAGGCGATCTGCCACCCGCTGCCGATCAGCGCGGCGGCCAGTGCGGCCAGCAGGCCGATGGCGAGCTTGCGGTTCATTCCGGCGAGTGTGACGAGGCACACGCCGGCCGGCTATCAGATTCCTGCGCTTGTAGGCCGCGCGTCAGACAGTCAACACACGCCGTGCCGAGGCCGGTGTGACACCGATCTCGCGCATGAAGGCGCTGCCCAAGTGGCTCTGGCTGCTGTAGCCCAGCTCATGCGCCAGCGCGGCAATGTCACGCTCACCCTCTTCCAGCCGCTGCAGCGCCGCGGCCAGGCGCAGGCGCTGGCGGTAACCGTGCAGACTCAGGCCAGTGTGTTTGCGGAAAGAACGCGCCAGGTGAAACAGCGAACAGCAGGCGGCGTCGGCCACGTCGTTCAGCGTCCAGCGCGCCGCGTGGGTATCGGCGGTCCTTTCGGCCATGAAGTGTTGTGCGCGTTGCACGGCGGCGGGGCGTCCCTGCCCCTGCCCCTGCCCCTGCGCTGCAGGTGTCGAGTGGCTGAGCAGGCGCTGCAGCATGGCCTGCGTCGGCTCCTGCCGCTCGTCACCCCGGGCCAGCGCACGCCAGTGCCGGCGCAGCAACCACAGTGCGTGCGGCGCCAGCGACCATGCCGCGCAAGCTGGCGGCGCGTCAACGACATCCGAAGCGGCGCCGGGCTGCGCACTGACCACAATGCTGGCGCGCGCCGCCCCGGCAAGAGGCTTCATCTGGTAAGGCAAACCGGTCGGCAGGCTCACCGCGGTCAACCCGTCGAGCAACAGGTCGCGACCGGCCATGCGGAACTCGGTGCTGCCGCTGGACGGCAGCACGAGGCGCGGTGAGGCCACCTCGTAACTGGCACTCCACTGCAGCGATGGGCTGTGCAGCAGCACACGCTCCACCCGGAACGTGGCGGTTTGCTGAAGCAGCGTGCGGTCCTGGGGCATGGCCTCCACTATAAAACGTGGTGGCAGCGGTTCGCTTCGTCCATCAAGCCACTATTGATTTGATAGCTGCTTACGCATGCCCGATAAGGGCTGGAGGCGGATTTATCTCAGGAAAAAGCGATCGAAGGGGGAAAAAAAGCGTTATTCGTCCAGGTCCTGCACCACCGCCAGGATGTTGCCCTCGGTGTCCCTGAACCAGGCCGCCATCGCGCCGCCGCCATTGAAAATGCTGCCCTCGGTTTTCATGTCGGGTGTGTCGTACTCCTCGAACACCACGCCGCGGCCTTTGAGCCAGGCCACCGTGGCCCGGATGTCGTCCACCTGCCAGAAGGCGCTGCTGGCCTGGTTGGTGCCGGCGCCGGATGTGGGATACATGAAGAAGCCCGTGCCGCCGGCGCACCTGAAAATCAGGCCGGGGCCCGAAGGCTGGCCGCGGCCCAGGCCCAACGTGTCTTCATAAAACCGGCGGGCGCGATCCAGATCACTGACAGGCACGTAGGCATAGATGGGGGCGCTTTTGAGCATGGCGTTTCTCCAGAGGAAAAAACCAGTCTACGGCGATAAGCGAATGTGCGGAAGCGGTGCCCGCACGTCAGGGTCAGCGCGGCTTGCGTGCCAAGGGTTTGCCGCCGGGCTTGCCCGAACCGTTGTCACGCGGCGGCAGGCCGGTGTGCTGGGTCAGGATGCGGCCCTTCACCGGTGTCACCGGCTTCAACGCCACAGTAGTCGAGTTCTTCTTGCGCGCGCTCACGTAGCCACCGTCGGTCATGGGCTGGAAGGTCGGGATCAGATGGTGCTTGCCGTTGCCGATCAGGTCGGCGCGGCCCATGGCTTTGAGCGCCTCGCGCAGCAGCGGCCAGTTGTTGGCGTCGTGGTAACGCAAAAAAGCCTTGTGCAGACGGCGGCGCTTGTCGCCGCGCACGATGTCCACCGTCTCGCTGTCGCGCGTGATCTTGCGCAGCGGGTTCTTGTTGGTGTGGTACATCGTCGTCGCCGTGGCCATGGGCGACGGGTAGAAGGTCTGCACCTGGTCGGCGCGGAAGCCGTTTTTCTTCAGCCAGATGGCCAGGTTCATCATGTCTTCGTCGCTGGTACCCGGATGGGCGGCGATGAAATACGGGATCAGGAACTGTTTCTTTCCGGCTTCAAGCGAATACTTTTCGAACATCTGCTTGAACTTGTCATAGCTGCCGATGCCGGGCTTCATCATCTTGGTGAGAGGCCCCTGCTCGGTGTGCTCGGGCGCGATTTTCAGGTAGCCGCCAACGTGGTGCGTGACCAGTTCTTTCACGTACTCGGGGCTTTGCACGGCCAGGTCGTAACGCAGGCCGGAGCTGATCAGGATTTTCTTCACGCCCTTGAGCGCCCGCGCACGGCGGTACATCTTGATCAGCGGGTTGTGGTCGGTGTTCAGGTTCGAGCAGATACCCGGATACACGCACGATGGCTTGCGGCAGGCTGATTCAATCTCGGGCGACTTGCAGCCTATGCGGTACATGTTGGCGGTCGGCCCCCCGAGGTCAGAAATCGCGCCAGTGAAACCCTTGACGGTATCGCGTATGGCTTCGATCTCGCGGATCACCGAGTCTTCCGAGCGGCTCTGGATGATGCGGCCTTCATGTTCGGTGATGGAGCAGAAGGTGCAGCCGCCGAAACAGCCGCGCATGATGTTCACGGAAAAGCGGATCATCTCCCAGGCCGGGATTTTGGTCGCGCCGTCGTGGCTGCCGTTTTCGTCGGCGTAGCGGGGGTGCGGGCTGCGCGCGTACGGCAGGTCAAACACAAAGTCCATCTCGGCCGTGGTCAGCGGGATGGGCGGTGGCGTGATCCACACGTCCCGGGCCGTGGCACCTTCGCCGTGCGCCTGCACCAGGGCACGCGCATTGCCGGGGTTGGTCTCCAGGTGCAGCACGCGGTTGGCGTGGGCATACAGCACGGCGTCGCTCTTGACCTGCTCGTAGGACGGCAGGCGAATCACGGAGCGGTCGCGCGGCGGCACGCGGATTTTGCCCTCCATCGACGGCAGGCTCGGGTTGGGCACAAAGGTCAGCGGCTTGATGGCGGGGTTGGCCTGCTGCATTTTTTTGGCCACGGCCAGCGCGGGCGAACCGGCCGACTCGGCTTTCTGGGCCACCTCGGCGGCTTCGTCTTCGCGGGCGCAG
>JAUXOA010000043.1 GCA_030682475.1 Rhodoferax sp. | reverse complement strand
AGCAGCAGGCTGTTGTGGTCTTGGGGTTTGTAGCGGGCCATGTTGTGAGAGGATCAATTGCGATAAATCGCAAACGTTACTGACATCACAAACGATGACGGGATTTGCCCTTGGAAGAGGTTTTTTTACAGCCTCAACGTTGGAAATCACCGGCGCCCATGAACAGGCGCCGCCCTGCGGCGCGATGCACGTGGGTGTCCGTGTGGATTGACCTGTTATGTCGCATTACGCCGTGGGCCCAGAAGGACCGCCTGAAGGTCTGCCAATGCCAGATTGCCCTTGCTGCCGGAGTCAATGCGCATAAGAAGGACCATTTGCGTAAACGCCAAACACTGTTCGTCGGTGTTCATAGTTGCGCCAAGCCGTTCAAACACGGCGAATGCCTCGATGGTCGGGGCTGGGCCATACAGACATATACGGCACTTCGCATCGGCGGTCCGCGCCCCAAGGCTTCGCCCTTCAGGAGCGTTTCGCTGCGCGCCCAAATTGGCGTGCTCGCTCACACAAGTAAGGTAGTCCGTGTACGCCTTCGTTCGCAGTTCGCGCTGGTGCTTCTTTCGATCAAGATGCCGGGTGAAAAGGAACTGAAGTACGGCGCCGACGACCAGGCCGAAGAAGGAGAGGATGGCTGTGTTCAGACGCTACCTCTCTGCGACATAACGTCGGAGCTGACCGGCAGGCAACACTCGCCGCGAAGCGGCCTCCTGCTGGTGCGTGTCCGTGTTGAGCGACATGTTAGCCGGCAGCTTCACGCAGCTTCTCCAGCAAATTCCCCTCCGGCACCACTTCGACCGTTTGCCCGAGAGACGTGTGTACCAAGGCACGCAACGACTTGAGATTCTTCGCCGAGACGTCCTTCACAAAGCCTGTAGCGAAATGCTTGGCCCAATCAGGTGTCGCCATGAAGGATACGAGAAAGGACCCCGCCTCGCCATGAGCTAGCTGTTTCGGGTAGTCCTGCGTCCATGTACCCGATACGGGTTGTAAGCAAAATCGCGCCTTCGTTCCAACGCCTATCTTCCAACCTACTGAGTTCACAGTGACCGTTCGATCGCCGTGGTTGACCACGTTGATTTGTACGTGGTCTTCGACAGGTGATCCGTCGCCCGCGAAGACCTGACGCAAGCCTGCTGTCGCCTTGATGCGGATTCGCTCGGACCTTCGGGAAAAATAGAGTGAGACGAGAACCGCGGCGAATGTGGCTATTCCTGCAAGCCAAGTTCCGACGGCGTTCCAAACATTGATCTGCTGGTCGAGGGTCATGGCTTTCTGCCGGCTCAATATAGGGAGACAGGTTTTTGTCGCCCTAACATGGCGTTTGTCGCCCTAACACTGGCGTGCCAAATCTTTGCAAACCCGCTTGCAATATGGCTTTCGAACGCTTGACTGGATAAATGAATAGTCATAATAATTCCAGAAAGACCAGCATGCCGGTTTTGAAGTCAACCCGGCTGCTGGATCAGTTGCGTGAGCAAATTCGCTGCCTGCACTATAGCCTGCGAACCGAAGAGGCTTGACTGAAGCCTCCGCGCGACATGGGGCAGGTGGAGGTTGGGGGCACATGCCCCAAGCTCCTCCATCACAATCAGCGCCCGCTGTTTTGCAGCGCTTTACTTGGCCCCAGGCACCTTGCCTTCGACGCCCTTGACGTAGAAATTCAGGCCACCCAGAAACTTGTCGTCAGCAACCGCATCCTTGGCCACCATGACTTTGCCGGTGTTGTCGGTGATCGGGCCTTTCCAGATAGCGAAGCTGCCATCGGCCAGACCCTTCTTGACCTCTGCCACCCGGGCTTTGGTCTCGGCCGGCACGTCGTCGGCAATCGACACGATGTCAATCGCACCTTCCTTCACACCCCACCAGGTGCTGGTGCCGCCGCTCCACTTGCCGTCCAGCGCATCCTTGGTGGCCTTGATGTAGTACGGGCCCCAATTGATCACGGCCGACGCCAAATGCGCTTTGGGGCCGTAGGCGGTCATGTCCGAATCCCAGCCAAAGGCACGCTTGCCTTTGGCCTCGGCGGTCTTGAGCACGGCGGCTGAATCGGTGTTCTGGAACAACACGTCGGCGCCACCATTGATCAGCGCGGTGGCGGCTTCAGTTTCCTTGGGTGGATTGAACCACTCATTGACCCACACCACTTTGGTCTTGATCTTGGGGTTGCTCGACTGCGCACCCAGCGTGAAGGCATTGATGTTGCGAACCACTTCCGGGATTGGGATCGATGCCACGATACCCAAGGTGTTGCTCTTGGTCATCTTGCCGGCGATCACACCGGCCATGTAGGCACCTTCATAGGTGCGGCTGTCATAAGTGCGCATGTTCTCGGCGGTCTTGTAGCCGGTGGCATGCTCGAACTTGACACCCTTGTTGTCAGCCGCCACCTTGAGCATGGGCTCCATGTAGCCGAAGGTGGTGCCGAAAATCAGCTTGTTGCCTTGACCCGCCATGTCGCGGATCACGCGCTCGGCATCGGCCGACTCCGGCACGTTCTCGACAAACGAGGTTTTGACCTTGTCACCGAATTCCTTCTCGACTGCCTTGCGACCGTTGTCGTGCGCAAAGGTCCAGCCGCCGTCGCCGACCGGGCCGACGTAGGCAAAAGCGATCTTCAGCGGCTCAGGCTTGGGCGCCGGAGCCGCCGCGACGGGTGCCGGTGCCGGGGCGGGCTTGGGCTCTTCCTTTTTGCCGCACCCCAGCAGCGCAGCGGAGGCCACGGCAGAGAGTGCTGCGATTTTTAGCAGCGAACGTTTTTCCAGGTCGATCATGTCAATTCCTTCTTTGGGGGTTGCGACAAGGTTGAGGGAGTTCAATTATGAACCAGGATAAAAGGGTTTGCCCATGGAGGCCGGCATGTTGATGCGAATCCATTGCGGATTGCGCGAGATCAGGGCCAGCACCACAATGGTGGCCACATAGGGCAGCATGCTGAGGAACTGGCTGGGTACGTCCACGCCAATGCCCTGCAGGTGAAACTGGAGCATGGTCACGCCACCGAACAGATAAGCGCCTAGAAGAACACGCGCTGGTCGCCAGGTGGCAAACGTGGTCAGGGCCAATGCGATCCAGCCCTTGCCCGCCACCATGCCCTCCACCCACAAGGGGGCGTAGACAATCGAAATGTAGGCCCCCGCCAAGCCGCACAGCGCGCCACCGGCGACCACCGCCAGCAGACGGATGCGGCGCACCGGGTAGCCCAGCGCATGCGCCGATTCAGGACTTTCGCCCACGCTACGCAACACCAGACCGCTGCGCGTGCGGTAGAGAAACCAGATCAGGCCCAACGCAAAAGCCACGCTCAGGTACACCAGCGGATGGTGTCTGAAAAAAGCCGGGCCCAGCAGCGGGATGTCAGACAGATAAGGAATGGCAAAGCTGGGCCGCTCAGGGATTTTTTCCTGCACGTAGCCAATGCCGACAAAGGCAGAAAAACCGGCGCCAAACAGACTCACCGCCAAACCGGTTGCGTACTGATTGGAGTTGAGCCAGATCACCAGTCCGCCAAAAATCAAGGCCAGCAAGGCGCCCGCACCCATGCCCGCGACAAATCCCAGCAGGTCACTGCCGGTATAGACCACCGCAGCAAAACCGGCAATGGCCGCGCACAGCATCATGCCCTCGGCGCCCAGGTTGACAATACCGGCCTTCTCATTGATCAACAGCCCCAGCGAGGCCAGGGCGAGTACGGTGCCGGCGTTGAGGGTGGCGGCTATGAGCAGTGCGTAGGATTCCATCATTTACCCCACTTCAAACGGTAATTCACCAGCGTATCGCACGCCAGCAAGGTGAACAAGAGCAAACCCTGAAACACACCCGTCAGCGACTTCGGCAAGCCCAGGCGCGACTGCGCGAGCTCACCGCCGATATAAAACATGCTCATCAGAATGGCCGAGAACACCATGCCCACTGGATGCAGTCGCCCGACATAGGCGACGATGATGGCGGCAAAGCCGTAACCAGCCGGCACATAGGGCGTCAGTTGCCCGATCGGGCCGGCCACTTCAAGCGCGCCGGCCAGACCGGCCATGCCACCCGACACCAGCAAGGCCACCCACAAGGCGCGGCGCGAGGAGAACCCGGCATAACGGGCAGCGGCGGGGGCCAGGCCACCGACCTGCTGCGCAAATCCAGCGCGGGTGCGAAACAAAAATATCCAGGTCCCGATGACGCCGAACAAAGCCAGAAACACACCAATGCTGACGCGCGAGCCTTCAAACAAACGGGGAATGCGGGTGCCGAGATCGAAGGTCCTGGTCTGCGGAAAGTTGTAGCCCTGCGGGTCTTTCCAGGGGCCCGACACGATGTAGCTGAGCAGCAGCACAGCCACATACACCAGCATCAAACTCACCAGAATCTCGTTGGCGTTGAAGCGGTCGCGCAGCCAGGCGGTGATGCCAGCCCAGAACATGCCGCCCAGCACGCCTGCCGCCAGCACCGGAATCACAATCCAGCCGCCGGTGCTCTTGTCGGCCAACAGGGCCACGCCACTGGCCGCAATGGCACCCAAAACATACTGCCCTTCGGCCCCAATATTCCAGACGTTGGAGCGGAAACACACCGCCAAGCCCAGGGCGATCAGCAGCAAAGGCGTGGCCTTGACCGTCAATTCACCCAGTGCGTAAGGGCTTCGGATGGGTTCCCAGAAAAATACCCGCAGCCCGCTTATCGGATCTTTGCCCAAAGCGATGAACAGCACGACACCCATGATGACCGTGACCAGCAAGGCCAGCACCGGCGAGGCATAGCTCCACAGGGGCGAAGGTTGCGGTCTGGCTTCGAACTTAAGCATGGTGTCCGCCGGGGTTCCAGAGGCCGCTCATCCATTCGCCGATTTTTTCTACAGTTGCATCCCCGATCAGGACCGAGGGCGACAGGCGACCGCGGGCGATCACATGCAGGCGGTCGCTGAGCTCAAACAGTTCATCGAGCTCTTCGCTGACCACCAGCACGGCACAGCCGGCATCGCGCAAGGCCAGAATTTCGCCGCGAATCTGCGCCGCCGCACCGACATCGACGCCCCAGGTCGGTTGCGACACGATGAACAGCTTGGGATTGGCATCAATTTCGCGGCCAACGATGAATTTCTGCAAATTACCGCCCGACAGGGACCGCGCTGCCGCGTTGGGTCCGCCGGCCTTGACATTGAAGCGCCGGATGATGGCGGCGGCATGCGACTCCAACTGGTCGACCCTGATCCAGCCGCCGGCAAAGCGCGGGTGTGAGATGGCTTCATTGCGCGTCAGCAGCAGGTTGTGCGCCAGCCCCAGCGTGGGCACCGCGCCCCGGCCCAATCGCTCTTCAGGCACAAAATGCAGGCCCAGCTTGCGCCGCGCACCCGGATGCAGACGTGAGGCGTCGGCTTCGCCGATTTGAATTGATCCGGAGCTTGAGCGAACATTTTCACCCGACAGGGCGTAGAGCAATTCCTTCTGGCCGTTGCCAGACACCCCGGCAATGCCCACCACCTCACCCGCGCGAACCTCCAGCGTGATGCCATCCAGGTCCACGCCAAACTGGTCTTCCCGGGTGAGGCTCAAGTCCTTCACACGCAGCACCGGCGCACCGGGTTTTTGTTCGCGATGGGTCAGTTGCGGTGGCTCAGCCCCAATCATCATGCGTGACAGCGACGCATTGGACTCCTGCGCCGGATTGCAGACCCCGGTGACCTTACCCCCACGCAACACGGTACAGGCATTGCACAGTTCGCGAATCTCGTGCAGTTTGTGGCTGATGTACAAAATGCTGCAGCCCTCGCTGGCCAGCTTCTTTAACACGACAAACAGCTTCTGCACGGCCTGCGGCGTCAGCACCGAGGTCGGCTCATCCAGAATCAACAGTTGCGGATTGGTCAGCAGGGCACGGATGATTTCCACCCGCTGCATTTCGCCCACACTCAAGGTGTGCACCGGCCGGCTGGGGTCGATGTCGAGCCCGTATTCAGACGCCTTGGTGGTGATGCTGTGCGTGACTTCAGGCAGACTCAGACGCTTGTTCAGACCGAGCCAGACGTTCTCGGCCACGGTGATGGTGTCAAACAGACTGAAGTGCTGGAACACCATGCTGATGCCCAGCGCGCGCGCCTCCTGCGGATTGCGGATGTGCACCGGCTGGCCGTTGAACTGGACGCTGCCGGCATCGGGCTTGACCGAGCCGTAGATGATTTTCATCAGGGTCGATTTGCCGGCACCGTTTTCACCCAGCACCGCATGGGTTTCACCGGGCATGACGGTCAGCGACACATCGCTGTTGGCGACCACGCCCGGGTAGCTTTTGGTGATGCCTGCAAGATGAAGTCGGGGGGGTGTCATGCCGGTATTTACGTGGATGTCATATGCTAGCGCATAAGGACCTGCGCATGAACACCCCAACCCTTCAATTTATACGACGCGGCGAAATTGTCTCGCTGCGCAACGTACCACCCACCCGCACCCTGCTGCAGGTGCTGCGCGAAGACCTGAACTGCAGCGGCACCAAAGAGGGCTGCAACGAAGGCGACTGCGGCGCCTGTACCGTGGTGCTGGGTGAAGCTGACGCAGGCCGCATCAAGTACAGCGCGGTCAACGCCTGCATCCGGCTGGCGCATTCGGTCAACGGCATGGCCTTGTGGACGACAGAGGACTTGGTCAAGCAGGACGGCACACTGCACCCCGCGCAAGAGGCGATGGTGCAGTGCCACGCCAGCCAATGCGGCTTTTGCACACCCGGTTTTGTCATGAGCCTGTTTGCCATGTACCAAAACCACGTTTGTCACGGCGAAATCATCACCCGTGAGCTGGCGCAGGAAGAGCTCTCGGGCAATCTGTGCCGCTGCACCGGCTACCGGCCGATTCTGGACGCCGCACAACGCATGGCACAACTGCCACCGGTGCGCGTGGACGAATCCTTTGTGCTGCAAAAATTGAAGCAGATAGCGCCAAAGATACGGTGGCCGGAGTCCAATTCTTCCTATCTTTCACCGCCAACCCTGAGCGCTCTGCTGACCGCCCGGGCCACGCATCCCGACGCCCAGATCGTGGCCGGCTGCACGGACGTGGGGCTGTGGGTCAACAAGATGCACCTGCAGTTTGACCAGGTGCTGGACGTGACCCGGGTGCGCGAGCTCAAACGAATTGAAGACTACCCGCAGCACATCGCCATTGGCGCCGCCGTCACGCTGACCGATGCCTTCGCCGCGTTGGTGAAAGATCGCCCCCAGTTGCACACCTTTGCCACCCGCTTTGCCGGCCTGCCGGTGCGCAACTCGGGCACGCTGGGCGGCAATGTGGCCAACGGCTCGCCGATTGGCGACACCATGCCGCTGCTGATTGCGCTGGGCGCCAACGTGGTGCTGATGTTTGAGAGAAACGGCAAGGTGGGCCATCGGGAAATGCCTTTGGAGCAACTCTACAGCGGCTATCGCAAAAACGTGATGGCGGCCGACGAGGTGCTGGCCTGGATCAAGGTGCCCCGGCCTGTGGGGCAGGAGTTGCTGCGCGCCTACAAGATTTCCAAACGCTTTGACGACGACATTTCAGCCGTCTGCCTGGTGATCAAGCTGCGGATCGAGGCTGGCCGGGTGCAAGCCGTCTCCATCGGCGCAGGTGGCGTAGCTGCCACCCCAATGCGTGCCACAAAAACCGAAACCACCCTCCTCGGCCAGGCCTGGACGCTGGACACCGTGCAGCAGGCTATTCGTACACTGCGCGGCGAGTTTTCACCGATCTCGGACATGCGGGCATCAAGCGCCTACCGTGTGCAGGTACTGGGCAACCTGCTGCAGCGCTTCTGGCTGGAGAGCCAGGGACTGCAGAACATCAACCTCGAATCCTTCGCGCTGGAAGGGGAAGACGCATGAACGCTGCAGGTCAATCAAAGCCCCACGAAAGCGCAGTGGCCCAGGTGACAGGCGCAGCCACTTACGTGGACGACATCCCGGAGGTGCGGGGCACGCTGTACGCCGCGCCCGTTCTCTCCGACGTGGCGCACGGCACGCTGCGCGCGGTGGACGCCAGCGCCGCGCTGGCCATGCCGGGCGTGCGGGGCGTCATTCTTGCCAAAGACATTCCGGGCCACCCGATGCTGGCGTCGTTCATCGGCGATGAGCCGATCTTCGCCAGGGACACGGTGCAGCACATCGGTCAAGTGGTGGGGGTCGTGGTGGCCGACACCGTGATGCAGGCCCGCCATGCCGCGCGCAAAGTCAAACTCGACATCGACGCCCTTCCCGCCATCCTGACGATCAAGGAGGCGCTGGTTGCCAAAAGTTATGTACTGCCGCCGGTGTTCGTCACGCGCGGTGACGCCGCAGCGGCCCTTGCCAAGGCCAGGCACACCCTGAGCGGCACGCTGGAAGTGGGTGGGCAAGAACATTTTTACCTTGAAGGCCAGGTCGCCTATGTGCTGCCACAAGAGCAGAACCAGTGGCTGATTTATTCCAGCACACAGCATCCTGGTGAAGTGCAGCACTGGGTGGCGCACGCGCTGGGTCTGGACAACCATGCGGTGCGGGTCGAATGCCGGCGCATGGGGGGCGGCTTTGGCGGCAAGGAAACGCAGGCCGGGCATCTGGCGGTGTGGGCGGCGATTGCGGCATCCAAACTCAAGCGCCCGGTCAAGCTGCGCCTGGACCGCGACGACGACTTCATGGTGACCGGCAAACGTCACCCATTTGCCTATGAATACACGGTCGGCTTTGACGACAGCGGGCGCCTGCAAGGCCTGCAACTCATGATGGCCGTCAACTGTGGCTTCAGCGCCGACCTCTCCGGCCCGGTGGCCGACCGTGCCATCTTCCACGCTGACAACGCCTACTTCCTCGAAGACGTGTCGATTGCGTCTTACCGCTGCAAACTCAACGTGCAGAGCCACACCGCGTTTCGCGGCTTTGGCGGGCCGCAGGGCATGATCGTGATAGAGACCATCCTGGGCGACATCGCGCGCCATCTGGGGCTGGACACGCTGGACGTGCGCCTGCGCAATCTTTACAGTGAAGAATTGGCAGGCCCTTCGACAGGCTCAGGCCGAACGGAAGGTGATGCCGTTCGGGCTGAGCTTCCTGTCCTGAGCGCTGTCGAAGGGGTCGAAGCCAAGCGCCGCGACACCACCCACTACGGCATGAAAGTGGAAGACAACATCCTGCAACCGCTGCTGTCAAAACTGGAGCTCTCTGCGCAGTACCGAAAACGGCGAGAGGCCATCTCCAACTGGAACAGCAGCAGCCCGGTCATCAAGCGCGGCCTGGCCATCACGCCGGTCAAGTTCGGCATCTCCTTCACCGCCACCCTCTTCAACCAGGCCGGCGCCCTGGTGCATGTGTACCTGGACGGCAGCATTCAGGTCAACCATGGCGGCACCGAGATGGGCCAGGGGCTGAACACCAAGGTCGCGCAAATCGTGGCCGACGAATTGGGTGTGCCCTTCGAGCGCGTGCTGGCCACGGCCAGCGACACCAGCAAGATCCCCAACGCCTCGGCCACCGCCGCCTCAGCCGGCACCGACCTGAACGGCCGCGCCGCGCAATTCGCTGCCCGCCATGTGCGCGACAACCTCGCCGCCTTTGTCGCCGGACTCGACGCCTGCGGCGCCGGTGCCATCCGCTTTGAAGGCGGCCAGGTGTTTTCGCCCACGGCCACCCGCAGCTTCGACGAGGTCGTCAAACTGGCGCACGCCAACCGCATCCAGCTCTGGAGCGACGGCTTTTACCGCACCCCAAAAATCCACTACGACAAGACCACATTGACGGGGCGGCCGTTTTACTACTTTGCCTATGGCGCGGCCTGCACCGAAGTCGCCATTGACACCCTGACCGGCGAGAGTCGCGTGTTGAAAGTCGATATCCTGCACGACGTCGGCCGTTCCATCAATCCAGCCATCGACATCGGGCAGATCGAAGGCGGCTTTGTGCAGGGCATGGGCTGGCTCACCACCGAACAACTGGTGTGGAACGACCAAGGTGAGTTGAGCACCCACGCGCCCAGCACCTACAAGATTCCGACCGCCGGCGATGTGCCGGAACACTTCAAGGTTGACCTGTGGCCCGAGCCCAATCGCGAAGACAATGTGTTTGGCAGCAAAGCCGTCGGCGAGCCGCCGCTGATGCTGGCGATCAGCGTCTATGAAGCGCTGCGCGATGCGGTGGCGAAGGCGCGTGGCGACGGGAAGATTGTGCGATTGACGGCGCCGGCGACGGCGGAAAATGTGCTGCGGGCGCTGGCTGGCTGAAGCAACTGAAACCACCCCAGTACACACTTTCGCCTTAGGACTGCAACAGACACCGGTCCTTCAAGTTTCTCGAAAGAAGTCGTTCAACGTTTGCTCAGCGGCGGGCCGGCACGATGTTGAATGATGGCACGGCGCTGGCGGCCCGTCCGCTGCATCTGAAGTTAGGTGGCAGGCGGATCACCCTCTCACCCCCGAAGTCTGCCGCACGTGAACGGACATCTACGTCTGAGTTGGCATTAATGAAAATAGATACAAGGTCCAGATGTCAGCCTCCCGCCAGAGAAACGCCGCCAAGCGCCTCGACCGGTCCGACCAGAGGAGGGATCGCACCTCCGGCACTCTGCTCGAATTTATGAGGGTGAGGGTCAGCAGAGTACGCCTACTATTCCCCGTTCCCGCGACGATATGCACCACCCCGGTAGCGGAGTCCACAAAATCAAATCCGGGGCCACCCGGACCTGGAAACCTAAAAAGATACGGAGTCGGACGGCGATGCGTCAGTCCGCGGAACTCAATGGCTGGAATTCCTACGTTCTCTGCCGAATCGAAAGGCATGTAGGTTGTATTCGGTCCAAACTGGATTCGCGCCGATGAACGAGCACCGCTATTCACATCTAGGCGGAGAGCCTCGAATAGGCCATCGGACCCCGGCTGGCCGGTCACGATGTAGATCGCAGCCGGTTCGTTAATATTTTGCAGGAGCGTCGGCTGTGACCGCCATGCAGGTACTTCGTGAAGCGGGGCCACAAGGAGTGGGTCAACCGGCTTCGGATCGCCGTCGAATCGCGCAACATACCAGCACGAGACGACGACGCCGACTATGACCAGGAGAAGACCTTTTCGTCGATTCATATCTTCGCACGATGCCTGAGTGCTTTCATCGCACCTGACGTAAAGTTCAGCGGTGCGCGGTACCGGCACGCGTCCGTTGGAACGGCAAGTTGGAAGCGGTCGCTTCAAGGCGTTCAGCAAGCCAAACCTTAATCACGGATTGCCTTGTAACACCTAGTTTGCTGGCTTCGCGATCCAAGGAATCAATCATCCACGTTGGAAAATCGACATTCACGCGCTTTTGCTCCTGCAAAACACGCTTGGCTTTGGATAAATCCAAAGAAGCTGTGAGGTCGACACTTTCGTCAAACCGTTGCTCGAAATCTTTAGCTTTCATACAGTGCCACCTCTTCTGCGCGTGCGCGACGGACGGTTTCATCTCGACAGTCCAATTAACCTTCTAACGAATGAAAGGTCATCCCGCTTCCCGGTAGCGGCATCAAGTGCCAAGATTGGATTCTGGAAGTCAATCTGAAACCTTTTGAAGGAGAAGTCCGATGCGAGAGATTACACGAGTTGGTGTTGATTTGGCAAAGAACATCATCCAGGTGCACGGCGTCGATGCAGCCGGTACGTTGGTGACCAACCGCCCCTTGGCGCCTGGCTTGGATTGACGCCACGGCAAAACTCCAGCGGTGGCAAGAACAATCTGGGCAGCATCACCAAGCGCGGCGACCCGATCTCCATGTGGGCGCATCAATTGCGCGAGAAATCAGGCTGGCAAAAGGCAGTGGTGGCGCAGGCCAAGAAAATTGTTGTTTGATTTCTTGCAAGACGTGAATCCGAAGATGCACAAAACAGGTCAGACCAGCGGTGGGCAAGCCCGACTAACCCTTTGTGGCACACGATGGGTTGTGACCACGGGATCGGAATGGGGCCTCACCGAGCGGTTCGTATCTGGGCCCACACCGGCCAGCGGTGCAACAAGACCGTCTCTGGATGTGCAGTCTGTTCCTTGTTGACAGAAGCTTTGCCTCACGAATCGCAACGAATACCGTCTATCAGGAAAAAACAAAAACAGACGGTTGACTTTTATGGAAGTCCCTCTAAAGGGTTAGGTTTCTCCGTTCTTCGGTTGAACAGGTTCCGCGTGCCCAGTGAGGTGACGGTCTATCGTTTCGCGATGCCTACGCTTTACCTGTCGAAGTTCTTCATCCGGGAGCTCCACGAAAGCAATGCCCGCTTTTGCGTACGCTTCGTCTGGCGAGATGAAAACCCCAACTCGCTGAAACGGCTGAACGGCTTTGTTTTCTTCCGAGGTGATCAGGTGTACTCGCCCGTACTTTTCTCGAAACAGGTTGGCTAACGCTGGACCATCCAGCAATGGATCTTCGAGTAGTAGACGTGCGGCCACTTTGCGAGGATAGACGTGTTCTTCGCTGAGTCGCGGCTTCACGACTCCGCTTTCGGGATGGAAGGTCCGCAATGCACCGACCGATATTCGACCAGTCCAGGCACGAGACGGCTTGGGTATGTACCAAATGCCTGCTCCGATGATTGTTTCTAGGAGAGCGCGTTGGCGGGTACTGGCTGCCTCGTAGACAGGCCGCATTGCGACGATCAGAGCGGCAACGACTGCGCATTGCTCCTCGAGCTTCGCATCGCGTTCTTGAATTCGCAGCGTCATCGGGTGGATGGTTTTGAGAAACCTAACGAATGAAAGGGACTTCCCCGTCCCAAGCGGGCCGCGCTCCGTGAGGGTTGCGGTTTACGGCAACTGAGTGCCAAGATGGAGAGGTCAAACTTTTAGCTCCGACGTCACTGTTGGCCCTTGGCGATTTTAATTCCCCGCTGCACTCGCGCTGGCAGAACAAACATGAACTGGCCCAGTGCAAGTGCGAACTCAACGCACTTCTTTGCTTGCTCTTGATCTGGGAGAGGCAACTCGTCATCCGCATGTCTTTGGTCGTTCGCGTCGAGGCGAACGTCGTGCGCCCACTCGGCCATTTCGGCCGTTATCAAGTGTGTCTTAGCCGCTTCGTCGATCCGGGCATACAGCGAGCCGCTGTTCAAGTTCTTTGCTTTGAGCATTGCGTCGACCGCACTGGCTGCGAGCATGACTGCGCCGGCGGGAGCGCTCAATGAGCTGATTGCTTGGTCTAGATAAGCACGCGCTCGAACTGGAAGATCCTCACTGACGTCTTGCGGTGAAGGAAAGATCGCAAAGGTGTCGTGATCCCATCCTGGCGCTTCTGCGGAAACGAGGCCTGCGCACCTGACGCAGACATACACGCGCCAGTAACGCCTTTGGGTGTTGTACGCGATGGGCTCAAATTGCCCAGAGTGAACCAGGTTTGGCTTGTCCACGCCACAGTGCGGGCAGCGTGCAAGAACAAGCTGAGTGGCGAGAAGTGCGGGCATGGTGTGGTTTGTGACGCAACTTGATGTAGATGAGCGGATATCGGAATCCCAGGATGTCAGACGGGATAAACCCGAATTCCGTCTCCAGATACGAATGACCCCATTAGGCGACAAGGCGCATACCGACTTGGTTCGCAGCCATTTACCAATAAAACTGAAGTCATTTGCATCCCCTTAAACCTTGTCGCCTATCCTGGCGAAATTTGCTCAACGTCGAGTTCGCTTTCCTGACCTTACATGTTGCCTGACTATAGCCCAGTGGACCAAACATCTGATTGACCGCTCCCGCTGCAAAGCAAAAATTCAGACCACTTTTTCAAAACACACATTGCCACAGCCTGTTCAATTGCATTTCGTAGCCACAGGGATACATTGAAACGATGTACAGCGTGATTGAAACCGAGGAATTCACCGAATGGTTGGCGGGCCTCTCAAGGGAGAGTCTCTACAAGAGCCTCTCCGGCGAGCGCGCTCCGAGCAGCGACACGCTGTTCAAGGTGCTGCGTGCGCTGGGTTTCAAACTGACGGTGCAGCCGATTACCCCGGCCTGATGAATTCCGCTGATGTATCGGACTTCAGCCCCAGTTAAACGCCAGCCAGCGAGCGCAGCCCTTTAGGGTCAACCAGATTCAAAATCCGCCCCGAGCCGCTGATCAGACTGCGCTCACGCAAATGGCGCAACACGCGTGACAGCGTTTCAGGGGCAATGCCCAGTTGCGCTGCAATCGACCGTTTGCGCTGCTGCAACTGCACGGCCATCACGCCTTGGTCGCCGGTCTGGGCATGGCGCAGCAGCCATTCGGCGCAGCGGGCCTCGGCGTCTTTCGCCAGGCGGCTGACGGCCAACTCGGTTTGCTGGCGGTGCGCCATGGCGACGTCGTGCAACACGGCCTGCGCTGGCATCGGCATGTCAGAGAGCGAACGGCGGAACTCGGCCACCGAGACGCGACGCAAATGGACTTCGGTTTCTGCCACGGCATCCACGGCATGGGGCAGGTTCAGCACGGCAGAACTGGCCTCAAGCCAGCAGGGGCCTTCCACCACGCCCAGCTGGTGCTCCATGGCATCGCCTTCCATCACGCCCAAAGCAACTCGACCGGACTCCACATAGCTGACCCACGCCGACGCAACAGCACGTTTGAGCAAAAGCTCACCGCGCGCGGCAACTTGTCGCTCGGTTGAGGGGGCAATGGCTTGGGCGGATAACATGAGCCCGACTGTGACGCGCTCAGCACCCTGTAACCTTGAGCGAGATCAAACAATCATGAAGAAAAAGCTCACAAAACCAGCACAGCACGGAAATCATTGACGTTGGTGAACGTTGGCCCGGTGGTGACCAGATCGCCCAAAGCCGCGAAGTAGGCATAGGCATCGTTGCGGTCAAGATAAGCGTCGATTTTCATTCCCGCCGCCAGCGCCCGGCTGAACGTGGCAGGTTCCACCCAGGCGCCTGCGTTGTCCTCGACGCCATCAATACCGTCGGTGTCGGCCGCCAGCGCGTACACCGAAGCCTGGCCCTGTAGGGCCTGGGCCAGTCCGAGGCAAAATTCGCCGGCCCGCCCGCCACGCCCGCGCGGCGCGCCGGGGGCCTGTGGGCGCAATGTCACGGTGGTTTCACCACCACTGAGAATGACGCAAGGCCGTTGAAACGGCTGCCCTTTGCGGGCTACGGCACGCGCCAGCGCCGCATGCACCCGACCCACCTCGCGCGACTCGCCCTCCATCTCATCGCTCAGAATGTAAGCCGCCAGACCGGCTGCGCGGGCCGCATTGGCTGCGGCCTCCAGCGACTGTTGGGGCGTGGCGATCATATGCAGTTCATGCCCGGCAAATGCGGGGTCGCCAGGCTTGGGCGTTTCCAGCCCGCCACTGATCAGCAAATCAGCCACCGGCCCGGGTACAGCAATGTTGTAGCGCTTCAAGATCGATAGCGCATCAGCACAACTGGTGGCATCCGGCACGGTCGGCCCGCTGGCGATGATGGAGGGGTCATCACCCGGCACATCGCTGATGGCAAGCGTCACCACCCGCGCCGGGGCGCAGGCCTGGGCCAGGCGCCCGCCCTTGATGCGCGAGAGGTGTTTGCGCACACAATTCATCTCGGCAATGTTGGCGCCGCTGCCCAGCAAGGCCTGGTTAATCCGCTGTTTGTCGGCCAGCGTCAAACCCTCTGCGGGCAAGGTCAGCAAGGCAGAGCCGCCGCCCGAGATCAGGCACAGCACCAGGTCGTCCTGGGTCAGGCCCTGCGTCAAGGTCAGCATGCGCTGGGCGGCTGCCAGTCCCGCTGCGTCAGGCACCGGATGGGCCGCCTCAATCACTTCAATGCGTTGCTGCAAACCCGGCGGGCGCGGCGGTATGTGCTGGTAGCGTGTCACCACCAGGCCCGACAGCGGCGCATCCTGCGGCCACAAGGCCTCTACCGCCTGTGCCATGGCGCCAGCGGCCTTGCCGGCGCCCAGCACCAGGGTGCGGCCTTTGGGTGGTTTGGGCAGAAAGGCGGCCGTGTTGTGCAGTGGCAGCGCGCGCCGCACAGCTACAGCATAGAGGTGTTCAAGAAACTGGCGCGGCTGGGTGCAGTGATCAGGCGTAGTCATGCCGGGTATTGTGCCAAGGTCGGCACCCGTTGCTGCGCCAGCGTCCGGCAATTCACAGCCCCGAGCCCGGGACCGCCTTATTTCTTGCCCAGTCCCAGGCGCTGCGCGCCATCGGTGTAGAGCCGCACCTTGTCGCTCATGAAGGCATCCATCTGGTCGACGCCGACGTTGACCAGCTCAAAACCGCTCTTGGCGGCCAGCTCCTTCATCTCCGGGTCGCTGTTGAGCGCCGCCCACAGGGCCGACAGACGCTTGCGCGCCTCGGGCGGGGTCGACTTGGGCACGCCGATGCCGCGGTAGGCGCCGTCGACCCAGTCCACGCCCAGTTCCTTGAAGGTGGGCACGTCGGGCAGCAGTGGGTGACGCTTGTCCATCGCCACGGCCAAGGGGCGCACGCGGCCCTTGTTGCTAATGGCAAATGGCGAGTAGGTCATGGCGCCGTCGACCTGGGCACCCAGCACGGCGGTGGCCATGTCGCCCGTACCTTTGTAGGGGATGTAGATGGTCTTCACGCCAAACGCCGCGTTCATACGCTCATGGGCGGCGTGGTTGGCCGAGTTCAGGCCGGAGCCGCCCAGGCTCAGCTTGCCGGGCTCGGCCTTGGCCGCCTTGATGAAGTCGGCAAAGGTCTTGATCGGGCTTTGCTCCGGCACCACCAGGATGTCGGGCGTGTAGTGAAACCAGAAGACCGGTGTGATGTCCTGCGTCTTGTACTGCACCTGGCCTTCGAGCGGCTGGAACACGATGTGCGGCAGGTTGACGCCCACCACGTTGACACCGTCGCCCGGCAGGCTGTTCATCTGGCTCCACATCAGTCCGCCACCGGCGCCGGCCTTGTACTGGATGATGGTGTCAATGGCGGCGCACTTCTTCTTGAGCACGATTTGCTGGTGGCGCGCCGACAGGTCGGACTCGCCGCCCGGCGGAAATGCCTGCCAGTACAGCAAATTCTTGTCGGGACAGCTTACCGCGGCAGTCTGTGCCAGCGCCAGCGGCGCGAGCAAGGCCAGACACAGGGTGGAAAGCAGTTTTTTCATGGTTTGTCTCCTCGGGTTGATGATGTCGTCTCGGTCTCGGTCTTGCTCATGCCGCGCGTGGCGCCAGCCGCTCCGCACTGGCGACGCGCTCGCACACCGCCTGCGTCACTTGGTCCGTGGTCGCGTTGCCGCCCAGGTCGCGCGTGTGCAACACCGGGTTGGCGGTTACTTGTTCGATGGTATCCATCAGCGTACGTGCCGCCTCCAGCTCACCCAGATGCTCCAGCAGCATAACGCAGCTCCAGAAGGTGCCCACCGGGTTGGCGAGCCCTTTGCCCATGATATCGAAGGCGGAACCGTGAATCGGTTCGAACATGCTGGGATAGCGGCGCTCGGGGTCGATATTGCCAGTGGGAGCAATGCCCAGGCTGCCGGCCAGCGCTGCGGCCAGGTCGCTCAGGATGTCGGCGTGCAGGTTGGTGGCCACCAGGGTGTCGAGCGTGGCAGGACGATTCACCATGCGCGCAGTGCAGGCGTCCACCAGTTCCTTGTCCCATTTGACATCAGGAAATTCTTTCGAAATCTGCAGCGCGATCTCGTCCCACATGACCATGGCATGGCGCTGGGCGTTGGACTTGGTTACCACCGTCAGCAGCTTGCGCGGACGCGATTGGGCCAGCTTGAAGGCGAAACGCATGATGCGCTCGACGCCGATACGCGTCATGATCGACACGTCGGTGGCCACCTCAATCGGGTGGCCCTGGTGCACGCGCCCGCCAACACCAGAATATTCGCCTTCCGAGTTTTCGCGCACGATCACCCAGTTCAAGTCTTCCGGCCGGCAACGCTTGAGCGGCCCGTCGATGCCGGGCAGGATACGGGTCGGGCGCACATTGGCGTACTGATCGAAGCCTTGGCAAATTTTGAGGCGCAGGCCCCACAGCGTGATGTGGTCGGGAATGTGCGGGTCGCCGGCCGAGCCGAACAGAATCGCATCTTTGCCGCGCAGTGCGTCCAACCCGTCCTGCGGCATCATCTCGCCATGCGCGCGGAACCAGTCGCCACCCCAGCCGAAGTTCTCGAACTCAAACTTGAATGCGCTGCTCGATTCAGCCAGCGCCTCCAGCACGGCCTGGCCAGCGGGCACCACTTCCTTGCCGATGCCGTCGCCCGGAATGCAGGCGATTTTGTAAGTCTTCATGGGAGGTCCTCAAGGGCTTGCAATGGGGACCGACTCTACCCACTGCCAAATTTAACGGACACCCTACAAGTGAAACCATTGTTTACTATGATTCAACAATGTCCACACCCGCCTCTGCCCCGTCCGAAATGGCCTTCTTCAGCCTGCTGGTGCGTACCGGCAGTTTTTCTGCGACCGCACGCGAGCAGGGCGTCACCACCCCGGCGGTGAGCAAGCGGCTGGCCCAGATGGAGGCGCGACTGGGGGTGCAGTTGCTGCACCGCACGACCCGGCGCATCGGCCTCACGCCAGAGGGCGATATCTACCTGGCGCACGCGCGCCGCATCCTGGCTGACATTGATGACATGGAGCAACTGTTGTCGAGCTCGCTGGCGGCCCCCAAAGGCCTGCTGCGCGTGAACGCCACTTTGGGCTTCGGCCGCAGCCACATCGCGCCGCTGATCTCGGACTTCGCCCGGCGTTACCCGGAGCTGCAGGTCCAGTTGCAGCTCACGGTCAATCCGCCGCCTTTGAGTGAAGACGCCTTTGATGTTTGCATCCGCTTTGGCGAGCCGCCCGACGCGCGCGTGATCGCCCGGCGCATCGCCGCCAACCGGCGCCTGCTCTGCGCGGCACCGGCCTACCTGGCCCGCCATGGCACGCCCCAGGTACCGAACGACCTGACGCAGCACAATTGCATCGGCATCCGTCAGGGCGACGAGGCTTACGGCATCTGGCGCCTGACTTCGGGCAAGCGCACCGAGACCGTCAAGGTGCGCGGCAGCTTGAGTACCAACGACGGCGAGATCGCGGTCAACTGGGCGCTGGCGGGCCATGGGATTTTGATGCGTGCCGAATGGGATATTGCCAAATACCTGCGCAGCGGGCGGCTGCGTCAGGTACTGGAGAACTGGCAAACTCCAGCCGCCGACATTCATGCCGTGTACCCACGACGCCTGCAGACCGCAGCCCGGGTGCGTGCGTTTGTGGATTTCGTGGTGGCGGAGCTGGCGCCGCTGCCTTGAGCGACACAACGGCCCGGCCTACTTATTATGAATTACTCGCCCAGGTAAGCCGCACGCACCTTGGGGTCGTTGAGCATCTCCTTGGCATCGCCCGTCATGGTGATGATGCCGGACTCCATGACGTAGCCCCGGTCGGCAATAGCCAGGGCACGGCTGGCGTTTTGCTCCACCAACAGCACGGTCACGCCCTGCGCATAGACATCACGCACCACTTCGAAAATCTTGTCCACCATCAGGGGCGACAGGCCCATGGACGGCTCGTCCATCAGCAGCACTTTGGGACGGCTCATCAACGCGCGGCCCATGGCCAGCATTTGCTGCTCGCCGCCTGACAGTGTGCCCGCCAGTTGATCACGTCGTTCCTTGAGACGCGGGAAGATGGTAAACACCTTGTCAACATCGGCCAAAATATCGGCCTTGTCGTCACGGATGTAGGCGCCCATCTGCAGGTTCTCGACAATGCTCATGCGGGTAAAAACACCGCGCCCCTCCGGCACCATCGCCAGACCTTGTCTGACCAGGTCCCAGGGGCCCTGGTCGCGAATGCTTTTGCCCAGGTACTCGATGTCGCCATCGTTGATCGGCAGGGTACCGGTAATGGCTTTCATGGTAGTGGTTTTGCCGGCCCCGTTGGAGCCGATCAGGCATACCAGTTCGCCTTCGCGCACTTCAAAGTCAACGCCCTTGACGGCCTGAATGCCGCCGTACGCCACTTTGAGACCTGTTACTTTGAGAAGAATATTCATCATGTCAGTGCCCGCTGGTGCCCAGATAGGCCTCGATGACTTTTTCATTTTTTTGCACTTCGGCCGGTGTGCCTTCGGCAATCTGTTTGCCATAGTCCAGCACCGTCACACGGTCGCACAGGCCCATCACCAGCTTCACGTCGTGCTCGATCAACAAAATGGTGCGGTTGTCATTGCGGATTTTGTTGATCAGATCACGCAGCATGACCTTCTCGGTGGCGTTCATACCGGCGGCAGGCTCGTCCAGCGCAATCAGTTGCGGATCGGTCGCAAGCGCCCGGGCAATCTCAAGGCGACGCTGGTCACCGTAGCTCAGCGTGCGGGCTTTGTAGGGGGCAAGTTTTCCAATGCCCACATAGTCCAGCAACTCTTGCGCACGCTTGGCGATGGCAGCTTCTTCCGCCTTGAACCCCGGTGTGCGAAAAATCGCACCCAGCAAGCCAGAATGGGTGCGGATGTGGCGCCCCACCATCACGTTTTCCAGCGCTGTCATCTCAGAAAACAGCCGAATGTTCTGGAAAGTGCGCGCTATGCCGGCTTTGGCCACTTTGTGGACGGCGGTGGGTTGATAGGTCTTGCCGTCCAGCTCAAAGCTGCCGCTGTCGGGCGCGTAGAGGCCCGTCAGCACATTGAAAAACGTGGTTTTGCCGGCGCCGTTGGGGCCAATCAAGCCATAGACCTGGCCACGCTCTATTTTGATGCCCACATCGCTCAGGGCCTGCAGGCCACCGAATCGCTTGGAAACGCCGGCGACGTTGAGTACTGTGTCTGTCATGGTCAGGTTTTCATTTCTGCAGCGACTTGCCGTGGTCAGGCGAAGGCCACAAGCCACGCGGACGGATCAACATGATGCTGATCATGGCCAGCGCAATCAGCAACTGGCGCAGAATCGCCGAATCCAGACGCCCACCGGTCATGGCCTGCAGGGGCCCGGCCACATAGCGCAGCACCTCAGGCAAGGCCGACAGCAGCACGGCACCCAGAATGACCCCCGGCAAATGCCCAATGCCGCCCAACACCACCATCGCCACAAGCATCACCGACTCCATCAGATTGAAGGACTCGGGTGAAATGAAGCCCTGGAAGGAGGCAAACATGGCGCCCGACACGCCGCCAAAGGTAGCGCCCATGCCAAAGGCCAGCAGCTTAAGGTTGCGGGTATTGATGCCCATGGCTTTGGCCGCTATCTCGTCTTCGCGAATCGCCATCCAGGCGCGGCCGACCCGGGAGAACTCCAGCCGGTGGGAGATCACCACACTGAGTATCACCAATACCAAAAATACGTAGTAATACAGCGACACCGAAGCCAGCTCAAAGTTGCCGATGCTGATCTTCTTGCCCAGGTCAAGCCCGAAGAAACTCAGGGAGTCAATCTGGTTCAGTCCCTTGGGACCGTTGGTGATATTGACCGGATGATCCAGGTTGTTCAGAAAGACACGGATGATTTCACCAAAACCGAGGGTCACGATGGCCAGGTAGTCACCCCGCAAACGCAGCGTGGGCGCGCCCAGCAGCACGCCAAACACGCCGGCCAGAGCGGCGGCCGCCGGGATCACAATCCACAGAGGTGTGTGAATACCGTCCGGGAACATCGCCGCGATCATCGGAAATGTCTCGAACAGGTGGGGCGATGCCAGCAGGCCATACATATAGGCACCAATGGCAAAAAAGGCAACGTAACCCAGATCCAGCAGACCGGCGTAGCCCACCACAATGTTCAGCCCCAGGGCCAGCAACACATAGAGCAGGGCCATGTCGGCAATGCGAACCCAGGCGTTGCCAAAGCCCTGCAGAATCAGCGGCAGAACCAGCAAGCCGACGGCCGTCAGCAGGAAGATGATGATCTTTTTTTGTTGTTTCATAAGGTCCTTAATCAGTTGGGGACAGAGCTGGCTCGCTGCGCGTAGCTGCGGTCTGTCCCACAAATTTTCATGCGCGATCTGCCACACGTTCACCCAGCAGACCCGAGGGCCGCAGTGTCAGCACGGCGATCAAAACAATGAACGCAAAAATATCGGAATAGTGGCTGCCCAGCACACCACCGGTCAGGGCGCCGATATAGCCCGCGCCGAGCGATTCAATCAAGCCCAGCAGGATGCCCCCAATCACGGCGCCAGCCAGGTTGCCGATGCCGCCGAACACCGCCGCAGTAAAGGCTTTGAGCCCCGGCAAAAAGCCCATGGTGTGCTGCACTGTGCCGTAGTTAGCTGCCCACATCACACCGGCAATGGCGGCCAGCACCGCACCAATCAGGAAGGTGGCGGAAATCACCACGTCGGGTTTGACGCCCATCAGCGCCGCCACCCGCGGGTTCTCGGCGGTGGCACGCATGGCACGCCCCAGTTTGGTGTAATTCACCACATACATCAGTAGCGCCAGTGAGACGGCGGTCATGGCCAGAATCAGCACTTGTGTCGGCGTGATCACCGCGCCGCCGATATCGATGGGCGTGCTCGGCAACAAGGTGGGATAGGGTTTGTAGTTGGGTTTCCAGATGATCATGGCCAGCGTCTGCAACAGAATGGACATGCCAATGGCGGTAATCAGCGGGGCCAGTTTGGGGCTGTTGCGCAGCGGCCGATAGGCCACTTTTTCAATCACAAAATTCAGTGCTGCCGCCACCACGCAGGCAATGATCAGGGAAATGAGAAGAATCACATAGCCGGGCGTTCCGGGCATGGCGTCTTGCATCAGGCCGATGATGGTCCAACTGGTCAAGGCCCCTACCATCAGCACTTCACCATGGGCAAAATTGATCAGGCCAATGATGCCGTACACCATGGTGTAGCCCAGCGCTACAAGGGCATACATGCTGCCCAACACCAGACCGTTGATGATCTGCTGTATGAAGGTATCCATAAACTTCTCCGATTTTTGGCCGGTACATGAGTCAGCTACTGTGGCTGACGAGCGGCGCGGCCTTGTGAGCTCTACCAGTTCTGAAACGAAAAATCTGCCAACGTAGCAACACTGGCAGATTGGTGGAGGCGATTGTAGCGAAGACGCGCAAGACGATTGCTCCGCCTCAGCCGGGGTTTACCCTTGCGTGTCAACAACCATCAACCGCTTTGATTGTTCAGGTTTTTGAGCTGGCGCAACTTCTCCGCAATCCTGATCTCAAGCCCGCGCTCGACCGGGCGGTAAAAGCCGGGTGAGGCCATGCCATCAGGAAGATAGCGTTCTCCGGCCGCAAAGCCGCCTTCTTCATCATGCGCATAACGGTAGTCCTTGCCATAGTCCAGCTCCTTCATAAGCTGGGTGGGTGCGTTGCGCAGATGCATGGGCACCGGGCGTGTGCCGTCTTTTTTGACGAAGGCTTTCGCTTCGTTGAAGGCTTTGTAAACCGCATTGGACTTGGGCGCCACCGCCAGGTACACCACGCATTCGGCCAGCGCCAGTTCACCCTCGGGTGTACCCAGACGCTCGTACACATCGGCTGCGTCCAGGCTCATGCGCAGCGCACGCGGGTCAGCCAGGCCGATGTCTTCACTGGCCATGCGGATCAGACGACGCGCCAGATAGCGTGGGTCGGCACCGCCATCGAGCATGCGAACAAACCAGTAGAGCGCGGCGTCAGGATCCGAGCCCCGCACCGATTTGTGCAAGGCCGAAATTGTGTCGTAGAACTGCTCCCCGCCCTTGTCATAGCGGCGCATACGCTCGCCCAGCACTTTGAGCAGCCAGACATCGGTGATCTCGGTCCGCTTTTCCTGCGCGGCGGCCACGGCCAACGTCTCCAGTGTGTTGAGAAGCCGCCGGGCGTCGCCGTCGGCATAAGCGATGAGACGCTCTGACGCTGTCTTTTCAATAGCGGGTATCACTTGTATGGCGAGGGCTTTGACTATGATTTGTGCCAAATCGGACTCAGACAAGGGTTGCAGCACATAGACCGTCGCCCTTGAGAGCAAAGCGGAGTTCACCTCAAACGACGGGTTCTCGGTGGTGGCGCCGATAAAGGTGAACAGGCCACTCTCCACATGCGGCAAGAAGGCATCCTGCTGGCTCTTGTTGAAACGGTGCACCTCGTCGACAAACACAATCGTGCGCCGCGCGCCCCCAGTCTCATTGCGACCGCCCTGGCCCAGGGCAACCTGCGCCTGCTCCACCGCCTCGCGAATGTCTTTCACGCCTCCCAGCACGGCACTGATGGTGATGAACTGCGCGTCAAACGCATTGGCCATCAGGCGCGCAATCGTGGTTTTTCCGGTACCTGGCGGCCCCCATAAGATACAGCTATGCGGCTGGCCGGACTCGAACGCAATGCGCAACGCCATGCCTTCGCCCAGCAAATGCTGCTGACCGACGACTTCAGCCAGCGTCTTGGGACGCAGCCGTTCGGCCAGGGGCCGGTGATTGGTCGGAGAGGAGTTCATCGATCAGCATTGTGGCCTACCGGGCAATAGGTGGCTCCAGGCGGGCGGCGCAGCCGTCCGATGCAATGACCCGTTAACTGTCATGCCTACGACTTTTCCAATATCCCGGCCTGCGTTTGAAATGCACGACGGCGAACATTATGCGGACTTCCTGTCTTGCTGCTGGGCCGCGATCCAGCGTTGCTCAAACGTCATCGGGCTGACGTAGCCCAACGTCGAGTGCAATCTCTTGTGGTTGTAAAAAGTTAGCCCGTCAATCACCTCGTCCATGGCCTCGCGCCGGGTAGCAAATCCTCTGCCGTACAGTCTGCCAACTTTGAGTCGCCCCCATAGGCTCTCGGTGGGCGCGTTGTCCCA
>JAUXOA010000052.1 GCA_030682475.1 Rhodoferax sp. | reverse complement strand
AAACTGCCGATAGTCCCCGAAAGACCTTGAATCATTCCCACTCAATGGTCGCGGGCGGCGGGCGGCTGATGTCATAGGTGACACGCTTGATGCCGCGCACTTCGTTGATGATGTGGCTGGACACTTTTTGACTGACAAAAGGCAGACCGGCATCGTCTACGCTGATCAGGCTGGCAAACGGATGGGCACGCATCAACTCTGTAGCGTCCGAACTAGTTTTGGAATTGAACTGGGAGGGTAAGCACATTAACTACTGAATATATCCGTTCCGGCTGTGAATTTCTACATTGATTGCGGCACGAGATGCAGTTGCTCGGTAGCCGTTGCTGATGTTATCGTTATGGATGCAGTTCATTACATCGATATTTTCGATGTGTAATTTAAGTATATTCGACTTGTTCGATGTATTAATTCGCCCTACCATCGAACCCGTGTTCGACCCAACAGGAAATTACTTCATGCTTATTGACATTGATGCCATCGGATTCGATCAGCGCCAGCACGGCCGTCAGCCTGATCGCCACGCGCAGGGGCTCGACCTGATGCTGCTGCGCCTGCTCGGAATCTTGCTGTTCGCGCTTGCCCTTGGCGCTCGCGCCGAGTCGCCCTACACCAACGTCGATAACGCCCAATTGAAGACCTTGCTGGCGCAGGGTGTACCCATTTACGACGTTCGCCGCGCGCAGGAGTGGTGCCAGACCGGCGTGGTGCAAGGCAGCCGCAAACTGACATTCGTTGACGCAAGCGGGCGGTCAAATCCAGAATTCCTGCCACGATTTACCGCAGAGGTGGGCAAGGACGGCCCGGTCATCGTCATCTGCCGCACCGATACGCTGGCGCGCGAACTGGTTGAGAAAATCGGCTACACGCGGGTTTACAACGTCCGCGACGGCATCACCCGCTGGATCGGCGAGAACAATCCTGTGGTCAAGAACTGATGCTCGAATACCGAAGCACCGCCGCCCTGAAAGGCGACGCCAGTGGCACCGCGGACGCGCTGGAGCGGCAATCGTGGCACGCCCTGACCGCAGAGGATGTGATGCGGCACCTCGGGACGCGTCCAGAAGGCCTCAGCAACGCGGACGCCAGCGAGCGCCTGAAGACCTGCGGGCCCAATGTCATCCCCCGCGGCAAGGGGGACACCGCGCTCGACCTGATCTGGCGGCAGATCGACAACCCGTTGATCTGGGTGCTAATCGTGTCGGCGGTGGTGGCGATGACCGTGGACCCTACCGGTGGGATCAAGAACGGGCTGGTGATCCTGGCGGTGGTGGTGCTCAACACGATCATCGGCTTCGTGCAGGAGTTCAAAGCCGGCAAGGCGATTGAGGCGCTCTCGCTGATGGTGCCGGAGAACGTCTTCGCCCTGCGCGACGGGCACAAGCTGACTCTGCCGGCGGTGGATCTGGTCCCCGGCGATGTGGTCCTGCTCGCCAGCGGCGACAAAGTGCCGGCGGACATGCGCCTGATCCAGATGCGCAGCCTGCAGATTGAAGAAGCTGAGCTCACCGGCGAGTCGGTGCCGACTGAAAAGCAGCTTGCCCCGGTGGCACCCGATGCGGGCATCGGCGACCGCCGCTGCATGGTCTTCGGCGGCACGCTCGTCACCTACGGGACCGGGACCGCGGTGGTCGTCGAGACCGGTGCCAGGACCGAGCTCGGCTGCATCTCCACCATGCTCAGGGAGACCACCGATCTGCAGACTCCGCTGACCAAGGCGCTGGCCAAAATCGGCCTGTACATCACTGTCGCGATCACCCTCATTGCGCTGGCGATGCTGGGGCTGGGAACCTGGCGCGCCATGTCCGAGACCGGTGTCGCATGGCTCCCGGCCCTGCGTGAGTCGGTCATCTTCGCCGTCGCACTGGCAGTCGGCGCCATCCCCGAAGGGTTGCCGGCAATCGTGACCATCGCGCTGGCGATTGGTGTGCAGCGCATGGCGGCGCGACGCGCCGTGGTGCGCAAGCTGCCCGCCGTGGAAACCCTCGGTTCCACCACCGTCATCTGCTCCGACAAGACCAGCACCCTTACCCGCAACGAAATGACGGTGCAGGAAATCTGGACGCCCGCGTCCGGCGCCTTTGCGGTGTCGGGCGTCGGCTACGCGCCCAAGGGGGAGCTGCTGCGCGACGGAGCGCCTGTTGCACCGGCGCCTGCGGAGGTAGCGGATCTGCTGCTGGCCGGGGCGCTGTGCAACGACGCCTCGCTGGCGAACGAGGGAGAGCACTGGAAGATCCATGGCGACCCGACCGAGGGCGCGCTCGTCGTCGCCGCGGAGAAGATCGCCGTGGACGTGGAGAAGGCGCGGGCTCAGCACCAGCGCCTGGACGCGATTCCGTTCGAGTCCGAGAACCAGTTCATGGCCACCCTGCACGCGCAGGACGGCGGGCGTATTCTGCTCAAGGGTGCGCCGGAGGCGGTGCTGAAACGATGCCTTTGCGCGCCGGACAGCACGCTCGACGCGGCGCTCGTGCTGCGCGAGGTCGAGGCGCTGGCCACCAAGGGGATGCGGGTTCTCGCGTTCGCCTCCAAGCCCGCGCCCGGGCAGACCGGTATCGAGCTGCGCGACACGCAAAGCGGGTTCACTTTGCTCGGGCTCCAGGGCATGATCGACCCGCCGCGCCCCGAGGCAATCGCGGCGATCAAGCTCTGCCATCAGGCCGGGATCACGGTGAAAATGATCACCGGCGACCACCAGGGGACGGCGCAGGCGATCGCGGATCAGCTCGGCATTCTCCCCTTGGATCCCGGCGCGCCCAAGGCAATCACCGGGGCCGAGCTGGCGCAGATGTCCGGCGCGCAGTTGCGCGATGCGGCGCTCGCCTGCAACGTCTTCGCGCGCGTAGCGCCGGAGCACAAGCTTGGTCTGGTGCGCGCCCTGCAGAGCCGCAACGAGGTGGTCGCGATGACCGGCGACGGCGTCAACGACGCGCCCGCGCTGAAACAGGCCAACATCGGCGTGGCGATGGGCATCACCGGGACCAGCGTCTCCAAGGAAGCGGCGGGGATTGTCCTGGCCGACGACAACTTCGCTTCCATCGCCGCAGCGGTCGAGGAAGGGCGGCGCGTCTACGACAACCTCATCAAGTCTCTCGCCTTCGTGCTGCCGACCAACCTCGGGCTGGCGCTGATCCTGATGTGGGCGGTGGCCTTCTTCCCGTTCGCCGACATCACGCAGGTCATCGATGGTGCGACGCAGACGGTGCGCGAGCTGCTGCTGCCGATGGCACCGACGCAGTTGCTATGGGTCAACCTGGTGGCGGCGGTGGCGCTGGCGCTGCCGCTGGCGTTCGAAACCAAAGAGCCCAACATCATGAACCGCCCGCCGCGCGACCCGGACGCGCCGGTGCTGAGCGGGTTCGTCATCATGCGCACCTTTGTCGCAGCTATCCTGATGACCGCCGGGGCGATCATGCTCTTCCTCTACGAGTTCCGCGCCGCCGGGGGCGCCGGGGCCGAGGCGCTGGCCAAGGCGCAGACGATGGCCGTCACCACGGTGATCATGTTCCAGATCTTCTACCTGCTCAACTGCCGCTCGCTGCGCGACTCGATGCTGAAGATCGGCGTGTTCAGCAATAAAACCGTGTTCATCGGGATCGCGGCGATACTCGCGCTGCAGGCGCTGTTCATCTACGCCCCGTTCATGCACGCGATCTTCGCTTCCGCCCCCCTCGCCCTTGGCGACGTGCTTGCGAGCATCCTCGTGGGTGCCGTCATCCTGCCGGTGGTCGGTTTGGAGAAGTGGTGGCACAAGCGGCGCATGATCAAACAAGAGTATGCCAATAACATGCAAGGAAATCAGCAATGAACCACGCTCACAATTTGCAGTTCCTGTCCGCCTGGTTGCGCAATCCACGCCAGGCTGGGGCTCTGTTGCCGAGCGGATCGAGACTGGCCCAAGCGATGGCGGAACAGGTCGACCCGGGGCGTGGACTGGTGGTCGAACTCGGCGTCGGTACCGGCGCGATTACGCGTGCCTTGATCGAGCGGGGCGTGACGCCAGAGCAACTGATTCTGGTGGAAAAGGATCCGGCACTGTTTGACGAAATGGAACGGCGCTTCCCCGGAGTTGTCGCGCTGCGCGGAGACGCGGCCCACCTGGGCCAGCTTCTGAAGCGCGCCGGAGTGGGACGCCCTGGCACGCTGGTTTCGAGTCTGCCGCTGCTCAGCATGACGCGCCAGCAACGCCTGCGGATACTGATTCAGATATTCTCCAGCCTGGGGATGGGCGGTGTGCTGGTGCAATTCACCTATTCCCCGCTGTCGCCGATTCCGGATGTGCTCGCCGCCGCGCTGGGGGTATCGGGCAGGCGGGTCGCCCGAGTTTTCTCAAACCTGCCGCCAGCCGCTGTCTGGGTCTATCAAGTTTGTAATCCACGTTCATCCATCTGAAGGAGAAAGACCCGCACTGCAGCCAGTGATTCAGACCAGTTTCATTCCCACTCAATGGTCGCGGGCGGCTTGCTGCTGACGTCGTAGGTCACGCGGTTGATGCCGCGCACCTCGTTGATGATGCGGCTGGATACTTTTTTCAGCAGTGCGTAGGGCAGTTCGGCCCAGTCGGCGGTCATGAAGTCGCTGGTCTGCACGGCGCGCAGCGCCACCACGTAGTCGTAAGTGCGGCCATCGCCCATCACGCCCACGCTCTTGACCGGTAAAAATACGGCGAAGGCCTGGCTGGTCAGGTCATACCAGCTCTTGCCGCTCTCCTCGTCGATGAAGTTACGCAACTCTTCAATAAAGATGGCGTCGGCCTGGCGCAACAAGTCAGCGTATTCCTTTTTGACTTCACCCAGAATCCGGACCCCCAGGCCCGGTCCCGGAAACGGATGCCGGTAAACCATGTGGTGCGGCAAACCCAGCGCCACGCCGAGCTCGCGCACTTCGTCCTTGAACAACTCGCGCAACGGCTCCAGCAATTTGAGCCCCAACTGCTCGGGCAAGCCGCCCACGTTGTGGTGGCTCTTGATGACAACGGCTTTTTTGCTCTTGGCGCCGCCCGACTCGATGACGTCCGGATAGATCGTGCCCTGCGCCAGCCAGGCCACGTGGCGCGACTGGTCATTCTTGAGTTTGCCCGCCTCACTCTTGAATACTTCCACAAACTCGCGGCCAATGATCTTTCGTTTAGCCTCTGGCTCATTCACACCCGCCAAGTGACCCAAAAACTGCTCGGCGGCATCGACCCGAACCACCTTGGCGTGCAGTTTGCCGACAAACATGTCCATCACCATGTCTCCCTCGTCCAGGCGCAGCAGCCCGTGATCCACGAACACGCAGGTGAGCTGGTCGCCAATGGCACGGTGAATCAACGCGGCTGCAACCGATGAATCGACACCGCCGGACAGACCCAGAATCACTTCTTCGGTGCCGACCTGGGCGCGGATTTGTGCTACCGCCTCGCTGATGTAGTCGCCCATGATCCAGTCGGGACGGGTACCGCAAATATCCAGCACAAAGCGCTCCAGAATCGCTGCCCCGCGCTTGGTGTGCGTGACCTCAGGATGAAACTGGACTCCGTAAAAGCGGCGCTCTTCGTCGGCCATGCCCGCAATCGGGCAACTGTCGGTGCTGGCCATCAGCGAAAAGCCGTGCGGCAACTCGGTGACCTTGTCGCCGTGGCTCATCCACACCTGCAACATGCCGTGGCCCATGGCGGTCGCGTAGTCCTGAATGCCGTCAAGCAACCGGGTGTGCCCGTGCGCGCGCGCATCGGCATGACCGAACTCGCGCTGGTGCCCGCTTTGCACGATGCCCCCGAGCTGGTGCGCCATGGTCTGCATGCCGTAGCAAATGCCCAGCACCGGCAGACCGAGTTCAAACACTGCGTTGGGTGCTTTGTCGGTGCTCTCCTCGTAGACACTGGCGTGGCTGCCGGACAGGATGACGCCCTTGAGTTGGCCGTCGCGGGCGCAGGCGCGCACCCAGTCATCGCTTACATCGCAAGGATGAACCTCGCAAAAAACATGGGCCTCGCGGATGCGCCGCGCAATCAGTTGGGTGACTTGGGAGCCGAAGTCGAGGATGAGGATTTTTTGGTGCATTTTTAATCAGTTGGGGACAGAGCTTGTTCACTTCGTGTAACTGCGGTCTGTCCCACAATTATTCGGCTCGGTAATTCGGCGCTTCTTTGGTGATCTGCACGTCGTGCACATGGCTTTCGCGAATGCCGGCGGTGGTGATTTCCACAAACTCGGCCTGGCTCTGCATGGCGTCAATCGTGGCGCAGCCGCAATAGCCCATGCTGGCGCGCACGCCGCCGGCCATCTGGTACACGATGGACACCATGGAGCCTTTGTAGGGCACGCGCCCTTCAATACCTTCGGGCACCAGTTTGTCGGCATTCGGGTTGCCGGTGCTGGATTCCTGGAAATAACGGTCGGCACTGCCCTGTTGCATGGCGCCGATGCTGCCCATGCCACGGTAACTCTTGTAGCTGCGGCCCTGAAACAGGATGACTTCTCCGGGTGCCTCTTCGGTTCCAGCGAACATGCCACCCATCATCACGCTGCTGGCACCAGCAGCAAGCGCTTTGGCGATATCACCGCTGTAGCGAATGCCGCCGTCGGCAATCAGTGGAATACCTGATCCCTTGAGGGCTGTGGCGACACTGTCAATGGCCATGATTTGCGGCACGCCGACACCGGCCACGATCCGCGTGGTGCAGATGGAGCCCGGGCCAATACCGACCTTGACCGCATCCGCCCCGGCCTCGGCCAGCGCCAGCGCCGCCGCACCGGTGGCAATGTTGCCGCCAATCACGTCCACCTGCGGGTAGTTGCGTTTGACCCAGCGCACGCGCTCGATGACACCTTTGCTGTGGCCGTGTGCGGTGTCCACCACGATGGCATCAACGCCGGCCCGCACCAGTGCTTCAACCCGCTCTTCAGTCCCCTCGCCTACCCCCACAGCCGCACCGACGCGCAGCTTGCCCAGTACATCACGCGCCGCGTTGGGGAAACTGGTTTGCTTGGTGATGTCCTTGACGGTGATCAGGCCCTTGAGTTCAAACGCATCGTTGACCACCAGCAAGCGCTCAATCTTGTACTGGTTCAGCAAGACTTTGGCTTGGGCCAACGTGGTGCCATCGGGCACCGTCACCAGCTTGTCGCGCGGGGTCATGATCTGGCTCACCGGCAGGTCATAGCGGGTCTCAAAGCGCAGATCGCGCCCGGTGACGATGCCGACGACCTTGCCGCCGTCACACACCGGAAAGCCTGAGACCCCGAGTTGAGCTGACAAATCCATGACCTGGCGCACGGTGTGGGTGGGCGTGATCACGACCGGATCGCGCAACACACCTGACTCGTAGCGTTTGACCTTGGCCACCTGCGCCGCCTGCGCCTGCGGCGTCAGATTTTTGTGGACGATGCCGATGCCGCCCTCCTGCGCAATGGCAATCGCCAGCCGGGCTTCGGTCACCGTGTCCATGGCAGCCGACACCAGGGGCAGATTCAGGGCGATGTTGCGGGAGAAGCGGGTGGCAAGAGAGGTGTCCTTGGGCAGGACTTGAGAGTAGGCTGGCACCAACAACACGTCGTCGAAGGTGAGTGCTTTGCCGATCAGGCGCATGTCAAAGCTCCAAAAGGCGAAATTGTACCCACCTCATTGAGGCTGGCCCTTATAAGGTTTAATCCGGCCCGTAAAAAACGTGCCTTATGGGCCAGACAGACCGGTCGTGAGCAGGATGGTTTTGGCGCAACTGACAGCTATCCCCGAACTGCAATCACTTCCAGGTATTCAGCCTCGTAGCGGGTAGTGCCATCGGTGGCACGATTTTGCTGTGTCCACAGTTGCTCAAGGTCGTGACGCAGGGCCGTCTGCCCGGCGGCGTCGAGCGCGGCGAAGGCGCGATTCGTGGGCCCGTAGTAGGTGCGGTAGAACTCCACCACTTCAGATGGGGGGAAGGGATAGTGAAATGGATAGAGGTGTTTGCTCAGCTTCAGCTCTGTAATGCCATCGTTCAGCCGCTCGCGAACCACCGTTTCGTTGCCCCAAAGCAGGGGCGATGGCATCAGGGGAGAGGGCGGCACGTGCTTGCCGATGGTCTTGAACATCTGGCCGACAAAGCCCTCCGGTGTCCAGTTAGCCATGACGATACGGCCAGCAGGTCGGCATACGCGTACCAGTTCAGCCGCAACCCGCTCAGGCCGGGGGGCGAACATGGCGCCGATGAGGCTGACCACGATGTCGAATGAGCCGTCTTCAAAAGCAAGCGCTTCAGCGTCGCCTTCGTCAAAACGAACATCCAACGCTTCGGCTTTGGCCCGCGCGCGTGCCTGCTCGATCGAATTCGCGGCGATATCAACGCCGGTCACACGGACCCCCGCGCGCGCAGCGGGAATCGCGATCTGGCCGGCGCCACAACCGACATCAAGCATGCTGCTTCCCGGCGCAATATCAAGACGCGTCAGAAAGTCCAGCGCGCCCGGCGCCAGATACTTGGCAAAGTGCCCATAGTCACCCGCCATCCAGGTGGCCTTCAGGCGCGCTTTCAATGATTCCATCTCGGGGGGTATGTTGTCCATCGTGATCTCCTTTGGTTGGCTGCGATGAATTCGCTACACGCCGCTGCAACCGATGCGGCTGGTAGCGCCCAGCGCCGTAGCGCGTCGGCTGGACCGTGACACCTATTTGCCCGCCCAACCGGGCGGTCCAAGTAGGCTGCCTGCGCTGTCAGGCACCGGGCTTGCCGGTATACACATCGGTGTTCAGGTAGCGCAGTCCCGAGTCAATAATGATGATGGCCACCGTCGCGCCGGTCAAAGTGGTGAGCGAGATTGCACCCGATTATTTTGAATGTCAATCTACTTCTATTGACCCCGTTGCCAGTGATGGTAATGGTGATGAACGGAACCTCGAAACCACCCACACCTTTGCCCGCTTCAAAATCTGGCCGCAGGCGCGCTAAACTTGACCAATGAGCCACATCCGACATTTTTTGATAGGAGCCACTTGCCTGATGTCGATGGCAGCGTCAGCACAGTGGCAGTGGACCGACAAAGATGGGCGCAAGGTATTTAGCGACCGTGCGCCTCCTGCAGACGTTCTTGAAAAAAATATTCTGAAACGACCCGAAGCCCGGAGCACAACAGCAGGCCGGACCGATGCACCCACCCCTGCTACTGTAGCCGCCCCTTCCATCACGACGGCGGTTTCGGCACCCCAAGGGACGGCCAGTGCACCCCGGCTTAGCGGCGTCGATAAAGAGCTGCTTGAAAAGAAAAAGAAGGCCGAAGAAGCCGAAGTCGCCAAACGCAAGGCCGAGGAAGAGGGAATCCTGAAGGCAAAAGTTGAGAACTGTGCGCGCGCCAAGCAGTCCAAGGCCACGCTTGATTCCGGCGTACGCATCGCCCGGATCAACGAAAAAGGTGAACGTGAAGTTCTGGATGCCACCGAGCGTGCCTCTGAGGTCAAACGTGCCCAGTCCATCATCGATTCCGACTGCCAATAGCCGGGTCACTTACCGAATCAGTACCCGGCCTTGGCACCCGGACGTTTTTTGACAAAAAGACCGGCTGTTCGTGCCCCCTGCTTTGCAAAACGCTGGCGTCGCGCCACTTTGGGGTCAACCGTGAGCGCCCGATAGATCTCGACACGGTCGTTGTCCCGAAGCGGCTGCTTCAAACTGACCTTGCGGCCCCAAACCCCGACTACGGTGGTTTGCTGATCAATGGCGGGGAAAAGCTGCAACAGACCACTCGCCTGTACCGCCTGCAAAACGGTACTGCCCGGGGCCAGACACAGGGCTATTTCCCGCACATCACGGGGAGTGGGCGAATAGACCACGCCGACTTGAATGGTCATGTCACTCGCCATACACCTGCGTGGCACGTTTGACGAAGGCGTCAACCAGGCTCCCGGCAATTTTGTCAAACACCGGGCCCACCAGTTTGCTCAGGGTTGCGTTGTCAAAACCATAGTGGAGCGTCAGTTCCACTTTGCAAGCCCGCTGCGTGCCGTCGCCCAGTGGCACGAAATTCCACTCGCCATCGAGCCGGGAAAAGGGGCCATTCAGCAACTTTATGGCGACCTGACGACCCGGCACATGTTGGTTGCGAGTGGTGAATGTCTGGCGGATACCACCGAAAGAAATGCCGATTTCCGCTGTCATGCCGAGCGCGTCAGAAGTAAGCACGCGGGCGCGATCACACCAGGGCAAAAAACTGGGGTATTGGTCCACGTCAGTCACAAGAACATACATTTCTTGCGGGCTGTACCAGAGCAGGACGGACTTCTTGACGGTTTTCATAGAATGGAGGCCTGCGCCGGATTGTAGACAAGCCTTGTACGCATTAGTAACAACCTCCAAATAGTTGAGGACAGAGCTTGCTCTTTTGAACGGTTGAGGACAGAGCTGGTTCGCTTCGCGTAACTGCGGTCTGTCCCGCAAAGTCTCAAGAATCGGTCTGTCCCGCAAAGTCTTACGAAACCTATGGCCAAGAAACCTGAAACCGCTACCCGCATTGCCGACAACAAGAAGGCGGCCTACAACTATTTTTTTGAAGAACGCTTTGAGGCCGGGCTGGTGCTGGAAGGCTGGGAGGTCAAATCGCTGCGCGAAGGCAAGGTCCAGTTAACCGATGGTTATGTGGTCATTCGCAATGGCGAGCTGTTCGTCATTGGCCTCCAGATTCAACCCCTGAACACCGCCTCCTCCCACATCAGCCCGGACAAGGTGCGGACCAAGAAGCTCTTGCTGCACAAGGAAGAGATCAAGCGTCTCATTGGCAAAGTGGAGCAAAAAGGCTACACCCTGGTGCCGCTCAATCTGCACTGGAAAGCCGGGAAAATAAAGTGCGAGATTGCCCTGGCCAAAGGCAAGGCCGAGCACGACAAGCGTGACACCATCAAGGACCGCGAAGGCAAACGCGAGGTCGAGCGCGCCATGAAAAGTCGTCAGCGCTAAGTAAAAGTCGCCAGCGCTAAGTTTTTTCAGCAAAATGGAATAAACCGGGCGCTGCCGGTGTTTATCTGATTGCAAATGCTTGTTTGCGTCCATCAACTCAGGAGTTCACCATGAAATTTACCTCTCGCGCTACTGCGGCTATTTCCTTGACGCTTGTTGTTTTGGCGGGGTGCGCGGCTATGGCGGCCGCCCCGGTCAAGGTTGCCGACGGCGTGCTGGTCGGCCCCAACGGCATGACGCTTTATACATTTGACAAAGACGCCGCCGGCAGCGGCAAATCGACTTGCAACGGTCCCTGCGCGACCAACTGGCCGCCCTTGATGGCGACTGCGTCTGACACAACATCGGGCGACTACACCGTCATCACGCGTGACGACGGCGCCAAACAATGGGCAGTGAAGGGCAAGCCCGTGTATTACTGGATCAAGGACACCAAACCTGGCGACAAAACCGGAGACGGTGTGAACAAGGTGTGGCAGACTGCCAAGCCGTAATTCATCCTGAGACTTTGCGGGACAGACCGCTGTTACGCGAAGCGAACAAGCTCTGTCCTCAACTGACTAGATGAATTCCCAGCCCATCGTCGACCAAATTCCAGCGCTGCGCCGCTACGCGCGGGTGCTGACCGGTGACACCTGGGCTGCCGATGATCTGGTGCAGGACACGCTGGAGCGCGCCTGCAGCAAGTGGCGTTTGTGGAGCGCAGGCTCTGACCTGCGGGCCTGGCTGTTTACCGTGATGCACAACCTGTTCGCCAACCAGATGCGCCGGGCCACCCGACAAGGCCGCGGCAGCACAATCGATATTGACGATGTCGCGCACGAGCTGGTGGCACCCGATGCCAATCCGGGGGCTGCACTGGATTTGCAGCGTTGCCTGCTGCGCCTGCCGCAGGACCAGCGCGCTGTTTTGCTGCTGGTCAGCCTGGAGGATATGAGCTACGCGGAGGTGGCACAAATTATGGGGGTTCCGATTGGCACCGTGATGTCGCGCCTGTCGCGTGCCCGCAGCCGCCTGCAGGAACTGCTGGATGCGCCGGCCCGCAGTACCGACCCGCAGCCAATAGTCGGCACACCGCTAAACCCAGCAATCCCTCTGCGCCGCCTGAAATGAGGCGCTGGAAAAACACCATGAACCGGACCCCTTCTACGCTCCTGACTGAAGACGAAATCCACGCACTGGTGGACGGCCAGCCTTCGTCCGGGGAGCTGGCTGCCCTGCAGGCGCGCCTGGCGCTTGACCCCGAGGCCCAGGTCACGGTGTTGAGGTGGCAGCAGCAGCGCGACGCCCTGCGAAGCCTGCATCAGCACGTTCTGGACGAGCCGGTTCCGGCCACACTTATCATGGCTGCGCAACAAACCGCTGCCTCGCAGCAGGAAATCAATCAGTGGTGGCGCTGGGGTGGCATGGCCGCCGGGGTCATGCTGGCATTTGGCGTGGGCTGGTTCTCCCACATGGCTTGGGACGGTGGCTGGCAAGTCGGGGCGCCCTCGCCCGCGCTGGCGAAAGCACGGGCCGCGCAGGATTTCGTGCGCCAGGCCGGCTTCGCGCATGCGGTGTATTCCCCTGAAATACGGCACCCGGTAGAGGTCAGCGCCGCTGAGCAGGAGCACCTGGTGCAATGGCTGTCCAAGCGTGTTGGCAAGCCGCTCAAAGTCCCTAATCTGGGACCCCTGGGCTATGAGCTGATGGGCGGACGCCTGCTGCCGGGCGAAGCGGGCGCGCGGGCGCAGTTCATGTTCCAGAACGCGGCCGGCACGCGAATCACCCTCTATCTCGGGGCAATGGAGAAGACGCCTGTCGGCACCGACGCGCGTGAGACCAGTTTCAACTTTACGGCGGACGGGCCGATACCGAGCTTTTACTGGATTGACCAGGGCTTTGGCTACGCGCTGGCCGGGCCGCTGCCGCGTGACACCCTCATGAAACTGGCAGAAGCGGTTTATCGCCAGCTTTGAAGGCGTTCGTTCTTAGCTCAGACGCTTGCCCTTGACTGCCAGCCAATCAGTTCATTGACAACCAGCGCGCCAATCACCACGGCACCACCGATGAGAACCGATTCGCTGGGGACCTCATGCGCGCCTACCCATGCGAGCAGAATGCCAAAAATCACTTCGAGCAAGGCCAGCAGGGACATTTCAGGGGCTTTGAGAATGCGCGCGCAAATAACTGACAGAACACACGGAATCGCCAGTTGTCCCAGGCCCAAAAAAGCCAGCAAGACCAGATCGTGGGCCGTCGCCTGAAAGGGAAACGCCAGTGGCAGCGTCAGGGCGGCCGAGATCACAGCCCCCACCAGCACCGCCGGCACCAGATCGACATCGTGGCCTTGCGCGTGCGAGTGCTGGGTTACCGTCCAGTTGACGGCGCCGGCCAAGGGGACACACAGCGCCACCAGCGTGCCTGCCAACGACGCGTCAGCGACCTGCGCCCCATACATGTAAACAATGCCGGCACCGGCCACGACAATGGCAATCCAGGTGCGCTTCGGGATCCGGTGGCCGATAAAAACCCGCGCCACCAGCGCCGTGAGCAAAGGCCCAATCGACATCGTGACCAGCACATTGGCCACGCTGGTCAAGGTCAGCGCCACCATGAAGGCGGTGAACATCACGCTCCAGCAAACCCCTGAAATCCAGAAGGTCGGCGTGCCCTGGCGAATCTGGCGAAAAACCTGGCGCCCCTGAAAAAACGGCAGAATAACCAGTAGCGACAAGGCGGTGAAGGCGGAGCGCCAGAAGGTAATCTCAAAACTGCGGGCTGACTCCAACTGACGAGTGACAACGCCGGCGGTGGACCACATCAGGGCCACCGCCATCATCAGAAAGATCGCCCGGTTGTGCGTGAGCTTCATGAAAGTTTGCGGGACAGACCGAGTCCGAAAAGTTTGCGGGACAGACCGCCGTTACGCGAAGCGAACAAGCTCTGTCCCCAACATTTCAAGGTGAACCAGCTCTGTCCTCAACTGATCGTCAGATGTTGGATGTTCGCCAGCTCTGTCCTCAAGTAATTAGAGCGCTTAGCGACCAGCGCGTTTGCGCTCGCTCTCTTTCAGGTGGCGCTTGCGCAGACGAATCGATTTGGGCGTGATTTCGACCAGCTCGTCGTCCTCGATGAACTCGACGCCGTATTCCAGCGTGCATTCGATCGGCGGCGTGATCTTGATCGCGTCTTCCTTGCCACTGACGCGGAAGTTGGTCAGCTGCTTGGTGCGCGTGGCGTTGACCACCAGATCGTTGTCACGGCTGTGGATACCGACAATCATGCCTTCGTACACCGGGTCGTTGGCCCGGACGAACATGCGACCACGGTCGTCCAGCTTGCCCAGCGCATAGGTAAAAATTTCACCAGCGTCCATCGAAATCAGCACCCCGTTCTTGCGGCCGCCGATGTCGCCCTTGTGCGGCTCGTAGCTGTCGAAGATGTTGGAGATCAGGCCAGTGCCGCGCGTCAGGTTCAGGAATTCGTTGGTGAAACCGATCAGGCCACGCGCCGGGATACGGTACTCCAGGCGCACGCGGCCACGGCCATCCGGCTCCATACTGTTCAGATCACCTTTGCGCTCGCCCAAAGCCTGCATCACACCGCCCTGGTGTTGCTCTTCGATGTCGACGGTCACCAACTCGATCGGCTCGTGCTTTTCACCGTTCACTTCTTTCATCACGACGCGCGGCTTGGACACAGCCAACTCAAAACCTTCGCGGCGCATGTTTTCCAGCAAAATTGTCAAGTGCAGTTCGCCGCGACCCATGACTTCAAAGATGCCTTCTTCGCCGGTTTCTTTGACGCGCAAGGCCACGTTGTGTTGCAGTTCTTTTTGCAGGCGGTCCCAGATCTGGCGACTGGTGACGTACTTGCCTTCACGACCGGCCAGTGGGCTGGTGTTGACGCAGAAGTTCATGGTCAGCGTCGGCTCATCGACCTTGAGCATGGGCAGCGGCATCGGATTGAGGGGGTCGGTAATGGTCACGCCAATGCCGATATCCGTCAGGCCGTTGATCAGCACGATCTCACCGGGACCGGCATCCGTGGCCTGCACGCGCTCCAGGCCCTGGAAGGTCAACACCTGGTTGATGCGGCCTTTGACGGCTTTGCCATCCGGGCCTTCCATCACCACCACGTCCATCATGGGCTTGACCGTGCCCTGGCTGATACGCCCGACGCCAATTCGTCCCACAAAGGTTGAAAAGTCGAGCGCAGAAATTTGCAGTTGCAGGGGTGCTGCAGGGTCACCCTGTTGGTGCGGTACATGCTGGAGGATGGTGTTGAACAGGGCCGACATGTCGGGGCCCCACTGCTCGTTCGGCTCGCCCTCAACCAGCGACGACCAGCCGTTGATTCCTGAGGCATAAACCACCGGAAAATCGAGCTGTTCATCTGTCGCACCGAGCTTGTCGAACAAATCAAACGCGGCGTTGACCACCCAGTCAGGCCGCGCACCGGGCTTGTCCACCTTGTTCACCACCAGGATCGGCTTTAGCCCCAAGGCCAGCGCCTTCTTGGTCACAAAGCGGGTTTGGGGCATGGGGCCCTCCTGCGCATCGATCAGCAACACCACGCCGTCGACCATGGAGAGTGCCCGTTCCACTTCGCCGCCGAAGTCGGCGTGACCGGGGGTGTCAACGATGTTGATGTGCGTGCCTTCCCAGGTCACGGCGCAGTTCTTGGCCAGAATCGTAATGCCACGCTCTTTCTCAATAGCGTTGTTGTCCATCACGGTGTCGACCACTTTCTCGTGCTCGGCAAAGGTGCCGGACTGACGCAGCAATTGGTCGACCATGGTGGTCTTGCCATGATCGACGTGGGCGATGATGGCGATGTTTCGAATTTGCTTATGGCTCATGGTTCACTTTCTTAATTTGCTCAATCTCGACCGGGCTCAAAAGCCGCCCCGGTATCAGCTCACCCGCTTTCACATGGGCTGTGCCCAGTAAGGCGCGAGGTGCCTGTCCTGAGCCAGTCGAAGGGCCATAAACGGCGACTTGCCGGTTGTCGGGCCAGTCGCCCCGGCGGCGTACACCACTCAGGAACCGCCCTGCATTCTCGCCGTCCAGCGTGACCACCGTGTGATCGCGCAGCAGCGACTCGACCGGCATCAAACACTTCAATCTCTGTTCCTCGGTCATGGCCTCCAGTGCCTCCAGCGTCACACACTGCGACACCTGGAAGCCGCCGCTCTCAACCCGCCGCAGCGCGCTTAAGCTGGCACCACAACCCAGGGCTTCACCGATATCCTCGCCAAGGGTACGGATGTAAGTTCCCTTGCTGCACCTTACTATCATTCTGATAGCTTGTTGCGAACTATCGACGGGGGCTAGCGTCACTCTCAATTCGTGAATCGTGATCGCGCGCGCTTCCCGCTCGACCTCGATGCCAGCCCGCGCATAGTCGTACAGCGCCCGGCCATCCTTCTTCAGTGCACTGTGCATGGGCGGTATTTGCCGGATCATCCCGGTGAAGCGTGGCAGCACATTTCTGAGGTCTTCTTCGCTCACGTTCACCGGCCGCTCTTCAATTACCTCGCCTTCGGCGTCCCCGGTACTGGTTTTGACGCCCAGTCGAGCCACCGCCTCGTACGTTTTGTCAGCATCAAGCTGGAGCTGACTGAATTTCGTCGCGGCCCCAAAGCACAGTGGCAACACGCCCGTTGCCAATGGATCCAGCGTGCCGGTGTGGCCGGCCTTTTCGGCCCGCAACAGCCATTTGACTTTTTGCAGGGCGTCATTGCTGGACCAGCCTAAAGGCTTGTCCAGCAACAGCACCCCATGCACGGGGCGCCTGGCAACCCGTGCTCGCGGCGCAAGGTTCTTGCCCCCACGCTTGCTCACTTCGTGTGCATCGCTGCCCCCCAAGGGGGCCTTCGCACCTTGGGGCGGTCCGGCGGTGCTCATGTCAATCCTCGTTTTTGGAGCGCGAGGCCACAGCCTGCGCAATCAAGGCATTCATGTCGGCGGCGCGCTCGGTCGTGCGGTCAAACAGAAAATGCAATGTCGGCACGGTATGAATATGCAGCCGCTTGAACAGGCCCGCCCTTAAAAAACCGGCCGCCTGATTCAATCCTTCCGTACATTCTTTCGAATCCCCCGCCAGCAGGCTGAAAAACACTTTGGCGTGCGCGTAGTCAGGCGTGACTTCCACCGCCTGAATCGTCACCATGCCGACCCGCGGATCCTTCAGCTCGCGCGCAATCAGCTCGGTCAGATCACGCTGGATCTGATCGGCCACCTTGAAGCTGCGGTTGGGGGTCTTTGACTTTTTGCGCACGATTTAAAGCGAGTTCATCGAATGGGAATCAAAGCGTTCTAGCCACTTCGCGAATCTCAAAGAACTCCAGCACGTCACCCTCTTGGATGTCGTTGTAGTTCTTGATATTCAAGCCGCAATCGAAGCCTTCCTTGACTTCCTTGGCATCGTCCTTGAAACGCTTGAGCGAGTCGAGCTCGCCGGTAAAGATGACGACGTTGTCGCGCAGCAGGCGAAGACGCGAGGTCCGCCGGACCATACCTGCGGTAACCATACAACCCGCAATCGAGCCGATCTTTGACACTTTGAACACCTGCCGAATCTCGGCAGTACCGATCACTTCTTCCTTCTTGTCGGGTGTCAACATGCCCGACATGGCGAGCTTGAGCTCATCCACGGCGTCATAGATGATGTCGTAGTAACGGATGTCGACGCCGTTGTTCTCGGCCAGCTTGCGCGCACCGGCGTCGGCACGGGTGTTGAAACCGATGATGACGGCCTTGGACGCAATCGCCAGGTTCACATCCGATTCGCTGATGGCACCCACCGCGGTGTAGACCAACTGCACCTTGACCTCGTCGGTTGAGAGCTTCTGCAGCGACTGCGCCAGTGCTTCCTGCGAACCTTGCACATCGGCTTTGATGATGATCGGCACCAGCTTGACTTCGCCAGCGGTCATGTCGGTGAACATGTTCTCCAGCTTGGCTGCCTGCTGCTTGGCTAGCTTGGTGTGGCGGAACTTGCCGGCCCGGTAGGTGGCAATTTCACGGGCGCGGCGCTCGTCCGCCATCACCATGAACGCGTCACCCGCCTGCGGCACTTCGGTCAAGCCCTGAATTTCGACTGGAATCGAAGGGCCTGCGGTCTTGATGGTTTTACCGTTCTCGTCCAGCATGGCACGCACGCGGCCATAGGTGGAGCCAGCCAGCACGACATCGCCGGTCTTGAGGGTGCCGGACTGCACCAGAATGGTGGCTACCGGGCCACGCCCCTTGTCCAGCCGGGCCTCAATCACCAGACCCTTGGCCATGGCATCGACCGGCGCGCGCAACTCCAGCACTTCGGCCTGCAGCAAGACTTGTTCCAGCAAGGCATCAATGCCCTGTCCGGTCTTGGCCGAGACCGTGACAAATGGAGATTCACCCCCAAACTCCTCGGGCACCACTTCTTCCACCACCAGCTCGTTCTTGACGCGCTCGGGGTTGGCATCCGGTTTGTCGATCTTGTTGATCGCCACGACGATGGGAACACCGGCCGCCCTGGCATGCTTGATGGCCTCTTTGGTTTGTGGCATCACGCCGTCGTCGGCAGCGACCACTAGAATCACGATGTCGGTGGCCTTGGCGCCGCGGGCACGCATAGCGGTAAATGCCTCGTGACCGGGGGTGTCGAGGAAGGAAATCATGCCGCGTGGCGTTTCCACATGGTAGGCACCAATGTGCTGGGTAATGCCACCGGCTTCGCCCGAGGCCACTTTGGCGCGGCGAATGTAGTCCAGCAAGGACGTTTTGCCGTGATCGACGTGGCCCATGACCGTCACCACCGGTGCCCGTGGCAGCGACTCTGATTGTTGCTGAAGGACCTCGTCATCGGTAAAGGCTTCCGGATCGTCGAGCGCCGCAACGATCGCCTTGTGACCCATTTCCTCCACCAGAATCATGGCGGTGTCCTGGTCCAGCGGCTGGTTGATGGTGACCATCTGGCCGAGCTTGATCAGATGTTTGATCACCTCGGAAGCCTTGACCGTCATTTTGTGGGCCAACTCGGCCACGGTAATGGTTTCAGGCACATGCACTTCGATGACACGCGCTTCGGCCTGGGCGGCCTGCACCCGATTGTCATCACGGTCACGATCATTGCTAGCGCGTCGGCCACCCCGTGCAGGAGCGCGCCAGTTGGTGCCACGGCCGGCACCCGGAACGGCGGTTGCGCCACGGGTTGGAATGCCTTTTTTCTTGGCCGGGTCACCGGCCCAACTGCTGGACAGTTTGGCTGATTTGACTTCTTTGCCAGCGCCAGCGGGTGCCCCAGCAGCAGGTGCGCCGGGGGCACCCGGCTTGGCTGGCTTGGCTGGCACCGTGCCAGCGGCTGGTTTGTGCAACGTGCCCTTGAGTGCCGCTGCCTTGGCTGCTTCAGCCTTGATTCCTTCCGGCTTTTTAGGCGGCGGCGCTGGCTTTTTGGCGGGTGCCGACATCATCAAACGAATGGCGGTTGCCTCTGCTTCTGCCTTGCGCCTGCGCTCACCCAGATCGGCTGCCCGTGCGACCTCTTCAGCGGCGCGCGCGCTGGAATCTGCCGCCGCTATTTCGCGTGCCTGCGCCCTGGTCACTGCCGCAGCCTTTTCGCTTGCTTGCGCAGCCTTGACTGCTGCGCTATTGATAGCATCTTGTGCTTGTGGCGCAGCGGCTGCCGGCCTGGTTTTCTCTTCAGCCGCTTGTGCTGTCACGGCTTCAGCAGCCTTTGCAGCGGCCTGTTCAGCCATTTCACGCGCCCGCGTCTCCTGCTCTTGGCGCTGACGCCGGCGCTCAGACAGTTCTTCTTCCTGACGACCAATCAGTTCAGCCTGACGGCGCGCTTCTTCTTCACGACGCGCCAGCTCGGCGTTGTCGATCGGCGGCGCTGCATCAAACTCCTGCTCCGGTGACTCAACTGACACTTCGACGCCATCTTCACGGCGTACAAACGTGCGCTTCTTGCGCACCTCGACCTGAATGGTACGCGCCTTGCCACTGGCGTCAGCCTGCTTGATTTCGCTGGTCGACCTCTTGACCAGCGTAATTTTCTTGCGCTCGGCACTGGCCGTGCCATGGCTGGTCTGAAAGTAGCTCAACAGATGCTGTTTGTCAACTTCTGTCAGCTTGTCAGAAGCGGCCGACTTGGCCACTCCCGCCGACTTCAGTTGCTCAAGCAGCGTATCGGTTGATTTGTTGAGTTCGATTGCAAACTCGGCGACGGTCGTACTGGACATTTGTTGTGTAACCTTTAGTTCGGCATAACAAGCCCTGCGGGCAATTGTTAGCCATCACTGAAACTGTGTGTTCATGACATTTGCTTTACGCTTGAGAAGCGGCTTCATTGGTAAACCAATGTTCGCGCGCTTTCATGATCAAGGTCTTGGCTTCGTCCGCAGACTGGCCGGTGATTTCTATGAGTTCATCAACCGCCAGGTCGGCCAGATCGTCACGGGTGTGAACGCCACCATCGGCCAATTTGCCGATCAGGTCGGGGGTGATGCCCTGGAGGTCGCGCAAATCCTGCGAAACTTGTTCAACGCTCTCCTCGTGCGCTATTTCCATGGTCAGCAGCGCGTCTTTGGCGCGGGTGCGCAATTCGTTGACGGTGTCCTCGTCGAAGCTTTCGATCTCGAGCATTTCTTCCAGCGGCACGTAGGCCACCTGCTCCAGACTGGTAAAGCCTTCGGCAATCAAGAGATCGGCGATTTCTTCGTCCACATCGAGCTTTTCCATGAACAGCTTGCGGCCAGAGTCGGTCTCGGTGGCCTGCTTCTGGGCCGACTCGGCGGCGTCCAGGATGTTGATCTTCCAGCCGGTCAGCTCGGACGCCAGGCGCACGTTCTGACCGCCACGTCCGATCGCAATCGCCAGGTTCTCTTCGTCCACCACCACGTCCATGGCATGGCGCTCTTCGTCCACCACAATGGAAGAAACATTAGCCGGGGCCAGTGCGCCAATTACAAACTGGGCCGGGTCTTCGCTCCACAGCACAATGTCCACGCGCTCACCGGCCAGCTCATTGGTCACGCCATTGACACGCGTGCCACGCACGCCGACACAGGTGCCGATGGGATCCACCCGTTTGTCATGCGACAACACGGCGATCTTGGCGCGCGAACCAACATCGCGGGCGCAGGATTTGATCTCCAACAAACCCTGCTCAATTTCGGGTACTTCCTGGCGGAACAGTTCGATCATGAATTCAGGCGACGAACGCGACAGAATGATCGGTGCACCACGCAGGGTGAGGTCAACTTCCATGATCATGGCGCGCACGCGGTCACCGGTACGCAGATTTTCCTTCGGAATCATGTCGCTGCGGCGCAGGCGGCCTTCAACGCGGCCGCTTTCCACAATCAGGTCACCCTTGTCCATACGTTTGACGGTACCGACAAAAATCTTGTCGCCACGCGACATGAAGTCGTTGAGCAGCATCTCGCGTTCGGCATCGCGAATTTTTTGCAGAATGACCTGCTTGGCAGCCATGGCACCAATCCGGCCAATCGGCACTGATTCCACCGTTTCTTCGATGTACTCGTCGACCTCGATGTCTGGAATTTGTTCGAGCGCTTCGAACAGCAGTATTTCCTGGTCAGGCAACTGCAGACCGGCTTCGTCCGGCACCACATGCCAGCGACGAAAGGTCTCGTAGCTGCCGCTGTCGCGGTCAACCGCGACGCGGATATCCACATCGCCCTGATGCAGCTTCTTTGTCGCCTGTGCCAGCGCCGCCTCGACGGCGCCAAACACCACATCACGCTCGACGTTCTTCTCGCGTGAGATGGCTTCCACCAGCATTAACATTTCGCGATTCATGCCATGACTCTCCTGTTTCAACTCAATCCAAATGGGTCTCTGTGTCGCCCTTGGCGCCCCGGCCCTTGAAGCTGACGATGGGCGCCAGTCGCGCCTCCCGCAACTCGTCCAGAGAAAAACCCAGGGCCTGCAACGGCGCTGGCACCCTTTTCTTGCTGACTTTTTGACCGGGCTTGACCAGCGGCGCATCGCTCCAGACGATTTGCCAACCCGCAAGGCCACCTTCAACTCCGCTTTCGTCACCGCCCTCGGTACGCTCCAGCGTGCCGCGAAACTTCTTGCGGCTGGCATTGACCAGCGCCCCCGCCGCCGCCCCAATGGGCGCCTTCAGCGTGACATCAATCACGTGCCCGACAAACCGTTCAAAATCCTTCTCATGCCGCAAGGGTCGGTCAATGCCCGGGGAGGACACTTCAAGCCGCTTGTACTCAATGCCATCGACTTCAAGCGCAAACAGCAACTGCCGCGTAACTTTTTCGCAGTCTTCCACCGTCACGAACTGCTCCGCTCCCGCACCTGTACCCTCAGCCAACGGCGACCATGGCAGGTCGATCGTGATGCGCAGCAATCCGGCAGCAGAGCGCTCGGTTTCCACCAGGTCGTAGCCCAGACCGGCCACGGTTTGTTCAACAATTTCCTTTAGCGCCACGTAGGTTTGCCACTTGTATTCAGATGCAATGCAAAGACAATCGACCAAAAAAAACGGGCGGTAGATACCCGTCCGTTTGGTCGTGAGCTTTGGATTATATCCTTATTTTTGGTCAGTGGGGGACAGAATTGGCTCTTTGAACAGTTGAAGGCAGAGCTGTCTCTCTGAACGGTTGAGGACAGAGCTTGCTCGCTTCGCGTAGCTGCGGTCTGTCCCGCAAAGTATCAAGATTCGGTCTGTCCCACAAAATTTCAGGAATTTATCCAGCCGCCGCTAGCAAGGTTCGGGTGTCGTGGTGCTGCGGCGCGGCCGATGTCACAAGCGAAGCAGCGCGACACAATAGGTGAAAACCATGAAACGAGGCTGTCAAATGTCAATGACCGATCGATTAGCATAGATACGATGTTAAATACCCCCACCCGTAGTGTGCCGGGCCTGCTTTGCTTCATACTGCACATGGCGCTGAGCTGGGCACTTGCCACCGGCCTCGCACTGTCTTCCACACCCCCCACTGCCACCCGACCCGCAGCGCAGGAGTGGGTGCATGGCTACGCCGCTTTCGGGACACCCAAGTACCCACGCGGGTTCCCCTATTTCGAATACGTCAACCCCGAAGCACCAAAAGGGGGCACCCTTTATTTGCGCAACCCGGACCGGCGTAGCAGTTTCGACAAGTTCAATTCCTTCACAACCAAGGGCAATGCGCCGGCCGGCATTCTGCTGTTCATGCTCGAGCCGCTGGCGGCCTTGGCTGGCGACGAAGCGCTCACCATGTACGGTCTGTTGGCACAAGAGATGCTCATTGCGCCGGACAAGTCATCCCTTACCTTCCGGCTGCATCCAAAAGCGCGCTTCTACAACGGCGACCCAGTCACGGCTGCAGACGTGTTGTACAGCTTTGAGTCGATGTCGGGCAAATACGCCTCCCCTGCGCTCCAAACGGCGTTGGCCGGGGTTGCACGCGCAGTGGTGCTTGATGAGCGGACCATACGCTTTGACTTGAAGGACCGTTCCAACGATACGATCTTTACTGTAGGCACCGGCATGCGAATTTTCTCCCGCAAGTGGGCGCTGGGGGCGGACGCAAAGCCAAAACGATTTGACGAGATCGTGACCGAATACCCGATCACCAGTGGCCCCTACACGATTGCCGTGGCCGATTCGGGCCGTCGCCTGGAGCTCAAGCGCAATCCGGACTACTGGGCCAAGGACCTGGGCGTGCGGCGTGGCTTCTTCAACTTCGACCGCATTGTCTACCGCTACTACAAGGATCAGGCGGTCGGCAGAGAAGCCTTCAAAGCGGGGGAGTTTGACATCTACAAAGAGTACAGCGCTCGCAGTTGGATACGTCAGCACCAAGGGCCAAAATGGGACGATGGTCGCATCAAGAAGGATCTGTTTGAAACCTCGGTTGGTCAGGGCTTGCAGTCCTACCAGCTCAATTTGCGGCGCCCCATCTTTCAGGACCGGCGTGTGCGCGAGGCCCTGGGCTACACCTATGACTTCGAGACGCTGAACCGCTATGGCTTGTTCAAGCGCACCAATAGCGTTTACAACAATTCCGAGTTTGCCGCCGTCGGCCTGCCAAGCCTCGGTGAATTGAAGCTTCTGGAACCCTTTCGCAAGGACCTTCCACCCGATGTTTTTGGGTCTGCCTACCAGGCGCCCATGACCGATCGAGACCCCAAGCTGCTACGCCGAAACCTGCTCAAGGCCCGCGATTTGCTGGAACAAGCGGGTTGGAAGCTGGCTGCTGACGGGCGACTGCGCAACGCCAAGGGTGAAGCTTTTGATATCGAGTACCTCAATCCGGGTCAGCCCGGACGAATGACCGCCTGGCAAGCCAATCTTGAAAAACTTGGGATCAAGCTAAACGACCGCGTTGTCGACTTTGCTTTGTACCGGCGTCGACTGGAAGAATACGACTTCGACATGATCACCATTGTTGAAGGTGACTTCACGCTTCCCGACGCAACCAGTGTTGGCACCGGCTATGGCAGCAAATCAGCGGACGAAAAAGGCAACAGCAACTTCCGTGGGGTCAAGAGCCCTGCGGTTGACCACATTATCGAAGCGATGGCTGCTGCGACCACGCTGGAAGACCTGCGGGATTCGAGCCGGGCACTGGACCGTGTCGTGATGTGGAACCATTGGCAGGTACCGGACCTGTACGCCGCAGACGAAAAGGCATCCTATTGGGACCGCTTTGGCATGCCAGACAAACGCCCCAATTACTTCACCATCGAGAGTCCCAACTCGGATATGGTGGCTTGGCCAATCAGCACCTGGTGGCTCAAGCCCGGAGCCAACAAGTGAGACCTACCGATGCTGACCTACATTCTTAAGCGAATTCTCCTGATGGTGCCCACCCTGCTCGGCGCACTGACCATCACATTCATCGTGATCCAGTTCGTGCCGGGTGGTCCGGTCGAGCAAATCATGGCCGAGGCACGCGCCAGCCAGAAGGGCGATGGCAGCGCCTACAAGGCGGGGCGCGACAGTGACGCCAAGCAGATTGCCGAGCTGAAGAAACTTTACGGTTTCGACAAGCCCGTGCATGTGCGCTATGTCGAGATGATCGGAAACTTCCTGCGCTTCGATCTGGGCCGCAGCTTTCTGCACAACAAGGACGTGTGGCAACTGATCAAGGAGAAACTACCGGTCTCGATCAGCTTAGGGCTCTGGACGTTTCTGCTCACATACATGATCTCTTTGCCCTTGGGCATTGTCAAGGCAGTACGTGAGGGTTCCCGCTTTGACGTCATCAGCTCACTGATTGTGCTGATCGGCTATGCCATCCCCGGTTTTGTGCTGGGCATCTTTCTGATCGTGCTGTTCTCTGGGGGCACTTTTCTTGAATGGTTTCCGTTGCGGGGGCTGACCTCTGACAATTGGTCAGATCTCAGTTGGCCGGCCCGCATCACTGACTACTTCTGGCATCTGACCCTGCCACTCGTTTGCATGGTGATTGGCAGCTTCGCAGTGCTGACGATGCTGACCAAGAACACGTTTGTCGAGGAAATGAGAAAACAGTATGTGCTGGTGGCACGTGCCAAAGGGCTGTCGCAAGGCAGAGTGCTATACAAGCACATCTTCCGCAACGCGTTAATCCCCTTGGTCACCGGTTTTCCGGCCGCCTTTGTGGGGGCGTTTTTCGCCGGATCCGTGCTGATCGAGACCTTGTTCTCGCTCGATGGCCTGGGTTTGCTAGCGTTCGAATCGGTGGTCCGGCGCGACTATCCTGTCGTGCTCGGGTCTTTGTATCTGTTCACGCTCATCGGTTTGGTGGTCAAGCTGATATCAGACCTGCTGTATGTCGTGGTCGACCCGCGGGTTCAATTCAACGCCGTCGGCAAGTAGGAGGCACGACTTGAATTCTACAATCACCGTCGCCGCTGATAACAGCACCAAGCCTGCTGCATTCAGTCCGGTGCGACCCATGTCACCCAACCAGCGTGCTTGGGCGCGTTTCCGGCGCAACCGCATTGGCTACTTTTCACTCTGGGTGTTCCTGGCCATGCTGCTGCTGTCCACCTTTGCAGAACTGGTTAGCAACGACCGTCCGTTGGTGGCACGCTACAACGGTGAGTTGTTTTTCCCCCTGTTCAAGAACCAGGCGGAAACACGTTTCGGAGGGGACTTCGGCACACCCACTGACTGGAAGGATCCATTTATCAGAGAACAGTTTGACCAGCCCGGCAACTGGGCTTTCTTCACCGTCAACCCCCATTCAGCCAGATCTTCCAATCCGTTCGAAAAAATCCCCAGCCCGGCGCTACCGAACACACAAAATTGGCTGGGAACGGACGGCGTTGGCCAGGATATGTTGGCGCGACTGTTATATGGTTTTCGCGTCAGTATCTGGTTTGCTCTGGCGCTCACGGTTGTTGGCACCGTGATCGGTATCGCCGCCGGTGCCCTACAGGGCTACTTTGGTGGGCGTATCGATCTGATTTTGCAGCGTTTCATGGAAATCTGGGGGGCCGTGCCAGAGCTCTATCTGCTGATCATTTTTGCGTCCATTTTTGAGCCGTCGCTACTCTTATTGCTGGTGCTGCTCTCGCTCTGGGGTTGGATGGGGCTTTCGGACTATGTTCGGGCCGAATTCCTGCGCAACCGCAACCTGGAGTTCGTCAAGGCAGCGCGCGCCTTGGGCTTGTCCAATGCACAGATCATCTGGCGCCACGTGCTGCCGAACTCGCTCACGCCGGTGATCACCTTTCTGCCCTTTCGCATGAGTGGCGCCATCGTTGCCCTGACTTCACTCGACTTTCTGGGGCTGGGCGTACCCGCCTCGGTACCCTCCTTGGGTGACTTGTTGCGCCAGGGCAAAGAAAACCTGGACGCCTGGTGGATCATTTTCCCCACCTTTTTGCTGCTGGTGCTCACCATGCTGCTGCTGACCTTCATTGGCGACGCCCTGCGCGACGCATTCGATACCCGTAAATCATGACGACCACCAATCTCCTTGAAGTTGATGACCTGAGTGTGCGGTTTGGCAATTCATTGGTTGTCGACAAGGTTTCATTTTCGATTGCACCCGGCGAAAAGTTCGGCCTGGTCGGCGAATCTGGTTCCGGTAAATCGATCACGGCGCTGTCGATCTTGCGGCTGGTGGACAGCGCAAGCACTACTGGGGCCATCCGCTTCAACGCTGCGAACCTGTGTGACCTGAGCGAGCGTGCCATGCGCGGCGTGCGCGGTGCCGAAATCAGCATGATTTTTCAGGAGCCGATGACCGCACTTAACCCGCTGTACACAGTGGGCAACCAAATTGGTGAAGTACTGGAACTGCATGAGGCCTTGCGCCCGAACGCGGCCCGCGCTCGGGCCATCGAGTTGCTGGCAAAAACCGGCATCGCCGAACCCGAGCGGCGCGTTGATGCCTTCCCCCATGAGCTATCGGGCGGACAACGCCAGCGCGCAATGATCGCCATGGCACTGGCCTGCAAGCCCAAGCTGCTGATTGCCGACGAGCCCACCACGGCCCTGGACGTGACGATTCAGGCGCAGATTCTTGAACTGCTTGATGACCTGCAGCGTGAAATGGGGATGGCCCTGTTGTTCATCACCCATGATCTCAATCTGGTACGCCGCTTTACCCACCGTGTCGGCGTCATGGAGCGCGGCAAACTGCTTGAGATGGGGCCGACCGAAGCGGTTTTTTCCAATCCGCAGCATGCTTACACGCGCAAGCTACTGGCCAGCCGCCCGCAACGGGTGGTCCAGCCGGTGGCCGTTGACGCGCCCCTACTGGTCCAGGGACGCGATGTCGGCGTCACATTCACCAGCAGACTGGGTTGGTTCGGCAAGCGCCACTTTGACGCCGTTCGCGGCGTTACCCTGAGCTTGAGACGAGGCGAGACACTGGGCATTGTCGGTGAATCTGGCTCCGGCAAAACAACGCTGGGCATGGCGCTGCTGGCGCTGCAGCCGTTGGCCACAGGGCAGATTGAGTTGAACGGCCAACGCATCGACAACGCACAACGGCGCACGCTACGGGCGATGCGTCGTCGCATGCAAGTCGTGTTCCAGGACCCCTTTGCGTCCCTCAACCCGCGCATGACCGTTGGGCAAATTGTGGGCGAAGGTCTGGCACTGCATCGGCCCGAGCTGGCCCCGACGGAGCGCGAAGCTCTGGTGCTGCAAATGTTGGACGAAGTAGGTCTGAGTGATGGACACGGCGTGAGCAACGTGCTGCAGCGTTACCCCCATGAGTTTTCAGGTGGGCAGCGGCAACGCATCGCGATCGCCCGCGCCGTGGTGTTGCGTCCCGAAGTACTGGTACTCGATGAGCCGACTTCGGCACTTGATGTTTCAGTGCAGCAGCAAGTGCTGGCACTGCTCGCCGAGTTGCAAGTCCGGTACGGACTGAGCTACGTTTTTGTCAGCCATGATCTGGCGCTGGTGCGGGCCATGTCGCACCGGGTTCTGGTGATGAAGGACGGTGCGGTGATTGAGGAAGGCGAGGCGCAGGCCTTGTTTGACGCACCGCAACAGCCCTACACTCAGTCTCTGTTAGCGGCTGCCCATTTGACCTGAGAGGACGCCGGTGCGCCGGGTAAATAGGTGCCCAAGAACCAGCGCGCAGGAATGTGCATGCGACAATCTGCCTGCAAAAAGAGTTCTTGAACGAGCGCTGACGACGACAGTTTGAGGAACCGGCCCATCGGGCAAAATAGAACGACCTACATGGAGTAAAGAAGGCATGGGATTCCTGACCGGAAAAAAATTACTGATAACTGGTGTTTTGTCCAAGCGCTCCATTGCTTATGGCATTGCGCAGGCATGCAATAGCCAAGGTGCCGAGTTGGCTTTCAGCTACGTGGGAGAGCGTTTCAAGGAGCGCATCACCGAATTCGCGGCCGATTTCGGCTCCTCGCTGATATTTGATTGCGACGTCGGAGACGACGCGCAGATTGAGGCGCTGTTCACGGATTTATCAAAGCACTGGCCCACCTTCGATGGCTTTGTTCATAGTATTGGTTACGCGCCACGCGAAGCCATTGCCGGCAACTTCCTGGACGGCCTGACACGCGAAAACTTCAGAATCGCCCATGACATCAGCGCCTACAGCTTTCCCGCCATGGCCAAGGCGGCCCTGCCCTACCTCAATGACAAGGCATCCCTGCTCACGCTGACCTACCTGGGTGGCGTGCGTGTCGTGCCGAGCTACAACACCATGGGGCTGGCCAAGGCATCACTGGAATCTTCGGTGCGTTACCTGGCAGACGCCATCGGTCCCAGGGGGATGCGTGTCAACGGCCTGAGCGCCGGTGCCATCAAGACCCTGGCCGCCAGCGGCATCAAGGATTTCAGCCGACTGCTGGCCATTTCAGCCAGCGCTTCGCCGCTTAAACGCAACGTGACGATTGAAGAGGTTGGCAATGTCGCGGCGTTCTTGTTGAGCGATCTGGCGTCCGGCATGACGGGCCAGATTACCTATGTGGACTGCGGTGTCAGCCAGACCGCTGTGGCGGTGGTGGAATCGCCGTAATCCTGAAGAAAATAGCAGAGTGGGTCAAACTCTGACGCAGTCCGCGTAGTAGTGGACCAGCCCGTCGGTGCCCTCTTCTTCCACCAGTCCGTGGATGTCGGTCTCGAAACCCGGGCACTGGGCGTTGAACTCACGGGAGAATTTGAGGTAATCCACAATCTTTTTGTTGAACACCTCGCCCGGAATCAACAAGGGAATGCCGGGCGGGTAAGGCGTCACCAGTCCGACTGTGACGCGACCTTCCAGGTGGTCAATCTCGACGCGTTCGGTTTTGCGCAGCGCGATGTGGGCATAGGCATCACTGGGCTTCATGGCAGGCGCCAGGTCGCTCAGGTACATGTCCGTGGTCAGGCGCGCAATATCGTATTTGGCGTAAAGCTGGTGCACGTGCTGGCACAGGTCCGCCAATCCCATTTCTTCGTATTTGGGGTACTTCTGACAAAACTCCGGCAGGATTCGCCACATCGGCTGGTTCTTGGCGTAGTCGTCCTTGAACTGCTGCAAGGCGGTCAGCATGCTGTTCCAGCGGCCCTTGGTGATGCCGATGGTGAACATGATGAAAAAGCTGTAGAGCCCTGTTTTTTCAACCACCACCCCATGCTCGGCCAGGAACTTGGTCACGATGCTGGCCGGAATGCCGGTCTTGGCGAACTTGCCGCTCAAGTCCATGCCGGGCGTCACAATGGTGGACTTGATCGGGTCCAGCATATTGAAGCCGGTCGCCATCTTGCCGAAACCATGCCAGTTCACACCCGCCTTGGCGTTGGCGGATTCACCTTTGATGATCCAGTTGTCAGCGCGGCCAATACCCTCGTCCACCAGCTTGTCGGGGCCCCAGACCTTGAACCACCAGTCGTCGCCGTACTCCTCATCGACTTTGCGCATGGCGCGGCGAAAGTCCAGCGCTTCGGCAATGCTTTCTTCCACCAGGGCGGTGCCACCGGGGGGCTCCATCATGGCCGCCGCCACATCACAACTGGCAATGATGCTGTACTGCGGGCTGGTGCTGGTGTGCATCAGATAGGCCTCGTTGAAGAGGTGCTTGTCGAGCTTGACGGTTTGCGAATCCTGCACCAGTACATGGCTGGCCTGGCTGATACCGGCCAGCAGTTTGTGGATCGACTGGGTGGCGTACACCATGGCGTGTTGGGGTCGCGTACGCTTTTTGCCCATGGCATGGTAGGTGCCGTAAAACGGGTGAAACGCCGCGTGCGGCAACCAGGCTTCATCAAAGTGGATGTTCTCTACATAGCCGTCGAGCATGTTTTTAACGGTTTCGGTGTTGTACAGCACGCCGTCATAGGTTGACTGGGTCAGGGTCAGCACACGGGGCTTGATTTTGTTGATATCCACGCCTGCCAGGTGATCCCGAATCAAGGGGTTGGCCTTGATCTTGGCTTTGATGGCGGCGGGTTCAAACTCGCTCTTCGGGATCGGCCCGATGATGCCGAAGTGATTGCGCGTGGGCTTCAAAAATACGGGAATCGCCCCGGTCATGATGATCGCGTGCAGGATCGACACGTGGCAATTGCGGTCAACCACCACCACGTCGTTGGGCGCGACCGTGTGGTGCCACACCATCTTGTTGCTGGTGCTGGTGCCATTGGTCACAAAGAAGCAGTGGTCAGCATTGAAAATGCGGGCGGCATTGCGCTCGCTCTTGCCGATGGCGCCATCGTGGTCCAGCAATTGACCGAGCTCTTCCACCGCGTTGCAGACGTCCGCGCGCAGCATGTTCTCGCCATAGAACTGGTGGTACATCTGCCCCACCGGGCTTTTCAGAAAGGCGACGCCGCCGGAGTGCCCCGGGCAGTGCCAGGAGTACGACCCATCTTCCGCGTAGTCCAGCAAAGCCTTGAAGAAGGGTGGTTGCACGCCCTCCAGGTAGCTCTTGGCTTCACGAATGATGTGCCGCGCGACGAACTCGGGCGTGTCTTCAAACATGTGAATGAAACCATGCAGTTCACGCAGAATGTCATTGGGAATATGACGCGAGGTTTTGGTCTCGCCATAGACATAGATCGGCACATCCAGATTTTTGCGGCGCACTTCTTCAATGAAATGGCGCAGGTTCACGATCACCGGGTCCAGATCAGGGCCAGGTGTGAACTCCTCGTCGTCAATCGACAGGATAAATGCGCTGGCGCGGCTTTGTTGCTGGGCGAATTGGCTCAGATCGCCATAACTGGTGACGCCAAGTACTTCGAATCCTTCGGATTCAATCGCCTGCGCCAGCGCCCGAATACCCAGACCAGAGGTATTTTCAGAGCGGAAATCTTCGTCGATGATGACAATGGGAAAGCGAAATTTCATTGAGAGCTCCAGCGACGCACGAAAAAAAATGTGAAACAGGCGCGAAGTGTAAGGACTTATTAAGGTCTCTTCCCTTGCGCGTCCTGTCTTTTGCCCCAAAATGCGGCGATAGCAACAAAATTAGGGGCAATATGACTGAATCAACGATCTGGTGGCTGCTGGCGGGTGCTTTTGTCGCAGTCGAATTGTTGACTGGGACGTTTTATTTGCTTCTGCTGTCGATCGGGCTGGTCGCCGCCGCCATCGCTGCCCATGCCGGAGCCACAGCCACTGTGCAGTTGGTGGTGGCGGCCGTCGTTGGCGGTGGTTCTATCGTCGCCTGGCGCGGCTACAAGCAAAAAACACCTTCCGTCCCCGCCAGTGCCAACCACGATGTCAATCTGGATGTCGGGGAGATCGTCCATGTCGATGACTGGAGTCCGGACGGCACCAGCTCCGTGAAGTACCGCGGTGCCAAATGGGGCGTGTCACTCATTCCTGGCGCCACGCCATCACCTGGTAGCTACCGCATTGCGGAGGTGGTTGGCAACCGGCTGGTCGTCAAGAAAGTGTGAAAGTGTTCGAGATAGACCCTAGATTAATTGGAGAATTAAATGGAAATTGCAATCATCCTGTTCGTAATCGCAGCGATATTCATCACGCAGTCGGTCAAAGTGGTGCCTCAGCAGCACGCCTGGGTCGTCGAGCGGCTCGGAAAATACAACGGCACCCTGACCCCGGGATTGAACTTGTTGCTGCCTTTTGTCGACAAGGTGGCCTACAAGCACCTGCTCAAGGAAGTTCCGCTGGACATTCCCAGCCAGGTCTGCATCACGCGTGACAACACCCAGTTGCAGGTGGACGGCATCCTGTATTTTCAGGTGACCGATGCCATGCGCGCCAGTTACGGCTCAAGCAACTACATCATCGCCATCTCGCAACTGGCGCAAACCTCGTTGCGCTCTGTCATTGGCAAGCTGGAGCTGGACAAAACCTTTGAAGAGCGCGACATCATCAACGCCCAAGTGGTGCAGGCGATTGACGAAGCGGCCCTGAACTGGGGCGTCAAAGTACTGCGCTATGAGATCAAGGATCTGACGCCGCCCAAAGAAATATTGCACGCCATGCAACAGCAAATTACGGCAGAGCGTGAAAAGCGCGCGCTGATTGCTGCGTCCGAAGGCCGTCGCCAGGAGCAGATCAACATTGCCACCGGTGAACGTGAGGCCTTCATTGCGCGCTCTGAGGGCGAGAAGCAGGCGGTGATCAACAAAGCCCAGGGTGACGCCCAGGCCATCATCGCCGTCGCTGAAGCGACCGCCGGCGCTATTGAACGTATTGCAGCGGCCATTCGCCAGCCCGGCGGCGCTGAGGCTGTACAACTCAAGGTGGCCGAAAAAGCGGTAGACGCTTATTCCAGAGTGGCAGCCGATGCCACCACCACCCTCATCGTGCCGAGCAACATGACCGAAGTGTCAGCGCTGATTTCATCGGCCATGAAAATGGTGCAAACACAGCGGGCGTAGCGGCCTCCGGGCTGGCGCCCTGCATCAGGTTCGGATCGTGCTCTCGATCACATAGCGGGTCACCACCGGCGGGACGTCGCCCCTGTGAAACGCCAGCTTACGCTCGCGCAGGGCGACATCGTCGGCCGTCACCCGGTCGAAGCGGCGCAGGTGGTCGGTCCAGGATTCGTCGGTGATGTGTTCGATGTAGCGCCCCGGGTCGCCAATGTCGCGCACCAGCTCCCACTTGAGTGCGCCCTGGCGCAAACGGCTGCGTCGGCTTTCTTGCATCAGGGCGCTGAAATCGTCGCCCTGCGCCGGGTCGATGCGGTACTCGATCGTGACCAGCACATGGCCGGTTTCAGGCGGTGCTGCGGCCACCGGCACCTTGAATTCACGCGAGGGTGTCAGGTCTTCCTCGATGCTGCGGTCCACCACCAGGCGCTGGGCCAGCAGCATGGTCAGCACGCCCGACACGGCGGCGGCACACAGACTGGCCTGCACGCTGGTGAGCGTGGCTACCTGCCCCCACAAGGCTGCGCCCAGGGCGCTAGCGCCCATGATGGCCATCTGGTATATCGACATGCCCCGGGCCCGCACCCAGTCGGGCAAGGCCAGTTGGGCCGACACGCTCAGGGAGTTGGCGGTCGAAATCCACGCCACGCCCCCGAGGAACATCGCGGGCATGGCGACATAGCTGTTCGGCGCAAACGCCATCACGGCCGTGGCCGCAGCTTGCAGCATGGTGCCGGATGTCACCAACGTGTCGCGCGGCAAGACCTGGCGCAGCCGTGGCAAAAACAGCACCGCAACGATGGCGCCTGAGCCCATGGAAGCCAGCAGCAGCGTGTAGGTGCCGGCGCCGCCGCCATGCAGATTACGCGCCACCAGCGGCAGCAGCGCCATCAGCGCGGTGGAATGAAAAAAGAACAAGGCAATGCGCAGCAGCACAGCCCGCAGGCGGGCCGACTGCGCCACAAACTGCATCCCCACCCGCATGGCGCTGGTCAGCCGCTCACGCCCCAGCGGATTGGGCTTGTGTTCGCGCCGCCAGCGCATGATGATGAAGCCGGCGATCACCGACAGCACGGCGTTGAGCACGAAGACATAGGCACTGCCTGCGCTGGCAATCACGGCACCGGCCACGAGCGGGCCGATGATGCGCGAAGCATTCATCGCCACGCCATTGAGCGCCAGGGCCGCCGGCAGTTGTGTGCGTGACACCAGCTCGGGCACGATGGCCGAGAACACCGGCCAGCGCATCGCCAGCCCAATGCCATTGGCAAATGTCAGCGCGAGCAGCAGCGGCGGGGTCATCACGCCCCACAGGATGGTCAGGCACAGCAACAGCGCCACTGCAGCCACCCAGAACTGGGTCAGGATGAAATAGCGCCGGCGGTCCAGAATGTCGGCCAGCGCCCCACTGGGCAGACCGAGCAGGAACACCGGCAAGGTGGCGGCAGTCTGCACCAGGGCCACCCAGATCGGCGAGGTGGTCAACGAGGTCATCATCCAGGCGGCTGCGACATCGTTCATCCACATGCAGATGTTGGCAATCAGCCAAGTACCCCACAGCATGCGGAACACCGGACGTGTTAAGGGCGCCAGGGGAGACAGGGAATTGGCGTCGGAAGCTTCTGTAGTGGCTGCTTCGGCAGCCTTGTGCGGATGGGGTGGGAACGGCATAAGTGCCTATTGTCGATCCTGGATCATTCGACTATGCTGTGGCTTGTGAGCGGATGACCACGGATTGAATTAATCCGCCGCATTCAAACCCCAATTCTTGGGAGGGTTGTTTGGGGGGTAGAGTCTTTTTTAGACTCTCCCCCACTCTTATACCACTGGCGGAGCAGGCGTCTGTCTCCGTCTAACTTTCAACCTGTCTCGATTCATCCAAAAATCGATATTTTGCCAATAAAACTTGGCAAAACACTCGTCTCGACCTGTCTCACCAAATCCCGTACAATTTTTGTTTATTACATGGCTGTTGACGCCGACCGAAAACTGACCCACTTATAGAGGTTATGCTGACCCAAAACTGACCCAGGTGTTTTACTGGCACTGCCTGATTTTTAGGCAGGAGCAAAAAATGTGATCACCATGGAAATGTTGGGAAAAGTCAAACGGCTGTATTCACGCGGCAACAAGTCGCTGCACGAGATAGCCAAAACCACGGATCTGTCGCGCAACACGATACGCAAATGGGTACGTGAGACCAAGGGGGAGGTCAAG
>JAUXOA010000024.1 GCA_030682475.1 Rhodoferax sp. | reverse complement strand
GGCCCTGGGAATGCTCATGTATACCGAGTATCTGTTCCCCTTTGAAATAGCATCCCTGATCCTGCTTGTGGCTGTCGTCGGTGCGATAGTCCTTGCAAAAAGGAAGCTGAGGAGTTAATGATGGTACAATTGAACTGGTATCTGATCCTGAGCGCAGCGGTCTTTATGATCGGTATGTTCGGCTTCCTCACAAGGAAGAATGTGATCATCATGTTCATGTCTGTTGAGTTGATGCTGAATGCCGTCAATATAAGCCTTATATCGTTCAGCCATTACCTGCAGGATATGCGCGGCCATATCCTTGTATTTTTTATCATTACAGTGGCAGCAGCAGAAGCAGCTATAGGGCTTGCGATCATCCTTGCACTTTTCAGGAACAAGCAGACAGCACATGTTGATGAAATGAATGAGATGAAGGGATAGAATGATGACCAGTTATGCACTGATACCGTTTCTGCCGCTCGCTGCCTTTGTGATCAATATTCTGTTCGGCAGGAAATATCTGAAGGAAAATGCTCACTGGGTCTCTATCTCGGCCGTTGCAGGGTCATGGGTGGTGGCAATGATGGCGCTCGTGGACGTGTATTCCGGCGCAAAGATCAATTATGACCTCTATACCTGGATACTCTCCGGAGGATTCAAGGTATCGGTCGGGTTCCTCATAGACCAGCTCACTGTGGTCATGCTGATCGTTGTCACGACCTGCAGCATGCTTATCCATATCTATTCGGTCGGGTACATGCATGGCGACCCCGGTTATTACCGGTTCTTCTCCTATCTCAGCCTTTTCACCTTCTCAATGCTCATGCTCGTCATGGCAAACAACTTTCTCCAGCTCTATTTCGGATGGGAGGGCGTGGGCCTCTGCTCGTACTTCCTGATCGGTTACTACTTTGACAAAAAATCAGCATCAGATGCAGGCAAAAAAGCATTTATCGTGAACCGCTTTGGTGACTTCGGATTCGGCATAGGAATCTTCCTTATCTTCCTTACCTTCGGGAATGTATATTACGAACCGGTATTTAGTCAGGCGGGCAGTTTTGCAGATACGACCGTGAACTTCCTCGGCTTTGACGTGCATCTTATGACACTCATCGCACTTCTGCTCTTCTGCGGCTCTATCGGAAAATCAGCACAGATGCCGCTCCATGTATGGCTGCCGGATGCCATGGAAGGCCCTACGCCGGTCAGCGCGCTCATTCATGCAGCGACCATGGTCACTGCCGGTGTATTTCTTGTTGCACGCTGCAGCCCGATCTTCAGCCTCTCAGAGACAGCGCTGATGGTTGTTGCTCTCACAGGAGCGATAACCTCGCTTTTCGCGGCAACCATAGGTCTTGTTCAGAATGATCTGAAAAGGATTATTGCGTATTCGACCGTAAGCCAGCTCGGGTATATGTTTCTTGCCTGCGGCGTTGGCGCATACACTGCCGGCGTATTTCATCTTTACACCCATGCATTCTTCAAGGCGCTTCTCTTCCTTTGTGCGGGAAGCGTCATGCATGCCATGGGCGGAGAACTCAACATTCAGAAGATGGGTAACCTGAAAAAATACATGCCGATCACGTACATGACAATGCTGATCGCATCCTTCAGTATCGCCGGTATCCCAGGTCTTGCAGGATTTTTCAGCAAGGACGAAATACTCTGGCTTGCCTATTCAGGCCCCAGTTCTGTCGGCAAGTTTGTCTGGGCGATCGGCACGCTGGTGGCGTTCCTTACTGCATTCTATTCATTTAGACTCATATTTCTGACGTTCCATGGGAAGTTCCGGGGAACCCACGAGCAGGAGCACCATCTTCATGAGTCGCCGAAATCCATGACCATTCCTCTTATGGTCCTCTGTGTCGGTGCTGTAGCTGCCGGCTGGGTGGGCATACCGCATCTTGTTGGCGGCGGCGCCCATTTTGCAGAGTTTATGAAACCGGTGTTAGGCCATCCTGAAGGGCACGGCACGCATGCAGAGGAGTGGATGGTCATGGGCATATCCGTGCTTGTAGGACTTGCGGGTATTGGACTCGCTTATTTCATGTATATAGTAAGACCCGAGCTGCCTGCCCGGATAAGCCAGCAGTTTGCGGCAATACACAGGATTCTCTTTAACAAATACTATGTTGATGAGCTCTATGATTTCATTATAATCAGGCCAACGATCTGGATCGCAAAGAACGTTCTTATAGGGGTCACGGACGCGCGCATTATCGAGGCTATTGTCAATGGCGTGCCTAATGCGATTGCGGCCTTCAGTTCCGGCCTGAGAAAAGTTCAGACAGGGCTTATGCAGCACTATGCGACCATTATGGCGACCGGCATCCTGCTGATTATTGCCATGATGCTCCTGAGGTAGATGATGGAACAGGTGATAAATAATACATTAGGATTTCCGATACTGAGCATGCTTATTTTCTGGCCGCTGGTCGGCGCAGCATTTATTCTGTTTATCAACCGGACGAATGAAAAGGCGATCAAGGCAGTGAGCCTGCTGTTCAGTGTTGCAACGTTTCTCCTTTCGATCCTGCTCTTTACCCATTTTGATAAAGCAACGCATATGATGCAGTTTGTCGAACGTCATGCATGGATACCGTATCTGAATATAAATTATCATCTCGGCCTTGACGGTATCAGCGTGCTCTTTGTCTTGCTTGCAACTCTCGTCACGATCCTTTGCGTGCTGATCTCATGGGAATCGGTCAGGATGAAGACAAAGGAATTCTTTATCTGCCTTCTCGTGATCGAAAGCGCCATGATCGGGGTATTCTGCTCCCTTGATTTTATGCTCTTCTACATATTCTGGGAGGCAATGCTTATTCCGATGTACCTGCTTATCGGTGTGTGGGGCGGACCAAACAGGGTCTATGCAGCAGTGAAGTTTTTCCTGTTCACGCTTGTCGGAAGCGTGCTGATGCTTGTCGGCATCATCGTCCTGTACTTCTATGCAGGCAGGACCTTCAATATCCTCGAACTCATGACAAAGGCATACCCGTATAAGATGCAGTTGATGCTCTTCTGGGCATTCTTTGCGGCCTTTGCCGTGAAAGTGCCGATGTTCCCGGTGCATACCTGGCTGCCTGATGCCCATACCGAGGCTCCGACTGCGGGCAGTGTTATTCTTGCAGCTGTGCTTATCAAGATGGGCGCCTATGGTTTTCTCAGGTTCTCTCTGCCGCTTCTTCCGGATGCGTCCAGGGAGATGGCGCCGATCATGATGGGGTTGTCAGTAATCGCCATCATCTACGGCGGTATCATCTGCCTTGCACAGACAGACCTGAAAAGGCTTATCGCATACAGCTCTGTAAGCCATATGGGGTTTGTGACCCTCGGTATCTTTGCCCTGAACACGCAGGGTGTTGAGGGCGGCATACTTCAGATGCTGAATCACGGCATTGTTACAGGCGCCATGTTCTTAAGTGTGGGCATCATCTATGAAAGGACACACACCCGGGTGATCGCTGATTACGGCGGGGTTGCTTCTGTAATGCCGATATACGCATCGCTTTTTATTGTCTTTACTTTCGCGTCTGTAGGGCTGCCTGCAACAAACGGCTTTGTGGGTGAGTTCCTTATTCTTCTAGGCGCCTTTAAGGCGAGCCAA
>JAUXOA010000022.1 GCA_030682475.1 Rhodoferax sp. | reverse complement strand
CCTGATTTAGACGAAAAAAAGCCACTTCCGTAGAAGTGGCTTTTTAAGTGGTGGTGAAGATTATGAATCTTAACCTAATCTACGCGTAACTTACGCTAATAATAGGTGTAAAACGTAATAAAACACTGAAATTTATATGTTTTTTTGATTCTATTCATATTACAATCCTTACTATTGGCAACAATTAAAACCATTGTTTGCTGACGATATTTTAAATATGAGGGATTGGTTAAATATGAGTGCCGTCAAAATTTTGACCACAAGGCCATCTGATGATTTGGGTCAGATAATTAATTGGGCTATCGAAAATGATGTTGAAGATAGTCTCAAGCTATTAGTTGATTGCACTGTAATTCGCGAACGTATTAATTTATTACCAACAATCATCGATAGACTAAGTTCAAAAAACTGTCTGGAGACTCTATGTCGGTGGAGTAAATCCGACTCATGTTCATATCACTTATATAAACTTATTGTTTCTTTTCAATCTGATCCATATGTAACTTCAAATTCAAATATTCTTTCAGAGCACAAGCCCGCAAAGAGTCAGTTTTATTCATATTTACACTCACTATATGTAGCAAGCGCAATTGCTGAACGAACCCCTGTTGGCAATTTTGATGAGGTTCAGTGGTTTGAACGCTTGAGGCTATGGCTAGTTATTAAAGCAATACGCGCAGCATCATCACACAATCTACAGGATACCTATCTAAGAGATTTGTTCGGATATTTGCGCATGGCAGCAGATCAAAAACTGGAAAAATTAGAATTAATCAATGAGCTGATGGTTGATGCAACTGGATATCATCCCTTCACCCGGGCAATTGAGCAAAAAGCTGAACAAATAAGCCGAAATCACGACAAAAAATCTAATAACTTCAAATTTCTAAATACTTTAATTAAGATTTGTAATAACAATTTTCATCCAGAAAAATTTGAGTTAATACATCCAATTTTTGATGTTCCGATTCGTTTTCATGGACCTACAGATGCTGGAAACTTACCTGACATAAAATCAGGTACAGAAGAGCTAATGGATGATGAAGATAATCTAGTTGAAGTCCCTGAAGATGCTGATGAAGATATCGGTACTAAAGTCGCTGTCGATTCAAATCAATCACAGCAACTTAAAGAATTAAAAGGTAATTCAGTTTTACTCAACACGGTTGAAGAGCTGCAATTCCTGCCTTGGACGTGGAACAAGCCGAATGCAATTGAAAGCGAAAAGCTTGTAACAGCAAATGATCAACTATTGAACTCAGAAAAAAAGGATGAGCAATTGTTGGCTGCTTTGGTATGGATTGCAATTAATACAGGGAGATCCTTCAGGCGGGCATTAAACATTCAAATCACAGATTTAGGTGATGATTGGGCTTTAAATTTAAAAGAGAAAAAGCTCATTCGAAATCAACCAAGAAGAAAAAAATCATGGGTTCCTAAATCAGAAAATGAAAAGTTATGGATATATAAACACATAGAAACACAGCAAATTGATCTTCCTGAGACTGTCCACAGGATAATCAATGAACATATATCAAAATCACCTCATGCAAAGCTTCTTGGGAATCTTTGGAATATAGAAGAATGGGGTATGCCTGAAAGTTTATTTCAAGCACAGTTCAGACAACTTGCTCCCAGGCTCACGCCTGGCATGCTAGGAAACATGTTGCCGCAAAAAGTATTCGCAGCAACTGAAAACGATAAATTTACACGCATCATTGCAAGTCATCCGAGCACTGGATTGCCACCAGCAAGTGCATATTCAGCCTGGATGCAAAATGAACATCCGCAGGTACAATTTTTATCAAATAACGAGTCGGAAGAGGAAAATAAAATATCGGCAGGAAGCCAACTCTATCCTATTGAGTCATTATTAAAAAAAGCAATCTCTGAAGCTGGTCTGTCACTGGAATCAATTAGGCAGTCAGGTAATTTGATTGAGTATCATAATAATCTCACCGGCTATCTTTACACGATGATCCTCGCCAGTACAGGCTGTAGGCCAATCAATGATTTGGTAGAGTCAATAAGGCAAATTGATTTTGAGAGTGGTTATTTTTATGTAGATGACAAATCCAATGGCAGGGGAAACAAAGGACGGCTGTTAGCACTTCCAGATAGTCTCATCAACTTCTTAAGAAAAGAATATTTAACTCATCTAAGAATTATAAGCCAAGCAATCGATACCGAAAAGTCGCCATTAGCAAACGAAATTTACCAACTAGCACAAGGGCAGCATTCAAATAAGATCCCACTTTTATTTTTTATAAATGACAAAGATGTATTAGATTGGGAATCAGTCAGTGCTTCTAAAGTCAGTAATTTAAATTTATTCAATTGGCCACTTCCTTCAAATTTATTTAGACATCGACTTGCAAAACTATTGCCTGCTGAAGGCATTTGTCAGGAAATTGTCGATGGGTATCTTGGCCATCTGGAGTCAGGACTTGAAACTTATGGCGACTACTCTACTAGAACTTTTTTGTCTGATACGAGAACGCTGCGTCCTGTTCTCAATAAATTATTCGATAGGCTGGAGTTTGCTCTCCCAAAGCATCAGCCATATTTGAAGTTGGAAGAATCTCTAACGATTTCAAATGTAATGCAAGAACGTACTTTCGGTTCAGCCAGTCGTGCCATAAATCGCAAGGCAAGGATAGTGAATGCAATCAAGGCTGCCAAATGGGAGATAGAAAAGACTCTTGGGGATTCGACATTTGATGCACTTGAAGAAAGAGAGATTGAGACACTTTCAAAAGTTATGTTATTTCATCCGAATGGCCTACCTAGAAGCGATGGTTTTTTGCGTTATACATATCTAGTCAAGCAGATCAATAAGTATTCTCGTAAGACGAATCTTAAAGTAAAGCTTAAAACACAATATTTTTTTGCCGAAACAAAGTCTCCATTTTCACAATTAAGTATTCGCTCGCAGACAAAATATATCCAGTTACTAGACACCGTAACGAATGTAATTTCTTCAAAATCTGGTTCACGCTTTAGTTCCACTGATGCTGCATTACTGAGCGTAATAATATTTGGCCTTGAAAATCGAGTTGCAGACAAGGATCTGCTAATAAAAGTATTTAT
>JAUXOA010000017.1 GCA_030682475.1 Rhodoferax sp. | reverse complement strand
TGTTCAGCATGACCTCCACGGCGGCAACACGGCCCTTGCTGTCCTGCTTGGGCACCAGGCGCTGCGAGATCATGGCCTTCATGTTGAGTGACAGGTCCATCAGCAACTGCGCGCGGCGTTCTTCAGGGAAGAAGTTGATGATGCGGTCCAGCGCCTGGTTGGCGCTGTTGGCGTGCAGGGTGCACAGGCACAGGTGGCCGGTTTCTGCAAAGGCGACGGCGTGTTCCATGGTTTCGCGGTCGCGCACCTCGCCCATCAGGATCACGTCGGGCGCCTGGCGCAGCGTGTTTTTCAGCGCGGCTTCCCAGCTGTCGGTGTCCAGGCCCACTTCGCGCTGCGTGACCACGCAATTCTTGTGCGGATGCACAAACTCCACCGGGTCCTCGATGGTGATGATGTGGCCGAAGGAGTTTTCATTGCGCCAATCGACCATGGCCGCCAGTGTGGTGGATTTGCCCGAGCCGGTGGCGCCCACCAGGATGCACAGGCCGCGCTTGGACATCACCACGTCCTTGAGCACCTGCGGGACGCCCAGGCCGTCGATGGTCGGCAGCACGGCCGGGATCACCCGCATCACCATGCCGACCTTGCCCTGCTGGATGAAGGCGTTGACGCGGAAGCGCCCGACGCCGGGCGGTGAAATCGCGAAGTTGCATTCCTTGGTGCGCTCGAACTCTGCCGCCTGCTTGTCGTTCATGATCGCGCGGGCCAGCGCCAGCGTGTGGCCGGCGTTGAGCGGCTGCGGCGAGACCTTGGTGACCTTGCCATCAACCTTCATGGCCGGCGGGAAATCACCGGTGATGAACAGGTCGCTGCCGTTGCGGCTGACCATCAGCTTGAGAAGGTCATTGATGAATTTACTGGCCTGGTCGCGTTCCATGAGCGCTCCTTTTCAAATTTCTTTAATCAAGCAGGGGCCGCGGGACTGGCTTCGCCAGACCGCAGGCGCAGCGCCCCTCGGGGGGCAGAGAGCTACGCGAAGCGAGCGAACGTGGGGGCCACATGACTAGCCGGGGAAGTTCTCGGGGATCTTGGCTTTGCCGCGTGCTTCGGCGGCAGAGATGACATTGCGCTTGACGAGATCGGTCAGGTTCTGGTCCAGCGTCTGCATGCCCACGCTGTTGCCGGTCTGGATCGATGAATACATCTGCGCCACCTTGGCCTCGCGGATCAGGTTGCGGATGGCGCTGGTGCCCAGCATGATCTCGTGCGCGGCGACCCGGCCCTGGCCGTCCTTGGTCTTGCACAGGGTCTGAGAGATCACGGCCTGCAGCGATTCGGACAACATCGCGCGGATCATTTCCTTTTCTTCGGACGGAAACACGTCGATGAACCGGTCGATGGTTTTGGCGGCGCTCGAGGTGTGCAGCGTGCCGAACACCACGTGGCCGGTCTCGGCGGCCGTCATCGCCAGGCGGATGGTTTCCAGGTCACGCATCTCGCCGACCAGGATGGCGTCCGGGTCTTCACGCAGTGCGGACTTGAGCGCCGCACTGAAACTCAGCGTGTGCGGACCAACCTCGCGCTGGTTGATCAGGCACTTCTTTGACTCATGTACAAACTCGATCGGGTCTTCCACCGTCAGGATGTGGCCGTACTCGGTTTCGTTGAGGTAGTTGACCATGGCCGCCAGCGTGGTCGATTTGCCCGAACCGGTGGGGCCGGTGACCAGCACCATGCCGCGCGGTTTCATCGCCAGGTCACCGAAAATTTTCGGGGCGTTGAGCTGCTCGAGCGTCAGGATTTTTGAAGGGATGGTCCGGAACACGGCGCCGGCGCCGCGGTTCTGATTGAAGGCATTGACGCGAAAGCGGGCCAGGCCGTCGATCTCGAAGGAAAAGTCGATCTCGAGGAACTCTTCGTAGTTCTTGCGCTGGGTGTCGTTCATGATGTCGTACACCATGGCGTGAACCTGTTTGTGGTCCAGCGGGTCGACATTGATGCGCCTGACATCGCCATGGACCCGGATCATGGGCGGCAGGCCGGCCGACAGATGCAAATCGGACGCCTTGTTCTTGACGCTGAAAGCCAGCAGTTGGGTAATGTCCATCCCGGGGATCCCTCAAAAGTTTACAGTTGGATTATGACCATGATTGTGCGCAACCTCCAACTTGTCCGTGACCGTATAACCACGGCCTGCTTTGCTGCCGGACGGGACCCGGCCAGCGTGCGACTGCTGGCAGTTTCCAAGACTTTTGGTGCCGAGGCGGTGATTGAAGCGATGACCGGCGGGCAACGCGCTTTCGGCGAGAACTATATCCAGGAGGGGGTGGACAAGATAGTGGCGGTGCGCACATGGGAAGGCGATGGCCTTCGGCCGTCTTCCCGCCATTCTTCCGGGGAGCGCCATTCCAGCCCTGCAGAATGGCACTGCATTGGGCCGGTGCAGAGTAACAAGACGCGGCTGGTTGCTGAAAACTACGACTGGGTGCAGTCGGTGGAACGCCTGAAGATTGCACAGCGCCTGAGCGAGCAGCGGCCGGCGCACCTGCCGCCGCTGCAGGTCTGCCTGCAGGTCAACATCGACGGCGGTCTCACCAAGGCGGGTGTGGCGCCAGAGGAGGCGCTGGCACTGGCGGCTGCAGTTGCGCGGCTGCCGCGGCTGCAGTTGCGCGGCCTCATGTCCATTCCCGAGCCTGCTCCTGATTTTGTAGCGGCTTGCGCAGTCCACCAAAGGGCTGCAGGCCTTTTTGAGCATATAAACCGCGCCGGTGTGCTGCAGCAGCCCATGGACACCCTGTCGATGGGCATGACGGCCGACCTGGAAGCAGCGATTCACGCGGGCAGCACCATGGTTCGCATCGGCACCGCGATCTTCGGTGGCCGGTAGATGCAGTGCCCCCGACCAGCACGTATCGATACCTGAGGAAGATTTATCAAGCAGGGGCCGCGGATCTGGCTCTGCCAGTCCGCAGGCGCAGCGGCCCCCTCGGGGGGGCAGGGAGCTACACGCAGTGAGCGACCGTGGGGGCTATTTCTTGGGTTTGATCGCGCCGCAATCGGCAGACAGCCACTTGCCGGAGCCTTCCATGGTCATCTTTTCAGGCTTGCCCTTGACCGTGGTGGTGGTCACCATCTTCATGGTGTAGGCCTCGTTGCCGGCATAGGTGATCTGACCCTCGCCGGTGGATGGCGGCTGGGTGCAGCTGAAGCTGATTTTCTGGGTGTTGCCGACACGCGGGGAGGCGGTGCTTTTGCAGTCGCCCTGCTGCGGCGGCGGCATTTCGTTGCGTTCGACCATCTCCTTGGTCATGCACACCTTGACGCTGATGCCGCCGCCCGCGCCGGCGCCCATGCTCATGCCCTGTTTGGCCATCATGTCTTCCATCTGCTTGCGTTGCGCCGGCGGCATGCTGGCCATTTGTTGCTGCATTTGGGCCATGGCTTTGTCCATTTCGGCCGAGCCGCCCATCTTGTTGTTGATCTCCCACAGGCCGGGTTTGGTGCTCTGGGCCATGGCGGGCAGGGCGGCGACGGCCAGCAGTGCCAGCACTGCGCTGCTCCACAGTCGACAAGGGGTCGCCGGGTTGTTCATGAAGGTCCTCCCAAAAAAACCTCACTATAGAGTGAACAGGCCTTGGTACTGCAACCCGAAAATATCGAAACATGAAAGCGAGCCTTCGCTGCGGCTTGCGCCTTGCCCTGGACACGAAGTCATCACTTTCATTTTGTTTCGCTACTTCCGTGCTGCAGTACTAACGCACAAACCGTCCGCCCCGGCCGATGATGGTCAGGTCGGTGTAGCGCGAGCCCTCGTGGTTTTTGGGCCCATAGTTCACGATGAAGCCGCCCAAATTGACCTCGCGCATCGACTCCAGCCCGGTGACAAGGCCTTCGCGCGTCAGCGTCTTGCCGGCGCGGCGCACGCCTTCGACAAACACCTTGGCGGCCAGGAAGCCTTCCATGCTGGAGAAGTCGAAATCCTTGTGCCCGGCCTCTACCATGCGCTGCTGGTACTCGCGCACCACGGCAGACGACGGCGTGTAGGGGAAGGGCACCACCTGGGAAATCGTGACCCCCGCCCCGGTGTCCCCGAGTTCTGCCGATAGCGCGGTGGAGCCGACAAAACTCACATTGAAGAACTGCCCGCCATACCCCTTGGCGCGCGCCTGTTTGATCAGCGCCGCGCAAGACTTGTAGGCACTGATCTGCACCACCGCTTCGGGCGAGGTTTTCAGAATTTCGGCCAGGGCTGCGGTGACGTCCACCGTGTTGCGCTCTACCGTCACGGTGGCTGCAGGCTGGAGATTGCGTTTGGTCAGTGCCCGCGTGACACCTTCGAGCCCGGCCTTGCCGTAGGAATCATTCTGGTAGAACACGGCGATTTTCTTGATGCCCAGGGTGCTCAGGTGCTGCACGATGCGCTCGGTTTCGTCGAAGTAGCTCGCGCGCACATGGAACAGGTTGCGGTTGAAGGGCTCGCGCAGGGCTTGCGCGCCGGTGAAGGGGCCGATCAGGGGAATGCTGGCCGCATTGATGGCGGGCACGGCCGCCAGCGTGGTCGGCGTGCCGACCGAGCCCACCAGCGCAAACACCTTGTCTTCCTCGATCAGCGCCTTGACCGCCGCCGCGGCCTTCTCCGGTTCGTAGCCGTCGTCGCGCGACACCAGCTTGATGCTGCGGCCGTTGATGCCACCCGCCGCATTGACCGCATTGAAGTGCGCCAGCATGCCCAGCTGCATGCGTTTGCCCAGTTCCGCCGCCGGCCCGGTCTGGGCGGCGAACTGGCCCACCAGGATTTCCTTGTCCGTGACACCGTTGTCGGCGGCGTGGCCGGGCGCGATCAACGCGGCCGCAAGCAGGGCGCCGACGGCCCATGGGTGGTGAAAAGTCATCGTGATCCCCTGGTGATGTTGACCGGCACGGACCGGGTGCGCTATGCAAAGCAATACCTGACCCTGATTCAACTTAGTCCAAGAGATTGACTATGGCAACGTGGTTTGCCCCAAAGTGTCAACTTTTTACTGAAAACTGCGACAGATTGCCCACGCTTGTCGTTTCGCGGTTCTGATGTGTTACACGCCCAGCGCCAGCCGGGTGGTGTTTTTCACTTCTTCCATCACCGCATAGGTGCGGGTTTCGCGCACGCCCGGCAGTTGCCACAGCGCGGTGCCGGCGAACTCGCGATAAGCGGCCATGTCGGCCATGCGGGTCTTGAGCAGGTAGTCAAAGCCGCCGGCCACCATGTGGCATTCCATGATTTCGGGGTAAACCTGCACCGCCGCCTTGAAGGCTTCAAACACATGCGGCGTGGTGCGGTCCAGCAGCACTTCCACAAACACCGTCATGCCGGCGCCCAGCTTGAGCGGGTTCAGCCGCGCCTCGTAACCCAGGATGTAGCCGTCGCGCGTGAGCCGCTGCACGCGTGCCAGCACGGCCGTGGGTGACAGGGCGACGCTTTCGGCCAGCTTCAGGTTGGAGAGGCGGCCGTCCTGTTGCAGGAAGTTCAGGATTTTCAGGTCGATGCGGTCGATATCTGGCGAGGAATCAAGCATGGATAGTGATTTGTTCGTAATTTATCGACAAATTTAGCGTGAAATTCTTGGGCGATCAAGACAACATGGCGATATTCACCAAGCCATGGAGTTTTTGATGCCCTTGCAGCAACGCCTGCCCTTTCCCTACCGGCCCGAGGCCGGCATTGTGGCCAGCCACCTGCAAAAACTGGCTTCCGCGCTGGACTGGGCGGCTGCCGCGCCGCTGGCCCGGCCTTGGGTGCAGGCGGTGCGCGACAACCCGCCGCCCTTCTGGGCCATGGAAAGCCTGCTCAAGGAGTACCCGATCTCCAGCGTCGAGGGCCTGGCCCTGATGCGTCTGGCCGAAGCCCTGCTGCGTGTGCCCGATGCCGAAACCGCGATTGCCCTGACTGCCGACCAGCTCGGTCGCGCCGATTTTGATGGCGCCAGCGATGGTGTGATGGCCCGTCTGTCGGCCTCGGCGATCGCCATGTCCAAGAAGTTTTTGCCGGAAGACGGCCAGAACAGTGTCATGAGCAAGCTGGGCGCACGCACCGTGGTGGCCGCCACGCTACGGGCGGTGCAGTTGCTGGGCCGGCAGTTTGTGCTGGGGCAGACGATTGGCGAGGCGATGAAGGAAGCCGACCGTTCGCGAAAGGACATCCCCGGCCTGCGCTTCAGCTACGACATGCTGGGCGAGGGCGCCCGCACCGGTGCCGATGCCCTGCACTACCTGGCCAGTTATGAGGCTGCTATTCAATCAATAGCTGGCCGCGCAGGTGTGGAAAGGGCGTGTGAGCAGAATGATGGCATCTCCATCAAGCTCAGCGCGCTGCACCCGCGTTATGAAGACGCCCAGCACGGGCGTGTGATGGCCGAGCTGGTGCCGCGTGTCTGGGGGCTGTGCGAACTCGCCGCGCGCGCCAACATCAACCTGACCATCGACGCCGAAGAGGTGGACCGGCTGGAACTCTCGCTCGACGTGTTTGAGGCGCTGGCCGCGTTGGTGGCAAAGCAGCACCCGCAGTGGAAGGGTTTCGGCCTGGCGCTGCAGGCCTACCAGACGCGATCACTGGAGCTGATCGAACACGTCATCGTCGTCGCGCGCAAATACGGTCTGCGGCTGATGTGCCGCCTGGTCAAGGGCG
>JAUXOA010000106.1 GCA_030682475.1 Rhodoferax sp. | reverse complement strand
AACAAAATGAAAGTGATGGATTCGTGCTCAGGCCTAGGCGCAAACCGCAGACATAGCCATAGCTATGGCGAGGATTTGCAACGACGGCATGGGTGCGAAGACGCGCTTTCATGTTTCGATATTTCTGAGTCTGGGTACTAGTGTTTTGCGCCCAGCGCCAGCGCCGCGGCGTGTGACGCGGCCAGCTCTTTTGCGTCGGGCCCGGTCTGCGTCGGCCAGCCGGCCAGATGCAGCTGTGTGACTTCACAGAGTGCGGTGATCCATGCCGGGTCATCGTTCAGGCAGGCAATGTAGTGAAACTCCTTGCCACCGGCCTGTAAAAACGCGACACGGCCTTCCATGGCAATTTCTTCCAGCGTTTCCAGGCAGTCGCTGGTGAAGCCGGGGCACACCACGTCCACGCGCTTGACGCCAGCCTTGACCAAGGCGATCAGGGTCGGTTCGGTGTAGGGCTGCAACCATTTGGCACGGCCCAGGCGCGACTGAAACGTCACCTTGAACTGCTCTTTAGTTACTCCCAATTGTTCGGCCAGCAGCCGCGCGGTCTTGAAGCATTCGCAGTGGTAGGGGTCGCCGAGCTGCAGTGTGCGCTCGGGCACACCGTGAAAACTCATCAGCAGTTGATCGGGGCGGCCATGGGTTTTCCAGTGGCGCCGGATGCTCATCGCCAGCGCGGCGATATAGCGGGCGTCGTCGTGGTAACGGTTGACAAAACGCAGTTCGGGGATGTTGCGCACCTGGCCAGCCCAGGCGTACACCGCGTCAAACAGGCTGGCCGTGGTGGTGGCCGAATACTGCGGGTAGGCCGGCAAAATCAGCACGCGGGTGGTGCCCTCGGCTTTGAGCGCATCCAGTTGCGATGCGATGGAAGTGCTGCCATAACGCATGGCATAGCGCACTTTTACGTCGTACCCGCGCTGGGCCAGCCAGCCCTGCAGCAGCTTGGCCTGTTTTTCGGTCCACACCTTGAGTGGCGAGCCCTCGGGCGTCCAGATGCTGGCATATTTGGCGGCTGACTTGGCGGGCCGAAAGCGCAGGATGATGCCGTGCAGGATCAGCAGCCAGAGCAGCCGGGGAATTTCGACCACGCGCGGATCACTTAAAAACTCACGCAGAAAGCGCCGCACGTCCGCCGTGGTGGGCGCATCAGGTGTTCCCAGGTTGCAGAACAGCACGGCGGTGCGCGGCGCTTGGCCGTGGCTGAAGGGGGGTTCTTTGGCGAATGGGGATTTGAGGAAGCTCATACGGTATTCTCCCGCACTTGGCCCGGTAGGGGCCATGAATGAATTGCAGCCTTGACGGCGGCCATGGCGCTGCGTACCGCTCCCTCCAGCGTGGCCGGATAGGGTCCATCCACATAGTCGCCACAGACCACAAGGCCGGTCGCGATTTGTTGGGCAGGGCGTAGCAGACCGGGCGTACAGGCAAATGTGGCGCGTTTTTCCACAATGGTTTGAACCGCTTGCAGCGTCAGGCCCAATTGCTGTTTGGCTTGCGTGAGCACCTGTGCCTGCAAGGTCTCGCGTTCACCCGTGCTGGCGCTCACGACAAAGGCGAGCAGGCCTTGGGGTCCGCCAAGTTGGCCGCGATCGAAGACAAACTGCGCCGGGGCGGGTGTGGCGCTTGGGGTAACGGTGGCTGCGTTGCTGCGCAGGGTCAGCATCGGGTAGGGCAAGCTGACGCCCGAGCCCCAGGCATAGACTGTCGCGATGGCTTCAAACTGCAGGGCGCGCGTGATCCGGACCCATTGTTGAATCTTGTTTGCTACTGAATCAGGAGCGACTTGCTCCGTGTTTTCAAGAATTCTGACCGATGCTGACGCTGAGGTGGCGAAAATCACAGCGTCAAAGACTTCCTCCTGCACCCGCCACTGCGAACCCTGCTGAAAAACCGAGTCCACCCGTGTGCCCAGACGTATCTGGCCGCCACGCTGGGTGAGCCAGCGGGCGGCGGCCTGGGGGAAAAGCGCTGACAGGTCAACGCGGGGCAGCAGCAGCCTGGAGCCACCCTGCACGCCAAACAAGGCGTCGCGCATAACGCGCAAGAACACTTGCGCACTGGCCCGCCCGGCCGGGGTGTTGAGGGCCGACACACACAGCGGCTCAATCAGCTCGGCCAGTACGCGCGGACGCAAACCTTGGCACAACGCTGCCACGGAGGTAGCGGGGTCACACCGAAAGCCGCTAAGTTTCCAGCCGGTGGCCAGGCGCAACAAAGACCACTTGTCCGCCACGCTCCAGCCGCGTGCCGCCACAATGCCGGCCAGTGCGTCCAGTGGCGTCGGCCAGGCTGGAAAACGCAAACCCAGACCGTCGGGAAATAGCAGCGTCATGGGCCGTTGCAGCAAGGCGACTTCCGCTTGAACGCCAACCAGGTGCATCAGGCGCAGGGTCTCGGTGTAGGCGCCGATCAGGATGTGCTGGCCATTGTCCAGCGTCACGGGAGTTCCGTCAGCTAATCTGCCATTGACGGCTCTAGCCCTGCCACCGATTGCGCTGGACGCTTCAAAAACGATAGCATGATGACCGGCCTGCGTTGCCTCCACGGCCGCCGCCATGCCGGCCCAGCCAGCGCCGATGATGGCAATTTTCATGTTTCGGGGCTGGAGCCTACGGCTCCAAGTCTGCTTGAGCAGGCTTGGACAGGCGACAGAGGCGAAGCGTCTCGCGAGCCGCGGCCTGCAAGGCCTCGCGCAGCACATGCGTTATCGACCAAGGTCGATCCCGGGGAAGTGGCAAGCGTGGGGGTCCAATTTTTCGCCGGGCCGCCCCAAGGAAAATTAGCCCCCTCGGGGGGCAGCGCAGCACACAAAGTGGCAAGCGTGGGGGTCATATTCTGCCGAGGGCTTGCACCCTCCACGCCAGCCACAGCTTGCGCAAGGGCGTGAGGCTGACGCGCTGGTGCAGCACCTGGAAGTTATCGCGCTCAATTTCTGTCAGCAGGGCGCGGTAGATGCTGGCCATCATCAACCCTGGCTTCTGGGCGCGGCGGTCGGCTTGCGGCAGCAGGGCCAGAGCCTCGTCGTACAGGGCTTGGGCGCGCTGGGCCTGAAACTTCATCAAGGCGGTAAAGCGGTCCGAGTAGCTGCGCTTGAGGATTTCATGCGCCTTGACATCAAACTGCTGCAACTCGCTGATCGGTAGGTAGATGCGCCCGCGCAGGGCGTCTTCACCGACGTCGCGGATGATGTTGGTGAGCTGCAGGGCCTGGCCCAGCTTGTGCGCGTAGACGGTGGTTGCGGGCTGCGTCTGGCCGAAGATGTTGGCCGCGACTTCTCCCACCACGCCGGCCACCAGATGGCAGTAGCGCTGCAGATCGGGATAGTCGAGGTAGCGGGTTTGCGCCAGGTCCATCTGGCAGCCTTCAATCACCGCCAGCAGATGGCGTTGCTCGATGTTGTAGTCGGCCGTGATCGGCATCAGCGCCTGCATCACCGGGTGGCTGGGCTGGCCCGCGAACGACTGGGCCACTTCAGCCTGCCACCACGCCAGCTTGGCGCTGGCCAAGCCGGCGTCCACCATATCGTCCACCACGTCATCGACCTCGCGGCAGAAGGCATAAAACGCGGTAATGGCAGCGCGCCGGGGTTTGGGTAAAAACAAAAAGGCGTAATAAAAGCTGCTGCCCGAGGCGGCGGCTTTTTGCTGGACGTAGTGCTCAGGGGTCATGGCCTGATTGTCACATCACCGATGCGGGGCTTGGTGTGGGCTCATCACATCCACAGGGCGCGCCACAGCATGACGGGAAGATCCCACCATTTCAGGCTTGGGCGCTTGGTCAGCGTGGCAAATTGCAGGGCTTCGATCTTGTCCAGAATGCGCAGACCGCCTTGCACCACCAGACGCAGCTCCCACCCGGCGCGGCCGGGGACCTGGTGCACCAATGCAGCACCTTTTTGCATCCGGGTCCTCGCCGAAGCTACGTAAAAAGCTATCAAATTGGTGGCTGATGGGGTTTGTCGGCAGGCCAGAATATCGGGCTGCAAGACGCCAAACCGGGTGCAGTCCTCCTGCGTGAGGTAGTAGCGGCCCCGCGGGATGTCGGTGCTGAGGTCTTGCCAGAAGTTGATCAGTTGCAAGGCGGTGCAAATGCCATCGCTCAGGGCCAGGGCGTGCGGCTTGGTCACGCCGTAGAGGTGCAGCAGCAGCCGACCTATGGGGTTGGCCGAGCGGCGGCAATAGTCCAGCAATTCGGCTTCGGTTGCGTAGCCTGCGTGGTTGCGGGTCTTTTCCACGTCCTGCACAAACGCGTCCAGCAGCTCATGCAGGTCCTGCACGGGCAGTTGGTGTGCCGAGATAGTGGACTGTAGAGGCCCGAACACCTGTGCCCAGCGGGGGCTGAAGGTGTGGTTTTGATCACCGGCCGCTATCAAATCCTGGCGGTAGGCCTGCAGGTCGTGCAGCCGCTGCTGCGGCGTGGCGTCGCCTTCATCGGCAATGTCATCGGCGGTACGGGCAAAGTGGTAGATGGCGCTTATCGGAGCCCGCAAGTGGGCCGGGCATAAAAAGGAAGCCACCGGGAAGTTTTCATAGTGCTGGACTGGAGCCGGCGGGGAAGCAGGTGCGGGAGGGTGCATGGTGTGCTGATTTTGCCTGCAAGCCAAGCGGCAGATAAGCGCAGCAGGTTAAAATGACTGGTTGACCGATTTCATGGGGGTGGTCTGGTAGGCCGTCCCCTTTATTTTTTTGCGCGGGTGGCGAAATTGGTAGACGCACCAGGTTTAGGTCCTGACGCCAGCAATGGTGTGGGGGTTCGAGTCCCCCCCCGCGCACCATTGTGATAATTTGCGGGACAGTCCGCAGCCGCATAGCGGCAAGCTCTGTCCCCAACTTGTCTGAGAACTTGCGGGACAGTCCGCAGTCGCGTAGCGGCAAGCTCTGTCCCCAACTATTTAGGAATATTTAAATGACTGTTACCGTTGAAACCCTGGAAAAGCTGGAACGAAAAATGACGCTGACCTTGCCCGTCGGCACCATCCAGTCTGAAGTTGAATCGCGTCTGAAGAAGCTCGCACGCACGACCAAGATGGATGGTTTTCGTCCTGGCAAAGTGCCCATGAACGTGGTCACGCAGCGCTACGGTTACTCGGTTCACTATGAGGTCATGAACGACAAAGTCGGCGAGGCGTTTGCCAATGCCGCCAATGAAGCCAAGCTGCGCGTCGCCGGCCAGCCTCGCATCACCGAGTCGGAAGCATCGCCTGAAGGCGAAATGGCTTTTGATGCCGTGTTCGAGGTCTATCCGGAAGTCAAAATTGCCGATCTGACCACTGCCGAAGTCGAAAAAATCACGGCTGAAGTGACCGACAGCGCGATCGACAAGACGATTGACATCCTGCGCAAGCAGCGCCGCACCTTTGCCCAGCGCGCACAGGACGCCGCAGCGCAAGACGGGGACCGCGTGACAGTTGATTTTGAAGGCAAGATTGATGGCGAAATCTTTTCCGGCGGCAAGGCTGAAGATTTCCAGTTCATCGTCGGCGATGGCCAGATGCTCAAAGAGTTTGAAGACGCGACGCGCGGCATGAAATCGGGCGAAAGCAAAACCTTCCAGCTTGCATTTCCCGCCGATTACCACGGCAAGGACGTGGCCGGCAAAACGGCTGACTTCATGGTCACTCTCAAGAAGGTCGAAGCCGCCCATCTGCCCGACGTGAACGAGGCACTGGCCAAGTCGCTTGGTATTGCCGACGCCACGGTGGACGGTTTGCGTGCTGACATCAAGAAAAACCTGGAGCGTGAAGTCAAGTTCCGCCTGCTGACCCGCAACAAGCAGGCGGTCATGGACGCTCTGGTGGCCAAGGCCGAGTTGGACCTGCCCACCACCAGCGTGCAAGCCGAAGTCAACCGTCTGCTGGAAGGCGCTCGCGCCGACCTCAAACAGCGTGGCATCAAGGACGCTGACAAGGCCCCGATTCCGGACGACATCTTTCGTCCGCAAGCCGAACGCCGCGTCCGTCTGGGCCTGGTGGTGGCGGAGCTGGTTCGCTCCAACAACCTGCAAGCCAAGACTGAGCAGATCAAGGCGCACATTGAAGAACTGGCGGCCAGCTACGAAAAACCGGCCGACGTGATGCGCTGGTACTACAGCGACAACAACCGTCTGGCCGAAGTTGAGGCCATCGTGATTGAAAACAATGTCACCGAATTTGTGTTGGCCAAGGCCAAAATCAGCGAAAAAACGGTATCCTTTGATGAACTGATGGCGCAAAGCTAAACCTTGCAGGACAGACCGCCGTTACGCGAAGCGAACAAGCTCTGTCCTCAACAGATTAGGAGATATATGAACATTCGATTTAGTGCAATGGAAACGCAAGCCCTCGGCATGGTGCCCATGGTGATTGAGCAATCAGGTCGCGGCGAGCGGTCTTACGATATTTATTCACGGCTGTTAAAAGAGCGCGTGATTTTTCTGGTGGGTCCGGTCAACGACCAGGTGGCGAACCTGGTGGTGGCGCAATTGCTGTTTTTGGAGAGTGAAAACCCGGACAAGGATATTTCGTTTTATATCAACTCACCGGGTGGCTCGGTTAGCTCGGGCATGGCGATTTTTGATACCATGAACTTCATCAAGCCGGAGGTTTCTACCCTGTGCACCGGCATGGCGGCCAGCATGGGCGCGTTTTTGCTGGCAGCCGGGGCCAAAGGCAAGCGCTTCTCCTTGCCCAATTCCAAGGTCATGATTCACCAGCCTTCGGGTGGTAGTCAGGGTCAGGCGACCGAGATCGAGATTCAGGCCCGTGAGATACTGAAGACGCGCGAGCAGCTCAACAAAATTCTGGCTGAGCGTACCGGCCAGCCGCTGGACCGAATTGAGCGGGACACCGAGCGTGACTATTACATGTCTGCTGATGAATCCAAGGAATATGGCCTGATTGACCAGGTTATCTCGAAAAGGGCGTAGTTGATATGGCTGAAAAGAAAATCTCCTCCAGCGAAAAAACCCTTTATTGTTCTTTTTGCGGCAAAAGCCAGCATGAGGTCAAGAAGCTGATCGCTGGCCCGTCGGTATTTGTCTGCGACGAGTGCATTGATCTTTGCAACGAGATCATTCGTGACGAATTGCCAGCCGGCACCGAGGCCCGTAATGCGAGTGGCGAACTGCCAACGCCTTCAGAAATCAAGGCCAATCTTGATAATTACGTGATTGGTCAGGAGCCGGCCAAACGGACACTGGCGGTGGCGGTTTACAACCACTACAAACGCTTGCGGCACAAAGAAAAAGCCAAGAAAGATGATATCGAGCTGGCGAAAAGCAATATTTTGCTGATCGGCCCGACCGGCTCTGGTAAAACGCTGCTGGCGCAAACATTGGCGCGCATGCTGGACGTGCCCTTTGTCATGGCGGACGCCACCACCTTGACCGAAGCCGGTTATGTCGGCGAGGACGTTGAGAATATTGTGCTCAAGCTATTGCAAAGTTGCAATTACGAAGTCGAACGTGCGCAGCGCGGTATTGTCTACATTGATGAGATCGACAAAATTTCCCGCAAGTCCGATAACCCCTCCATCACGCGCGACGTGTCGGGCGAGGGTGTGCAGCAGGCGCTGCTCAAACTGATTGAAGGCACCATGGCCAGCGTGCCACCGCAAGGCGGACGCAAGCACCCGAATCAGGATTTCGTGCAGATCGACACCACCAACATCCTGTTCATTTGCGGCGGTGCATTTTTCGGTCTTGAGAAAGTGATCGACAACCGTACGCAATCGTCGGGTATCGGATTCGGTGCCTCGGTCAAAAGCAAGGAGCAGCGCAGCCTGACCGAGGTCTTCAAGGACGTGGAGCCGGAAGACCTGATCAAATTCGGCTTGATTCCTGAACTGGTGGGCCGTATGCCGGTGGTGGCAACGCTGGCTGAACTGAGTGAAGATGCGCTGGTGCAAATTTTGACGGAGCCAAAAAACGCCCTGGTCAAGCAGTACGGCAAGCTGTTGGCGATGGAGGGGGTAGATCTTGAAATTCGCCCCTCGGCCTTGCGGGCTATTGCCAAAAAGGCGCTCGCCCGCAAGACTGGAGCGCGCGGCTTGCGCTCGATTCTTGAGCAGGCATTGATAGACACCATGTACGAGTTGCCCAATGCCACCAATGTCGATAAAGTCGTGGTGGATGAGTCCACCATCGAAGAGAACAAGCCGCCTTTGCTGGTCTACCGTGAGGTCGCCCGGAAGGCTTGATTTATCCTCTTTTCAGGGCTTGAAAATACGCACTTCTGATCCATATTGAACAGGTAACAAAAAGGTTTCCCCCATGTCTGGCCATACCCCACTGCCTGCTACTCCCATTGATTTGCCACTGCTGCCCCTGCGCGACGTGGTTGTTTTTCCGCACATGGTGATCCCGCTTTTTGTCGGCAGGCCCAAGAGCATCAAGGCGCTGGAAGCGGCTATGGAGTCCGAGCGCCGCATCATGCTGGTGGCGCAAAAGGCCGCCGCCAAGGATGACCCGCTGGTGACCGACATGTTTGATGTCGGCTGTGTTTCGACCATCCTGCAAATGCTCAAACTGCCCGATGGCACGGTCAAGGTGCTGGTCGAAGGCCAGCAGCGCGCACGCGTGAACAAGATTGAAGAAGGTGAATTGCATTTTTCGGCCAATGTCACGCCGGTTGAAGTGCTGGCCGAGACTGAGGCCAAGTCACGCGGTAAAGCCAGTGAGATCGAAGCCTTGCGCCGCGCCGTGATGCAGCAGTTTGACCAGTACGTCAAACTGAACAAGAAAATTCCCCCCGAAATCCTGACGTCCATTTCAAGCATCGATGACGCCGGACGGCTGGCTGACACCATCGCCGCGCATTTGCCGCTGAAACTCGACAACAAGCAGGCCGTGCTCGACCTTGCGGGCGTCAAGGAACGGCTTGAAAACCTGTTTCAGCAGATCGAGCGGGAAGTCGACATTCTGAACGTTGACAAAAAAATTCGTGGCCGCGTCAAACGGCAGATGGAAAAAAACCAGCGCGATTTCTACCTGAACGAACAGGTCAAAGCGATTCAGAAAGAGCTGGGTGAAGGCGAAGAGGGGGCTGACATCGATGAGATCGAGAAAAAGATCAAGTCCGCCAAGATGCCCAAAGAAGCGCTTAAAAAGGCCGAGGGTGAACTCAAGAAACTCAAGCTCATGTCGCCGATGTCGGCAGAATCTGCGGTGGTGCGCAATTACATCGATGTGTTGACCGGTCTGCCATGGGCGGGCAAGACCAAGATCAAACACGACTTGGGGCGTGCTGAAAAAGTGCTAAACGAAGACCATTACGGTCTTGACAAGGTGAAAGACCGCATTCTTGAGTACCTTGCGGTGCAACAACGGGTCGAAAAATTGAAGGCCCCCATTTTATGTCTGGTCGGACCTCCGGGCGTGGGCAAGACCTCGCTCGGGCAATCGATTGCCAAGGCCACCGGACGAAAGTATGTGCGCATGGCTTTGGGCGGGGTGCGTGACGAGGCTGAAATTCGCGGCCACCGCCGCACCTATATTGGTGCGATGCCGGGCAAGGTGCTGCAAAGCCTGACCAAGGTTGGCACGCGCAACCCGCTGTTTTTACTGGATGAAATTGACAAACTGGGAACCGACTTCCGGGGCGATCCGTCGAGTGCCCTGCTGGAAGTGCTGGACCCGGAGCAAAACCACAAGTTTGGCGACCATTACGTCGAGGTTGATTTTGACTTGAGCGACGTCATGTTTGTCGCCACTTCCAACTCCATGAACATTCCGCCAGCCTTGCTGGACAGAATGGAAGTGATTCGCCTGTCCGGTTACACCGAAGACGAAAAAACCAGCATCGCCATCAAGTTTCTGCTGCCCAAACAACTGAAGAACAATGGCGTCCGGGAAGAGGAATTGCTGGTCAGCGAAGAGGCGGTGCGCGACATTGTTCGCTATTACACCCGTGAGGCCGGGGTGCGTTCGCTGGAACGCGAACTGTCCAAAATTTGCCGCAAAGTGGTGAAGGGCCTGCAACTCAAGAAGATGGTGCCGCAGGTCATGGTCAACGCCGGGAATCTGAATGATTTTCTCGGTGTTCGCAAGTACAACTACGGCCGTGCCGAGCAACAAAATCAGGTCGGGCAGGTGGTCGGTTTGGCCTGGACCGAGGTCGGTGGCGATCTGCTGACGATCGAGGCCGCCATGATGCCGGGTAAAGGCGTCATCACGCGCACCGGTTCACTCGGTGATGTGATGAAGGAATCGGTAGAGGCTGCCCGCACCGTGGTGCGAAGCCGTTCGCGTCGGCTGGGCATCAAGGACGAATTTTTTGAGAAGAAAGATATTCATATCCACGTGCCTGACGGCGCTACGCCCAAAGACGGACCCAGTGCCGGTGCCGCCATGACCACCGCCTTCGTCTCTGCCATGACGGGTATTGCGGTGCGCAGCGATGTTGCCATGACCGGCGAAATCACCTTGCGCGGGGAAGTAACCGCCATTGGTGGTCTGAAGGAAAAACTGCTGGCGGCCTTGCGTGGCGGTATCAAGACAGTGTTGATCCCTGAGGAAAATGCCAAGGACTTGCAGGAAATTCCCGAGAACGTGAAAAACGGCCTTGAGATCGTGCCGGTGCGCTGGATCGACAAGGTGCTGGAACTTGCGCTGGAGAGAATGCCAACGCCCCTGCCTGAGGAGGATCCTGTGGCCGCTGTCGCTGCGCAAGCTGTGCTGCCTGGTCCTGAGCTGGCGGGGTCGGTTAAACATTAGGTTCACGCAGGGCGCAATTTTCCACCTGGTGTTTTCCTCAGGTGGGCAAGGACCCGAAAAAATGCGCTATAATCTACAGCTTGAAATGCGGGAATAGCTCAGTTGGTAGAGCGCAACCTTGCCAAGGTTGAGGTCGAGAGTTCGAGACTCTTTTCCCGCTCCAAATTCCAAAAAGGGAAGCCCAGGCTTCCCTTTTTTGTTAAAAAATTGGCGCGATAGCAAATCGGTTATGCAACGGATTGCAAATCCGTCTAGCCCAGTTCGACTCTGGGTCGCGCCTCCAAAGAATTTCGGCCGTGCCCGGGTGGTGAAATTGGTAGACACATCGGACTTAAAATCCGCCGCTTTCCTGCATAAGGGGCGTACCGGTTCGATTCCGGTCCCGGGCACCATTTGATCGTTTCAGACAGTCTCAAAACCCCTCAAAACCCGCCTTCTTCATTGGAGAGCGGGTTTTTTGTTGCCTCAAGCGGTTTTCCCCGGCAGGTGTGTGCGGGTGCGAATGCGTCGTCGCTTGTTTGGCAGCGGGGTGCATGGGGCGGCGCCAGCCTGGCCTGATAGACAGGATGTAACTGTACATCCATACGGTGCTATGCAATCAAAAAGTGAAGTATGCTTAATGCTTTTTAAAATTGACTTATTTGGCAGAAAGCCCCCGCTTTACCTGCGAAAGTCTTCATAATAAGAATAGCTACATGGATGCGCCATTAACTTCGTTTATTGATTGGCCGAGCATGGGAGAGGACAAGGCGATGACCGCAATGCAGCGGCTAGAAGAACGGCTCCGCGAGAGCGAAGATCGACTCAAGGTTTTATACGAATTTTCATCCGACTGGTATTGGGAGCAGGATGCCGATTTCAGATTTACCGAGCTTACGCAAAAAACCGCGTCCAGCGCACGTCTGCATGCAGAAGAAACCACAGGCAAAACCCGTTGGGAACTTCCTTATGCAGAAATGACTGAGGATCAATGGGATCAGCATAAGGCGTTGCTTGATGCCCACCAGCCATTCCATGACTTTGTGGTCAAACGAATCGACACAGCGGGGTACCTGCGCTTCGTTAGTGTCAGCGGCGCGCCGATATTCGGTTCGACCGGCAATTTCACAGGATACAGGGGAATTGCGAAGGACATCACTGCACGCAAACGGTCTGAACAGCGGAGCGCGATGGAGCATGCGGTTACCGGTTTGCTGACAGAGTCGAAAGACCCGAGCAAAATTATGCGGAAAATCCTTCAAGCCTTCTGCGAAACTTCAGGATGGGATTATGGGTCTTATTCAAATTTAGGTGAGAAAAATCAGGTAATGCTGCGCACGGATATCTGGAGTTCCCCATCCATCGATGCGGCAGAATTGATGGCCGGTTCCGAACAAAGGAGGGCTGAGGATCCTAGATCGTCTGTAAGCGGCATGCGTCGGCGGGCCTGGGAGGCGACCGCACCCATATGGATCTCTGATGTTACCCGCGATCCCACATTTCGGCGCGCCGCAGTGGCTGCCAAAATCGGCATCCATGCTGCATTGGCATTCCCCATTTTAGGGGATGGCGTAGTGCTCGGAATAATGGAATTTTATAGCCGGGAGGTCCGCCAGCAAGATGATTTATTGCTTCTCAGCGTGAGCTTCATCGGCAGTCAAATAGGCCAGTTTTATCAGCGCAAGCGGATAGAATCGAGCCTCACCATGGAGCATGCCGTCACACGTTTGCTGGCGGAATCGGTAACGCCTGCCGAAACCATGCCAAAAATTATCCAGACCATCTGTGAAACCCTGGGATGGGACTACGGCGGCTACTGGAGCCTGGATGAACAGGCGCAATCGATAAGCAGTATCGCGACTTGGCACGTTGCGTCCCTGGATGTCTCAGAATTCTTGAGCTATGTCCGGGAAAAGGTATTCGATGTGAAGGTGTTGAAAACGTCTAGAAAAGATAGCGGTTTCATGCGCCGCATCTGGAATAACGCAGAGCCCATCTGGATGCATGACATCACTGTAGGTACGGCTTCCCCCCGTGCGCAGATTGCGGCCGAAGCAGGGCTCCGTTCAGTATTTGCCTTCCCGATCCTGGCCGGAGAAGAAGTGATCGGGGCGCTCGAGTTCTTTAGCCATAGCATCCGCCAGCCGGATGAAATGCTGATGGGGACGGCACGCTCGATCGGCATCCAGATCGGCCAGTTCTGCCAGCGCAAGCAGGCCGAGGAGCGGATCCAGTACCTGGCCTATTACGATGGCCTGACCGGTTTGCCCAACCGCAGTTTGTTCAGTCAGCGCCTCAACCATGCATTGACGCAAGCGCGGCGCAGTAAAAAAAATCTCAGTGTGCTGTTTGTCGATCTGGACCGCTTCAAGAACATCAACGATACGCTGGGCCACGAGGCTGGAGATTATCTGCTGCAGGAAATGGCAAAACGCTTTAAGACCTGCCTGCGGGAAAGCGATACGGTCGCGCGCCTGGGCGGCGATGAATTCGTCATCCTGCTCGAAGACATCGCCGACTCCAAATACGCGGCCAGCGTGGCGCAGAAGATTATCGGCACGGCGCAAAGCCCATTTACCATCAATGCAGGTGATTATCAAGTCACTGCCAGCGTGGGCATCAGCATCTATCCGGAAGATGGCGAAGATGACCAGACCCTGATGAAGCATGCCGATATCGCCATGTACCTGGCCAAGGACCAGGGCAAAAACAACTACCAGTTTTACTCGACCCAGATCGACGTGCATTCATTCGAACGGCTGGCGCTCGAATCGAGCCTGCGCCGGGCGCTCGAGCGCCGGGAATTTTCATTGCACTACCAGGCCAAGGTCGATCTGCATAGCGGATGCGTCACCGGCATGGAAGCGCTGCTGCGCTGGGTGCATCCGGATCTGGGCATGGTTTCGCCAGCCCTGTTTATGCCGCTGGCCGAAGAAACCGGGGTGATTGTGCCGATCGGGCGCTGGGTACTCAACACCGTCTGCGTGCAAAACAAGGCCTGGCAGGAGCAGGGGTTGCCATCGCTGTGCGTGTCGGTGAATCTGTCGGCGCGCCAGTTCAACGATGAAGGCCTGTTGCGCGACGTGGCGCGGGCGCTCAAGGATAGCGGTTTGGCGCCGAACCTGCTGGAGCTGGAGATTACCGAGAGCATGGTGATGTACAACCCGGACCAGGCGGTCAAGTTGTTGACCGAGATGAGAGCCATGGGCATATCGATTGCGATCGATGATTTCGGCATCGGTTATTCCTCTCTTAGCCAACTGAAGCGTTTTCCGGTCAATACCATCAAGATCGACGGTTCGTTCATCAAGGACCTGATGAGCAACAAGGAAGATGCCGCCATTACCGCGGCGATCATCGCGATGGGTACGAATCTGCATCTGAATGTGATTGCCGAAGGGGTCGAGACCGATGCCCAGGTGGGGTTTTTGCAGGATCATCAGTGCAATGAGATGCAGGGTTACTACTTCAGCAAACCGATTCCTGCAGACGAGTTTGCGCAATTGCTGCGTGCCGGAACGATATTGGTGCGCGAAGATCCGGCCGAATGAGGCTGTTCCGCGCCTGAGACTGAAGGAGTCGGATCAGGTCTCTTGCAACGACGAGATCAGCGGGCATTTCACAGCACCGCGGGCCGAGCCACAGCGGGCCACGAGTTGGCCCAAGGCAGTCTCGATGCGCCGCAGATCTGCCAGCTTCGCACGCACGTTTTCAAGCTTGTGCGCGGCGAGCTCGCGCGCCTCCTCGCAATGCGTTCCGTCCTCCAGCTTCAGCAACTCGCCTACTTCGTCCAGACTGAAGCCCAATCGCTGTGACGCTTTGATGAAGCGCACACGGCCCAGATCGGCGTCGGTGTAGCGACGAATGCTCCCGTAACTGCGCTCGGGCTCGCGCAGCAGACCCTTGCGCTGATAGAAGCGGATGGTTTCGACATTGACGCCTGCAGCATCTGCTAGCGCGCCAATAGTGAGCTGGTTTGATGTTTTTTCCATTTCGCTTGACTCCGTACTTGAGTACGGAAGTAAGATTACACCATGGAAACAAAAATAGCCAATGAAAACACCGCCTCAGCCGCACAGAGTGGGCGCGGTGCATTGCTCGTCGGTGGTGTAACGGCCATCCTCGCCTCAACCTGCTGCCTGGGGCCTCTGGTGTTGCTCATGCTGGGTTTTTCCGGGGCATGGATTGGGAACTTGACGGTGCTAGAACCCTATCGCCCCCTCTTCATCGGCGTGGCGCTGGTGGCGCTGTTTTTTGCCTGGCGGCGCATCTGGCGGCCTGCCGTGGCCTGCGCGCCGGGCGCGGTCTGTGCCGTGCCGCAGATACGGCATACCTACAAACTACTCTTCGGTGGGGTGTCGATGCTGGTGCTGATCGCGTTGGTGTTTCCCTCCATCGCCCCCTGGTTTTATTGAAAGGAAGTGATCATGAAGAAGTTGCTCGCTGTGCTTGCCTTGACTGTTTTGACCGCCCCGGTCTGGGCTGCCTCCAGGACCGTCACCTTGTCTGTGCCGACGATGGATTGTCCGGTGTGCCCGATCACTGTGAAGAAGGCGCTCACCAAGATACCGGGTGTGAGTCAGGTCGAAGTGAACTTCGACAAGCGTCTGGCCACCGTCACATTCGACGATTCCAGGACCAGCGTCGATGTCCTGACACGCGCCACCAAGGACGCAGGCTATCCGTCGACGCTGGCCGGGAACACGAAGTGAGTGCGATTACCCTGGAGTCGGCGCTGACCTGCCCGCAATGCGGGTACGTCAAGACGGAGACGATGCCGACCGACGCCTGCCAGTGGTTCTACGAGTGCGAGCAGTGCCACGCTGTGCTCAAACCGAAAGCCGGCGACTGCTGTGTTTACTGCTCCTACGGCTCGGTGCCGTGTCCGCCGATTCAGGAACACGGCAAGCAGGGCGCTTGCTGCGCTTGATCTCAGCACGCTTTAAGCAGTTCATGGGTACGCCGCCCGCACGCCGGGTGGCGTGGCAGTGGGGTCGGCCACCTATACTGGTCGCCCTTGTCCTGATGGAAAAACAATGACCTTGCTGAAAGTAAAACCGGTCTCTGCCGAGCGTCTGCCTGAGCTGTTGCGGCGCATGCCCAAGGCGGAACTGCACATGCACATTGAAGGCTCGCTGGAGCCCGAGTTGATGTTTGCATTGGCGCAGCGCAATGGCCTTGCCATGGCCTACCCGGACGTGGCGTCACTGCGCTGCGCCTACGTTTTTGACGACTTGCAGAGCTTTCTGGACATCTACCATGCGGGCACCCTGGTGTTGCGCACCGAGCAGGACTTCTACGACATGGCGCGTGCCTATCTGGTGCGCGCTGCGGCCGACAAGGTGCTTCATGCCGAGATTTTTTTCGATACCCAGACGCACACCGGGCATGGCCTGAGTTCGGACCTGGTTATCACCGGACTGCACCGGGCCTGTGTTGATGCGCGTGCCGAATTTGGCATGAGCGCCTCCCTGATTCTTTGCTTTTTGCGCCACCTGAGCGAAGCCGAGGCGTTTGAGTGTCTGGAACAGGCGGTACCGCTGCTTGACAAGCTGGTGGGCGTTGGGTTGGCATCCAGTGAAATGGGTCATCCTCCTGAAAAGTTTGCACGGGTGTTTGCCCGCGCCCGCGCCCTGGGTCTGCGGCTGGTGGCCCATGCAGGAGAGGAAGGCCCGCCCGCCTATATCTGGAGCGCGCTCGATGTGCTCAAGGTGGAGCGTATCGATCATGGGGTGCAAGCGATCAAAGACCCGGCGCTGATGGTGCGTCTGGCCCGGGACCGCATTGCGCTCACGGTCTGCCCGCTGTCCAACCTGAAACTGCGGGTCTTCCCCAGCCTGGCGCAGCACAATCTGGGACGCCTGCTGGACGCCGGTATCGTGGCGACGGTCAACTCGGATGACCCGGCCTACTTTGGCGGCTACATCAACCAGAATTTCAGCCAGACCTTTGCCGCCTTGGGACTGACGGCTCAGCACGCTTATCAATTGGCGCACAACAGTTTTGAGGCGAGTTTTATTGACGATGCGCAGAAGCGCCGGTACATTGATCGTTTGACGGCCACATTTGAGACCTTTGACTGATGCTTTTCACTGACCATGCAAAAGCCTACCGCGCCGCCATTCTCCGCTTCGCCCCTGACCGCGAGCCACGTCATTCGGCCATTTTTGAGGAAGACGGTTTGCTGGTGGTGGGACCCAACGCCAATAGCGTGCAGGTGGTGCAGGCGGTGGGTCCGTACCACGACTTGAAGGATAAATTTCCTGGTGTGGTGATTCAGCATCTGCCGGGGCGCATCATCGCCCCCGGTTTTGTGGACATGCACATCCACTACGCCCAGACCAACGTCATCGGCTCACCCGCCGAAGGCTTGCTGCCGTGGCTGGAAAACTACACATTTCCTGAAGAAAAACGCTTTGAATCCCCTGAATACAGTGCGCAAGAAGCTTCATTTTTCATAGCAGAATTGTTGCGTAACGGTGTCACCACCGCGCTGGCTTTTGCCACCTCGCACACCGAATCGGTGCACGCCCTGTTCACCGAGGCGCTGCATCAGCGCATGCGCTTGATCACCGGTCTGTGCCTGATGGACCGCAACGCCCCGGCGGGTGTGCTCAACCGCGCTGCACCCGTCGGGGCGTCCAAGGGTGGGTTTGACGCCACCGAACAAAGCCTGCTCGATACCGAAACTCTGATCCAGAAGTGGCACGGCAAGGGTCGCCTGGGCTATGCCATCACGCCGCGTTTTGCGCCGAGTTGCAGTGACGCCCAGTTGCGTGGCGCGGGTGAACTGGCAGCCCAATACCCTGATGTGTGGATTCAATCTCATGTGGCTGAAAACAAGGATGAAATCAAGTGGGCGCGCGAGCTGTTTCCGGCGTCAACCAGCTACCTGGCCACCTACGCCGATTTCGGCCTGATGCGCCAACGCGCCATTTACGCCCATTGCATCCACTTTGACGATGACGACCGCGCTCTGATGCGCGCCAGTGGCGCGGCAGCGGCGGTCAGCCCGACCAGCAACCTGTTTCTGGGCAGCGGCTTTTTTGACTATACAGGTGCCGACCGTGTCGGCTTCCAATACGGCCTGGCCAGCGACGTCGGCGGGGGCACCAGTTTCAGTCCGTTTCACACCATGCTGGGGGCCTACTACGTCGGCCGGGAAGGTCAGACCAAAGCAGGACTGTCACTGTCGCCGCAGCACTTGTGGTGGCAACACACCGCCGGTGCGGCGCAGGCCCTGGGTCTGGATAGCCAGAAGGGCGGTCCGGCGGTGGGCAATTTGCTGCCGGGTTGCGAAGCCGACTTCGTGGTGCTGAATCCGCAGGCCACGCCCTTGTTGGCGCGCCGGACCGAACGGGCAGCCAGCCTGGACGAGTTGCTGTTTGCCATGATCGTGCTGGGGGATGATCGTTTGATCGAGAAGACCGTGATTTCTCAAACCGTTTAGACCTCAAGTTTACAATTGGGCCAACCCAGGAGTTCCGTTCCCATGAGTATCAAGAGTGACAAATGGATTCGCCGCATGGCAGAAAGCACCGGCATGATCGAGCCCTTCGAGCCCGGCCAGATCCGCGAGCGGGAGGGCAAAAAAATCATCAGTTACGGCACCAGCAGCTATGGCTATGACATTCGCTGCGCACCCGAATTCAAGGTCTTCACCAACATCCACAGTACGGTGGTGGACCCGAAGAATTTTGACGAAAAAAGTTTTGTCGACTTCTATGAAGATGTCTGCATCATCCCGCCCAACAGCTTCGCCCTGGCGCGCACCCTGGAGTATTTCCGCATTCCGCGCAATGTGCTGACCATCTGCCTGGGCAAAAGCACCTACGCGCGCTGCGGCATCATCGTCAATGTCACGCCCTTCGAGCCTGAATGGGAAGGCTTTGTGACGCTGGAGTTCAGCAACACCACGCCACTGCCGGCCAAGATCTATGCGGGCGAGGGTTGCGCGCAAGTGCTGTTCTTCGAGAGCGATGAAGTCTGCGAGACCAGCTACAAAGACCGTGGCGGCAAATACCAGGGACAGGTGGGGGTGACGCTACCCAAGGCCTGAGGCCAGCGCACCGACTGTTGCGTCGCGGTTTGGGGGATGGAGGATAATGCGGGTTTGCCCCAGTCCGTGGGGCGCAATCAGCTATCGAATTGATAGTATCTGACTTTGGCTATGAATGACCGAATTGAACTCTGATCTAACTGCAGATTTAACCCCCGACACCTTGCCGATGGCCTTTGCCCAGTTGCAACTGGCCGCACCGCTGGCGCGCGCCGTGGCCGACCAGGGCTACGAGTCCATGACTCCCATCCAGGCGCAAGCCATCCCGGTGGTACTGCAAGGCCGCGATGTGATGGGCGCCGCCCAAACTGGCACCGGCAAGACCGCTGCTTTCTCGCTGCCCCTGCTGCAACGCATGCTCAAGCATGAGAGTAGTTCGACCTCGCCGGCCCGCCATCCCGTGCGCGCACTGGTGCTGCTGCCCACGCGTGAACTGGCCATCCAGGTGGCACAGGCTATCAAGGTCTACGCCAAATACACCCAGTTACGTAGCGCCGTGGTGTTTGGCGGAATGGACATGAAATCCCAGACCCTCGAACTGAAAAAAGGTGTTGAAATTCTGGTGGCCACACCTGGGCGTCTGCTGGACCACATCGAAGCCAAGAACGCCGTGCTGAATCAGGTGGAGTACGTGGTGTTGGACGAGGCTGACCGCATGCTGGACATCGGTTTCCTGCCCGATTTGCAGCGCATCCTGAGCTACCTGCCCAAGCAGCGCACCACGCTTTTGTTTTCCGCGACCTTCTCAAGCGAAATCAAGCGCCTGGCCAGCAGCTACCTGCAAGATCCGGTGACAATTGAAGTGGCGCGTTCCAATATCACGGCCTCCACCGTGGAGCAGCATTTCTACAGCGTGGGCGACGACGAAAAACGCCACGCCCTGCACCAGATCCTGAAACAGCGTGGCATGAAGCAGGCCTTTGTCTTTGTCAACAGCAAACTCGGCTGCGCCCGCCTGGCCCGCTCGCTCGAGCATGAAGGTCTCAAGACGACTGCGCTGCATGGCGACAAGAGCCAGGATGAGCGTCTCAAGGCACTCGACGCCTTCAAAAAAGGCGAGGTCGATTTGCTGGTGTGCACCGACGTGGCCGCGCGCGGGCTCGACATCAAGGATGTGCCGGCCGTGTTCAACTTTGACATTCCCTTCAATGCCGAAGACTATGTGCACCGCATTGGTCGCACCGGGCGCGCCGGTGCGGCAGGCCTGGCCGTGAGCTTTGTCTCTGGCAAGGATGCCCGTCTGGTGGCGGACATTGAAAATCTCATCAAAACCAAAATCGAACTCGAAGCCATCGAGTTTGAAGAAGACCAGCCAGACATCCGCAAGCAGGGCCGTATCAACGATGGCCGTCGCATGTATGCCGAAGGTGCGCAAGATGACTCCCGCCGCAGCAGCCACAAATCCGGCTCCACGCGGGACGTGGCGCATGAAGGGCAATACGCTCGCCAGGAACGTCCGCCGCGCCGTGATTTCTCGCGGCCTGCGCCAGCGCCGCGCGACTCCTTCTTTGACAAGCCCTACGAAGCTGCACCGGTGGCAGAGGCAGCGCCTTCCTGGGAGGCCACGACCACCCGGCACGGTGCACGCAGTATTTCGGCCAACATCAAGCCCAAGCGCAGGGTGGCGGCCTTGTTCAAATCCGAGTAAGCCCCCACCCGCCCACAATCTTCAGATTTTTCTGCGAGTCCGGGTGGGGGAATAGGAAAGGCAGATCACGGGTCAGACAAAAACGCCTGCCGTGTCCTGCATCCGCATCGATACTTCACCCAGGTGGTGCAGGGTGTCGCCAAAGGTCATTTCCATTTGGGTCAGCTTTTTGAAGTAATGGCTCACGATGTATTCATCGGTCACGCCAATGCCGCCGTGCAATTGCACCGCTTGTTGACCAATAAAGCGCATGGAATTTCCCAGTTGGTATTTGGCCCGGGCCAGTGCCGCACGGCGCTCCGGTGCTGGCGCGTTGAGTTTGAGCGCGGCGTAGTAGCTCATGGAGCGGGCCAGTTCGAGCTGCATTTTCATGTCGGCAACGCGATGACGTAATGCCTGGAAGCTGCTGATCAGCATGCCAAACTGCTTGCGCGTGTTCATGTACTCCACAGTAATCGCCATGGTTTTGTCCATCACGCCCATTGCTTCAGCACAGGTGGCGGCAATGCCGATGTCCACTGCATGCGCCAGCGCCGTCAGTCCGTCCAGAGTGATCAGGGTGGCGGGCGCGTCTTTGAGCATGAGTTCTGCGGCCCGACTGCCATCTTGCGTGCCATAGCCACGGGTGGCGACACCGCTGGCCGTGCCTTCCACCAGGAACAGGGCCAGTCTGCCATTGACCGTAGCCGGTACCATCAACGCATCCGCCTGATCGCCTGCTGGAACTACACTTTTTGTACCCGAAAGCGCCCATCCGGTAGCGGTTTCGGCTCCTTTTGTATTGCAAATAGCGAGCTGGTAGCGGGCCGCGCGCTCCTGGTAAGCCAACACCACCAGCGCTGCGCCACTGGCCACCTTGGGCAGCCATGCGGACTTGAGAGCTTCGCTCGCGTAGCCGCTCAGCACGCCACCGGCAATCAGACTCTGGGCCAGGGGCTCCAGCACCATGCCGCGTCCCAGTTCTTCCATCGCCACCATGCCCTCGACCGGGCCCATGCCCATGCCCTCATGGTGTTCCGGGATGTACAGACCGCACAGCCCGAGCTCGGCCATCTCCGCGAACGCCGGGCGTGAAAACCCACCCGCCTTAACCGTCGCGCGGCGGCGCTCGAAGCTGTAGCCCTTGTCCACCCATTTGCGCACCGCGTCACGCAGTTGTTCCTGATCGTCTGTGAAATCGAAATCCATGCTCTTCTCCAACTAATCCGTTCGCCCGAACGGGGGTTATCCCAGTACTACTTGGGCAACGATGTTGCGCTGTATTTCATTGCTGCCACCGTAAATCGTGGTCTTGCGCAGGTTGAAGTAAGTGGCGGCAAGAGGCGCGCACCAGCTCGCTCCACCGGGGAAGCCGTGAAGCTCAGAACCTGCGACGGCATCGCCCTGCCAGCCGGCCTCCATAGCATCAAAGATCAGTGGTAGCGCGTAAGGGCCGGCCGCCAGCATCATCAGTTCGCTGTAGCGCTGCTGGATCTCACTGCCGCGAATCTTCAAGAGGCCCGCAATGTCGAGCGACTGCTTGCCTGATTTCTCGGCGGCCAGCACGCGCAACACCAGCATTTCCAGCGCCACCACGTCCACTTCCAGTTTGGCGATCTCGTCACGGAAGCGGCTGGCCGCCGGCCCCCCTTCGGCAGGGTCGTAAACACCTTCGACTTTGGCAATGCGTTTGAGGCGCTCCAGTTCGCGCTTGGCGCGGTTTACGTCGGCGATGTTGGTGCGTTCATGGGAGAGCAGGTGCTTGGCGTAGGTCCAGCCCTTGTTTTCTTCGCCAATCAGGTTCTCGACCGGCACCTCGACGTTGTCAAAAAAGACTTCATTGACTTCGGCTTCGCCGTCCAGCAGCACAATCGGGCGCACGGTCACGCCCGGGGACTTCATGTCGATCAAAAGGAAGCTGATGCCGGTCTGGGGTTTGCCCTCGTTGCTGGTGCGCACCAGGCAGAAAATCCATTCGCCGTACTGGCCCAGGGTGGTCCAGGCTTTCTGGCCGTTGACGATGTATTTGTTGCCCTGTCGCTCGGCCCGGGTTTTGACCGAAGCCAGGTCGGAGCCGGAGCCCGGCTCGCTGTAACCCTGGCTCCACCAGACGTCGCCACTGGCGATGCCGGGCAAAAAGCGCTGCTGCTGCTCGGCATTGCCAAACGTCATGATCACAGGCGCCACCATCACCGGGCCAAAGGGCACTACGCGCGGGGCGCCAGCCAGGGCGCATTCTTCTTCAAACAAATGCTTCTGGACCGAGTTCCAGCCGGGGCCACCAAAGGCTTTGGGCCAGGCGTGGCCGAGCCAGCCTTTTTTGCCCAGAATTTTGGCCCAGCGCTGCATGTCGTCACGGCTTAGCCGCAGGGCGTTGTGCACCTTGTTTGAGATGTCGGCGGGAAGGCTGTCGCGCACCCAGGCGCGAATGTCTTCGCGAAACTTCTGCTCTTCAGGGGTAAAGGCCAAATCCATAAAGGGGTCTCCAAATAAGCCGCCGGGTGCGTGTTAGCACGCTCGTTCGATTATGTCTGTCCATCATAATTCGTTCAGGTATGAAAAATATTGTCATTTTGATCTCTGGCGACGGCTCCAACATGGCCGCCATCGTTAAAACGGCCAGGCGCGAGGGCTGGCATGAAAAATTGGGCGCGCGCGTGGCGGCCGTCATCAGCAACAAGGCTCAAGCACAGGGTCTGGTTTTTGCGCGCGAGCAGGGCATTGCGACCGAGGTGCTGGACCACAAGAGTTTTGCCTCGCGTGAGGCTTTTGATGCCGCACTGTCCAAGCTGATTGACCGTTACGACGAACCGGGGCAACCTGCCCTGGTGGTGCTGGCCGGTTTCATGCGCATTCTGACACCGAGGTTTGTCAGCCGTTACGCAGGCCGTCTGCTCAACATCCACCCCTCTTTGTTGCCGGCTTTTCCGGGGCTGCACACGCAGCAGAGCGCGCTCGATGCCGGTTGTAAATTCGCGGGGGCCAGCGTGCATCAGGTCACCGTCGAACTGGACCGCGGCCCGATCCTGGCGCAGGCCGTTGTGCCGGTGCTGCCCGGTGACACGGCAGACGTTTTGGCGGCGCGCGTGCTGACGCAGGAGCACCTGATTTACCCTCGTGCGATTGCTGGTTTGCTACAAAAATAGTCACAAGGCGCCGGCCTTTGTCATGGGACAATCCCTGCCTATGCATCCCAAAGCCTTGCTTGACGCTTGTTCCGAACTGGTCCGGCTCACTCTCAAATTCGACCACCCCACCGACGCCATTGTGGCGCGATTTTTTCGTGACAACCGGGCGCTCGGGCCACGCGAGCGCGCCACGCTGTCCGGTACCGTCTACACCGTGCTGCGCAAGAAACTGCTGTTTGACCATTACGCACCTTCCGGCAGCGGTTCCAAAGAACGGCGCCTGGCGATTCTGGGGTTTTACGGCCCCGGCGATTTTCTGCGCAGTGCCTTGAGCGAGCAGGAGAAAAACTGGCTCGACCAGTGCGAAAAAATCAATGTGGCCGATTTGATGGAACGCCACCGCCACAACCTGCCCGAGTGGCTGGTGCAGCCGCTTAAAGACCAGCTCGGGGCTGAATTCTGGCAGTTGGCGGAGAGTCTCAACCAGGGCGCCGGGCTCGATTTGCGCGTCAATGCCCTCAACGCCAAGCGCGCCGAGGTGCAAAAAGAGCTGGCCCAGGCTGGCATCAAAGCGGTCCCCACGCCTTATTCACCCTGGGGATTGCGCATTGCCGGCAAGCCGACCTTGAACAAGCTCGACGCGTTTACCCGCGGTGCTTTTGAAGTGCAGGACGAAGGCTCGCAATTGCTGGCCATGCTGCTGGACGCCAAACGCGGCGAGATGGTGGTCGATTTTTGTGCTGGCGCGGGTGGCAAGACGCTGGCCATTGGGGCCGGTATGCGCAGCACTGGGCGTCTGTACGCCTTTGATACCTCGGCCCATCGGCTGGATGCGCTCAAACCCCGCCTGGCACGCAGCGGTTTGTCCAATGTGCATCCGGCGGCCATCGCCCATGAGCGCGACGAGCGCGTCAAGCGTCTGTCGGGCAAAATTGACCGGGTGCTGGTGGATGCGCCCTGTTCGGGTCTGGGCACCTTGCGCCGCAACCCCGACCTCAAATGGCGGCAAAACCTGCAATCGGTGGCCGAGATGGCTGTTACACAGGCTGCCATCCTGCAAAGCGCAGCGCGCCTGCTTAAATCCGGTGGACGGCTGGTGTACGCGACCTGTAGCATGTTGCCGCAGGAAAACGAGGCCATCGCTGAGGCATTTACCGAAGCGAACAAAGAATTCACGCCGCTGGATGTGGGTGAAGTCCTTGCTGGTTTGAAGCTTGAAGGCGCTGCGAGTTTGTGCAGCGGGGGGACAAGCGGTCAGCGCTTCCTGCGTTTATGGCCGCACCGTCATCAGACGGATGGATTTTTTGCGGCTGTTTGGCAAAGAAGTTGAATTTTTAGCTGGTATTCGCCGCTTTTGGCATCACTTGATCGTTATTAATACGTCGTTGAGAAACTTAAAAAATATGCTGCTACCTGATTGGACTCCATTGAACGCAGTGCTTGACTGGCTGGCAAATGGGTTTTGGCAGCTTGCCTGGTGGCAAATCGTGCTGTTCACGCTGGCCGTGACCCACGTCACCATGGTCAGCGTGACGGTGTTTTTGCACCGCCATCAAGCGCACCGCGCCCTCGACTTGCACCCGATTGCCTCGCATTTTTTCCGCTTTTGGCTCTGGTTGACCACCGGCCAGGTCACCAAAGAGTGGACCGCCATTCACCGCAAACACCACGCCAAGTGTGAGCAGGTGCAAGACCCGCACAGCCCGCATGTGCATGGCATCAAAACCGTGTTGTTGCAGGGCTACGAGTTGTACCGTGCCGAGGCTGTAAACAAGGAAACCTTGGCGCGTTATGGTCACGGCACCCCCAATGACTGGCTTGAGCGCAATCTCTACACCCGATTCTCCTGGCACGGCGTGGGTGTGCTGCTGGTCATCGATCTGGCCCTGTTTGGCGCTGCCGGCCTGGCGGTATGGGCCGTGCAAATGGCCTGGACGCCTGTCATGGCGGCCGGCATCATCAATGGCGCAGGGCACTATTGGGGTTATCGTAACTTTGAGACCCCGGATGCCAGCACCAATATTTCACCCTGGGGCATCCTCATTGCCGGTGAAGAGCTGCACAACAACCACCACACCTACCCCACATCCGCCAAGCTGTCGGTCAAACCGTATGAATTTGACATGGGCTGGGTGTACATCAGTCTGATGCAAAGGGTCGGCTTGGCGACGGTCAAAAAGACGCCGCCCAAACTGGCCTTTGGTGCCATACGCCCGGTGGCGGACGAAAAGACGCTGGAGGCGCTGATTTCCAATCGCTATGAAATCATGGCCCGTTACACCAAAGACATTCGTCGTGCCTTCAAGGATGAACTCCAGGCCATGCAGTCACGCAGCGCTGACGTGGCCGTCATCAAGGCCGCCCAGCGCTGGTTGCACCGTGATGCCGAGCGAGTGCCGGCGGCAGCCGTTGCCCAGTTGGCCCTGGCCCGCGCTGCATCGCCGGTGCTGGACAAAATGGTGGTCATGCGTGAGGAACTGCGCCAGATGTGGCTCAACCGGTCACACACCCGTGAGCAGTTGGCGACCGATCTGCAAGCCTGGTGCCATCGCGCCGAGGCCAGCGGAATAGCGGCCTTGCAGGAGTTTTCTTTGCGGCTGCGGGCGGCACGGGTCTGATCTTGTCGGGATGTGCGCCCGACTGCGCGTGCAGGCCGGGTCTCGCCGGCGGGTAACTCACTTTTCTTTGCTCCGCCAAAGTGAAGGTTGTTTCTTGACAAGCCATCAATCAATTTGGCATACGAATCAACGCCTCAAACGTCGCATCGCCCGGGTCGGTGGTGATGTCGCGCACGAAACTCTGGTCGATCTTGATCTGGTCCAGCGGCAAGCGCTTGAGATAGGTCAGTGAGGATTGCCCGGTACCGAAGTCATCCATCGAGAAGCGTATGCCAGCAACGCGTAGCGCCTGCATTTTGTCGATACTGTAGGCAATATTGTCCAGCACCAGGCTTTCGGTGAGTTCGAGCTTGAGTTTCTGCGGATTAGCACCCGTTTCTTTGAGCACTTCAAACACCTGATCGACAAAGTCCGACTGACGGAACTGTCGCGCACTGACGTTGACGGCAAGCTGTAAATGACAGGTGAGCGGGTCGGCT
>JAUXOA010000105.1 GCA_030682475.1 Rhodoferax sp. | reverse complement strand
CGAAGGCAACACCCTGATCGTCAACGGCAAGCGCATCCGCCTGACGCAGGAGCGCGACCCGCTGAACCTCAAGTGGAACGAAGTCGGCGCCGACGTGGTGCTGGAAGCCACCGGCTTGTTCCTGGACAAGGCCGCCGGTGAAAAACACCTGGCCGCCGGCGCCAAAAAGGTCATCTTCTCGGCACCGTCGAAAGACGACACCCCGATGTTCGTTTACGGCGTCAACGACAAAACCTACGCCGGCCAGGCCATCATCAGCAACGCCAGCTGCACCACCAACTGCCTGGCGCCCATCGCCAAGGTGCTCAACGACAAATGGGGCATCAAGCGTGGCCTGATGACCACCGTGCACGCCGCCACCGCCACGCAAAAAACCGTTGACGGACCGAGCAACAAGGACTGGCGCGGCGGCCGCGGCATCCTGGAAAACATCATTCCATCGAGCACCGGCGCCGCCAAGGCCGTCGGCGTGGTGATTCCCGAGCTCAACAAAAAGCTGACCGGCATGTCGTTCCGTGTCCCCACGTCTGACGTGTCCGTGGTGGACCTGACCTGCGAGCTCGGCAGCGAAGCCACGCTCAAGGAAATCTGCGCCGAGATGAAGGCACAAAGCGAAGGCGCGCTCAAAGGCGTGCTCGGCTACACCGAAGACAAGGTCGTCGCCACCGACTTCCGCGGCGACACCCGCACCTCGATCTTTGATGCCGACGCCAGCATTGCGCTGGACGGCACCTTCGTGAAGATCGTCGCCTGGTACGACAACGAATGGGGTTACTCGAACAAGTGCCTGGAGATGGCGCGCGTGGTCGGCGGTGCGCTGTGAAGGTCCTGCGTTTTTCCGATGTGGTGCAAAGCGGCTTTGCCGCCAACAAGCGCGTCTTCATCCGCGCCGACCTGAATGTGCCGCAAGACGCGGCAGGCAATATCACCGAAGACACCCGCATTCGTGCCAGCGTGCCGTGCATCCGGATGGCGCTCGACGCAGGTGCGGCGGTGATGGTCACCAGCCATCTGGGTCGCCCCACTGAAGGCGCATTCAAGCCCGAAGATTCGCTGGCGCCCGTGGCCAAACGTCTGTCCGAGCTGCTCGGCCGTGAAGTACCGCTGGTCTCCAGATGGGTCGACGGTGTCCCGCTTGAACCGGGCCAGGTCGTGCTGCTGGAAAACTGCCGCCTCAATGTGGGCGAGAAAAACAACAGCGAGGCGCTGGCCCGCAAGCTTGCCGCCTTGTGCGATGTTTTTGTGCACGACGCGTTTGGCACCGCCCACCGCGCCGAAGCCAGCACCTACGGCATTGCCCAATACGCGCCCATCGCTTGCGCCGGGCCGCTGTTGTCGGCCGAAATTGACGCCATCAGCCAAGCCCTGGCCAACCCCAGGCGGCCCTTGGTGGCGATTGTGGGCGGCTCCAAAGTCAGCTCCAAGCTCAGCATCCTTCAAAGCCTGGCCAAAAATGTGGACCAGCTGATTGTGGGCGGCGGCATTGCCAACACCTTCATGCTGGCAGCGGGCCTGAACATCGGCAAAAGCCTGGCCGAGCCCGGCTTGGTGGGCGAGGCCAGGGCCGTGATCGAGGCCATGAAGGCGCGCGGCGCCGAGGTGCCGATTCCGACCGACGTGGTCTGCGCCAAGACCTTCAGTGGCGATGCCGTCGCCACGGTGAAGGCCGCGAGCGAGGTGGAAGACGACGACCTGATTCTGGACATCGGTCCGGAAACGGCCCAAAAGCTGGCCGCGCAACTCAAGCGGGCGGGCACGATTGTCTGGAACGGGCCGGTGGGCGTGTTCGAATTCGACGCGTTTGAAAACGGTACCCGGCAAATCGCCAAAGCCATTGCCGAATCCAGCGCCTTCAGCATTGCCGGGGGCGGCGACACGCTGGCGGCCATCGCCAAGTACGGTATCGAAAGCCAGGTGGGCTACATCTCCACCGGCGGCGGGGCTTTTCTGGAAGTGCTGGAAGGCAAAACCCTGCCCGCATTCGAGATTTTGCAAAAACGCGCCGAGCCCAGCAGCCTTTGATTTGCTACTAAAAGCATAGCTTCTGGCGTAATGCCCATATTGGTCATGGCCACTTTTTATTCATAACCCGAGGATCTTTTCATGGCCTTTATTTCTCTGCGTCAAATGCTGGACCACGCCGCCGAAAACGGCTACGGCGTGCCCGCCTTCAATGTCAACAACCTGGAGCAGATCCAGGCCATCATGGAAGCCGCACAAGCGACTAACAGCCCGGTCATCCTGCAGGCCTCGGCCGGGGCGCGCAAGTATGCGGGAGAAGCTTACCTGCGCCACATGATGCTGGCAGCGGTGGAGTCGCATCCCGACATTCCCGTGGTGCTGCACCAGGACCACGGCACGTCGCCCGCCGTGTGCATTCAATCCATCCGTTCTGGCTTCACCAGCGTGATGATGGATGGCTCCCTCATGACGGACGGCAAGACGCCCGCCAGCTATGAGTACAACGTCGACGTGACGCGACGCGTCGGCGAGATGGCGCACGCCGTCGGCG
>JAUXOA010000039.1 GCA_030682475.1 Rhodoferax sp. | reverse complement strand
CGCGCCGTCGCCGTGCGCCTGCACCAGCGCGCGGGCGTTGCCCGGGTTGGTTTCCAGATGCAGCACGCGGTTGGCGTGGGCGTAGAGCACGGCGTCGCTTTTGACCTGCTCGTAAGACGGCAGGCGGATCACCGAGCGGTCGCGCGGCGGCACCTTGATCCTGCCCTGCATGTGGGACAAAGCGGGGTTGGGCACAAAGGTCAGCGGTTGGATGGCGGGGTTGGCCTGCGGCGCTTTGGTCAGAACCGGAGATCCTGAGGATTCAGCCTGCGCTGCCACCTCGGCCGCTTCATCCTCACGCGCGCAGCTCGCGCCCTGCTCTTTCGCCTGCTCCGAAATCATCAAATACGGATTGACATGCGCCTCGATGCGGCCCGGCGCATCGACGCTGGTCGAGTCAATTTCGAACCAGCCTTCAGCCGTCTCGTCGCCGCTGCGGCGAATGAAGGCGGTGCCGCGTATGTCCGTCATCTGGGCCACCGGCTCTTTTGCGGCAAGACGATGCGCGATCTCGACAACCGCGCGTTCGGCATTGCCATAGAGCAGCAGATCGCACTTGGCATCGACCACGATGGAGCGGCGCACCTTGTCGGACCAATAGTCGTAATGCGCGATGCGGCGCAGCGAGCCTTCAATGCCGCCCAGAACAATGGGCACGTCTTTGTACGCTTCACGGCAGCGCTGCGAATACACCAGCGCCGCGCGGTCCGGCCGCTTGCCGCCGATGTCGCCGGGCGTGTAGGCGTCGTCGCTGCGGATCTTGCGGTCCGCGGTGTAGCGGTTGATCATCGAATCCATGTTGCCGGCGGTCACGCCGAAAAACAGGTTCGGTTTGCCCAGCGCCTTGAACGGGTCGGCGCTTTGCCAGTCGGGCTGGGCGATGATGCCGACGCGAAAGCCTTGGGCCTCCAGCATGCGGCCGATCACCGCCATGCCGAAGCTCGGGTGGTCCACATAGGCGTCGCCGGTGACGATGATGACGTCGCAGCTGTCCCAGCCCAGGACGTCCATTTCGGCCCGGCTCATGGGCAGGAATTTCGACGTGCCGAAGCGGCTTGCCCAGTACTTGCGATAACTGGTCAGCGGTTTGGCGGCGCGCGCGAAAAAGGATACGTCGATGGGAGCGTTCATGGGGGTTTTGGGGGAAGCCGCCATTTTAAGGTTTTAAGGCTTCGCGTACGCGCTGAATGGGTACTTTGGGCTGTTATTGCCCCTGTTTGGGCAGGAAAGCCGCGCGATCTGTGCGTAAACCTGCGAATCAACGCCCCGGCATTGCCCAGTTGTAGCCAGCCGGCAAGCGACAGGTAGCCCAAACCCCCTCATGGCGACCCCATGACAAAAAAAAGGCCCCGCTCGATGGCGGGGTCAAACGGAGGAGACGGTTGTCTGTTACTTGCGCAGGATGGCGCGGGCTGCAGCCATGTCCCGGTCATACGCAGCTTTGGCCTCGCGCCGGCAGGCCGTACGCTCTGATGACGCCATGGCGGCACATTCGGCGAGCCACAGCTTGTAGCCGCCGCCGGCCTCGTTGATGGCGGTGCGGTGGCGCTGCTGCGGCGTCACGTCGGCGACGGCGCCGCGTTCCAGCAGCCGTTCCTCCATGGCCACCGGCTGCGCCAGGGCCGCCGAGGCGGAAAAGGCCAGGATGGCAGATGTGAGGAGGGCTGAAAATGTCTTGTTCATGGAGGGTCCTTCAGGTTAATTGCGGACCGTCATCTGCCCGCGGATCTCGCCGCCGGGATAACGCGCGGTGTGAATGTTGGCGTACCACTTGCCGGCCAGCAGATCGGCCATCTGGGCCGCCGTCAGTGTGGCCTGGCCGGACATCGGGCTGGTCACTGCGCCGGTAAAGGGCAAGGCAACGCCGGCGTTGGCGCCGACCATGGCCGGACCATGAAAGTGGCCGGCGGTGGCTGGACCGCTCAAGCCCGCATAAGACAGCTGCCATTTGAAAACGCCGGTGCTCTTGTCGAGCACGGCATCGACCTGTCCGCTGGCATTGCTGGGAACTGGTGGAACTTCATTGGCGCCACGCAGTTGCGTGGAAAGGGCGACAGTGCTGGACTGCGGCGGCATCATGCCGCAACCGGCGATCAGGATAACTGCGGCAAGGCCCGCCAATGCGGCGCGCAGGGAATGACGGTAAACCATGGTTTGTCTCCGGTGATGAGGAAGGGCCAAATCATCTTAGAACGGGCGCCCTCCGGGTCTTGTAGGACAGTCTGCCGTCCTACGGCGCCGCTGGCCACCTGCCGACACTCCCCCGCAGGCCGCGCTCCTAAAGTCGGCTTTTTGACGCGCACCGTCATCAATTTCAGGGACACACCGATGCGATCCACCCTTCCCCTCATGCCCCGCCTCCCTGCCGTTCAACGCAGGGGTGCATAACCATGGCCTCGCGTGCATTGTGGAAAGGCGCCATCAGCTTCGGGCTGGTGCACATTCCGGTGTCGCTGCATTCGGCGACGACCGAAAGCGGCATTGACTTTGACTGGCTGGACAAACGCAGCATGGACCCGGTCGGCTACAAACGTATCAACAAGAAGACCGGCAAGGAAATCACCAGGGAAAACATCGTCAAGGGCATCGCCTACGAAGACGGCCAGTACGTGGTGCTGTCGCCAGAGGAAATCGCCGGGGCTTACCCCAAAACCACCCAGACCATAGAGATCGAGAGTTTTGTGCCGAACACGGACATCCCCTTTGTCTACCTGGAGCGGCCCTATTACATTGCGCCCATCAACAAGGGCAAAAAGGTCTATGCCCTGTTGCGCGACACCTTGCTGAAAACCCAGCGTGTGGGCATTGCCCGCGTGGTGATCCAGACCAAGCAGCACCTGGCCGTGCTGGTGCCTTCTGGCCCCGGGCTGATCCTGAATCTGCTGCGCTGGGGCGCCGACATCCGGAGCTGGGAATATCTGGATCTGCCCGCTGAAGGTGCCAAGGCCGCCGGCCTCAGCGACAAGGAACTGTCCATGGCCAAACAGCTGGTCGACGACATGACTGGCAAGTGGGACCCCGACCAGTTCAGCGACTCCTTCAAGGACGACATCATGGCGCTGGTCGAGCAGAAGGTGAAGGAAGGCAAGGTCGAAACCGTGGAGCAGCCTGAAGAGAATGAGGAAACCGCAGGCCGCACCGGCGCCAAGATCATCGACCTGACCGAATTGCTGCAGCGCAGCCTGCGCAACAAGGGCGGGGCTGGCAAAACCAGCGACAGCGCGGCCAAACCACCGGCCAAAAAGGCTGCGGCCAAAACCACGCGCAAACCTGCGGCCAAGGCCGCACCGGCCCGGCGCAAGGCCGCCTGAGGCTGCGTGGCTTCACGCGCCATGGCCACTGCCGACACCCTGGAACGCTACCGCAACAAGCGGGATTTCAGCCGCACGCCGGAACCCGCCGAAGGTGGAAGCAGCTCAAAAACCCTGAGCTTCGTGGTCCAGAAACACGACGCCAGCCGGCTGCATTACGACTTCCGCCTTGAACTCGAAGGAACGCTGAAAAGCTGGGCCGTGCCCAAGGGGCCCAGCCTGGACCCCACGGTCAAACGCATGGCGGTTCAGGTCGAAGACCATCCCATCTCCTACGCGCGCTTCGAAGGCAACATCCCGGACAAACAATATGGCGCGGGCAATGTCATCGTCTGGGACCAGGGCATCTGGCTGCCCGTCGGCGATGCCTCCAGGGGGCTCAAGAGTGGCAAGCTCAAATTCGAGCTGCAGGGCGACAAACTCAAGGGACACTGGACGCTGGTGCGCATGCACGGCCAGGGTGACGAGCGCCAGCCGCCCTGGCTGCTGATCAAGGAAAAAGACGAGCAGGCGCAGGCATCGGCTGACTACGACGTACTGGAAGCCCTGCCCAACAGTGTGCTGACCGGCCAGCCCCTGACACCGAGGAGAAGGACGGTGGCAACACCGGCCACCAAAACCAGGCGATCACTGCCGCCGGACGCGGTCAAGGCTGCCTTGCCGGCCACGCAGGCGCCCCAGCTCGCGACCTTGGTCACGGCCGTGCCCGAGGATGGCGACGACTGGCTGTATGAAATCAAGTTCGACGGCTACCGCCTGATGACCCGCGTTGACGGCAAATCCATCCAGTGTTTTACGCGCAACGGGCACGACTGGACGGCCAAACTTCAGCCGCTGGTCAAAACACTGACACGGCTGGGCTTGAAGTCAGGCTGGCTGGACGGCGAAATCGTGGTGCATGGCGAGGACGGCGTGCCTGACTTCGGCGCGCTGCAAAACGCCTTCGACAGCGCCAGCACGGCGCAAATTGTGTATTACCTCTTTGACATGCCGTTTTACGAGGGCCATGACCTGCGCCAGGTGCCGCTGGTACAGCGGCGCGAACTGCTGCGCGGGCTGGTCAAGGACGCCGGCCTCGATCACCTGCGTTTCAGTGACAGCTTCGAAAGCGGCGCCCAGGACCTGCTCGATTCGGCCGCGCGCCTCGGCCTGGAAGGCGTGATCGGCAAACGGGCCGCGTCAAGCTATGTCTCGCGGCGCTCCACCGACTGGATCAAGGTCAAGACCCAGCTGCGCCAGGAGTTTGTGATCGGTGGGTACACCGAGCCCCAGGGTTCGCGCACCGGCCTGGGCGCGCTGCTGCTCGGTGTTTACAACGACCAGGGCGAGCTCAAGCATGTCGGCAATGTGGGCACCGGGTTCAACGAGAAGGCCCTCAAAAGCCTGCTGGCGGCCCTGACGCCGCTCAGCACACCCCGCACCGCGTTTGCCGGCCTGCCCTCGTCGGTCAAAGGCCACTGGGTCCAGCCCAAACTGGTGGCCGAGGTCGTTTTTGCGCAGTGGACAAACGCCGGCAACATTCGCCATGCGGTGTTCCAGGGCTTGCGTACCGACAAACCTGCGCGCAAGGTCGTGCGTGAATCTGCCTTACCCGTGGAGAAAGTCATGGCCGCAAAAAAAACCGCCACCGCAAAGAAACCTGCAGCAAAAAAAAAAGCGGCCCCAAAAACCGCACCAGCCTTGCCGCCGGTCAGCACCGGCAAGCTGCGTGTCACCCACCCGGAACGCATCATCGACCCCGGCACCGGCTTCACCAAGCTGGAGCTGATCGAACACTACGCACGCGTCGCGCCGCTGATCCTGCCGCACCTCAAGGCCAGGCCGGTCGCGCTGGTGCGCGCACCGGACGGCATCACCGGCGAGCTGTTTTTCCAGAAACACGCAGACACCACCAGCATTCCCGGCATCAAGCAGCTGGACCCCAAGCTCGACCCCGGTCATGGCCCGCTACTGGCGATCATGACCCCAGAAACCCTGCTGGCGGCAGCACAGCTCAACGTCATGGAGTTGCACACCTGGAACGCGACCACCCGTGCCATCGGCAAGCCGGACCGCATGACCTTCGACCTCGACCCCGGCGAGGGGGTGTCCTGGGCGCAGGTGCAGGAGTCGGCACAGCTGGTGCAGGCCTTCCTCAAGGAACTGGGCCTGCCCTGCTTCCTGAAAACCAGCGGCGGCAAGGGCCTGCATGTGGTGGTGCCGCTCAAGCCCTCGCATGACTGGGACACGGTGAAGGCGTTTTCACAGGCCGTCGTGCAACACCTGTCCAGTGTCATCCCCGAACGTTTTGTCGCCAAAAGCGGGCCGCGCAACCGGGTCGGCAAGATTTTCCCGGACTACCTGCGCAACGGCTTCGGCGCCACCACGGTCTGCGCCTGGTCGGTGCGCGCCCGCCCGGGTATGGGCGTGTCGGTACCCATTGCCTGGGAAGAACTCGATGAGCTGGCAAGCGCCGCGCACTGGAATGCCCGCAACATCGGTGAACGCCTGGCCACCGGCAACTCGCCATGGGAAGCCTATGAATCATCGCGGGTCACCCTGTCGGCCGCGATGAAGGCCATGGGCTTCAAGCCGGGTAGCGCTGCCCGTGCCACCAAGGCGAGTTCCCGCAAGGCCTGAGCCCGCGTGTAGGCGGGCCATCACAGGGGAACGCGTTGTCGGCCGACACGTGTGTAGCCCACTGGCTCCTTCAGAGGGTCTCGATGTGTGCCTATCGTCTATCCATCACTGGTGCGTTGCACTGCGGCCGGTGCTCCATCAACGACTTTGATCATTCCGCCGGGAGCCCCTCATGAAATACGTTCACCCCGCCCTGCCCGTGCTGCTTGCCGTGGTTTTCCTGACCGGTTGTCCCCAGTCCAAAACGCCGGATACGCCACCCATGGTGCCCCAACCCAAAGCCGCGCTGAGCCTGACGGGGCTTTTGTGAGCCCCCACCCGGCCAGGCCGGCAGCAACACTGACCCTGGTCGTCATGGCCATGGGCCTGACTGCATGCAGCGGGCTGGTCACCCCACAGACCGATGCTGCACACAAGGTCGAGCTCGATGGCCTGAACTACCGGGTCGAGCAGATCACCGCCAGCACCTGGACCGCCACACCGCCGGCAGGCTTGTCGGGCCACAGGCCCAAGGCTGCCAGTCTGGTGCAGGCTGTCGAGAAGGCCTCAGGCTGCAAGGTGACCGACAGCAGTTTCGGCCAGCAGGGTGCGGTGTTGAATGCGCAAGTGGATTGCGGCAGCAGGATAAAAAACTAGGCAAATCAGGCACCAACCCATACCCGACGGGCGCAAGCAGCTACTGAATCCATAGCAAAGAACGCTTGAATGGCGATGGAGATGGCGATTGCCGCGGCCACAGGCATGGCTCCAGAGACTGCGCTGACCCGCAACGTGCAGGCACAAGAAAAAAGCTGGCCGAGGCCAGCTTTTTTGTTTCCGTCAGGAATGGATCACGAGGTCGCCTTGAGCGCGTCGCGCATGGCTTTGACCTGGTCATGGTTGCGCTGCGCACCCTGGGCCTGGCGCTCGATCAGTGCGCGGATACCCGAAGGCAGGTCGTCTTCCTTCAGCGCCTTGCGGTAACGGGCCAGGGCTGCGTCTTCGCCGCGCTCGCACTCTTCCAGCATGGCCAAATCGGTGTACCCGCTGAGCGCACCGCGCACCGAGACCCAGCCACGGTGCATGGCACCGCTGGTGGTTCCACCTTCATCCGGCTCACCGCCCAATTGGCGGATCTGTCCGGCCAGCTCGGCTGCGGCGCCGCGGCATTCGTCGGCGTGGCGAAGCAACAGGGTCTTGATGTCCTGAGCTTTTACGTGTTCGGCAGACTGGGTAAAACCGTACTCGCCGTCGCGGCAGGATTCGAGCAAGTCGTTGAGGGTGTCAATCACGTCGTCGTTGTCGGCGAGCTGGCCGGACGCAGTGCGGCTGCTGCCCGAGAGCTGCTGGTCCACACGGGTCCAGGCGGCGCGGCTCGCGGCTTCGGCCTCGGGCCAGGACAGACGGGAATTTTCCTTGCGGCTGTCCCAGTGAACCGACATGTCGCTTTGCGCTTCTTCGAACGTGCCGGTGTAGTTGCTGCGGCCGTACACGCCCAGGCGGTAAGCCGGCGCATAGTCTTCGTAGCTGCGGCTGCTCTGGTAGTACGGCTCACGGCTGTAGTTGTCGCGCCAGTAGGCTTCTTCGGCGGTCGGGTTGATGGCTTCTGCCACCGCCTTGCCGCCCAGGCCGCCGGCGACGGCGCCGACCACAGCGCCAGCCACCGCACCAACAGGGCCGCCGAATGCGCCAGCCGCTGCACCTGCAGCTGCGCCGCCAGCGGCAGCGCCCAGGCCAGTACCCACAGGGTGTGCGCCGGGGGCGTCGGTGATCGGGTCAAGATTGAGGTTGTCCTTGTCTTTGTAATCGAGTGCCATGGTGATGCTCCTTGGATGATGGTTGGGATGAATGACCGCTCCAGATAAAGCGTTCGAAAACGCCTTTTTTCGCAGCCAGAAAATCATCCTCAAGCCGCATCCGCGTGCCTCTGGTCAGGCAGGGACATGGGCAGATGTAGGAGAACGCGCCGTATGCCGGCGCGACTCATGAAGCCGGCGTGACGACCATGCCGCCAGCTGTCGAACTTGCGGCAAGCGGCGAAAAAACCCGCCGGCCGGATATGGACATTTCAGGAAAAATGGCCAGCAACCCATAGTGGCCGTGCGCAAAAAGCTATCAACTTCATAGCAGCATCAGGTCACCGGCTTCACCACCAGGCGCCACAAGGAGGTGATTTCTGCGGAGCGCGCCGCATGCAGGGGATCGCCGGGGTCTTCAGCCTTGGGGTGGATGGGCTGCACATCCAGGCGGTGTAGCGCTTGAAGGCCGGCCGCATCCATCCAGCCCAGAAGCTCGGCACGCGACCTCAAGCCCAGGTGTTCGGCCAGGTCCGACAGGATCAGCCAGCCTTCGCCGCCCGGCGCCAGATGCGCCGCCAGGCCGTCCAGAAAACCACGCAGCATACGGCTGTCGGGGTCGTAGACCGCGTGCTCGATCGGCGAGCTCGGGCGCGCCGGTACCCAGGGCGGGTTGCAGATGACCAGCGGCGCGACGCCCTCGGGAAACAGGTCGGCCTGCACCAGTTCGACCTGCCCGTCCGGCACCAGCCTGGCCAGGTTCTCGCGCGCACAGGCCAGTGCGCGCGGGTCGGTATCCGTGGCAACCACACGCGCCACGCCGCGGCGCACCAGCAGCGCGGCCAGCACGCCGGTGCCGGTGCCGATGTCGAAGGCCACGCCGCCCGAAGACAGCGCAGGCGGCAGTGGGGCCTGCGCCAGCAGTTCCATATAGTCCCCGCGCACCGGCGCAAACACGCCGTAGTGGGGGTAGATGCGCTCCCCGCCCAGGGCGGCGATGGCCACGCCTTTTTTTCGCCACTCGTGGGCACCTATCAGGCCCTGCAGTTCGCGCAGCGGCGCAATGTAGGGGCCCTGTGCGGCATCGCCGGCACCGTACACCTTGCTGCAAGCCTCCAGCACATCGGGTGCGCGCCGTAGCGCGATGCGGTGTTCAGCGTCAAACTCGATCAGCAGCATGGCCAGGGTGCGGGCGCGCTGCGACTGCGCCTGCCGGTAGAGGTTGAAGGCATCTACCGAAGATGGCGGCGGCGCATCTGCTTTGGCCTTTTTGGCCTTGCGGGGTTTGTCAATACGGCGCGCCAGCGCCTGGAGCAGCAGGCGTGCGTTCTGGAAATCACCCCGCCACAAGATGCCGGTGCCCTCGCTGGCCAGCCGGAAGGCGGCATCGGCACTCAGCGTGTCATCGGCGAGCACCACACGTTTGGGCGGCGAGGCCCCGCTTTCAGAGCGCCAGCGCGCAGAACGCGCTTCACCCGCTTCGGTCCAGGCGATAGTGGCAGGCCCGCTCACGCGGCGGCTTTCAGGGACGGACCGGAGAGGCCTGGCAGTCGCAGGCAGGAAGCAGAAGAAAACATGAGGAAAACCCGGTCGGTGAACAGAGCGCCATTATCGGGCGCGGACCGGGGCGCGCCAGACGAGGCGCAGCAGATGACGGGACGACCGGCTCTAGCGGCTATCGCGGTTGCTGTCGGCCGCGCTGTCCCTGATGCTGTCCTTGCTGTCGCTGCCCAGCGGTGCCAGATCGGACGAGTAGGTCCGGTCGCCGATTGACAACTCGCTGCTTTTTTTCCAGGCGGACTCGAAGGCTGCCAGTTCCTGGGCGGTAGCGCGCTCGTACTTGCGCATATTGGATGAACGGATGGCTTCCGGTGTGGCAGCGCCAGGGTTGGTGTCCTCGCCCCGCTGCGGATCAAAGCCCTTGATCTCTTCATTGACGCGCCAGTAAACCGCCGGCACGCCGATGCCGTAACGCGACAGTGCATTTTTCCGGATCGCATCGCCGAGAGCCATCAAGGGGCGTTGCTGGCCTTGCTCACCATCCATGAAGTCGGTCGACAAATCGACCATGACCACAAAGCTGTGGCCACGTTTGTCGGCGCGTACCACCTTGAAGCGGTAGCTCGCACTCAGGACGCCCCGGCTCTCCATGGTGCTTTTGACCGAATCAAAAAGCATCTCCCGCCTGAACGCCATGCGTTCGTCGAGGTTCATCTTGACGGGCCCGGTCTCGGGCCCGCCAACGCTTTCGCGCGCGCCGCCTTGAGAGGAGGAAAAAAGACTTTGAAAGAAGGACATGACGGTATCCGGTGTGGGTTGTGGTGAGGCCCTGGGACCTCCTTGCAAAACGTCATTCGAGTTATGCGGGGTTCAGCAACGTCTCCCCTTTTGTCTCCATCGTATTCTTTTCATTACAAGCTGTCACGTTCTGATACATGGCAATTTGAACGGCTGTGCTGTGACGGATGTCTCCCCTGTCACACAGTTGTAACCTTTTAGGCCACAAACGGTTCGAGGTATTAGCGCTTTTTGCAGACACGTCATCCGGGGCACGAACAGTAGGCGGGCTCCCACAGCGATAGCCGTCGGCAACCGATAGGCGGCAGTACCGGTCTTGCCCACACTTGCAACATCAACTTCTGGAGGAAGCAATGTCTTTCGCGCTATACATGATCGGGTTTGTCATTTTTTTGGGCGGCGTCATCTGGGCGGCCGTTGAAGCAGGTGTGCCGCACCTGTACATTGGTATTGGTGCACTGATATTTCTGGGCATAGGCATCTTCAGCGCGGTGAGCCGCACCCGCAGCAAGGATCCCTCCTGATCGGGGAACACAGGCCGCCGCCACCCAAGCTCGCTTTGATGTTTACAGCATCACGCCGTCGCGTGGCCGCGCCCCGGCGTCAGCTGAAGTGGCGTGGTACATCAAAAAGCCCAAGCCAGACTACTTTGCGCCCAGCCCCATGGCGCGCGAGATCACTTCCTTCATGATTTCGTTGGTGCCGCCGTAAATTCGCTGCACACGCGCGTCGGCATAGGCACGCGTGATCGGGTATTCCCACATGTAACCGTAGCCACCGAACAGCTGCACACATTCGTCCATGACCTTGCACTGCAGGTCCGTGGTCCAGTTCTTGGCCATGCTGGCCGTTGCCGTGTCGAGCTGGTCGCCGGCCAGCAGCTCGGTGCATTTGTCGATGAAAACGCGCGCCACCTGCACCTGCGTCTGCAATTCGGCCAGGGTGTAACGCGTGTTCTGGTAGCTCGCCACGGGCTGGCCGAACACCTTGCGTTCCTTCACATAGTCCACGGTCCAGTCGATGGCGGCCTGCGCGGAGGCGACCGCCGTGATGGCGATCTGCAGCCGCTCCCAGGGCAGTTGCTCCATCAGGCAGATGAAACCGCGGTTTTCATGCGCTTCGCCGCCAAGCAGCATGTCGGCGGGAACGCTCACGTCAGAGAAAAACAGCTCGGACGTGTCCTGCGCCTTGAGACCGAGTTTCTTGAGGCGCTTGCCGACCGAAAAACCGGGCATGCCGCGCTCGACGAGCAACAGGCTGGTGCCCTTGGCACCGGCCGCAGGGTTGGTCTTGGCCACCACCACCACCAGGTCGGCATGCCAGCCATTGGTGATGAAGGTTTTGCTGCCATTGAGCAGGTAGCTGCCGTCGGGCTGTTTGATGGCGGTGGTCTTCACGCCCTGCAGGTCCGAGCCGGCAGCGGGCTCGCTCATCGCAATCGCGCCCACCATCTCGCCGCTGGCGAGCTTGGGCAGGTACTTGAGCTTTTGCGCCTCGGTGCCGTAGTGCAGGATGTAGGGCGCTACAATTTCACTGTGCAGGCTGTAGCCGATGCCGCTGTAGCCGCCCCGCGCCAGTTCTTCCATCTGCACCACCGAATACAGCTTGTCCGCGTCCGATCCGCCATAGGCTTCCGGCATGGTCATGCACAAAAAGCCGTTCTCGCCAGCCTTGTTCCAGACCGCTCTATCCACATACCCCTGCTCCTCCCATGCCTCATGAAAAGGCGCGATCTCCTTGTCGCAAAACTTGCGGAATGCATCGCGGAAGGCTTCGTGGTCGCTGGTAAAAAGGCTGCGGTCGATCATGGGGTCACCTGTCGCGTTGAGGGCCGGAGCCATATTTATGAAAAGCATTTGCTTGGTGAAATGAATATACTCGTTCCTACACCCTCTTTTCCAGCAGGAGCCTCCCATGACCGAAGCATTCATCTACGACGCCATCCGCACGCCCCGCGGCAAGGGCAAAAAGGACGGCAGCCTGCACGAGGTCAAACCCGTCAACCTGCTGGCTGGCGTGCTGACCGAGCTGCAGCGCCGCAGCGGTTTCGACACCGCGCAGGTGGACGACGTGGTCATGGGTGTGGTCTCGCCCATCGGCGAGCAGGGGTCCGTGATTGCCAAGGTCGCCGCCCTCAAGGCGGGATGGGACTTCCGTGCCTCGGGCGTTCAGGTCAACCGCTTTTGCGCCTCCGGCCTGGAAGCCGTCAACATGGCGGCGCAAAAAGTCCGCTCCGGCTGGGAAGACCTGGTGGTGGCGGGCGGCGTCGAAAGCATGAGTCGCGTGCCCATCGGCTCGGACGGCGGCGCCTGGGCGCAGGATCCCGAGACCAACAGCGCCACCGCCTTTGTGCCGCAGGGCATAGGCGCCGACCTGATCGCCACCATCGAGGGTTTCAGCCGCGCCGATGTGGATGCCTTCGCGATGGAAAGCCAGAAACGCGCGGCCAGGGCGCGTGAAGCCGGTTATTTCGACAGCTCGGTGGTACCGGTGAAGGACTTTCTCGACCAGACCATCCTGGCGCAGGATGAATTCATCAAGCCACACACCACGCTGGAGGGACTGGCTTCGCTGAAACCGGCGTTTGAACAGATGGGCAGCATGGGGTTCGACCAGGTGGCGCTGACGCGTTATCCGCAAGTCGAGCGCATCCACCACGTCCACCATGCCGGTAATTCTTCGGGCATTGTCGATGGCGCGGCGGCGGTGCTGGTGGGCTCCGAAGCCGCCGGAAAAATCCATGGACTCATGCCGCGCGCCCGCATTGTCGCGGCGGCCCTCAGCGGCGCCGACCCGACCATCATGCTGACCGGCCCCATGCCGGCAGCGCGCAAGGCGCTGGCCAAGGCCGGGTTGACGATAGACCAGATCGACCTGTTCGAGGTCAACGAGGCTTTTGCCGCAGTGGTGATGCGTTTCATGAAAGAAATGAAAGTGCCGCATGACAAGGTCA
>JAUXOA010000104.1 GCA_030682475.1 Rhodoferax sp. | reverse complement strand
AAAGCCGCCATCAGGCTCAGAGGGTGTCGAAATTGCGGCACACTACAGGCATGAACGCTCAATTCCCGATGGTCAATCCGCGCAAGGTGCAACGCCACAGTGGGGCACCTGGAAACCGCGTTTTTTTACAACCTCGTTAGGCATCCGAAATGCGATTTTCCTCGCGACTCGCTGCAAACAAGGCCCCACGCGCGCTGATCTTCGAGGACGCCCCTCGAAAGACGCGAATCGGGTACCTGAAGTCAGTCCTCCCGGAATTCGTCGGAACGACGACGCGAGGCTATGGTCAGCGCACCCAACCGCTCGACCCGCACGAAACCCACGAAAAGTTCATAGCGCTCATCCGTGATGAGGCAGAGACCTGGGACTACGACCGCGAAAGCTCGATGTCAGCCCTGACGGAACATCTCAAAGGCTGCGAGTGGCCGGAGTTCTATGACTTCATAGAACTCGTGGGACAACTTCTGAAGAAGAAGGACGACGAAGTTCCCTTTGGGGATACAGAGTATTTCGAAGCCTATACCAAGAAAGTCAACGCACTACTTCAGGAGGATGGTATCGGCTGGAATCTGAATGACAAGTCTGAACTGACTCGTCAAATACCTCGTCCGGTTGCAAAGCGAGCTGAAGCGGCACGAGACGCCTTGAAGGACAAATTTGCACCAGCCAGAGTCCACTATCAGAAGGCAACTGACTATCTGTATCGTCACCCTATCGATGAGGCGAATAGCATCAAAGAGATAGTGAGCGCCGTCGAGAGCGTTGCACGAACGGTGGAACCAAAGGCGACGACGCTTGGCGGCGCCATCAAGCTTCTGCAACGGGACCCACGCTTCTCAACGTACCTCCTCGAGGGCCTTGAGAAGCTGTACGTGTACTCGAATGCGACTCCACAGGTCCGGCATGGGCATCCCGCAGCTGGGAAGCCAAGTCTCGAAGAGGCCGAACTTGCGCACGCCGTGGGCGTGGCCTATATCCTGTACCTCATCGCGGCGTCGCGCGCGAATGCCTAACGATTAAGATTAGATCAACGCGGCAGTCGAGAGGAACTGCGCAAAAGCGCGCAGCCCCTCACTTTTAGGCTACAGAAAGGAATCGCTATGGATGCATACATTGTCATCGGCGGGCAGCACTCGTACAAATCTTCGGTAATTCGCTCGTTGAGTGGAAGCAGGGTGTCCGGTGTGAGGCCATACGTCCTGCTACCCAACACGGTCACAAATGTATACGTCCACTTGTCTTCACTTCAAGAGGGCGCTGGAATCCTACCCTCAGATTTCGTTAATCGAGTCAACGCAACACGGGTAAAGGCCGCTCTCTTCGCGTTGCGACCTAACAGAAGGGGAGCATTCCCCGATGCGGATGCATACTTGCAATACTTCATAGGTAAAGGCTGGACAATTCACAAAGTGGCAGTCCTAAATTCGACAGTGAATCCCCTGCGCGCAGTAAATCTCGGCATTGCCTGCCTCCAACTGTTCCCTCTTGGCCCGCAACCAGTCGCAGTCAATCGCCTTGCAGCAGGTGTCCGCTCTCACTTTAGTTGGCTATAGCCTCTCTGGACGCTGCGCGATAAAGCTGCGCAGCGCCGGTGACTTCTACGTTGAGCTTGTACCCTGCCGCGACCAAAATATTGCCTGCTCCCGACCACGAAGACGGTGACCGGACGGTCGTCCACCAATGGCACCCAGATCGGATCAAGCAGCAACGCAAGGCGGGAGTGGGGCGGATGTTGGGGGCGATTTTAAAAAGCGAAGCGCATGAGCCCCCGGCATCCGCCCCACTCCCGCCAGCAGGAGGGGCCGTGAGGCTTCTTCCTATCCCGATTGAACTACCCGGAATGAGCGAAAATTCAAGTTTCGCCACTGGAGCCAAGCCATGGAACTGACCGCCGTACTTACACCCGCCGAAGAAGGCGGCTACGTTGCCCTGAATCCCGAAACAGGGACCACCACTCAAGGCGAAACGGTTGAAGAGGCTATCGCCAATTTGCAAGAGGCCACGGCGCTCTATCTGTCGGAGTTTCCCTTGCCCGCACCAGGACATCCGCTGGTAACAATGTTCACTGTCCCTGCCCATGCCTAAGCTGCCGCGCGTTTCGGCATCTCACGATCAAGCGGAGCGGGAACTCTTTGCGATACTCGGGCCATGCAGTTACAAGACATTCTTTATTCTCAGGGTTTCGGTACCCGGCGTGTCTGTGCCGGCCTGATTCAACAGGGTCTGGTTCAGGTTTATGAATCAAATGAGGCTATAACCCCGGTTGAATATAGGCAGTCAGCGACTGAATTTGCAGCCGATGGTTTGCGCTTGCGGGTGCAGGGTATCGACTGGCCTTACCACCAAAAGGCCTATGTGATGCTGCACAAGCCGCTCGCCACCGAGTGTTCACAAAAGCCCTCAACCTACCCCAGCATCTACACCCTGCTGCCATCGCCGCTGCGCTTGCGTCCGCAAAAAGGCGCGGTCCAGGGGGTGCAGGCGGTCGGGCGGCTCGACCAGGACACCAGCGGGCTGCTGCTGTTGACGGACGATGGCAAGTTCATCCACCGCATGAGCTCGCCCCGCCACCATGTGCCCAAGGTTTATGAAGTAATTGTCAAACATCCGCTGAGCGATGCCCAGGTCAACAAGCTGCTGGCGGGCGTGGTGCTGGACGATGATCCGAAGCCGGTGCGGGCGGCCGCGTGTGAAGCGGTGTCAAGCCACCATCTGCGCCTGACCCTGACCGAGGGCAAGTACCACCAGGTCAAGCGCATGGTGGCCGCAGTCAGCAACCGGGTCGAGGCCTTGCACCGCTCGCAGATGGGTGGTTTGCGCCTGCCCGATGATCTGGCGCCCGGCCAATGGCGCTGGCTGAGCCAGGCTGATCTGGCAAGCATCTCCGCTTGATGCGCACGGGTCGCGTTCTCACGCTGCGCTGGTCAGGAAATCAGTGATCGCGCGCGTCGTCAGATCTGTTTGGTCCCGGTGTGGTGAGTGGCCGCATTGTGCCAGCGTGTGTCGCGTTATCTGACTATCTGGCAGGTCAATCTTCTCAATTTGCTGCAATGTTCCGTAAGGGTCATCCAGTCCCTGAAGGGCCAGTACGGGGGCAGCAATCCGGCTGCAATCTTCGCGGATATCGAAGGCGCGAAAGGCGGGGTTGAGCCAGATGTCATTCCATTGCCAGAACGCGCAGTCGATGTCGGCATGGTGGCGGGCCAGACGCTCGCGCAGGTCGCCGATCTCGAAACTGGTCCGAGCCTGTTCAATCGCCCGCACTGACACCTCCTCCACCATCACATGCGGGGCCATGGCAATGCAGGCCGATACCGGGTAGCGGCTGGCGTAAAGCAGGGCGATTGTCGCTCCGTCGGAGTGGCCCACCAGCACCGGCTGCTCAATCGCCAGCGCCTTGAGCAGAGTGGGCAGTACGGTCCAGGCTTCTTCATGCATGTAGTCGGGCTGCAGCTTGCCCGAGTGGCGAACGTCGGGCACCGTGTCAGATTGCCCGTAGCCGCGGCGTGAGTAGACCCATCCGACGCGTCCGGTGGCGTGGCAAAGGGCCTGTGGCCAGTCACGCCACATGGCGACCGAGCCCAGGCCTTCGTGCAAAAAAACAAGGGGTGCCAGGTGTTGGCGGGCTACAGCGAACCCGATACGCTGAACTTCCAGTTTGACGCCGTTGAGTTCTATCAAATTCATACCGGCGATGGTACGGTATGGGTCCGGGTTATGCTTGTGCCATGAACCTGTTTCTTGATTCCTTCTGGCGCGCGGTGGCGTACTGTCTGCGTCCGCGCGTGATCGCCCTGTCTTTTTTGCCGCTGGTGCTGATGGTGGCGCTGGCGCTGGGTTTGGGCTATTACTTTTGGGAAGGCGCGCTGGACTCGGTGCGCGCGGCGCTGGAAACTTCGTCGGTCATCAACAACGTATGGGAATGGTTGCAGAGCGTGGGTGCGGGCAGCCTCAAGCTGGTGCTGGCGCCCTTGATTGTGATTTTTGCCGTAACCCCCATTATCGTGGTGCTGTCGCTGCTGGTGGTGGCGCTTTTGATGACACCGGCCTTGACGCTGCTGGTGGCCGAGCGGCGCTTTCCCCAACTCGAGCGCAAGCGCGGTGGCCCTCTGGTGTTCAGCGTGTTGTGGTCATTGGGTTCAACCCTGCTGGCCTTGATTGCCCTGGTGGTTTCAATCCCCCTGTGGCTGGTGCCGCCCTTGATTCTGGTGCTGCCACCGTTGATCTGGGGCTGGCTGACCTACCGCGTGCTGGCGTTTGATGCCCTGGCCGAGCATGCCAGCGCGGAGGAACGGCGCGAGATTTTTCGTCGGCATCGGGGTTGGTTATTGGGCATTGGCGTGTTTTGCGGTTATCTGGGGGCGGCGCCCAGCCTGATCTGGGCCTCAGGGGCCCTGTTGGCGGCAGCGTTTGTGATTCTGGTGCCGCTGGCGATCTGGATCTATACCTTGGTCTTTGCGTTTTCTTCATTGTGGTTTGCACATTACTGCCTGGCGGCATTGCAAGCCTTGCGGGCCGAGACGGCCCTGGCGGCGGCCTCCGTGGTCACTCCCGCGCTGCAAACGATCGAGGTGGAAGCGGTAACATTGCCGGATGACACAGCTTCCGACACCTCTTCGGCTGGCAACACCGCCCGCTAGCGCTGCGCCCGGTTTCGGCCTGATCATCGTCGGCGATGAAATCCTCTCCGGCAAGCGTGCTGACAAGCACCTGCCCAAGGTCATCGAGTTGCTCAAAGCGCGTGGCCTGCAACTTGACTATGTCGACTATGTGGGCGACTCGCCGGAGCGGATTACAGCCACCCTGAAGCGCGCCTTTGCCTCCAACGACGTGGTATTTTCTTGCGGCGGCATTGGCGCCACGCCGGATGACCACACCCGGCAATGCGCGGCCAGCGCTTTGGGTCTGGAACTGGTGCTGCACCCTCAGGCCGAGGCCCTGATTCGCCAGCGAATGCAGGACCTGGCCAAAGAACAGGGCACTCTGTATGAGGCAGATCGGCCTGACAATATTCACCGGCTGAACATGGGCGTGTTTCCGGTGGGGGCGAAAATCATCCCCAACCCGTTCAACAAGATTCCAGGCTTCAGTTGGGGTGCGGTTCATTTTGTGCCGGGCTTTCCCGTGATGGCCTGGCCCATGATCGAATGGGTGCTCGACACGCATTACCCGCAGCTGTTTCACCGATCGGACTGGACCGAGAAATCCGTCATCGTCTTGGGTGCCATGGAGGCCACGCTGACACCGTTGATGGAAGAGATTGAGCGGGTCTACGCAGGCGTTAAGGTCTTCAGCCTGCCCAGTGTGGATCACCCGCAATACGGTCGTCATATTGAACTGGGGGTCAAAGGCGAGGCTGCTTTGGTGGGTCAGGCGTATCCGGCTCTGCTGGCCGGCTTGCAGGGCTTCAATGCCAGACTTGGCCCTGAATTGGTGCAAAAATAAAGTGACTAATTTGGTGCGAAATTAAATTGCACCGTATTGGTGCCTGTTTTTTCAGGCACTTTGACATGATCCTTCCCCGTCGGCCAAAACTGACACAAACTCAAGGCAGAATAGCGGATTCGGCGGATTTGTCCAATCGCCGCTATTGGCACAAAAACTGCATTCGCTGATACGTAACCTTTTCAACAACGATCCAACCAGGAGTATTTGATGGCCAAGACCGTCGCAGACGTCATGAAGATGGTGAAAGAAAACGAAGTCAAGTTTGTTGACTTTCGCTTCACCGATACCCGTGGCCAGGAGCAGCACGTCACCGTGCCTGTTTCCCATTTTGACGAAGACAAATTCAGCTCGGGCCATGCGTTTGACGGCTCGTCGATCGCTGGCTGGAAGGGCATTGAAGCCTCCGACATGCAACTGATGCCGGATCCCAACACCGCTAACATTGACCCCTTCTTTGAAGAAACCACGCTGTTCCTGAGCTGCGACGTGGTCGAGCCCAGCGACGGCAAGGCCTATGACCGCGATCCGCGTTCCATCGCCAAGCGCGCAGAAGCCTACCTCAAGGCCTCAGGCATGGGTGATACCGCCTTCTTCGGCCCGGAGCCAGAATTTTTCATTTTTGATGATGTGCGCTGGAACACCGATATGTCGGGCACCTTCTTCAAGATCGACGAAGGCGAAGCGCCTTGGAATTCCGGTAAAAAAATGGAAGGCGGAAACAAAGGCCACCGTCCCACCGTCAAGGGTGGCTACTTTCCCGTGCCCCCCGTGGACAGCACGCAAGACATGCGCGCCGAGATGTCGCTGATTCTCGAATCGCTGGGCATTCCGGTTGAAGTGTTCCACCACGAAGTGGCAGGCGCTGGTCAGAACGAAATCGGCACCCGTTTCAGCACGCTGGTGCAGCGCGCTGACTGGACGCAGATCCTCAAGTACGTGGTGCAAAACGTGGCCCATGCCTATGGCAAAACCGCCACCTTCATGCCCAAACCGATCGTCGGCGACAACGGCAGCGGCATGCATGTGCACCAGTCGATCTGGAAAGATGGCAAAAACCTGTTTGCCGGCGACGGCTATGCCGGTCTGTCGGACTTCGCGCTGCACTACATCGGCGGCATCATCAAGCACGCCCGTGCCCTGAACGCCATCACCAACCCCGGCACCAACAGCTACAAGCGTCTGGTGCCCGGCTACGAAGCGCCAGTGAAGCTGGCTTACTCGGCCAAGAATCGGTCGGCCTCGATCCGCATTCCCTACGTGGCCAACCCCAAGGGTCGTCGCATCGAAGCACGTTTCCCGGACCCGCTGATGAATCCTTATCTGGGTTTCGCCGCACTGATGATGGCCGGTCTGGACGGTGTGGAAAACAAGATTCACCCGGGTGAGGCGGCCTCCAAGGATTTGTACCATCTGCCGCCCGAGGAAGATGCGAAGATCCCGACCGTGTGCCACAGCCTGGACCAGGCGCTGGACTGCCTCAATGCCGACCGCGGCTTCCTGACCAAGGGCGGCGTGTTCACTGACAGCATGCTGGATGCCTACATTGAGCTCAAGATGGGCGAAGTGACGCGCCTGCGCATGGCGACGCATCCGATCGAGTTCGAGATGTACTACTCGCTGTAATTTCTTACGGCTTGGGGCAAAAAAGGACGGCGCGCGCCGTCCTTTTTTATTTCCGGGAACCTGGAGTTTTTATTCCCAAACTTTGTGGGAAAGACCGTAGTTATACGAAGTAAACAAGCACTGTCCCCAACTGATTAAGATTTGGCGCATACTGGCAACCTCATCCATGCTTTTTTGACGCGTGGAAAACGTATGAAATATGCTTTATTGATCCCCTTGGCTGCTACCGTTTTCGTGGCAAACAGTTTTTCCCAGGAACGCATTTACCGCTGCGGCAATGAATACACCAATACGGTGCCTAATGCCCAGACGCGCGGCTGCAAGCTGGTGGACGGCGGTAATGTGACCGTGGTGCAGGGCACCCGTCCAGCGGCGTCCGCGCCAGTGCGTGTGGCGGCAGCGTCGTCTACAGGTCAACGGGTCAATGCCGGTGAGCAGAAGTCGCGCGACTCGGATACCCGTCAGATTCTGGAGGCCGAGCTGAAGAAGGCGGAGGCCCGCCAGGTCGGGTTGCTCAGCGAATACAACAACGGCGAGCCGGAAAAGCAGGGCACTGAGGCGCGCAATTACCAGAAGTATCTGGACCGTGTTGCCGAGATCAAGGCCAGCCTGGCACGCAATGTAAGCGATATTGCCGGTATTCGTCGCGAACTGGGACGTGTTCCGGTGGCCTCTGCGACACCTGCGGCAAAATAGGCGGCTTGAACAAGTCCGCCGCCCCACCGCCTGCCTCATCTGCCGCTTCAGCGGCTGTGCGTTTTCAGCCGTTTGATCTGCTGGCCACGCTGGTGGCTGTGGTGCACAGCAACGGCGCCGTGTTGTTTGCCAATGCCGCCCTGGAAGATGCGCTGGGCATATCACGTCGCGCGATTGTGGGCTCGCACTTCCCCGACAGTTTTACCGAACCGACCCATCTGCAAAAGGGCTTGCAGGGCGCCGGTGGCAACGAATTCGGGGCCTTGCGCTACGACGCCTGGCTCAAGCGTTTGAACCGCGACCCACTGCCGGTGCATGTGATCGTGACGCAGACTGAAAAAGCGGATGAAATCATTGTTGAATTGTTGCCGCTGGAACAGCAGGCGCGCCAGGACCGCGAAGAACGCCTGGCGGAGCAGGCCCAGGCCAACAAGGAACTGATCCGTAATCTGGCGCACGAGATCAAAAACCCGCTGGGCGGCATCCGCGGCGCGGCCCAACTGCTTGAGATGGAGATGGAATCGCGTGAACTCATTGAGTACACGCAGGTCATCATTCGCGAGGCCGATCGCCTGCAAACGCTGGTGGATCGGCTGTTGGCGCCGCACCGGCGCCCGCATCTGGTCGGTGACGTCAATATTCATGAGGTGTGCGAGCGCGTGCGCTCGCTGATACTGGCAGAATTCCCAAAGGGCCTCAAAGTGGTGCGCGACTATGACATCTCGATTCCGGAGTTTCGCGGCGACCGTGAACAACTTATCCAGACCGTGATCAACATTGCGCACAACGCCTGCCAGGCCTTGGCGGAACAGATCGCGGGGAGCGAAGCGCGCTTGACTTTTCGCACCCGAATCGCGCGGCAGACTACATTTGGCAAACAGCGCTACCGGTTGGCACTGGAATTGCATGTCATCGACAACGGGCCTGGTGTACCAGACTCGATCAAGGACCGCATTTTCTATCCGCTGGTGTCCGGGCGGGAAGGGGGTTCGGGGCTGGGGCTGACCTTGGCGCAAACCTTTGTGCAGCAGCACCATGGCTTGATCGAGTGCGACAGTGTGCCCGGTCACACGGATTTCAAAATATTGATTCCTCTGCCTTAAGGTGATAAAAACGTATGAAGCCGATTTGGATCGTAGATGATGACCAGTCCATCCGCTTTGTACTGGAGAAAGCGCTGTTGCGCGAAAACCTGCCGACCCGCAGCTTTACCAACCAGAAAGATGTCATCGCCGCGCTCAACGCCACAAACGACGAAAGTGACGAAGGCGGCCCCCAGGTGCTGGTCAGCGATATTCGCATGCCGGGCGGCTCGGGCCTGGACTTGCTGGAAAAGGTCAAAGAAAAATACCCGGGTCTGCCGGTGATCATCATGACCGCCTATTCCGACCTGGACAGTGCGGTGTCGGCCTTTCAGGGCGGCGCTTTTGAATACCTGCCCAAGCCGTTTGACTTGCCCAAGGCGGTCGAATTGATTCGCCGCGCAGTGGAAGAAAGTCAGCGCGAAGAAGTGGCTGAAGAGAGCATGGCCGACGCGCCCGAGATGTTGGGTCAGGCGCCTGCGATGCAGGATGTGTTTCGCGCCATTGGCCGTTTGAGCCAGAGCAATGTCACCGTCATGATCACCGGCGAGTCGGGCTCGGGCAAAGAGCTGGTGGCGCGGGCCTTGCACAAGCACTCGTCGCGCGCCAACGGTCCCTTTGTCGCGATCAACACGGCGGCCATTCCCAAAGACTTGCTCGAATCCGAGCTGTTCGGGCACGAGCGCGGCGCGTTCACCGGCGCGCAGACCATGCGCCGTGGCCGCTTTGAGCAGGCCGATGGCGGCACCTTGTTTCTGGACGAAATCGGCGATATGCCGTTTGACTTGCAAACCCGTTTGTTGCGCGTGCTGAGCGATGGTCATTTCTATCGGGTCGGTGGTCACGGTTCCGTGAAAACGAATGTGCGCGTGATTGCCGCCACCCACCAGAACCTGGAACAACGCGTCAAGGAGGGTGCGTTCCGTGAGGACTTGTTTCACCGCCTCAACGTCATCCGTCTGCGTTTGCCGGCGCTGCGCGAGCGCAAAGAGGACGTGGCCATGTTGACGCGCCACTTCCTGCAGCACAGTGCGGCTCAGCTCGGGGTCGAACCGAAACGGATTTCCGATGCCGCACTGGTTTGGCTGGGCAACTTCAGCTTTCCTGGCAACGTGCGTCAGTTAGAGAACATCTGTCACTGGCTCACGGTGATGGCGCCAGCGCAGGTGATTGAGCCCAAGGATTTACCCCCTGAGGTGGGCGTGACTGCGGGCGCAGCGGGCGAGTCCCCCCGGCCCGTGCCGGTGGCCGTGGACGCGGCCAAAGAGCACGCGCCGGAACGTGCGCCGGAACACCCGCCTGTTCTTCTGTCCGCCGCAGCGGCTGTGACCAGCGCAAGTGCTGCTGAGCGTTTGCCACCAATCAGTGATGGCGGCTGGGAACAGGGTCTGGAGGCAGACGCCATCGCCTTGCTGGCGAGCGGTCGGAACGATGTATGGGACGAGTTGACGCGCCGCTTTGAAGCCCGGCTGATTCTGGCGGCGCTGGCCGCCACCCGCGGTCGGCGCATTGAAGCAGCGCAAAAACTCGGCATTGGCCGCAACACCATCACGCGCAAGATTCAGGAGCTGGGGCTGGAATAAAAATCAGGGCAAGCCAAGTTCAAGCACCACCGGCGCATGATCGCTCGGGCGCTCGTTCTTGCGCGGTGCCCTGTCAATCACACAGGACGTCACCCCAGACTTGATCGCGTCACTGACCAGAATGTGATCAATGCGCAGCCCGTGGTTGCGGCGAAAGCCGAAGTCGCGGTAGTCCCACCAGGAGTAGCTTTTCGCGGGCTGCTGGAACAGGCGAAACGCGTCGTGCAGGCCCAGCGCGATCAGGGCGCGCAAATGGTAGCGCTCCTCCTCGGTGCAATGGATCTGGTCTTTCATGCCCACCGGGTCCCACACATCGGCGTCATCGAAGGTGATGTTGTAGTCGCCCATCAGCACCAGTTTGGAGTGCGTCGCCAGTTCCTCGCGAACCCAGTCGCGCAAGCCCTTCAACCAACTCATCTTGTAGTCAAATTTTTCTGAACCCGGCTCCTGCCCATTGGGAAAATAGCCGCCGATGACACGCACCTCCCCCACGTCGGCACTGATGACGCGCGCCATGTCGTCGGCAAAACCGGGGATGTTTTTGATGACGTTGACGGCGGGTGTGCGCGTCAGCAGGGCGACCCCGTTGTAGGTTTTTTGGCCGAAGCACTGGGCTGAATAGCCGGCTTGCGTGAAGGCCTCGTGCGGGAACTTGTCGTCAGTGAGCTTGAGTTCCTGCAACGCCAGCACATCGACCGGATTGGACTTAAGCCAGTCCAGCACCTGCGGCAGCCGCACGGTCAGCGAGTTCACGTTCCAGGTCGCGAGTTTCATGATGAAATAGGCTAACGGCCCTTGTTCCTTATACGAATGGGGTTCGTGTGTAAGTGACAAAACTGAAACTCAAACCAGTGGACGAGACATGGCGTTCGCGCGCTGTCTCGTTCCACTGCGGACCGAATTGTGGCGCATAAGCGTCTCCGTCGTAGGAGGCTTCGATTTCCGTCACGACCGCGCTTGATGCCAGTGGCAGGGCTTGAGCGTAGATTTCGGCGCCGCCGATGACCCAGGCATCGCTGCTGGCAGGGCACAGGTCAATAGCTTCAGTCAGCGACTGCGCACGCAATGCGCCTTCTGCCTGCCAGTTCGCCTGGCGTGTTAGCACCACGTTGAGGCGGCCGGGCAGCGGGCGAAATTTGGGCGGCAGAGAATCCCAGGTCTTACGGCCCATGATCACCGGGCAGCCCAGCGTGGAGCGCTTGAAGTGCGCCATGTCTTCAGGCAAATGCCAGGGCAGGGTATGGTTGTTGCCGATCACGCCGTTGGCGGCGCGGGCGAAGATCAGGTGCAGTTTCATTTAAACAGCAACCGGTGCCTTGATGGCAGGGTGGCACTCGTAACCCACGACCTCGAAGTCCTCAAATTCGTAGTCAAAGATCGTCGCGGGACGGCGCTTGATGTGAAGCAGGGGGTAGGCCAAGGGCGCGCGGCTGAGCTGCAGTGCCACCTGCTCCTGGTGGTTGCTGTAGATATGGCAGTCGCCCCCGGTCCAGATGAAGTCGCCCAGGTCCAGATCGCATTGCTGCGCCACCATGTGGGTCAGCAGCGCATAGCTGGCAATGTTGAAGGGCACGCCCAGAAAGATGTCGGCGCTGCGCTGGTAGAGCTGGCAACTGAGTCTGGCCCTCTCGCCCGGGGCGGCGGCCGGCGCCACGTAGAACTGGAAGAAGGCGTGGCAGGGCATCAGTGCCATCTTGTCGAGCTCGGCCACGTTCCAGGCGCTGACGATGATGCGGCGTGAATCGGGGTTGGTCTTGAGGGTCTTGATGACCTCGGCAATCTGGTCGATGTGGCCGCCGTCCGGTGTCGGCCAACTGCGCCACTGCACGCCATAGACCGGTCCCAGATCACCGTCAGGGCGGGCCCATTCATCCCAGATCGACACCCCGCGCTCTTTGAGCCAGTGGTTGCTGCTTGATCCGGTGAGAAACCACAACAGTTCCTGAATGATGGAGCGCAGGTGCACCTTTTTGGTGGTCACCAGCGGGAAACCTTCATTCAGGTCAAAACGCATCTGGTAGCCGAACACGCTCTTGGTGCCGGTGCCGGTGCGGTCGGCCTTGAACACGCCATGGTTGTCCACATGGCGCATGAAATCTTCGTACTGGGAGCGGATAGGGTGTGAGATCAAAGTTTGCATGTTCAGTGTTCTCCAAACAGAGCGTCCAGCGCACCCTGGACTTCAAACTTGACATGCCGCAGGTTTGCCACTGGCTGGCCCAAGCCGCGCTTGGGGAAGGTGGCCATCATCGGTGTGTCCATGATTACGTCGCGGCCGGCCACCTCGAAAAGGGGGTGAATCTGTGCAATTCGGGTCGGCATGATGGCAGCGGCCCGCAAGGGCACAGCGACAAAGGTGTCGAGCATGTCCAGAAAACTGTTTTGCAGGTCCAGCACAAAGGGGGTGTGCTTGCGCTCGGTGCGATCCGGATTGGCGTAAACGTCGAAATGGGCCAAGGTTTACTCCTTGCGGCCGTCGCCAAGACTCTTGCCGAATGTGCGGTACTTGGCGCCCCAGATGCCTTCCTTGGCGACGCGCTCGTTGTACGCGGCGAACGCCTCCTTGTTGTCATCCCGCCACTTCTCCCAATAGCGGCGCCTGACCTCATCGGCCAACAGTGCATCCACCGTTTGCGAGATATTCATGCCCAGCTCTTTAGCCGTTTCCAGCACCTTGGAGTTGAGCGAGAGGTTGGTGGCTTTTTTAGGGGCTTTGTCGAACTGGAGCATGGGGCAGTCCTTGGAAATTAATGTTGGAATTATATGCGCATGACAGGTGCGCAGAAAGATGCTGGCCAGTTGACTTCGTCAGTGCTCCCTTTGGACGGTCAGCCCTGTTTGGCATAGGCGCGCTCGACGCAAGCAATTCGCACTTCATAGTGCTCGTACCAGAGGGCGTTCCCGGTTTCTTGGGCAATTCGATGCTCGGCATCAGAGCGCCACGCAGCAATGGCTTGCAGACTGGCCCAGTAAGAGACGGTGATTCCAAAACCGTCGGCGCCGCGAGCACTCTCCACGCCCAGATAACCCGGTTGACCGGATGCCAGTTCGGCCATGCGCTTGGCCATGTTCCCGTAACCGTTTTCGCCTGCTGTGCGCTGGGATGAGAAGATGACCGAGAAGTACGGTGGCTCAGGCAGCTTTGCGAAGGAGGAGCTTGTCATGGTTGCCATTGTCACCTCCCGCCTGCTGACGAAAGGACTCCCAGGAATAGAGCGCCCATTTGTGGTTATCCATCAGCCAGACTGACTTGGCAAGATCGACACAGTACTGGTCGTCTCGCTTCAATGACTCAACATCGACATTCGTCATATCCATTCCTTCGCTCACCGTGGCATAGCACAACGCCCCGTTGGGCGGTACGCGCCTTTGATCGAAGCGTTTACCGTCGAAATTCGGAAGATGCATCAGGCGGAACTGGCCAATTTTCTGGCACAAGCGCAGGGGGCTTGGTCCATGGCTGCTCAACCAGCGCGTCCTGAAACCATTGGTCTCGAAGATTCGCGTGCTCCGTGACGATGATTTGGAAGCCAGGGACATCTTTCTGCGTGAACTCCAGCAGCAGTTCGAACAACCTGCGAACTGCCACCAGATCCGCGTCTGCCTCCGTCTTTTGAACGGAGCCATCCGCTTCCTTATAGAGCTTCTCCGATGGAAAATAAACTTGGGTCGGCTGATCTATGAGAAGGAACTGGGGAATTGGCCGATTGTTGCGCGCTGCAAAGTGATGCAGTGCAAGCAGGGCGGCAAGGTGATAGGCCAAATGATTCTCGCCACCGCCGGTTCGACTCATCGGTACCGGACGATCGGGACGGTCGATTACCACCGTCAGGTGCGTGAGATCGAATCGGGAAGGAAACTCACTGAACTCCGCCTCAAAAGCGAGGATGTAGCGCGACATCTGCGCGGAAATAATATTCAGAATGGAAGTCAGCCGTTCGTTACTGTCGTCCGCACCTATGTTCTTTTCTAGCTCTTCGACCTTGAACTTCAGGCGCCGTTGCTCAGCCTCGCGGGCAGCCAGTTCCTCATTGGGAAGCAAGTTCTCCAAGAACAAACTGATTCGACCCACAACGCGCGCTGCGGCGTTGTTGCGCGTTCCCATTTGCGCAATAACTTCATTTGTCGCAATCGCTGCAGACAGCTCCATTTCCTTGTTTTTGATCGCGTCGACAAGAAGCTGAACTTTTCCCTGTTGTTCCCCTAGATAAGCTTCTAGTTTGGGGCGCTGACCAGCGACGATGTCCATTTCTACTTCGAGCGATGCCAATTCACCGAGGAGAACTTGTGCAATGGGGGAAGTCATGGCCAGGTTCTCTTCACAGAACGGCCATTGCCATTCACCGGTCTGTGAGTTTTTAGGCAGGGCCCTGATGGAAGACAGTCGATCCTTCTGCTCGGCTGCTTCGCTTTGGAAGCCCACGGCGCGCTTGGAAAACTGGCGGGCGGCGTCTATTTTTGTTTGAACCTCCCGTCTTTCTTTTCGCATTTGGACCAGTTCTTCTTCCAGGCTCGAAATTCTGAAGCCATCGTCTTCAGGAGTCGATGCGGGCTTCCATTGCAAAGCAGTGCGTAAGGCGTCAACTACGGAATTGGCGCCCACATTCTGATCCGCTTGAGTGATGATGCCGACCGTCTTGGCTTCCGAAAAAAGGCCGATGCCTTTATGTTGAGATGTGTCAATCGCGTCCCGCGCTTGCTCCAGTAGCTTTGCATTGAGCCTCAGGTCTCTCTGCGCCGTCCTGAGTTTTCCTTCCAGTTCGTATCGCAGGCTTGAGGAGACGCCGAGAAGAAGGGGCAGTGTGTCGCGAATCGCCTGCGGCTGGAACTGTTCGTTTTGCCGATACAGGAGCTGATCTTTGTTTGCGACAATGCCTTGCTTTTGGAAAAGATAGTAGTGCGTATGCTTAATGTTTGCATCGTAGCTAGCCCGGCTATGTTCTATAGCAACATCTGTTTTATTTTCGGGAATGCCCAATAGCCGTGAAAGAAGGGCTACCACAGCATCGTCGTCCGAACTGACCTTTAATTCTTCAAAGGCAGGCGCAGCCAGTTGAGCGCCCCTACGCAACATGACCGTGCTGCCGCTACTGTTTCCTGTGTTCGGCGTTGGCTTGGCGATGAGAACCTGCTCTTGGGGAAACTGATAAATCACGGCGAACCAGGCGACCTTGTCCCTGATGACTCCTTCGGGGACGTTAAACGTCGAACGGCCCATGCAGTATTCAATGATCTCGGACAATGCCGACTTCCCGGTCGATGATCGACCGGTGATGATGTTGATGCCATCAAGTCTGAATTGAAGGTCTCTGCGCTGGCCGTCATGGCTATAGATGTGAATCGATTTTATTTTCATGGCCGTATCCCTAAGGTCGTATATATCGTCACGCGGTCTGCAATGCGAGCAAACTCTTTTCCGACGATTCGGGCGACTCGCTGACAGGCAACAGATTCAGTTGTGCCAGTGACGGTCTTGCGAACGCGGCTCGGCACGGTCTTCAGCCGTCCGTCCTGGGTCACCTCAAAGCAGCCCAATTGCATCGAGAACCCGAGCGCCTCAAAGGCGTAGGGCAGTAGGTCTTTTGTACGGTCCGCGAAGCCGACGAGTAAATGAGGGTTGCTCTCTACTGTCTTGAGAAGATAACTTCGGGGGCTGCCTGATATGACTTCGCGAGAGTCTTTGTGCAGGCATAACGGCAGTACCAGCAGTGCCAAAGAAAAAGGCATGCCGTCTGGGTTTTCTTCTTCGAAGCCCTGCAACGACCTGAACAGAACAAGGCCGCAGAACGCGGGGTTAAAGAGGTTTCTTACTTCGAATGGACGCTGGTCCCACCGCTTCATTGGGATGCTCCAAGTAATTCGCCGACACGGTTCAGAAAACGTGGGTGCCAATAAATTCGAGGTAACGGGCGTGTGTTCGCAAGGATATGGAAGCCGCCGCGCAACACATACGATTCAGTCACACGTTCTCGTATTCTTAATGTGCTGATATTGCCGCTTTCCAGGTCTGCCCATCGATAGAGTGCCTTGCCTGCTTCGAGGAGGACCGCATCTGTGACCTGCCCCCAATCCCCGTACCAATCAATTTTCCAGAAGCCCGAAGTTTGCAAGCTTACTTGATGGTTTCCTGATTGCTGGGTGTTCGCGCTGAATCGCCAGTTAACTGGCGATTCAGCGCGGCGAA
>JAUXOA010000102.1 GCA_030682475.1 Rhodoferax sp. | reverse complement strand
TGGGACAACGCGCCCACCGAGAGCCTATGGGGGCGACTCAAAGTTGGCAGACTGTACGGCAGAGGATTTGCTACCCGGCGCGAGGCCATGGACGAGGTGATTGACGGGCTAACTTTTTACAACCACAAGAGATTGCACTCGGCGTTGGGCTACGTCAGCCCGATGACGTTTGAGCAACGCTGGATCGCGGCCCAGCAGCAAGACAGGAAGTCCGCATAATGGGCAGCCTATGGAGTATGGAAAACAGGGGCAAGATCAACTTGAAGGACGTTCTGAGCAAGCTACCGACCTGGCCCAACTCGCGTCTGGCGGAGTTGCTGCCGCACCGCTGGGTTACACCCGCCTCTACCTGATCGATTGCACACGGTCAATATGGGTTGGCCGTGCGCTTACGATGCAGCACTTTTGGCCTGCTGGACTGATTCCAGGGCGTACATCTGCCAGCGGCAACTCAACCCCACGGTGTGTAGCTGATACCGTTCCCGATAACGCCTATCAAATTCGCTTGGTTCTCCGGGCTTTCGCTGAAGTTGGACAGGACCACTGGCACAGTTTGAAGACGGGTGTTGAGTTGGTTAACCCAGTAATCAAAGCCAGCTTGCTCCGGTGCCCGGTGCAATGCGGTTTGGTAAAACTTGTTGACCAGTTCTTCGGTCGATGGGTTGGCACCATAAAGCGCCTTGAACTCCGGTGAGCTGACAAAGCCTGCCGCTGCATCAGCAAGGCTGGAACCGCGATCCAGATATTCGATCCAGTCTCCCAGACCTCCAGAATCTGGTTTGCGATCCAATGCCGCCTGGTACAGGCGATAGGCTTTGCCAGCATTGCCACTGATGTCGAGCGCCATAGAGGTATCAGCAAACTTGACTCGTTCGATGTTGGTGAGCGTGTCGACGCCATCAGAAGCAGAACTGAGCACCCAGCCGGATGAGGTTTTGGCCAGCGTGTAGTTGGCGCGGTTGCCGCTGTACAACGCTGTGTCAATGCCCGCTCCACCGTCGATGGTGTCGTTGCCTGGGCCCCCGGTGAAAGATTCGTTGGCACTGGTTCCAGTAAGAGTGACGGGACGGGCCAAGGTGCTGAAGTTATCAACCGAGCTTGCTGCCAAGACTGTCACCCCAAGGAAGCTGAAATACTCAACACTGGTTAGTGTGTCGGTACCGTCACGCGCCGATACCAGGGTATAGACAAGGTTGCTGTACGTGATCGTGTACGAAGAACGGATCGCATCAAAATACGCCGTATCGACGCCTCCTTTTCCGTCGATTTGGTCGTCACCTGGTCCGCCCGTGATCCCATCATCACCATTCGCTCCCGCAATCACATTGTTCGCTGCATTCCCAGTAAGATTTACTCCGGTTGATCCAAAGGCCAGAATGTTCTCGATATTGGGGAGATTGCTAACTGAATAAGAAAAGACTACCCAGACCGTGTCCGTGCCTTCGCCGGAATACTCGATGATGCTGTCAAGGGATGAATCCAGGACATACACGTCATCGCCGGTGCCGCCATAGAAAACGTCGTTGCCGCCTCTGCGAGATGCATCCCAGTCAAAGGTGTCATTCCCTGCGCCACCGTAAAGTGTGTCGTTGCCGCCTCCGCCGTCGAGGCTGTTGTTAGCGTCGTTACCGATCAGGGTATCGTTGCCACTCCCGCCGATCGCATTCTCGATGATGCTGCCGAAGGCAATGGCAAGGTTGTCAGTGCCGTCATAGCTTGGTGTCGGGGGAGGCGAAAGCCAATTAAAACCTGATGTTGAGTCTGACTCAATGGTGATTTTTGAAAAATGCCCCGGTCGCAAGTCGACGACGGATCCCTTGCTAAAGTTGGATACCGAGATTGTGTCCGTCCCACCGGCATCCCAGATTGTCCTGATGAAGGGGGTGCCGGGATCGAATGTATAAACGTCATTCCCCGTCTTGTAAGACAGGTTCGCCCCGTAGAGGTACTGCATCGCTGCCACGTCATAGAGCATTGGCGTATCAGGCTCTACGTTGAATGAATTCCATGAGTTTGAACCGTCGGCGTTAGGGGTCACCCGGACAAACAAACTGTGCGGGTGATCCGTGTACGACATCACGGTGTACTGCTGCGACTCCTGAGCACCTGGAAGAACAGGGTTACCCTCAAATGAATGCTTTAATCCCAGAGCATGTCCCAGTTCGTGAACCAGGGCTATGAAATTGGATGACCCGATCGCCCATGAATTGGTGGCAGTTTTTGAATTCGCAGTGCTGATCCAAACATCGCCGCTCGACGGCAAATAGGAATTCGGAAGGTATGCCCATCCCCACGTCTGTGAGCCCGTGCTGGTGTCGGTCGCTGACGTCCAGGCGAAGCGAATATCGCCGACATTCAAACTGGTTTCTGCGACTTCAGAAAAAACGATGTTGGCGACGTTGGCCCATGACTGCAAGGCACTGCGTGCCGCCGCCTGCTGGGTTGTACTCAGACCATAGTGATAGGTCGCATTCTGCTCATTGAGTGAAGAGTAATCGCCAATCCCGTTGCGCCCGAAAAATGTCGCGGTCCCCGAGCTTGTCCAGGGAAAACTATAGGCCAGGGTCACCCCGGTTCCGGTTACGCCACCCCATTTGTCGCCTGCGATCAGCGAATTGGTGCCCGGTGAAGTGGACTGACCGACACTGTTGGTGCTACCGGAAGAGGTTGGCGGCGGCATTTTCTTATTTATCCCTCCGTGTGGTGATCGACATGGAAGAAAGACGGCTACAAACCTTGGCGCTTAACCACGCGGAAGTTTCCAGGGGGTTGTCGAGAACCAGCTTTTTAGCAGCTCGGAAGGCAAAGGTTTGCTGATGAAATAACCCTGGGCCACGTCGCAACCGAGGTCGGTCAGGGCGTCCAGCACCTCTTTTGTTTCCACGCCTTCGGCGACGACGGTGAGACCGAAGTTATGACCGAAATCGATCACCGTGCGCACGATCATTGCGTCTTTTTTATCCGTCAGCATGTTGGTGACGAACGATTTGTCGATCTTGATCTCGTTTATGGGAAGTCGCTTGATGCTGGAGAGCGAGGTGTAGCCGGTACCGAAGTCGTCAATGGAGAGCAATGTGCCCATGCGACTCAGCGTCATCAGGTTTTCCTCGGCGCGTTTCGGCTCCAGCACGATGGCACTCTCGGTAACTTCCAGCATCAACTGGTTCGGTGCGGCGCCGGTAGCGGCTAGCGCATCAGCGATCATTTTCGGCAGATGCGGGTCGTGCAACGAGCGTGCCGAGAGGTTCACGCTCACCCGCAGCCGTATGCCTTCGCGGCCCGCGCCCTGGCAGTGGCTTAGCGCGTCGATCAGTACCCAGCGGGTGAGAGGGGCGATGAGTCCGGTTTGCTCTGCGGCCAAAATAAATTGGTCGGGCGGAACCATGCCGAGGCGCGGGTGCTGCCAGCGTACCAATGCTTCGTTGCCGACGATGCGGCCGGTTTTGAGTTCCAGTTTTGGCTGGAAATGCAGTACGAGCTGGTTTTGCTCGATGGCATCGCGTAATTCGGCCATGAGTCCGAGCCGCTCGGGACTGTGAAGGTTTAATTCAGGCGCGTAGACGGTGTAGTCGCTCGCCATCTGCTTGGCACGATACATCGCAATATCCGCCCGTTGCAGCAGCGTATCCGCATCGTCGGCGTGTTCGGGCATCGTCGCCACACCGATGCTTGTTTCGACGACAATCGGAATCCCGTCGATCGTGAACGGTACTTCCAGGCAGTCGTGGATCTTTTGGATGACTTTTTGCACGTCGTCGCTTGCCGCCAGCCGTGCCAGCAGAATGCCAAACTCGTCGCCACCGATCCGCGCGACCACATCGGGCGCGAACAACGCGCTGCGCAGGCGCAGGCCGACTTGCTGCAGCAGGCTGTCGCCGCGAATGTGGCCGAGCGTGTCGTTAACGTCCTTGAAACGGTCAAGGTCCATCAGCAGCAGGGCGATGGGACGCTGCTCGCGTTGCGCGGCCACCACGGCTTCCTGCACCAGTTCGTGAAAGCGAACGCGGTTCGGCAGGCCGGTGACCGCGTCGATGTAGGCGAGGCGATGAATGGTTTCGTCCGCTTGTCGTCGTTCCTGCCGCATGCGCGCCTCGCGCAGCTCACGCGCGATAGCGGGCAGCAGGCGCGCGAGCTTGCCTTTCATCAAATAATCGTGGGCACCGGCCTTCATGGCTTCGACTGCGACATCCTCGCCGATCGATCCAGAGATGATGATGAAAGGGATGTCACCCCCCTTTTCCTGGGCGAGCTTCAGCGCTTGCAGACCGTTGAAGCGCGGCATGGCATAGTCGGAGATGATAATGTCCCAGGATTGCCGGGCCAGCGCGTCCTCCAGTCCCTCGTGCGTCTCCACCCGTTCGTATTCGGGCGCGTAACCGCCGCGCCGCAGCTCAAGCAGCAGCAGCTCGGCGTCGTTCTCCGAGTCCTCGATGAGCAGAACACGCAGCGGGGTGGTCATTGGCTGAATCCTTTTTGTTCCGGCGGCTCGTTCAACACCAGCCAGTAGAGACCAACCTGCCGGATCGCCTCCATGAACTGGCTGAAGTCCACCGGTTTGCGGATGTAGCTGTTGGCGCCAAGGCCGTAGCCCGTGATGATGTCCTGGTCCTCTTTGGAAGAGGTGAGGATCACGATCGGCTGTAAGCGCGTTCGCGGGTCGGCGCGAATGCGCCGCAGTACTTCCAGACCATCGATTTTGGGCAGCTTCAGGTCCAGCAGCACCACGGTCGGCATGGGCCGTTCGGATGCGCCCTCGCCGAAGAAATAGTCGAGCGCCTGCTGGCCGTCGCGCGCCACCGTCACTTCATTGAAGATGTTGTTCTTCTTGAAGGCGCGCAGGGTCAGCGCCTCATCGTCGGGGTTATCTTCCACCAGCAGTATCGTTTTGTCGTTCATTACCTTCTCCTTATGTAAGTATGGCCTACGCTGGGATACGGCCCGATCACAGGGTGAAATAAAACGTCGCGCCTTTCCCCACCGCGCCCTCGGCCCAGACCCGGCCATTGTGGCGGTGAACGATGCGCTGTACCGTGGCCAGCCCGATGCCGGTGCCGGGGAAGTCGCTGGCCAGATGCAGGCGCTGGAATGCGCCGAACAGCTTGTCGGCGTAGGCCATGTCAAAGCCGGCACCGTTGTCGCGCACGAAAAAACTCGGCGCAAAATCTGTCGCGCCCTGGGTGTTCGGTATGGGGGCGTTACCCGTGTTAAGGTCAGAGGCCGCGCCGAACTCGATCTTTACGTTTGCCGTTTTGCCGGTGAACTTCCAGGCGTTGCCGAGCAGGTTGGCCAGTACCACGCGCAGCAGTTGGGCGTCGCCCTCTGCGACCAGGCCGGATTCGATGTGCCAGTCTACTCGGCGCAGAGGCTCGCTTTTCTGAAGCTCCTCAATCACGTCGGCGGCGAGCGCGCTGAGGTCGACAGTCCCGCGCCGTATCTCTGCGCGCGTGACGCGCGATAGGGTGAGCATATCATCAATGAGATGTCCCATACGCTGGGTAGCGGTGCGCACGCGGTTGAGATAATCCTTGCCCTGATCGTCCAGCTTGTCAGCATAATCTTCGAGCACCGCCTGGCTGAAACCGTCAATGGCGCGCAGCGGCGCGCGCAGGTCGTGCGACACCGAGTAGCTGAACGTCTCCAGCTCCTGGTTGGCAACGGCAAGTTCGGTGGTGCGCTCGAGCACGCGCCGTTCGAGGTTGACGTTGAGCTGGCGGATTTCCTCCTCGGCCTGCTTGCGCTCGGTGATGTCGCTCACCATGCCGAGCATCCGCTCTGGCTCCCCGGCGGCGCTGGTGAAAACGTTCCCATGCGCCCAAATCCAGCGCAGCACGCCATCGTGGCGGGTGATGCGACACTCGAAATCCCATTGCGTTTTTGCCGCCACGCCCGCCTGAAAAAGCCGATCTACACGCTCACTATCCTCGGGATGCACATGTGTCAGAAATTTCTCGTAGCTCCAATCCGCCAGCAGTTCCGCGTAGCCGAAAATCTGATCGTGCCGCAGCGAACGGCTCGCCACGTGCGTGACCAGGTCGAGGTTCCAATGGCCGATGTGCGCCGCCTCGAGCGTGCGCTGCAGCATCTGTTCGCTCGCTCGCCGCGCCGCCTCGGCGCGCTGCTGGTCCTCGAGAATGCCGAGCAACGCTCGTCGCGATTCCACCGTCGTCGCCAGCAGTTGCTTGCGCTCCTCAATCTCCTGCAGCAGCTCGCTGGTGCGCATGGCGACTTTCTGTTCGAGCGAGGCGTTAGCGGATTCCAGTTCTTCTTTAGTGTGCAGCAATTCCTGCTCGGTGCAGCGTTGCGCGGCGAGGACGCGGTGCAGGTCTAGCTGTGTGACAGCCGCGTGTGCCAAGGCGCGCAGCGCGGTCAGTTGCTCGGTGCTCAATGTACGCGGGATGCGGTCAATCACACACAACGTGCCCAACGCGTGGCCGTCGAACGCGACCAGCGGCGCACCGGCGTAAAAGCGGATGTTCGGGTTGCCAGTGACGAGTGAGTTGTCGGCGAAGCGCGGGTCCAGTTGCGCGTCGCGCACCTCCATCACCTCATCCGGTTTTAGGATGGTGTACGCACAAAACGCGAGGTCACGGGAAGTCTCCAACGCTTCGAGGCCGACCCTCGATTTGAACCACTGGCGGCGTTCATCCACGAACGAAACCAGCGAGATGGGCGTCTGGCAGATGTGCGCCGCCAGCAGGGTAAGATTGTCGAAAACCTGCTCGCGCGCGGTGTCGAGGATGTCGTAGCCGCGCAGGGTTTCGAGACGCTGGGCTTCGTTGGGCGGGAGTGGTGCTTTCATATGTCGGCCTGGCTGGGGTAGCGCACTGCCTCGCCCCGTTGCCTGAGCAGCTCGTTGACCTCCGCCTTGAGCTGTTGCACACGACCTTCACGGTCAAGCGTCACTTTCTGCCAGCGTATCAGTTCATCGAGCTGTACGCGGATTTCTTCTTCCGCCTGCTTGCGTTCAGTGATGACCATCGCGGACGGGATCAAAAACACGATCCCGCCGTCCTTGTCCCGCAAAGGCTGAATGGAGAAATCAATGACAATAAACTGGTTCTCCGCCACCCGAATCTGCACGTCGTAGCGCGAGGCCTCTCCGTGTGCGGCTCTTTCGATGGCCGCATGCAACTGCTGCTTGATTTCCTCGGAGTAGTTCCAGTAGTAGGTCTCCTCGAGCGGCTTGCCCAGCACATCTTCAGGCTTGAGTCCTGCCGCCGCCAACGCTGGCTGGTTTACTTCCACCAAAACTCCGTCGGGTGTCATCAAGCCCACAAACATTTGCGAGCCCAACCCGTCCATCAAATCACGCAACCGTTGCTCGGATTGTTGTAGTGCTTCCTGCGCGTGCCGACGCTCGGTACTATCAATGTGAGTACCCAACATGCGCAGCGGTCGTCCGGCTGCATCGCGCTCGACCACGCGTCCGCGAGACTGTATCCAGATCCACCTACCGTTCTTGTGGCGCATGCGGAATTCCGGTTCATAGTCACGCGTGGGGTCATCGAAATGTGCCCGCAGCGTTGCCAGTACCTGCGGCTTGTCCTCGGGATGAAGGAGTTGCTCCCAGGTTGCAAAGGAGTCAGCCAGTTCATCGGTGGTGTAACCTAGCATGGCCTTCCAGCGGGGGCTGAAATACATCGCGTTGGATTGCACCCTCCAGTCCCACAGTCCATCGTGGACACTCTCGAGTGCAAGCTCCAGACGCTCCTCGCTCGTGCGTAGCGCCTCTTCCGCCCGTTTTTGGTCGGCCAGATCGCGTGCCAGGGTATCTGCCATGGTGTTGAATGCCTGTGCGGTTTCGGCCACCTCGTCCTGACCGACTACGGGTATGCGCACCGCATAATCGCCACCCGCAAGCGCGCGTGCTGCCTGCGCCACTGCTCTCAAGTGGCGCGTCAGTAGCGCACCAAGGGTTGAAAGCAACAAAATAGTAAGAATGATCCCGGCTGACGCTACCAGCGCGCCCTGATTGCGCAGGTTCGCCAGTGTTGCCTGTAGCAGACTGACATTGAGGCCGTAGTGCGCCCGGCCAATGACCCGACCAGCAAGCGTAATGTCGAAGGCCTGGTCATAAACCTGATCGGTGGCCTTGAAGGACACGTCGAGTCGCGCCGTCTTCGGCACCTCACCACGGCTGGCTGCGACGGCGCCAAGCTCATCGCGTACCTCGATATAAGTTAGCGAGTCCTGGCGCACAATGCGTTTCAGCCGTTCGTCGAGCGTGGCGTAGTCACGTTGCGCCAAAGGGTTGGCCAGGCTGACATTCATCAGAAGAACCAGCGTATCAACCCGATTCTGAAATATCTCCCGCATCGCATCGCCGGTAATGCGGGTACTGTTCCACACCAGCACGGTCAGCATGATAATCTCGACCACGACACTCGCGAGCACCAGCTTGAAGCGCAATGAGCGCAGGCCATAGCGCCGCGCTTCGGTCATTTCAGCCGCTCCTTGAGTTGCTCGAGAAACGGTTGCAGCCGCGCCATATCAGCGTCGGTAATTGGGCCCATATCGCCATAGCCGGTGGCCTCAAAAAATTTGCGCCCAGAGCCATTGCGGGTAAACGCCAGCAGCGCTTGTTTTAACTGCGTGTACTCCACTGCCGACAGACGCTGGTGCGCCATGATCATCATATGCGGAACTGCACGAGTCTTGGTCAACACCCGCAGCTCGCGTTTAATTTCCGGCGCAAGCTGCTCGAACACTGCTGCCGAAGTCAGCGCTGCGTCGGCATTACGACGGTACACCGTCATGATGGCGTTGTTGTGCGAGGTAGTGCGCTCCAGACGGTAGTCCTTTCCCGGGGTGAGGCCATGCTCCTTCAGTAACTGCTCGCCGAGCAGGGAGGTGATTGCAAGCGTATCAGGAGTGATAACGATGCGTCCGCGTAAATCCTCGACGCGCTGCGCCGGACTTTCGCGACGCACGACCACATAGCCATCAAGCTCGCGCGTAAACCGGCTTACGCGCCGGTAACCCTGCTCAGTTTCGGCCAGCAGGGCGAAGTGTGGTGCGGTCTGGTAGATGTCGTAGTCGCCGCGTACTGCGCGCTGCACATAGGTCTTGAAATCCGGCGCGGTGCTCAGCACGATGCGGCGTTTGAGTTGCGCTTCGAGATAGTCCTTCATCGGCAGAAAGGCCTGGAACAGCAGCTCGCTGCTGAGGGTGGGCAAAACGCCCATTTGCAATGGCGCTGCTTCGGTTTTTGCCGTGGGAGATACAGCGATTGCGGAGGATGCAGAAAATACGCAAGCCGCCAGCAACACGGCCGACAGAATCACTTGTCGCAGGTTTCGTCCACCAAGGCTGAAGAATCGTACGTGCATCTCCCCCCGCGTCACAATAGTTGTCGCCTCCTTAGGAACCAAGAACACGGGGGCGGCGATGAAGGATATCAGTGGCACGTTACGGAAAATCATTCAAGGACCGGGCAGTAGCTCGGTTGTTGCCGCCTGAAAGCGCGGCAGT
>JAUXOA010000101.1 GCA_030682475.1 Rhodoferax sp. | reverse complement strand
CACGGGCGTTGACAGCAAGCCAAATAACTCAGCAGCCCGTTCAAACACCTGCAGCGACGACACATTGGTAGCGTTATCTTTCATTTATTAAGTTTGCATATGCAGATGTACGAATATAAACGATATGCAAAATCTACACGCTAGGGATTACGCTAATTTCGCAGCCAAACCCACATCATTTGAAGCGGTAATGGTCCCGATTGAGCACGGCCGCAATGGCCGTCACCTCCTCGGGAAACAAGCTCAGGTTGAGTTCGGTATTGCACTGCTCCACCATGCCGCGCAGGATGCCAGGCGTGTTGACACGTCCGGCAGGCTTGTACATCGCTGAGCCCTCCCCCCCTGCTTTCTGCTGATGGCAGGCAACACAACGGTTGTCCGCGATCAGCTTTTCCCCGAGCTTGAGGTCGGCCCCTTGAAAGATGCCCGGCACCTGGGCCATGGCTGTGTTGGCGCCCAGGGCAAGGGCAATGAGGATGTGAAATTGCTTCATTCCCACAGCCTGGCGGATCATTTCACAGGTCCGCAACCCCATCAACCCTGAGCGCCCGCGCATTAAAACTTCCAGCCGATTTGAAGTCCCAATGAATTCTGGGACATGCCGATGGTTTCGGTGCCGCCAAACATTGACGCCCCGGTGACCGATTGCCGGGGCGCATGCATATAGGACATGGTCATCTCGGTCGACGGAGACAGCGCATAAGTGCCCCCAAGGGTGAAGTGACTCGTGATCACGCCAGGCGACAGAATGTTGAAGGTGACATCACGCGCCTGGATTGGATTTTGTCCCTTGTTGTAGCCGGCACGCAGGGCGAGTTGCGAGGAGGCCTGCCATTGGACACCGAGCTTCCACACGTTGATATCGCGCCAGCCAAAACCGGGACCGTTGGCCGTACCCAAAAGGGCTCGATTTACGCTTGGGTTGCCAATCGACGGCACGCCGGAATAATTGATGCGCTGGTAGTCCACGGCGACGGTCACGGTCGGCGTGGCCTTAACGCTGACACCGAGGCCGTATTCCTGCGGAATATCCATGGACCCGGCACCCGCGAACAGGCCCGAATATTTATCGAACTTACCCATCCGAATGCGGGGTGAGTATGACGCACCCACTGTCACAGTGTCAGTCACTTTACCCATGTAGCCAAGGCGAACCCCGACACCGCTGCTACGGTCCGTGCCGTTGTTTGTGACCTTGCCGGGAGCATTACTCATCATCGGATTGTCAAAGCTCTGCAGTCCATCGACCTTGAACTGCTGGTACACCAGCAGCGGAGAGACACCCACTGCATGCCGGTCGTTGATCTTGTACGACAGGGTCGGCGCTACGACCAGCTGCATTAAATCCACGCCCAGCCCCAGTTTGCCAAAGCCGCACAAGACGTTGGCCGGACCGGCGCCGCAGTTGATCTGGCCACCCGGGTAGTTGGTATTCATGCCGCCGTTGCCATAGACCGTCAGGCCGACCGACACCCTGTCGTTCACCGTTTTGTTGTATCCAAACTCCGGAATCAGGAATAGGTTGCTCTCGCTCTTGACGGCCGCAGGCAAGCCACCACCCGTGCGTACCACGTCGCGGCGTGGCGCAAAAAGGTCCGCACCCACTTCGATCCGGTTGCCGGAGAAACTGGCAGACGCCGGGTTGGTGGCGCCGGCAAAGCCGTCTTGCGCCATGGCCATGGAGGCGCCGCCCATGCCCTTGGCCTTCATGCCATAGCCATGGGAAAAGTAGCCGTTGGTTGCGAAGGCGGAGGACAAGGTTCCGCCAAGGACCAAGGCCAGGGCAAGCGGGCGAAGCCGGGTTGTTGCAGGTACTGTGTGTGTCATGTGTTGTCTCCTATTTTTTGTATCTGGTGTGTTTTATCAGGGGGGCTCAGAACGCACCTGAGGCAGCGCGATCCATCATCAGGTAAATGGTTTCACGCACTTTCCACGCCTCTTCCTTCAGGGGCGACGGCAACTTGCGGCCCATCTTGACCATCATGTCCATATTGAGGGTGTAGATCCACAGCCCGTCATCGCGCTCGACAACCGTCAGGCGACAAGGCAGGTACGCGCCCATGTGGGGACTGAAGTCGACCATCATGCGCGCCGTGGTGGGCGAACAGTAGGAGTAAACCTTCAGGAATTTCTGCTTGACGCCCGTGCGCGCTTCAAGCTCTTTTGACAGGGGAAGCTCACCCACGGCCTTCATGTTGCGCTCGGTCGCAACGGTGGAAAACACCTGTTCAATATCGTTAATCGTCACACCGGGTTTGACTTTGCGCTCCCAGGTCGTCGCCACGGCAATATCGCCATCGGCTTCAATCCAGCGATCCCACATTTTGCTGGCCTCGCCACCGGCGCCATTTTCCAGCTTGCCAAGGGTGCTGATCGTGCCGCAGCCCGTGAGCAAGGCCGCCATCAGCACGGCGGCCAGGCGGAGGATGAGTGAAGTCTGTTTCATGCATGTTCCTGTTGAGGGTTATGAAGTTCTCCGAACCAGACAAGTCAACGTAGTTAACGTGTTTGTCTGATTTAAATCAATCATCCGGGCTTCGTTCCATAGCAGTAATTGGTATCTACCCTATACCAATGGGGGTATGGTATTTTTTGTTGACATTGACGTCCATCATGCAGTAGGGTGTTACGCAATCTGGCAAACTGCCATGAATCGCAATTTGGAAGGCTTGAGAAAATGCGTAAAAAGACATCCACCACGGCCGCGACCGCGACCGTCAAATCAACCAGCCACGCGCAGAATTACCGGCAAGAACACCAGAAAGACATGATCAATCGCCTGCGCCGCATTGAAGGGCAGGTGCGAGGCTTGGTGGACATGATTGAAAGCGGCCGCTCGTGCGAAGAGGTGGCAACACAGATGTCGGCCACGCGCAAGGCCATGGAAAAAGCATTCTACCGAATGATGACGTGCTCCCTGATCGAAGCCGTGCATGAATCAGAGACCGACGAGCAAGCCATCCTGGAAGTGTCGCGCTCAGCCCGTCTCATGGAAAAATTTGCCTAAAAAAAAACCCGCCAGCAGGCGGGTTTGAAAAAGCGCGCAGTGTCTGACGCGCCTTTGTTTCCCGAGTCAGTCAGCCAGGCTGAACCGACCCTGGAGACCATGAATCATTTGGCGCCAGCAAGCACCCAGGCGGCCAGGGTCTTGGCATCGGCCTCGCTCAACGCAGCTTGGGCGGGCATGGGAATAGGACCCCATTTGCCCGAGCCCCCGGCCTTGATGCTCTTGACCAGCGAGGCCTCGGCATCATTTTGGCTGCCATATTTCTTGGCGATGTCCTGGTAGGAAGGGCCCACCAGCTTTTTGTCCACCGCATGGCAGGCCATGCAGGCGTTTTTCTTGGCCATGTCCAGGTTGGCGAAGGCTGGAGCAGATACCACCACGGTGGCGGCAATCAGAATTTGTAGAAATTTCATCGAGTCTCCTAAAGAAGTTGTTGCGAATATAACTGGCTGCTAATTTAACGCATTTTTCAAGTCCTGGCTGTTGCTGAATTCCAACACAGCATCAGGGATTTCCCGATATCAAGTGTAGCGCGTCGCCATTTCATCCAGGGAAAGCGGCTTGATACGGCTGGCCATGCCCGCGCAGCCGAAGGCTTCAAAGCGCGCCTTGACAATGCCACGCGCCGCATTTTTGGCGGCCACCAGCGCCTTGCGCGGGTCGAACTCGCTGGGCTGCTGGGCAAACACCTGACGCATCGCGCCGGTCATGGCCAGGCGGATGTCGGTATCGATGTTGATCTTGCGCACGCCGCTTTGAATGCCGCGCTGGATTTCTTCCACCGGCACGCCATAGGTTTCCTTGATATCTCCGCCGAACTGGCGAATGATTTCCAGCCACTCCTGCGGCACGCTGGAGCTGCCGTGCATCACCAAATGGGTATTGGGAATTTGCGCGTGGATCGCCGCGATGCGGTCGATCGCCAGGATGTCGCCGGTGGGCTTGCGCGTGAACTTGTAAGCGCCGTGGCTGGTGCCAATCGCAATCGCCAGCGCGTCCACGCCGGTTTGCGCCACAAAGTCTTTGGCCTGCACCGGGTCGGTCAGCATCATGTCATGGGTGAGCTTGCCTACGGCGCCAATGCCGTCTTCTTCGCCCGCCTCACCGGTTTCCAGGCTGCCCAGGCAACCCAGTTCGCCTTCGACGGACACGCCGACGGCGTGCGCCATCTCGCCGACGCGTCGCGTCACGTCGACGTTGTACTCATAGCTGGCGGGCGTCTTGCCGTCCGTCATGAGGGAGCCATCCATCATCACGCTGGTGAAGCCGGAGCGGATCGACTGCACGCAGACGGCGGCAGAGGCGCCATGGTCCTGGTGCACCACCACCGGGACGTCGGGATGGGTCTCGACCGCCGCCAGCATCATGTGGCGCAGGTAGGCCTCACCGGCGTATTTGCGCGCGCCGGCCGAGGCTTGCAGAATGACCGGGCTGTCAGTCTCCTGCGCCGCTTCCATGATGGCCAGAATCTGCTCCAGGTTGTTGACGTTGAAAGCGGGCACGCCGTAGCCGTTTTCGGCAGCGTGGTCGAGCACTTGGCGAAGGGAAACAAAAGCCATGAAAATCTCCTTAAAGTTTGAATCAGTTTTGGGTTGTCATCAAGAGCAAATCACCCGGCAGCCCGTTTCTGCAAAATCTCGAATGCGGGCAGCGTCTTGCCCTCCAACACCTCCAGGAAGGCGCCGCCGCCGGTGGAGATGTAGCCCACATCTTTTTCGATACCGTACTTGGCAATAGCGGCCAGCGTGTCGCCACCGCCGGCAATGCTGAAGGCCTTGCTGGCGGCGATCGCTTGGGCAATCACTTTGGTGCCGTTCTCGAACGCGGCAAACTCGAACACGCCGACCGGGCCGTTCCACACAATGGTGCCGGCCGCCCTGAGTTGGGTGGCAAGCTTCTGGGCGGTCTCGGGGCCGATGTCCAGAATCAGGTCGTCGTCTGCCACGTCGGTGGCTCGCTTGACGGTGGCGCGGGCATCGGCGCTGAAGGTTTTGGCGGTCACCACATCGGTCGGGATCGGCACTTCGGCACCGCGCGCCTTCATGGCCTCGATCACCGCCTTGGCATCGGCCAGCAGGCTGGGCTCGGCCAGGCTTTTGCCGATGTTCAGGCCGGCTGCCAGCATGAAGGTGTTGGCGATACCGCCACCCACGATCAGTTGATCGACGTTTTTCGCCAGCGCTTGCAGTATGGTGAGTTTGCTGGAGACTTTGCTGCCGGCCACGATCGCCACCAGGGGGCGTTTCGGGCTGGCAAGTGCCTTGCTGATGGCGTCGATTTCGGCCGCCAGTAGGGGGCCGGCGCAGGCAATGGGCGCGTACTGGGCGATGCCGTAGGTGCTGCCTTCGGCGCGGTGCGCGGTGCCAAAGGCGTCGTGCACAAAGATGTCGCACAGGGCAGCGAGTTTGCGCGCCAGTTCTTCGCTGTTCTTTTTCTCGCCGACATTGACGCGGCAATTTTCCAGCATGACGAGCTGGCCGGGCGCGACCTCGACACCTTCGACCCAGTTGGCCAGCAGCGGCACTTCACGTCCCAGCAGCTCACCCAGACGTTTGGCCACCGGCGCCAGTGAATCTTCGGGTTTGAAGGCGCCTTCGGTGGGGCGGCCCAGGTGGCTGGTGACCATGACGGCGGCACCGGCATCGAGCGCCATCCGGATGCAGGGCACGCTGGCGCGGATGCGGGTGTCTTCCGTGATGTTGCCGTTTTTGTCTTGCGGTACGTTCAGGTCGGCCCGGATGAAGACGCGTTTGCCGGTGGCAAAGCCGCTCTGGATCACATCGGCAAAGCGCAGGACTTTCACAGTGTCCGCGCCACCACGCGTGCCATCTCCAGCACCTTGCTCGAATAACCCCACTCGTTGTCGTACCAGCTCACCACCTTCACAAAGGTGCTGTCCAGCGCCATGCCGGCCTCGGCGTCGAACACGCTGGTGCAGCTCTCGCCCCGGAAGTCGGTGGACACCACTTTGGCATCGGTATAGGCCAGCACGCCCTTCATGGCGCCTTGTGACGCGGCCTTCATGGCGGCGCAGATCTCGGCGTAGGTGGTTTCCTTGTTCAGCTCGACCGTCAAGTCGACCACCGAGACATCGCTGGTGGGCACGCGAAAGGCCATGCCGGTGAGCTTCTTGTTGAGCTCAGGAATCACCACGCCCACGGCCTTGGCGGCACCAGTGCTGGACGGGATGATGTTTTCCAGAATGCCGCGCCCGCCGCGCCAGTCTTTGTTGGACGGGCTGTCCACCGTTTTCTGGGTGGCGGTGGCGGCGTGCACCGTGGTCATGAGGCCGCGCTTGATGCCAAAGTTGTCATTCAAAACCTTGGCCACGGGCGCCAGGCAGTTGGTGGTGCACGAGGCATTGGAGATGATGGCTTGGCCAGCGTAGGTGCTGTCATTCACACCAAAGACGAACATCGGCGTGTCATCTTTGCTGGGTGCCGACAGAATCACTTTTTTGGCCCCGGCATCAATGTGCTTCTGGGCCGTTTCCTTGGTCAGGAACAGACCGGTGGACTCGATCACGATGTCCGCGCCGATTTCCGACCACTTCAGCTCGGCCGGGTCTCTCACGGCGGTGAGGCGGATTTTTTTGCCGTTGACGATCAGGTTGTTGCCTTCCACGGCAATGTCACCCTTGAAGCGGCCATGCACCGAGTCGTATTGCAGCATGTAGGCCAGGTAGTCCGGCTCCAGCAGGTCGTTGATGCCGACCACTTCAATGTCGGCAAAGTTTTGTGCCGCTGCGCGGAACACCATGCGGCCGATGCGGCCAAATCCGTTGATGCCTACTTTGATTGTCATGAGAATCTCCTTGAGTTAAAACTGGTTGTAGCGTTCGTGCAGGGGGTGTTCACCGCTGTTAATTTAGCAGCGATGAGCAATCGGCGATGACCCGGTCGGGGGCGCAGGCCGCGATCGGCTGCCCCATGTTGTAGCCATAGGGCAGTGCCCAGACAGAGATGCCCGCGTTGCGGGCGGTGGCCACGTCGATGCTGGAATCGCCCACAAACAAGGCCCGCTCACGCGGCACGCCGAATTGTGCCATGCAACTCTGAATGCCCGCCGGGTTGGGCTTTTTGGTGGGCAGCGTGTCGCCACTCACGACGCAGTCCAGCAGCGGCATAAGCTCGTGCGCGTTCAATACGGTGGCGGTGTAGCGACCTTCCTTGTTGGTGACCACGGCCAGCTTCACGCCACGCTCACGCAGGGCCACCAAAGTCTCGCGCACCTGGGGGTAAAGATGGCTGCGGGTACCGCAGCGGTTTTGGTAGTGCTTGTCGAACTCGGCCAGATTCAAGGCCAGACTGTCACTGCTGCGCACCGCCTCCACGCTGCTATTTTTACTGCAGGCCAGCGCCTGGATCAGCAGCTCGCGCGTGCCGTGGCCGATCCAGTCGTTGACCTGCTGCTGCGTTACCTCGGGCAAGCCAAAGTGACGCAGGGTGTCGTTGGTCGCGTCGCAGATTTCCGGCGCGGTTTCGATCAGCGTGCCGTCCAGATCGAACATGACCAGGTCAAACATCGGGTTCATCGGCGGCTCGCCAGCGTGCGCACAGCATCCACCACGCGCGCCGACGTGATGCCGAAGTGGGCGTACAGGTCTTTGGCCGGAGCGGATTCGCCGAAGCTGGCGATGCCGACCACCACACCGGTGCGACCCACATACTTGCGCCAGAAGTCCGGGTGCGCGGCCTCGATCGCTACCGCAGGCAGGGCCAGCGGCAACACCTGCTCCTGGTAGGCCGCGCTCTGGCGGTCAAACACATTGGTGCAGGGCATGGACACGACACGGGTGGCAATGCCCTCGGCGGCCAGCGTGGCCTGCGCTGCGATAGCCAGCTCCAACTCCGAGCCGGTGGAGAGGATCACGGCCTGTGCGCCTTCCATGTCGGACAGCACGTAGCCGCCCTGGCGGATGCGCGTCGCCATCGCCACGTCGGTCAGACGCGGCAGGTTCTGGCGCGACAGGCAGAGGGCACTGGGGCCGTCCTTGCGTTCAATCGCGCAGGTCCAGGCCAGGGCCGTCTCCAGCCCGTCAGCGGGACGCCACACGTCGAGGCCCGGAATGATGCGCAGACTGGGAATGTGCTCCACGCTCTGATGCGTCGGGCCGTCTTCGCCCAGGCCGATTGAGTCGTGGGTGAAGACGTGGATCACGCGCAGCTTCATCAGCGCGGCCATCCGAATGGCGTTGCGGCTGTAGTCGCTGAAAGTCAGGAAGGTGCCGCCGTAAGGAATGTAGCCGCCGTGCAGCGCGATGCCGTTCATGATGGCCGCCATGCCGAATTCGCGCACGCCGTAGCTCATGTGGTTGCCGGCCACAAACTGCCCGTCCTTGCCACGCCCGGCTTTGACGCAACCCTTGAAGTTGGTCAGGTTGGAGCCGGTCAAGTCGGCGCTGCCGCCAAAAAATTCGGGCACCAGGGCGCTGAGTGCGTCCAGCGCATTCTGGCTGGCCTTGCGCGTCGCAATGGCATCGGGTTTGGCGGCAATGGCGGCCAGCAGCTCGGGCAGCTTGTCGGCAAAAGCCGGCAGCAGCTCGCCCGCCATGCGGCGCTCGAACTCGGCTGCCTCCAGCGGGTACTGCGTGCGGTAGGCTTCAAAGCGCAGCGCCCAAGCGCGCTCGGCGGCCTGACCGCGTTCCACCGCGTTCCAGGCGGTGGCCACCTCAGCGGGCACTTCAAACGGGGCGGCGGTCCAGCCCAGGGCAGCGCGGGTGGCCGCCACCTCAGTGGTGCCCAGCGCGGCGCCATGCACGTCGTGCGTACCCGCCTTGTTGGGCGAGCCCATGCCAATCACGGTCTTGCAGCAAATCAGCGTCGGCTTGCCGCCGGGCAAGGCGGCTTGGGCTTTCGCCGCGCGTACGGCGACGTCCAGGGCGGCACTGTCGTGCCCGTCTACCGCCGGGATCACGTGCCAGCCGTAGGCCTCAAAGCGCTTGGGCGTGTCGTCGGTGAACCAGCCCTCCACGTGGCCGTCGATCGAGATGCCGTTGTCGTCGTAAAAACCGATCAGCTTGGACAGGCGCAGCGTGCCGGCCAGCGAGCAGGCTTCGTGGCTGATGCCTTCCATCAGGCAACCGTCGCCCATGAAGGTGTAGGTGAAGTGGTCCACTATCGCCTGGCCGGACTTGTTGAACTCGGCTGCCAGCAGTTTCTCGGCCAGCGCCATGCCCACCGCGTTGGTCAGGCCCTGGCCGAGCGGGCCGGTGGTGGTTTCCACACCGGGCGTCACGCCCACTTCGGGGTGGCCGGCGGTCTTGCTGTGCAACTGGCGGAAGTTCTTCAGCTCGGCCATCGGCAGGTCGTAGCCCGTGAGGTGCAAGAGCGCGTAGATCAGCATCGAGCCGTGGCCGTTACTCAGCACGAAGCGGTCGCGGTCCGGCCAGTGCGGATTGGCCGGGTTGTGCTTGAGGTGCCGGTTCCACAGCACCTCGGCAATGTCGGCCATGCCCATGGGCGCACCGGGGTGGCCGGACTTGGCTTTTTCGACCGCATCGACGGCGAGCATGCGGATGGCGTTGGCCATTTGGCGGGCTAGTTCAGGTGAAGGCGTATTCATTGTTTTTCACTTTTCATATCTAATTAGTTGGGGACAGAGCTGGCTCACTGCGTGTAGCTGCGGTCTGTCCCACAAAGTTTCAGGAGTGTTGGGGACAGAGCTGGCAGACAACCAACATCCCGTTTCAAGTTGGGGACGGAGCTGGCGAACATCCAGCATCTGACGATCAGTTGGGGACAGAGCTTGTTCACTTCGTGTAACTGCGGTCTGTCCCACAATATTTCAGGATTTCAGGAGGCCCGCTTTTTTTTCCGCTCCATCATGCGCCAGACAAAGGGCGTGAAGATCAGTTGCATGGCCAGTTCCATCTTGCCGCCGGGCACCACGATGGTGTTGGCGCGGCTCATGAAGCTGGCGTCGATCATGTTGCGCAGGTATTGAAAGTCGATGCCCTTGGGGTTGGCAAAGCGGATCACCACCATGCTCTCGTCGGGCGTTGGAATCTCCTTTGCAATGAAGGGGTTGGAGGTGTCCACCGTGGGCACGCGCTGGAAGTTCACATGCGTGTGCATGAACTGCGGGCAGATGTAGTTCACGTAGTCGGGCATGCGGCGCAGGATGGTGTCGGTCACCGCTTCGGTGCTGTAGCCGCGCTTGGACTTGTCACGGTACAGCTTCTGGATCCACTCCAGATTGATGACTGGCACCACGCCGATCAGCAGGTCCGGGTGCTGCGCGATGTTGACCTCGGGTGTGACCACCGCGCCGTGCAGGCCTTCGTAGAACAGCAGGTCGGTATTGGCGGGCACATCTTCCCAGGGAGTGAAGGTGCCGGGCTGCTGCTTGTAGGGGGCGGCTTCTTCGGTGTCGTGCAGGTATTTGCGGCGTTGGCCGGTGCCGGTTTCAGCATAGGCGCGAAACAGCTCCGCCAGCTCGGCAAACAGGTTGTTATCCGATCCAAAGTGGCTGAAGTTATTGTTGCCGAGCGCCTCGGCCTCGGCGGCTTTCACTTTCATGTCCTTGCGGTCGTAGCGGTGAAAGCTGTCGCCCTCGATGATGGCGGCATTGACATTCTCACGCCGGAAGATGGTTTCGAAGCTGCGCGTGACCGAGGTGGTGCCCGCACCGCTTGATCCGGTGATGGCAATGATGGGATGGCGTTCAGACATGGTGGCGTCTCCGTAAGTTAAAAATCAGTTGGGGACAGGGCTGGCCCTTGAACGGTTTAGGACAGATCTGGCTCGCCTTGAATAGTTGAGGACAGAGCTTGTTCGCTTCGCGTAACTGCGGTCTGTCCCGCAAAATCTCAGAATACGGTCTGTCCCGCAAGCTTTCAGGATGTCCCACAAGGCTGTTAGTTTCTGAACAGGCTGCGCGGAGAAAACAGGGGGTCCACTGTTTCTTTCGGCTCGGGTTCGGCGTGGTAGCGCTCGATGCGTTCGACCTCGTTTTTGGAGCCAAACACCAGGCCGATGCGCTGGTGCAGCGAGCTTGGCTGCACGCCCAGCATCGGTTTTTCGCCGGTACTGGCGCGGCCCCCGGCCTGCTCCATGATAAAACCAATGGGGTTGGCCGCATACAGCAGGCGCAGGCGGCCCGCCTTGGACGCATCTTTGGTGTCACGCGGGTACAAAAAAACACCGCCGCGCATCAGGATGCGGTGCGCCTCGGCCACCATGGAGGCGATCCAGCGCATGTTGAAGTCTTTGGCCCGGGGCCCGGTCTTGCCGGCCAGGCATTCATCCACATAGCGCTTGACCGGGGCCTCCCAAAACCGGCTGTTGGAGACGTTGATGGCGAACTCATGGGTATCTGGCGGAATCTGCATATGGGGGTGCGTGAGCATGAACTCGCCCAGATTCGGGTCGAGTGTGAAACCCGCCACGCCGTTGCCGACCGAGAGAATCAGCATGGTGGCGGGGCCATACAGTGCGTAGCCGGCGGCAATCTGGGTTGCGCCGGGCTGGAGAAAGTCAGCCTCGACCACATCGCGGCCGCTGTCGATCACCGCCTGCGGTGCGCGCAGGATGGAGAAAATGCTGCCCACGGCGACATTGACGTCAATGTTGCTGGAGCCGTCCAGCGGGTCAAACACCAGCAGGTACTTGCCGCGCGGGTACTGCCCCGGAATTTGATACGGCAAGTCGATCTCTTCCGAAGCCATGCCCGCCAGATGACCTGACCACTCGGTTCGCTGGATAAAGACGTCGTTGCTCACCACGTCGAGCTTTTTCTGGGTCTCGCCCCGCACGTTGACAGAGCTCCCTTCCTCGACCGCGTGGTTGCCCATCATGCCGCTCAGCTCGCCAAAGGCAACGTCACTGGCGATGGCTTTGCAGGCCAGCGCCACGTCCAGAATGAGGGCGTTGAAGTCGCCCCCGGAGCCAGGGAAGCGGCGGCGCTCTTCGATCAGAAATTGCGTCAGGGTAGAGCGTTGGGTCAAAAGCATGGGGGTTCATCCATTAATCAGTTGGGGACAGAGCTTGTTCGCTTCGCGTAACTGCGGTCTGTCCCACAAGGTATCAAAATCGTCTAAATCGCGCCAGCCTGGCGGCGCAATTCACGCATCACGCTGTGGTAGCCGCCATCGGCATCCGGTGCGCCAAACACGGCACTGCCCGCGACACAGGTATCGGCCCCGGCGCGTACGATGTCGGCGATGTTGTCGGTCTTCACGCCGCCATCGACTTCCAGCCAGATTGGCTGGCCACCACGCGCTTGATGCGCCTCAATGCGCTGGCGCACGGTGCGCAGTTTACCCAGCGTGCTGGGGATGAACTTCTGTCCGCCAAAGCCGGGGTTCACGCTCATCAGCAGGACCATGTCGAGCTTGTCCATCACATGGTCCAGCCATTCCACCGAGGTGGCCGGGTTCAGCACCAGCCCGGCCTTGCAGCCATGCTCGCGAATCAGTTGCAGGGTGCGGTCCACATGTTTTGAGGCTTCGGGGTGGAAGGTAATGATGTTGGCACCCGCCTTGGCAAACAAGGGAATCAGCGAATCGACCGGCTCCACCATCAGGTGCACGTCAATTGGAATCTGCACGTGCGGGCGAATCGCCTCACAGACCAGTGGCCCGATGGTCAGGTTGGGCACGTAGTGGTTGTCCATCACATCAAAGTGCACCAGATCGGCACCGGCGGCCTCGATGGCGCGCACTTCTTCACCCAGGCGGGCGAAGTCTGCCGACAGGATGGACGGGGCCAGGCGAAGGGTCGGGGACGGTGAGCTGGTCATGGTGCGGCTTTCTGGTGAGGTTTTCAGCGCTTCGGACATTTATGTTAACGGGTGGCGGCGACGCGCGCCGGGTGCTGGCTCTGGGCGTGCCAGCGCCGCAATTGCGCCAGATCGATCTGACTCAAATCAGGGACCACCCGCATGGCGGCCGAAAAATCGTGCTGCGCGGTGTAGCGCGTGGGCGTGATCAGTGTCGCCAGCCCGGCTGCCGTGGCGGCGCGCAAGCCGTTGCTGGAATCTTCAAATGCCAGGCACTCTGCGGGCTTCAATTTGAGCGCCGCCAGCATCTGCAGGTAAACCTGCGGATGGGGTTTTTTGATGGGCGCGGTGGAGGCGTCGCCAATCGCTGTAAAGTTCAGCCGCCAGTCCGGGCCTACCGCACGGCGCAGCAAAGCCGCAATATTGACGGGCGAGGTGGTGGTGGCAATCGCCAGTTGCAGACCCTGGGCCAAGGCTTCGTCCATCAGTTTGAGCACGCCCGGACGCAGGCTGACAGCACCGTCGTTGACGGCGCTCTCGTAGGCAGCAGTTTTGAGCTCGTGCAGGCGGTTCACCGTGTCTTGCAGGGCCATGGCTTCGAGCTCGCGCAACTCGGGCTGGCTGGTTTGCCAGTAGTGCAGGATACGCTCCTTGCCACCCGAAATATGGAGCAACTCGGTGTAGAGCGCCTCGTCCCATTCCCAGCCCAGGCCCAGCTCGGCAAAGGCGTGGTTGAACGCCGCGCGGTGCGCGCTTTCAGTGTCGGCCAGGGTGCCATCGACATCAAAAATCAGCGCTTGAAGGGGGGTCGCAGACATTGGCTTCTCTTCAGGGGGTGGAGAAATCAGTTTCGTATATCAGTGATAGGGGGATTTACTTTAAACCCCTTAACCCATAAACTCTAATCACGTTTTTTAGAAAAATCATCAGGTTGAACTGATGACTAAAAGGAGTCTCCCATGCGCCCCTACACCCTGAAACAAATTCAGACCTTCATCGAAGTGGCGCGCCAGCGCTCGGTGTCCAAGGCGGCAGAGCGGCTGTTTGTGACCCAACCCGCCGTGTCCATGCAAATCCGTCAGCTCGAAGATGCGTTTGGCTTGCCGCTGATCGAGCCCCTGGGTCGCAACATCCAGCTCACCCACGCGGGCGAGACATTTTTGACCCACGCGATTGCCGCCATGGGCCAGTTCAAAGACCTGGAATCCCAGATGGCCGAGCATGTCGGCCTGAAAAGGGGCCGCATCGACCTGGCCGTGGTCAGCACCGCCAAATATTTTATCCCCATGCTGCTGGTGCGCTTTGGGCAACACTTTCCGGGCATCGACATTCAGTTGAAGATCGACAACCGCGAAAATATTCTGGGTCTGCTGGCGCGCAACGAGGCCGACCTGGTGGTGATGGGCCGCGCGCCCGCCAACCTGGACTGCGAAGCCACTCCCTTTGCCACCAACCCGCAGGCGTTCGTGGCGGCGCCCGGCCATGCCCTGGTACGACGCAAACACCTGCCATTTTCAGCCCTGGTTGACTACGGTTTTGTGGTGCGCGAAGAGGGCTCGGGCACCCGCGCGGCGATGGAGAGGCTGTTTTCCGAACACCAGACGCCGTTAAAAGTGGTGATGCCCATGCCCAGCAATGAGACCATCAAGCAAGCGGTGATGGCCGGCATGGGCCTGAGCTTTTTGTCGATGCGCACCGTGCGCCACGAACTGGCCAGCGGCCACATCGCCCTGCTGGACATCGAAGGTATGCCGCTGTTGGGCAATTGGTACATCACCCACTTGAGGCAGAAAAAGCTCTCGCCCGCCGCCACCTCGTTCAAAGCCTTCCTGACTGAGCAGGGCGGCCCTTTGATCAACTCTTGGGCTTGAAGAGCACGGCACGCGGTGCCGACTCAATCTGGTCAGTCGTCATCGCCGAGTTCAGGGTCCCAGCCCCACGATGGAAAGGACATTACTCAGCAATAAGCGGGAAACAGGGGATAGCGGACATTTCTGTTTAGCGTTGACGCTGTCAGGTGTCGTGGTTCTGATCGTCGTTGTCGGGTGACGGATCAATATCTTCGTCATGGGTGCGTATGGCGAGGACAAGACCAGCCAGCGCATCGTGCAGAGTAGCACTGTTGCTGTCGCGGGTTTGCTCAAAACGGGCTTGGGCCATTTCTCTAAGGCCGTCGAAGGCTTCGGCGATTCGCCCATCTTTGTCAATCACGCCTTCAGCCCAGCCTACCGTACTGGCGAACCGATTGGCCTCGGTTGTCAATCGGTCAATAGCTGCGGCATCGACAGACCCTTCCAGCGCTACGCGCATCTCGCGATAAAGGTCGTTGAGTGTCATGTATTTTGCTCTTCCATGATTAGATATTTTTCACGATTGAACATTTTTTTGATGATATGGGTTGGAATTTTGTCTATGCTCAATTGGGTTTTTTCTTCCCAATAATTTGGCAATTCCTCCCCCCCTTTTTTTATAGCCCAGTCGTCCAGCATATCCCTTTCTCCCGCATAGGAAAAATAAGGAACGCGCGTCGTTTTGTTTTCCCCTGTGGCCTGAAGCAACTTAATCAACTACCCCGTCACTGCCTTCATCGCCGTCCATGTCCAGCTTGCCTTCCAGGAACACACGGCTGGCTAAAATATCTTCCGCTTCCAGCGTCATCAGGTCGGTTTTGCTCAGTGATTTACTCGCGTTAGCAAACAGGCGATTGGCCTGGCGCAGGCGGGCACGATCCAGTGCGTTACGTACCGAGCGCGCGTTAGCAAAATGTTCCAGCGTCATGCGTATCGAAATGTATTTAAAAAAGGCTTTTTCGGCATCGGCGCTAAAGCGATAATTTTGTCTTGCCAGCATGAGCTTGGCGATATGCAACAATTCTTCGGCGCTGTAGTCTGGAAAATCAATGTGGTGCGCAACGCGCGAGCGCATGCCGGGGTTGCTATGAAAAAATTTGTCCATGCGGTCTTTGTAACCGGCCAGGATCACCACCAAATCGTCGCGGTTATTTTCCATCACCTGTAACAGAATTTCGATGGATTCCGCGCCGTAGTCGCGTTCGTTTTCCGGCTTGTACAGATAATAGGCTTCGTCTATGAACAGCACGCCGCCCATGGCTTTTTTGATGACTTCTTTGGTTTTAGGCGCGGTGTGGCCGATGTACTGACCGACCAGATCGTCGCGGGTGACGGAAACCAGATGGCCTTCGCGCACATAGCCCAGGCGATGCAAAATTTCGGCCATGCGCATGGCCACAGTGGTCTTGCCGGTACCGGGGTTGCCGGTAAAATTCATGTGCAGGGTGGGGGTGGCGGATGTAAGCGCGAATTGTTTGCGCAGCCTGTCCACCAACAGCAGTGCCGCGATTTCGCGGATGCGGGTTTTTACCGGCTTTAAGCCGATCAGTTCGCGGTCGAGCTTGTCGAGTACGTCTTTGACGTTGGAGGCTTCAAATTCGGCTTCCAGATTGACCGACGCGTCGTCCGCCAATATGGCATTCAGTGGATCTGTTTCGCTCATGGGAAATTCCCGATGGTGTTTAAAATGGGTTGTTGAAAAAAATGGCGGGCGTTTATTGCGCCCGCCATTTGCACTACGTTTTTACAACGCTGCTTTTAAAGCAATGCGCTCAATCAATACCGCTCGCCTTCAGGCTTGTCGGTGGCGTAAGAATGGATGGTGTAGCGCATGGTACGGCCATCCGTTTCTTGACGCACCAGACCAAAGCCTGGCTCATTCTTGGGACGGTTGACAATGTAGGACATGGTCACGCTCTCTACCCCGCGTATCGCGCTGAATGCGGTGACACGGATGTAGTGATTCGGGAATGTCTTACGGCAGTTGTTAATCTCCACCAAAATTCCGGCGGGATCTTTCAGGTCAAACATCGGATTGCCGAACATTTCCCAATAGGTGTTGCGTGGGTGCGGATCGTCGGTGTATTCAATACCCAACGCCCAGCCCTTGCCCAGTGCATATTTGACTTGTGCAGTGATCTGCACATCGGTCAATGGGGGCAGAAAAGAAAACTGCCCTTGCGTGACGATATGCGAAGGATTAGTCATCATGATTGTTTCTCCTTGTATGAATTAAACGCTGACCGTCGCGGTCGGCACAAAGTCGGGACTGTCGGTGGACGCGTAGTTGAAAGAAATGTCTTTCCACGTATCCAGACCGGCTTTCAGCGGGCTGCACCATTTGGCGGCGGCTTGCAGAATCTGCGGGCCTTCATTCCAGATGTCGCGACCTTCGTTACGTGCCTGAACCATCACCTCCAGCGCGGTACGGTTGGCCACTGCACCTGCCTGTATACCATCCGGGTGACCGATGGTGCCACCGCCGAACTGCAGAACCACGTCGTCGCCCAGGTAATGCAGCAACTGGTGCATCTGACCGGCATGAATACCACCGGAAGCCACTGGCATACACCTGTTCAGCGAAGCCCAGTCCTGCTCGAAGAAGATGCCTTTTTCAAGCTGCACCTTGGTGTGGGTGTCGAGCAGGGTGTCGTAGTAACCACGAATCATCATCGGGTCGCCTTCCAGCTTGCCGACCACGGTACCAGCGTGAATGTGATCCACACCGGCCATACGCATCCACTTGCAGATCACGCGGAAACTCATGCCGTGATTTTTCTGGCGCGAATAGGTCGAGTTACCGGCACGATGCAGGTGCAGGATCATGTCGTTCTTGCGGGCCCAGATTGCCATAGTCTGAATCGCGCTGTAGCCGATTACCAGGTCGATCATGATGATGATCGAGCCGAGTGATTTAGCGAACTCGGCGCGCTCAATCATTTCTTCTACGGTACCAGCGGTCACGTTCATGTAGTGGCCTTTGACTTCGCCAGTCGCAGCAGACGCTTTGTTTACCGCATCCATGCAATACAAGAAACGGTCACGCCAGTGCATAAAGGACTGCGAGTTGATGTTCTCGTCGTCTTTCATGAAGTCTAAACCACCTTTGAGTGCTTCATACACCACGCGGCCATAGTTGCGGCCAGACAGACCCAATTTCGGTTTAGTCGTAGCACCTAATAATGGACGGCCAAACTTGTCCATACGCTCGCGCTCGACGACCACGCCAGTTGCCGGGCCTTGGAAAGTCTTGAGGTAAGCAACTGGGATACGCATGTCTTCCAGGCGCAACGCTTTGACTGCCTTCATGCCAAACACGTTACCGATGATGGACGCAGTCAGGTTGGCAATCGAGTTACCTTCAAACAGGTCGATGTCATACGCGATATAAGCAAAGTACTGAGCTTCGGTTTGGGTGCCGGGACCCGTGTTGGGTACCAGGTCAACGCGGTAAGCCTTGGCGCGGTACATTTCGCAGGCGGTCAAGCGGTCAGTCCATACCACGGTCCAGGTCGCGGTGGAAGATTCGCCGGCAACAGCGGCGGCGCATTCATCCGCGTCCACGCCCGCCTGGGGGGTCATACGGAACATGGCCAACACGTCGGTTTCTTTAATCTGGTAATCGGGATCCCAGTAGCCCATTTTTTTATACGGAATTACGCCAGATTTATAGCGCTCTTTTCCTTTCAATTCTTCACTCATGTCGATTTCCTTGTAAGTTAATTAGGGGGTGTTCCGGCAAGAATCATCACTTTGGGGCTCAAAGCGCGCCAACTTGGGGTGGCTTTGCTCTGAACTGGTGCGGATTGTTGTCCCGTCAGAAGATAAATAAAAGTAAAATGTTCTTACCGTTACGGTAGATTTTTATAAATCATTTAAATCCCTATGCATCTGCGTCACGCCACGCTGCACCAATTGCGCATCTTTCTGGCGGTTACCCGCCACAGCAGCTTTGCCCGCGCCGCCGAGGAGTTGCATCTGTCGCCGCCCACCCTGTCGCTGCAGGTCAAGCAACTGTCTGAAACCGTGGGCGAGGCGCTGTTTGAACAACTGGGCAAGAAGATTTTTCTGACCGCTGCCGGGCGCACGCTGGCCGATGCCTGCCAGGACATCGAGAACCGCATGGAGCGCCTGTCGCAAGACCTGGCCGCCCTGCGTGGTGTCAACAAAGGCAGCCTCAAGATCGCCATCCTGACCACGGTGAAATACACGGTGCCAAAACTGCTGGGCGGGTTTTGTGCGGCGCATCCGGGCATCGAGGTGTCACTCTTTGTAGGCAACCGGGAAAGCCTGCTGCAGCGCCTGGCCAGCAACCAGGACGACCTCTACATTATGGGTCAGCCGCCGCAGCAGATGGACGTGGTGAGTGAGGATTTTGCAGAAAATCCGCTGGTGCTGGTGGCCCCGCCCACGCACCCGCTGGTCGGGCAGCGCAATGTGGCGCCACAGCGCCTGGCGAACGAGCCCTTTATTCTGCGCGAGCCGGGGTCCGGCACGCGGCTAACGACCGAGCGGTTTTTTGCAGCGCACGGTATCACGCTTAAAAATCGGCTGGAAGTTGGCAGCAACGAGGCCATCAAGCAAACCGTGGCCGGTGGCTTGGGGCTGGCGGTGCTCTCAAGCACCACCGTGGTGGCCGAGCTGGCGCTCAAGGAACTGGTGCTGCTGAATGTGCAGGGTTTCCCCTTGATCCGCCACTGGCAGGTGGTCTATCCCAAGGGCAAGAAGCTCTCAGCCGTCGCCGCCGCCTTCAAGACCTGGTTGTTCGCGCATCGTCCGCCACCGGCCGGTCCAGCCGACTGACCTTGCCCCCCAACGGTATCGTCCTTAGCGGGCCACAAAACTACCCGACTTACCGCCGTGCTTTTCCAGCAACTTGACGCCAGTGATGGTCATGCCCCGATCCACCGCCTTGCACATGTCATAAATGGTGAGCAGCGCTACCTGCACCGCGGTCAGTGCTTCCATCTCGACACCAGTGGGGCCGACGGTTTCGACCGTTGCAGTGCAAAATATGCTGCTGCTGGACCTGTCGGAGTCGCTCAATGAAAAAGCCGCCGGCTCGGACCAGACCATTCTGCATCTCAGCCAGGAAGCGGTGTCTCTGCTGGCCTGGTCGATTGAACAACTGGGCAACCCGTTTGCGATTGCCGGTTTTTACTCCAATACGCGCGACGACGCGCACTACCTTGAAGCCCAGAAAGCCGACAAGAAACTGATGCTGATCCTGACCGGCGGACAACCGTCCGACGTGGACGCGCATGACGAACGCCTGCTGATCGAAGACGCGCGTCAATCGGTCAAGGAGCCTGATCAAAAAGGCATCTTCACCTACTGCATCAATCTGGACCCCAAGGCCGACAACTATGTGAGCGACATATTCGGCCACCAGTACACCGTGATCGATCACATCGAGCGCCTGCCCGAGCAACTGCCAAAGTTGTTCATGGCCCTGACGCGCTGAAGCACGAGCTTGGCAAGCAGTCGGCCAAACATCACCTCGCCTGGCTGGCCCACACTCACTTTTTCCGACGACGCGAATCACTTGTCCGCATCAAAGCTGCCGCTCAGCTTGTCGGCGGCCAGGCTGTAGCCGCTTTTGGCCACGATGATGCGCGGCCACAGTACGCCCGGCGTGTCATACCGGTACAAATCATCCGCCAGGGAAATGCGTTGCCCCAGTTTGGTGCTGCCGGCTTCGGCACCGGTTTTGGTTGTGTAATTGGGGTCGGATTCCAGTGCTACCCCAATTGCCTCACAGTTATGCTGTCCATTGCCGCCTTCTTTTTCATAACACTGCCCTGGCTTAATCCGTTTTCCCCGGGGCCAACGCCTGCTGTCGTGCCCTTGTTGTTCTCGTGGGCTTGCGCTGCAGCTTTGCTGGGGACGTGCCGTGGTGAGTCAAGCCGGTTTTTGGCAGGGCGCCTGGTGCGCGCCATGGCATCGGCCTGGCTGGTCGCCGCGTTGCTCAGTTCACTGCTGGGCTTGTTGCAGTATTCTGGAGCGACTGCCGTGTTGGGGCCCTGGGTCAACAGCAGCGCTGTGGGCGAGGCCTTCGCCAACCTGCGTCAACGCAACCAGTTTGCAACGCTGACCAATATCGGCCTGGCGGCCTTGCTGTGGTGGGTTGCGCAGAACCCATCCAAGTCCGCTTTGCCTGGTGACACATCGCGTTCATATCCGCTGAACTGCCTGGCTGCGGTTCCTGTGGCGGCGGCGGTTGTCTTGGCAATGGGTAATGCGGCGGCGTCTTCGCGAACCGGGCTGGTGCAACTGGTGATCTTGATGGCCATGGCCTTGATGTGGGGCTGGCGCCAGCCTGCTATGCGGCGAGTTCTTATGGCGACGGCGCTGGCTTACTGTATCGCTGCATTCGCCTTGCCAGTTTTGGCGGGTCTTGACCCCAATGTCACGGGCATTTTGGCGCGATTGCATGATGCCGGCCCGGCGTGCGCCAGTCGCCTGACCTTGTGGGCTAACGTACTGCACCTGATCGCCCAGAAGCCCTGGCTTGGCTGGGGCTGGGGCGAGCTGGATTACGTCCATTTCATCACGCTGTACCCCGGCCCACGTTTTTGCGAAATTCTGGACAATGCACATAACCTGCCGCTGCATTTGGCGGTGGAGTTGGGCGTGCCGGTGGCCTTGGCTGTTTGCGGCGGCGGGCTGTGGCTGGTGTGGCGGACCAAGCCCTGGCGTGAGGCGGGCGCAAGTCGCCAGATGGCGTGGGTGGTGTTGGCTGTCATTGCGCTGCACAGCATGCTGGAATACCCGTTATGGTACGGGCCGTTCCAGATGGCCTTGGGTCTGTGTATCGGTTTGTTGTGGGCGACACGCTCGGGCGTTACGGTGCCGACGCCAGCTTTGAATAGGCAGGGAAATCGACCTTCAGCGCCTGTCATTCTTTCTGGAGTAGCTATGCTGTTAATAGCAATTGTCGCCTACGTCGCCTGGGACTACCACCGCATCAGCCAGCTCTACCTGATTCCCAAAATGCGTTCAGAGGCTTATCGCGACAATACTTTGGAGAAGGTTAGCGACTCGTGGCTGTTTCAGAATCAGGTGCGCTTTGCCGAGCTCAGCACCACGCGGTTGACGACTGACAATGCGGCCCATATCAGGGGCCTGGCCACGGCCATGCTGCACTTTTCACCGGAACCGCGCGTGATCGAAAAACTGATCGAGAGCGCCGTGTTGCTCGGATTTGAGGACGAGGCGCTGTTCTATCTGATGCGCTACCGGGCGGCATTTCCCGAGAGTCATGCGCGCTGGGCAAATAAAAACGCGCAAAGAAAAATGTGAAAAAGACGTGATGTTGGGGGCGCTTACCGGGCCACAAAACTGCCCGATTTGCCGCCATGCTTTTCCAGCAACTTGACGCCAGTGATGATCATGCCCCGATCCACCGCCTTGCACATGTCATAAATGGTGAGCAGCGCTACCTGCACCGCGGTCAGTGCTTCCATCTCGACACCAGTGGGGCCGACAGTTTCGACCGTTGCAGTGCAAAATATGCTGCCAGCCCCTGTAGCGTTTGCGTGAGTAGTTACAAAATCAACAGCAACACGGGTCAGCGCGAGCGGGTGACACAAGGGAATCAGGTCGCTGGTTTTCTTGGCCGCCATGATGCCGGCGATGCGGGCAATGCCCAGCACATCGCCTTTTTTGACGCTACCGGCTTCGATGATGGCCAGCGTGGCGGGCTGCATTTCAATGCGGCCGCCAGCCACGCCAATGCGGTGCGTGCTGGCCTTGGCCGCCACGTCCACCATGTGGGCCTGGCCCTGGGCGTCAAAATGGGTGAGGGAGCTCATTGGAAAATTCGTTACAGTTGAAAAATCGTTGGCCGGTGCCAAATTTACAGAACGTTCAGATCAGCCGCGCATCATACGATGGTGTCGTATTGGATGTACGCCCGGCGACGGCCGGGATCGAGTCCGGGATGACACCCCAATGGAATTAACGTCGACGGTATTCATTTTGAGCACTATTTTTAAATCAAATCGGACCATAGCCCCTGTCAATAAGGTGGTATTAGCTATTATTTTAGTAGCTCTTGGCGTGACCAGTCCGATCCCGTTACAGGCCCAATCCAGCGCTCCCCCAAGCAAGCCGCCAGCCACGCAGTTGCCCACGCTGGGCGACGGCAGCGATATGGGCAGCAGCGCTGAGCGGCGCCTGGGGGATCGCATTGCCCACGAAATCTACCGTGACCCGGACTATATTGACGATCCGGTGCTGGTTGAATATGTGCAAGGCATCTGGCAGCCCTTGCTGGCGGCCGCACGCGTGCGGGGTGATTTGTCACCTGAGCTCGATGAGCGTTTTGCCTGGGAGATCATGCTCGGGCGTGACCGCACCGTGAACGCCTTTGCCCTGCCGGGCGGTTACCTTGGCGTCCATCTGGGCCTGATCGCCATCGTCAGCAACCGGGACGAACTGGCCTCGGTGCTGGGGCATGAGCTCAGCCATGTCACGCAACGGCATATTTCGCGTCTTATTGCCAAACAGGGTCAACAAGCGCCCTGGTTGATCGGTGCCATGATTCTGGGTGCGCTGGCCGCCAGCAAGAATGTCGATGCAGCTAACGCCCTGATCGTGGGCGGGCAGGCCATCACGGCCCAGAATCAGCTCAATTTTTCCCGTGACATGGAGCGCGAAGCCGACCGCGTGGGTTTTGCTGTCATGACCCAGGCCGGTTTTGACGCGCAGGGTTTTGTGTCGATGTTTGACAAGCTGCAGCAGGCCTCCAGGTTCAATGACAACGGCGCCTACCCCTATCTGCGCAGCCACCCGCTCACCACCGAGCGGATTGCTGATATGCAGTCGCGCCAGTCACTGGCCACGCCAGGCCCGGTCAACGCGGCCCCCACGGTTGAACATGCCATGGTGTCTGCCCGCGCCCGCGTGCTCTCCAACCCGGGCGTGGATGCTCTGCGGGCTTTGCTGGTGGAGGCGGGTGGCGGCAATCTGGCCACATTGGCTGCGCCCCGGCAGGCGGCGGTGTTGTATGGCGCCGCCTTGGCCGCCAGCCGACTGCGTGATTTTGCCAATGCGAAAGCCTACCTGGAGCGCTTGATCGTACTGGTGCGCTCTGACGCGCGCGCGGCGCGTTTATCCCGTTTGCTGGTGGCTGAAATAGCGTTGGCTGCGGGCGATGCGCAGCGCGCAGCGGCGGCGTTGAATACGAACCCGGCGGGGCGAAGTGATGTCGGCGTGGATGCTTCGCTGGTGCGTCGTCCCGAGTTGTTGTTGGGGGCACAGGTCGCCACGCAAACGGGCCAGGGCGCAGCGGCCGGAGAAGCCGCGCCGCGCCTGCAAGACTGGGTCGCCGCGCATCCGCGTGATGCCCAGGCCTGGCAACTGCTGTCCAGTGCGTATGCGGCGCAAGGTCAGACCCTGCGTGCCATACGCGCCGACGCCGAAACACAAGTGGCACGGCTGGACTACGCTGCGGCGCTGAATCGCCTCAAGGCGGCCCAGGAACTTTTGCGCCAGGGACGTGTGGGCACGGTAGCTGCGGACCACATCGAGGCGTCCATCATCGACACCCGGCGTCGCCAGGTGGAGCTATTACTTAGAGAACAGTCGCTCGATCGCTGAATCGATGACGATGCCAAACACCGAGTAAATCAGGGAGCCCAGCAGTGCCGCGCCAAAGCCGCGCACATGAAACCCGTCCAGCACACTCGCCGCTGCCCAGAACATCAGGGCGTTGATGACAAACAGGAAGAGACCCAGCGTAATCATGGTGACCGGCAGCGTCAGCAGCACCAGCACCGGTCGCAAGATCATGTTGAACAGGCCGATGACAAAGGCCGCAATCAGTGCTGCGGTGAAGCTGGTCACCTGCACACCACTGTAAAGGTAGGCCACGGCCAGCAGGGCGGCGGCACTCAGCAGCCATTTGACAATGAGTTTCATGGCGCAAGAATAGCAGCTTGTCCCGACTCGGCATGGTAATTGGTTTCCCGGCGATACTGTCAGCGGACATTGGGTGACATATTTGGCAAACATTCACATCACCGACATCGAGTCGGCCATCAACTACTGGCGTGACAAAAAACCTTCGCCCGATGGTTTTTCGCTGGCACCCGAAACCCGCGCCCTGGCTGAGGTTTACGCCCTGATGGTTTATTACCATGAGGTGCAAGCCGACGAATGCTCGTTCCCGCCCGAGGCCCTGGCCGCCTGGATGGCCTGGTACGACAGCACACCGGACACGCCCTGCATTGCGATCTGTTCCACCAGCCAGGGTGACGAGGAATGTAAAGGCTGTGGCCGCAGTTTTGCTGAAGTGCAGCACTGGACCGACATGCGCCCGGTTGAAAAACGCCAGACCTGGCGGCGCATCACGATGAGGGGCACGTCCTGGCGCTTCAACAAATATGCCGAGCGGGCGGCTGAAGGCGACAGCGCGCCTCTGCCATCCCGGCGAAAGCCGGGATCTATAGATCCCGGATCGAGTCCGGGATGACAACCCCAACAGGGTGTCGACGGGACTATTTCCAGCGCAGCAGCTCAATGTCTACATTGTGCGTGCCGTCACCCAGCATCAACACCCCTTCCTGAATCGTGGCCTGCAATTGCATGCTGCGCCGGGCCATCGGAATGAGCGCTTGCGAGGCGCTCGTTGGCACCCGGAACACATTCAGGTTCGGCGGGCGCGCGAGCTTCGCTTCCATGCCGCGCCACCACACTTCGGCCGCGTGGTTGAAGCAGTACAGCACCACCTCATCGGCCTTGCCGCAGGCTTTGAGCAGCGGCTTGTCTTCGGGCTGGCCGACTTCGATCCAGAGCCGGGTCAGCCCGGTGAAGTCGCGCAGCCAGGCGTCGGGCTCATCCGGGTCGCTCAAGCCCGCGCCAAAGGCCAGCGTGGCGTCGCCGCCGCACACGGTTTGCAGCTTGTGCGCCTGTAGCGCGAGTGCTGCCAGTCGCACCATCATGCGCTCATCGGTTTCGCTCGGGTGGCGCGCCAGCGTCAGCGTGTGGTCGGCGTAATAAGCATGGTCAATGTCGGCGATTTGCAAACTGGCTTTGAAGATGGTGGATTTGAGGGCCATGGTCAGACGCGGCGCGCCAGCTCTGCCGCCATGCCGGTGTAGCTGCCCGGCGTCATGGCCAGCAGTCGGGTTTTTTCTTCTTCCGGGATGGCCAGCCGGGCAATAAAGCCCTGCATCAGTTCGCGCGTCATGGGTTCACCCCGGGTGAAGGCTTTGAGCTGCTCATAGGGTTGGGGCAGGCCAAAGCGGCGCATCACGGTCTGGATTGGCTCGGCCAGCACTTCCCATGACGCATCCAGGTCGGCCGCAATCGCCGTCTCGTTGATCTCCAGCTTGCCCAGGCCGGTACCCAGGGACTGGTAGGCCAATACCGCGTAGCCCAGCGCCACACCCATGTTGCGCAGCACGGTGGAGTCGCTCAGGTCGCGCTGCCAGCGGCTGATGGGCAGCTTTTCGCTCAGGTGCCGCAGCATTGCATTGGCCAGGCCCAGGTTGCCCTCGGCGTTCTCGAAATCAATCGGATTGACCTTGTGCGGCATGGTGGAAGAACCCACTTCTCCGTCCCGCAGTTGCTGCTTGAAATAACCCAGGCTCACATAGCCCCAGACGTCGCGTGACCAGTCGATCAGGATGGTGTTGGTGCGTGCCACGGCGTCAAACAGTTCGGCCATGTAGTCGTGCGGCTCAATCTGGATGCTGTAGGGCTGGAACGTCAGCCCTAAACCCAGGGGCTCTGGCGTTTCCACCACTTTGCGGCTGAAGGCCTCCCAGTCGAAGTCAGGCCAGGCCGACAAGTGGGCGTTGTAGTTGCCCACCGCGCCATTCATCTTGGCCATGATTTTGACCGCTGCAATTTTGTCGCAGGCCGCTTGCAGGCGCACCACCACGTTGGCGATTTCCTTGCCCACTGTCGTCGGGCTGGCGGTCTGGCCGTGGGTGCGGCTGAGCATCGGCACATCGGCATAGGCGTGGGCCATCGCGCGCAGCTTGAGCAGCAGGCGGTCCAGCGTCGGCAGCAGCACCACGTCACGCGCCGAGCGCAGTTGCAGCGCATGGCTGGTGTTGTTGATGTCTTCACTGGTGCAGGCAAAGTGCACAAATTCGCCAGCGGCAACCAATTCGGGCCGCGCTTCAAACTTCGACTTGATCCAGTACTCGACCGCCTTCACATCATGGTTGATGATCTTCTCGATGGCTTTGATGGCCACTGCGTCAGCTTCGGAGAAATGCTTGACCAGGCCCAGCAAGTAAGCACGTGCTCCGGTGGTCAATGGCTTGAATTCGGTAAACCCTGCATCACTCAAGGCAATGAACCAAGCCACCTCCACTTGGACGCGGCGCTGCATATAGCCCTGTTCGCTCATCACGGGACGGAGGTTCGCAAGCTTGGCAGCATAGCGGCCGTCGAGCGGGGAGAGGGCTGAAATTGCGGAAAAAGTCATACGCCGATTGTAGGTTGCGCGCCACCCTTTGCCGGGCGGGGTGTTCTGGAAAATTCCAATGGATAGAATCAAAGTTTCTGCAATCGTAAATTACCCATGAAATTACTCGGATCAAACGCCAGCCCTTATGTACGTAAAGTGCGCGTCGTCATGGCCGAGAAAAAACTTGACTGTGACTTTGTGACCGAGGATGTCTGGGCGGCGCAGACCACAATTGCTGAAGCCAACCCCCTGGGCAAAGTACCCTGTCTGATCATGGAAGGGGGCGAAGCCCTGTTTGATTCGCGCGTGATTGTCGAATACCTGGACACCCTGTCGCCGGTCGGCAAACTGATTCCGTCGGTGGGCCGTGAGCGGGCCGAGGTCAAGACCTGGGAAGCCCTGGCCGATGGTCTGCTGGAGGCTTCCATCCTGGCGCGGCTGGAAGCCTCCTGGGGCGGGCGCACCGACGTGCAACGCAGCCAGGCCTGGATCGACCGTCAGTTGGGCAAGGTCCATGCGTCCTTGAAGGCCATGAGCCAGGGCTTGAGCGAAAAACCTTTTTGCGCCGGCATTTATCTCAGCCTGGCCGACATCGCCGTGGGCTGCGCCCTGGGCTATCTGGACTTCCGTTTTCCGGAGATTGACTGGCGCACTGACTACCCCAACTTGGCCCGGCTGCACGACAAGCTGATGCAGCGTCCCAGCTTTGCGGATACCCAACCGGCTTGAGCGGCACGCCGGCCCTGCCAAAGACGGTCTGAGGCGGGCTATTTCAACACTCCCCGTGCCATGACCGACTTACCCGCTATGGCTGCCCTTTCAGACAAAATTTGTGCTCGTGACAGTGTGGCGGCCCGAATTGCCGAGCTGCCGCGGCCCCTGGTGTTTACCAATGGGGTGTTTGATGTGCTGCACCGCGGTCACGTGATCTACCTGACCCAGGCGCGTGCGCTGGGCGCCAGTTTGCTGGTGGCGCTGAACACCGATGCGTCGGCCCGGCGCCTGGGCAAGGGCCCGGACCGCCCCCTCAACACGCAAGCCGACCGGGCTTTTGTCATGGCCGCCCTGGCCTGCACCAGCCTGGTGACCTGGTTTGACGAAGACACACCCTTGGCCCTGATTGCGCAAATCAAACCCGACATCCTGGTCAAGGGCGGCGACTACGACATGGCCAAGCTGGCCGAGACGCGCGTGGTCGAGTCCTATGGTGGCCGGGCGCTGGCGTTGCCGTTTGTGCAGGGCTATTCCACCAGCGCACTGGTGAGCCGGATTCGACAGGCCCCAGAGAGGACTTGAAAAACCAAAATCAGGTAAGCTTCGTGCCGCAGAATGATTGTTCGTCGGGCCGATAGCTCAGTTGGGAGAGCGCTGCGTTCGCAATGCAGAGGTCGGGAGTTCGACTCTCCTTCGGTCCACCAGCATCCATGCGCCCTATTCGGGTTCTGGGGCGTTTCTACAAACAGGCCGAATTTAGATCATCCCGCCGTTGATGGAAATTATTTGCCCGCTGATGTAAGCCGCCCGCTCGGAGGCCAGAAAACCGACGAGATCGGCCACTTCATCGGCCCGGCCGGCCCGTTTCATGGGCACCATGCGGGCGATGTCGTCGGCGCTGAAGCTGCCTTGGCTCATGGCCGTGTCAATGATGCCCGGCGCCACGGCGTTGACGGTGATGCCGCGGCTGGCCACTTCAAGGGCCAGCGATTTGGTGGCGGCATGCAGCGCACCCTTGGCCGCCGAATAGTTGACTTGCCCCCGGTTGCCGGCCACGGCGGCGACCGAGGTGATGCTGATGATGCGGCCCCAGCGGGTGCGTATCATCGGCATCATCAAAGGCTGGGTGACGTGAAAAAATCCATTGAGCGACACGTCGAGCACGCGCTGCCATTGGGCCAGTTGCATGCCGGGGAACACGGCGTCGTCGTGGATGCCGGCGTTGTTGACCAGTACCTGAATCGGGCCCTGCTCCAGCAAAGCTTGCAGCGCGGCCGCTGTGGCGGACGCATCGGTCACATCAAAAGCCACCGCCTGCGCCTGACCGCCCTCATTCACGATACTGGCCGCCAGGGCCTGCGCGGTGGCCAGATGGCTGTTGGCATGAATGATGACGCTAAAGCCGTCGGCTGCCAGGCGCCGGCTGATGGCCGAGCCGATGCCGCCGCTGCCGCCGGTGACGAGTGCGCGTTTGAGGGCGGTGTTTGTGAGAGTGCTCATGGGGATGTCCTTCTTGGGCCGGGTTGCGTAGAGAGGGCTGCCGCATCGAGCACCACGACCGCACGCCCGCTGAGCAGGGTTTGCGCGCCGGCCTGCACCGTGAAGCTGTAAAGCACGGTGTTGGCGTCCCCCATCATTCGCTCTGCGCTCACCGTCAGCGGGCCGGCCACCGTGTCCAGCCGTTCGACATACAGGGTGACGCTGCGCAAGCTGGCCAGATAACCGGCACGCGCCGGTGTGCTGCCGGCGCTGCCCTTGGCCAGAGTTTCGGCCACCAGCGCGCCGTGCACCGCCATGGCTTGCGCCGCATATTCAATACCGCAGGCCGCGCCGAGCCGGCCATGGGCCCGCAGCGGGTGCCCGGGTGCGCGATGGCTGCTGGCCTGGCAACTGATGTGCTTGTCGTCCCAGGCCGTAACCGTGTCGAGCAGACACATGCTGCCCTGGTGGGGAATGCGGCGGGCGATGTCGTCCCGGCTCAGGGTTTGCGGAGTGTTCAGCACGGCGCGACCTCCACCGCGAGCTGCATGTCGTCCAGATAAGCCAGCACCAGGGGGGTCGCCTGTTTTCTCGCGATGGCTTGCAACAAGGGCAAGGCGCGGGCGGCCGGAATGGCCTGGCGCAACAACTCCAGTGCCGCCTCAATCATTGTGTCTGCCGCTGCGCTCGTCAGAAAGCTTGTGCCTTGCAGCGTGATCCGGGCTACGCTGCGCGCGCTGAGCCGGGGGCTGAGGACCAGCGCCACGCCCAGCGTGTCGGAGACCGGGCGCTTGCTGTGGAGCGGTTCCGGATAGTCGGTGTCGTAGGCCACCAGCAGCACGGCGGTGTCCTCAACGACGGCCTGCGTCATCGCTTCCAGCAAGCCCGCGGCAAAGCTGCCGTCGTAGGCACACAGCACCGACGAAGAGCACATGGCACCAGTGGAAATGCTCCAGTAACCCGATGCCGCGTTGTGCACCGAATTGTGAAAACGCGTTGGCGAGATCAGCCGGTCGCTCGACGCCAGCGTTCTGCAAATTTCATGGCAATTGATGCCGTCGCCGCCGGACGATGAAAAAACCGATGGCAAAGCGCTCGCCTTCAGACCCGAAGCCGCGACAGCTTCCTGTGCGACTGCCAGTGAAACCTTGACCACTGCGCCGGCACGACGCCGTTCGGCCGGTGGCAGCGCCATAGGCAATGGCAGGATGCATAGGCCGGCTTGGTAGGGCAAGCTGCCGTCAAGGTGCTGGCGACCTTGCACCCAGTTGGACAGGCCAGGGCCCAGCAGGCCGATGCCATCGACAAAGACCGTGAGGGACTGCGCGGGATTGGCAGAATGCAGCATCATTGTTTTGCCTTAACCGGCCGGCCGAAAATCAGGCTGCAATTGGTACCGCCAAAACCGAAAGAATTGCTCAGTACGCGCCCGATCCGCTGCTCGCGGTTGTCCAGCAGGTAATTCAGGGGCAGCGCCGGGTCCAACTGCTGCGTATTCAAGCCACCCGGCAACAGGCCGTGTTGCAATGCCAGCGCGCAGATCACGGCCTCCAGGCCGCCCGCCGCACCCAGCGTGTGTCCGGTCGTGCCTTTGGTGGAACTGCATGGCGTGTTCGATCCGAACAGCGCGGCTACTGCCTTGGTCTCGGCCGCATCATTGCTGGGCGTGGCGGTGCCATGCAGGTTGATGTAATCAATATCGGCCACGTCGAGATGAGCGGTTCTCAAAGCATCCTGCATCGCCATGCGCGCGCCAAGTCCGTCCGGATGCGGGGAGGACATGTGATGGGCATCGCTGGATTCCCCAACTCCCAGCAGCAGCACGGCATCGTCATCGAGTTGCTCCGGCATGCGTTCCAGCAGGGCGAATGCGGCCGCCTCACCGATGGAAATGCCGTCGCGCGCGATGTCGAAGGGGCGGCAGGCCTGGCTGGAAATCAGGCCCAGGGAGTTGAAGCCATACAAGGTTGTCAGGCACAGCGAATCCACACCGCCCACCACGGCCGCGTCTATCAGCCCGGCGGCCATCATGCGACGGGCCGAGGCAAATACCTTGGCGCTCGATGAGCACGCCGATGACACCACCACTGCCGGACCCGTCAGGCCAAAAAACTGCCGCGTGAAATCGGCCACGGAGAAGGTATTGTGGGTGGTGGCATAAATAAAATCGGACGGCAGTGCGCCGCTCACCGGGTCGCGTCGGCGGTAGGCCAGCTCGGTCTGCAAAATGCCGGCCGTGCTGGTGCCGAGGAATACACCCACGCGCTCTGCGCCATACTTGTGGCTGGCGGCTGCCACGGCATCGGTAAAGCCGTCCTGCATCAGCCCCAGGTACGCGAGCCGGTTATTGCGGCAATCAAAGGCGCTCAGTTGCGCGGGAAGCTGTACAGCATCCACATCCGCGACCTCGCCGACGAAGCTTGTCAGATCCACCGTTTCAAAGGCGCATGGCACCAGGCCGCCACGGCGCTCGCGCAGTGCAGCGAGGGTCTGCGGGAGGCCGCGACCAATGCTGCTGGTCGCGGTGAAATGGGAGAGATGGAGCGGGTTCAAGGAGAAGTCATCCTATCGTTGGTAAAGCAAGCTGTTAACAACATCCCGCTTACGGCCGGTTTCCCGGCACGCTCAACATATTCATAATCAGGCGAATCAGCGTTTCTTTTTGTTTGGGATCGGACTCCGCCACCAGCAGCGTCAGCGCCGCCAGGCCGGTATCGTTAATCACCGCCTCCCCCAGCGCGTTCAGAAGACGACCATTGCGATGCAAAAAATCCACAAACAAAAATGCCCCACTGCGTTTATTGCCATCCGTGAACGGGTGATTTTTCACCACAAAATACAGCAAGTGCGCCGCCTTGCTTTCCACCGTCGGATAGGCTGGTTCGCCAAATACCGATTGTTCGAGATTGCCCAGCAGCGACGCCAGCCCATCACCACGCGGCTGAGCGAACAAATCGGTCGCCTGGCCCCGTGACATCAACGTCTGCTTCAACGCCCGCAAAGTCGCCGTGGCTTCGGCCTCGGCAGGCAAACGTCCGCCGGACTGACCCGCCGGCTCCGCCAACATCCCCTCGTCATAGCGCTGCAACAAGAGAAAGGTTTGCGTATAACGGCTGACAATTTCCACCAGCCCGCTGCCCGCCTCTGCGCTCAGCTCAGGTGAACGCGCCGCCTTGCGAATCAAGGCCAGCGCCTGCTGCAACTCGGCGGCGTTCTGGTCAAAGCGTAATTGATTTAGCGTGTAGCCCTGCACCAAATACTCGCGCAGGCGTTGGGTGGCCCAAATGCGAAATTGCGTGCCCTTGATGGAGTTGACGCGGTAGCCCACCGATATAACGGCGTCCAGATTGAAATACTCGATTTCACGGCTGACCTCCCTGCCACCCTCGGTTTGAACTGTTGCAGTTTTTGCAACAGTTGCCTCACGAGGCAGCTCGCCCGTATCGAAGATATTCTTCAAGTGTCTTGAAATAACCGACTTGTCACGGTCAAACAGCGCAGCCATCTGTAGCAGCGTCAGCCAGAGCGTCTCCTTTTCCACCTTGACGTCAATCTGCGTTCGACCGTCCCCGGTCTGATAAATAGCGATTTGTCCGTTAGCGTTTGTATTGGTCACAGTGACTTCCTCCATCGGTTTGACAAGCTTACGAACAACCGAGCATTTCTCGGTTGTTCGTGCATGAATTAAAGGGGCTGTACTCGATTTAAATTCTGCTGGTCGCGGTGAAATGGGAGAGATGGAGCGGGTTCAAAGAACAGTCATCCTATCGTAGGTTTCAGTCGCGTCACCCCACACGCGGGCGATGGTGATCTGTTCGACCTGCGATTTGGGGTCGGGCACTTTGCCGACGAGGATGTCGCGCGCGGTGTCGATACGGCGTTTGGTGGCGGTGTCGAGCATGGTTTAACCTAAAAATTGCTGGATTGCCTTGTTCCGGTGAGCACTTGGAAGCTAGGCGAATGGCGATTTCGTTGAGGCATGTGCAGTTCGGGTTCAATGTTTTCGAGGAGGACTTACTCGGACGGAAATCGCAGCCTGGAGAAGCTGCGTCCGGCCTGTATTGCCCGCAGCTCGATCTCCGCCGCCGACTCAAGCCAGCCTTTGTGCTCCAGGAAAAGCAGGAACGCTCGGGTGCTGATCTTGCGGCAGTTGTCTGGCACGAAAAAGCTGGCGCGGGCAATTCGGTGGTCCTCGAACAGGAAAACGCCCGTCTGCGGGGGCTGTTCCAGGGCAAAATCATTCATGGTTTCCTGAACCGCCAGTTCCCCGAGGTTTGATTTGCGCGTTGCAACGGTTCCTGCCGCAAGCGTCCGCTGGTGGTGCTGGAAAGTCTTGGTCGTTCGTACCGATAGCTGGTTGGCGTCGGCCCACTGTGCCAACTTCTCACTGGTCGGCGTCTGATTGCGCGTTACTTCATGCAACACCATGTCGACCAGCACGACCGGCCAGCCCGGCTTGAACAGCAGGTCGAGCGCGTCTGCGTAGGCCAGCGTAATAAGCGGCCCGGCGTCAGGCAGCAGAACAACAGGCGCTGACATCGCGTCTGCGGATTACGCTGTCAGCGACTTCAGTTGCTCAACCATGTCACGCGTAACGGTCTCCGGTAGTCTCGGCATCGGCAGGTGGGCTTGCGCCATCAGCAGGAACAGATCTTCCTCATTGTCGATGCCCAGCGCACGCATGGCCGCATCGTCGGCGCGCCGCCCGAGCGAAAAATCGAGCAGAACCTTGAAGTTCTGGTTGCCACTGATCTCTGCGGCCTCGAAGGTCTCGACCAGATGGCGAAGCTCAGCGTTGAACAGCGCGTTGACCGACGTGTCGGTCTTGGCGGCGATGATCTTGGCGCGCTTGAGCAGGTCGCGATCTACCGCCCCAGTGAAATTAACAGTAGTTGCCATTCTTAGCTCCCAGGGGAAAGCACATATTTAAGTGTAACACTGGAATATGTGTTTTATTTCACGTTTTTAGTCTGTTCATATTCGTGGGCTTGCGCATCTTCTATGCGGAGAATCCAGTCGGTCGAGCTCCTTTGAAGCGGAGATTCAGCGCTGCCCGTTGCAAGCGGTTGTCACGAAGCCTCGTGTTCATCGTCTGGCCCATATTCTGATTTCAACACCTCGTGCAGCGTGCGGATATTGGCGATCTCTGGATGATCTGCAATGCTGGCAAGGTCGAAGGCGAGACAGATCTCAATGTCCTTTTGCGATAAGTAATGCTGGTGGACGAGAACTTCGCGAATCTGGTCGGTGGCATCGGCGTATTCGCGATCATCTGCGTCGCTGTTTTCAAGCAAAAAATTCTGGTAGCAGTGTTGGATGACGGACTTGGAGTGCGTTTGGATTTCGTCCACCACGCGCAGGATTTCGGTGATCTTGATGTCGAGCGCCGCCTCGGTGCTGAAGAAGATGTTGCCGTTGGTGTGAGCGGTGTCGTTGCGCTCCTTCACCAGCGCGGCGTAGCTGCCGACCTTGCTGTTGTCGCAGCCGATGAGCTTCAAAAAGCGCATGACGCTGCTCTCATTCACGCGCCAGAAGGTGAAGGGCGACGTGGCTTCCATCAGTTCCTTCTCCAACTCCTTATTGAAGCCGATCATGGCCTTCGCGAAATCGCCCGGCTCCGTCTGCTTGATCTGCCAGATGTTGAAATAGACGAAGCTCATCGTGAGCATGTGGTAGGCGAGAAAGGCGAACTGGTATTTGCGGTGCGTGTGGTTTGTCTCGAAGGCGTCCCACAGGAACTCGATGTATTCCTGCTCCTTCGGGGTCTTGAAGGAGAGCGGTAAGTAGTTGGCGAGTTCGGCTGCTTCTTCCATACGGTCTTCAACCTTAGACTTTATGGACAAGGTCAAGAGCTTCGGGTATCAGCGGGAGAAGCTCATCACGGGTGAGTTGCCGCGCAGTTACATCGACAATTTCACCGTGATGCGAGCCATTTGCTACCGAGCATAGGTCAAACAATCGCGGCTTGATGGCCACATCAACAAGCCCAGCCCCGAAAAGGGTAGTCAACAGAGTCGCCAAGCCGTGCTTGGCCTTGATGTCAGCCGAAAGTACACGGTAGTACTTGGTTTTCAGAACGGTCTCGAAGAGCTTCCGCAAATTGCCCTGCATCGTCTCGGCTGTTGGCCCGAAATCTTCACCGAGGTAACGCTCCATGCTTTCAATTAAGCGGGCATGAGCGCTCTTGCGATCCTCCTCAATGTCCAGAACGACAAATTGACTACCATGCTTCTTATCGGAACGAACTTGCAATGTCTTGTTTTCTGGCATCTTGTCGCAAAGCATGTGTAAGAAATCTCGCTTGTGCGTAAACACGTTGAGTTGATTTACGGTAGGTGACAGGGCTAGTAGTAAGCGGGCCGTTGCCTCGCGCCGGGTCTCGTCGAGACTGGAAAGCGGGTCGTCGAATACCACTATTTGATTGTCGAGTACCGGCGTCTTCTCTAGCGCTGCTATAAAAAAAGCAAAGGCTAGAGTGCTCTTGTCGCCTTCGCTCAGCGTATTCTTGAAGCATGGCGCTTCTTCTTGGCGAGTCGTCAGCGGGACAGTCTGCGACAAGATTAGAAAGCCGAAATCGCTATAACTCTCGTTCGCCCGCTCGTCGGTTTTCCCGGTCAGCCCGGTGATGGCGAAATCTGTCCCCAAGGTGCCGAGCAGTTCGTTTATGCGCTTCTGGTACGTGTCGAAGATGGTCTTGCCGTAGTCCTCAAGCTCCTTCTGCTTCGCGTTTTTCTGGGTCCGGAGAGTGTCCGCGTCCGTTCTTGTCGCCGGGTAGTCGGTTGCCCATCTCTTCCATTCCGCAGTGAATCGCTTCTTGATTTCCTGTTGCTTTGTCAAGTCTGCGCGGATCAAAGCAATGTCCGACTTGGGAAGACTCGCAACGTACAGTTGCGCCTTCTCCGTGAAGGCAGTAACTTCGCTGTTGTACCCATCAACCGCCGCTTTCAAGTCGGTAAGTCCAGACGTAAGCGCGTCAATCGACGCGAGGTCGGCATCAGCGTTCGGGTCCTTCTGCTTCCTTTCCAGTTCGGACTGCACCTTGTTCTTCGACGCAGCAAGTCCAGTCCTGCACCTATCAATCGTCGCCACGAAATCGGATAACTTCATTTCCCCAAGGTACTTCTCCCACTGTCGCACTGTCGCAAGGTTTGCGTTGTGAAGCGAAACCAGCGCCGTCAGGTCGTTGTCCAGGTTCCATTTTGTGATGGATGTCAGTTGCTGGACAACGCCTTGCTGATAGGCGCGGAATGTCTCGTCGAAAAACTCGCGGTATGCCTTCAAGAGATCGGCGGCATTCTTGAGGTCCTGCCCGCAGAAAGGGCAATCCGCCTGCATCGTGTCAAGGCCTTGCCGGATGAATTGTCTGGCTTGTGGCTTATCCTTGAAATTGCGGTCTATGTGGGAAAGAACCTCTTTCTCGGCGGCTTCGTGAACAGCAATCAACTTCTTGCTTGCAAGTGCTTTGGTGCCGGTTAGGTCGAATGATGGAGCCGCCATCAAGCGGGGATGGCCAAGTTTCAGGACTGCCTCTTCGGACTCCTTGGCCTTGATATCTTGCTCCAGCTTTTGAATTCGCGCGCCAACAGCGATGCCCTCTACCGCAGGAATGGCGAGGATTGCGTCCATGGATAGGGTGAAGCCGCCCCCGTTGAACTGCACGACAAGATTAGTCACGTCCTGACTCTTGGCCTTCTCCTTTGTTTTTAGTGCCGACAGTTCGTCAGCTAGTTTCTTACCCTGCTCACCAATAATGATCTTGTGGATGTTCTTCTTGTGTTCGTGGCCGATCTCGTTCGTGAGGATGTTCGCCTGAATGAACGGCGCATCGAAAATCTGTACGTCAGGGTGCGGTTTGTCCCACCGTGACCCATTGAAAAAATGGTTCACACCGCTAATTACGATCACTGCTTCGGGGTCTCCCTTTGCACCCAGAGTCTTTCTGGAACGAATCAATTTTGGATCGTTATCGCGAAGGGAACGAAGGACATTGACGAAGGTGGTCTTGCCATAGGCGTTGGGCGCGAAAACAAACGTGTTCTTGTGCCAATCAAGATCGTTCGCACTGGATGCGAAGTCGTAGAACTTCCCGATATTTTTTAACCGCTTGGCCTTTGTAATCATGTTTCCCCCCAAACGCGAGCGAGAGTGGCCTGGATTTTTTTCTCGAAACGGGCGATCAATTCGCGGTTGGCGGCGACCAGCACTTGCTCGGCTTCGATCTCGGCAACGATGGCTTGCTGCGTGGCGAGGGGTGGGAAGGGGATTTTGGCCTCGTTGAGGCTCCGGATCGGAAGCTGAGGTTGTGCGGCACCTGAAACGATTGCCTCCCTTTGCGCTCGGAAGTTTTCCGACTGGAAAAAATGGAAGAGATAGCTGCTCAAGAGCTTGGCCGCATCAGGTCGGAAAATGAGCATGCCAGAATTGATGCGTATGTGATCAAACTCCACTGAGGCGTCATAGAGAGCGGTGTTTCCGATGGTCCCGCGTGTTGTGAGCAACACGTCACCGCGCTCAAGTTTGCCTTTCCGTAATGCGCGGTCTTTGTCCGGCGTGATGAACTCAACTTCGTCGAACTTGAAACCGTCGGAACGAACGTTCTTTGTGTTCAGGAAGAGGCAATGGCCCGTAGGGGAGAAGTCTTCTTTGCTCGGGTAGTTTGTTCCCCGGTCACCGTCGATGATCTGAAAAGGCGCATCTTCGAAAGTGGGAATCGGCCAGTCGGGGTGGATGGGGATGTGGGGGCGGTAGTTGTCGAGGACGGCGCGGGCGCCGTTGATGACTTTCTGGTAGCCCTCGATCTCAGCCACGATCTCCTTCTGCACCTCCAGTGGCGGCAAAGGAATTGAGATGGCTCCGATTTCCGACAGCCGTAGAGACGGGTAGGCTTGGTCGGGCGTTATGTCACGTGCATCGACCCGACACAAAAGGTGATAGACGAACTTCGGGAGCGCCTTCGACTCATCGCAGATGATGCACGCGAGATGACTCGACACATATGCCGGCGCTCCCATGACGACGCGATGATTCAAAAAGGTTGATGCGCCGCTCTTCGGGAAGAGTATCGTTCCCGCTGGGAACAACTCCAGACGGAGTTCCGCAATGGCCTTGGCGTTCACCTTGTCGGCAGAGCCAACAAGGTTGTCTGATAGATGAACAGCACCGACATCCGACGTGCGGATGAAGGCGGATTCGCCACCGGCAAAGTATTCGTCGCCTTGGGGCGCCGAATTTCCTGAAGTGACTCGTGCGACCTCCTCCAGCCGGACGTGTGGATATGAGGAGGCACGCTCTACCCCCTCTCGATACCGCTCTCCACTGAGGTTGTAGTCACCATTGGCAGCGATTTTTTCTTTCTTCACAAACAGCCCGATCGTAGGCTGAAGGTTGTCAGTCGGTTGCCGGCTGCGGAGCGCTTGCAGGTATTCGGCCAGTTCGATTTTTACCTGCGTGAGCTGTTCACCAGAATTGGCGCGGCGTTGAGCCCCAAGGCCGAAGCCGTCGTTTTCGATTTTGAAGAATGCAATGCTGTCGCTTTGTTTGGCGAGAGATTTGTCGAGGATCAGGATTGAGGTTTTTACGCCGGAGTACGGATTGAAGACCCCCGCTGGCAGCGAGACGACGGCAACGAGAGAATTTTCGACCAGCATTTTCCGCAGGTCTTTGTAGGCGGTCTGGCTCTGGAAGATGATGCCTTCGGGCACGATGATGCCGGCGCGGCCAGTGGGGGTCAGGTGTTCGGCAATGTAATCGACAAACAGCACTTCGCTGCGCTTGGCCTGGATGGAAAATCGCTTGTGCGGTTTGATGCCGCCTTTGGGCGACATGAAGGGCGGGTTGGCGAGGATCACGTCGGCAAATTCGTTCCAGCGATCTTCGGAGGTGAGGGTGTCGTATTCGACGATGTGCGGATCGGTGAAGCCGTGCAGATACAGGTTCACCAGAGAGAGGCGCACCATGTCGGGCGAGATGTCGTAGCCCTTGAAGTTCTGGGCGAGGCGGCCCTTTTCGGCCGGGGTGAGTATGTTGCTTTTTTTCGCGTCGGTGTTGCTGCGCAGAATCCCCCCGCGTCACAATAGTTGTCGCCTCCTTAGGAACCAAGAACACGGGGGCGGCGATGAAGGATATCAGTGGCACGTTACGGAAAATCATTCAAGGACCGGGCAGTAGCTCGGTTGTTGCCGCCTGAAAGCGCGGCAGT
>JAUXOA010000093.1 GCA_030682475.1 Rhodoferax sp. | reverse complement strand
AGCTCGGGAATGTTGGCCGCCTTGCAGAACTTCACGTATTGCGAGTCATTGCCCACCGCAATGATGATGTGGTCCTTGTTGCCATCCGCTGCGGGCGCTACTTCGAACACCTGGTAAGGCACGATGTTCTGGTGCGCATTGCCCGCGCGTCCCGGCACTTTGCCGCTGACCAGGTAGTTGGCGCCCAGGTTCGCCAGCATCGCGACCTGTGTGTCCAGCAGCGCCATATCCACCTGCTGGCCCTCGCCGGTTTTTTCGGCATGGCGCAGCGCGGCCAGAATCGCGACGGTCGCATACATGCCGGTCATCAGGTCCGACACCGCGACGCCAACCTTCTGCGGCCCGCCGCCCAAATCGTCACGCTCGCCCGTCACACTCATCAGCCCGCCCATGCCCTGGATCGCATAGTCGTAGCCCGCGCGTTCAGCATACGGCCCGGTCTGGCCAAAGCCGGTCACCGAGCAATAAACCAGCTTCGGGTTCAGGGTTTTGAGCGAGGCATAGTCCAGCCCATACCGCGCCATGTCGCCGACCTTGAAGTTTTCGACAAACACATCGCAATGCGCCATCAGCTCACGTATCAGCGCCTGGCCTTCGGGCTTGGCAATGTCGCAGGTCAGCGAGCGCTTGTTGCGGTTGGTGCCCAGGTAGTAAGCGGCCTCCTGCGTCTCCGCGCCTTGTGCATCTTTCAGAAACGGCGGCCCCCAGGTGCGCGTGTCGTCGCCGGTGCCCGGCCGTTCGATCTTGATCACGTCCGCGCCCAGGTCCGCCAGCGTTTGGGTACACCAGGGGCCCGCGAGCACGCGGGAGAGGTCGAGGATGCGGATGCCGTCTAGGGAGTTCATGGGGGCATTTTGCCTTGGCGGGAGAAAGGCGAGACGCGATGCAAGCCTCGCAGGCGAAGAGGACCCGGGTGAGCCGTGGCTCCGGGGACGTCCTTGCCTCAGCCCCCTCCGATTGGAGGAGGGAATAAATGCCACAGGGACCTAGAATTGCATGGCGGCCGGGTGGGGTTTCTTCTTGACACCACAGCCACCAGCTGATGCCGCAGGTTCCTCGATCCCGTTACGCTGGCGCACCGTGACATCACCTTCGAATTTCGCGAATTACCAGGGGCTTCGACTTCTGCTGCATCCGGCGCAGGCAGGAAGCCACGCCTATGTACTTGCGCTGCAAAATGCGGGTCAACTGGAACTCTGGCATGTGCGGCTTGAGCTCGAGCAGGTTATCGGTCCTGGCGCCTTCGGTTTCGATGACACCCACATGCAAAGGGAAGCCCACGCCGATCGCATTGAAGTTCCGCATATTGCTGCGGGGGCAATCCACCACCTTCGAAGTGCTGCGCGATCGGACATCGCTGGACCCAAGGTCGCTGGCGTTCCAGTCCCGGTCACCTTCTCCGTTCGTCCGGACGGGGAAGCAAGGTATGGCCAGCGTGTTGTTCTCGAGGAAGCCACGATGGCCGATAACATGCGTTGAACACCATGATGTGGATACTTGGAATTTTCGTGGCCAGCGCGGGCCTGATCGCGATCCTGTACAGGAGCGACAGGGCGCGCCGCCGCCGCGAGGTTGTAGCCACCTTCCGTGCCATCGTTGTTGAGAACGCAGACGGCGTGATTAGGTTCAAGGGAGCAGATGCGATTGTGCATGGCCGACATTCCACGTTTATTGGAGGCGACATGGAAGCAGCGGACGGCAGGCTCCGGACCAAATACCTCTGCAAAGACCCGGGCGGATGCGGGTTTGAAGTCGTCGTCGAAGGAGCGAGCGCGATCGGTAGGGCTACGGCGCAGGTCAAACCGCTCAGCGAGGCAGAGTTTCAGTATCTTTTATCCCGTTATCCTTATCGCAAAAACAGGGTCCCGGGTGCGTAACCTGAAACAGGAAGAGAGTTGTGGCAATGGCTTTTCTCTTTTGCGCCGGGTTCTTTGTTGCGGGCTTTGTATCGGGCATGCTGGTCAACCATCCGAACGAACAGTCGGTCCGTCGATTGAGAAAAATATTGGGTGCCGCCTGGGCCGTTTGGACGGTTCTTTGTGCAGTGATCGCTGCAGGTCTGTTGAACATGGCGTGTCCACCTAGCGGATGCTTGGGATTTTTAAGCTATGGCGCAATGCTGGGCGTGTTGATCGGGTGGCTCGGTTTGGGCCTGTGTGCAACCTTGGGCGTCTATGTCGCCCGCAACTACCTTCGCAATCATCCATGAAATCCATACTTCTCACTCTATTGCTTTGTGGTTTTTTCAGCGGATGCGCCACCGCGCAGACGACCAATCTTCTTGGTTCATGGGTAGAGAGAACAACGGTATGCGATGGGCGTATCGACGCAGGAGACCGAGGAAAACCGAACACATGCAGGCCACGCGATAATTTGCTTCTAGTCACCCGCACAGGCGACCCGATCAAAGAACTTAAAGTGCAGATGGCGCTTGAATTCAACAATGGCTATGGATGCGAATTTGAAGGTGAGGCGATGGGGTGGCGAAATCGAATCGTTGCCCGAAACGAGAAAACGCAATGCGAAATCGTGTTTTTCCATGACGGGGCCAGGCTGCATACCGTTGTACGCACTGAGGATCGCTGCCAAAGCCACTGCGGATCCTTCAAGCACATGGACGGTGTCACGTTCGTCAAAGGCCATCCCCGCAAGAAATAGAGCCGCGTTCCTCGGTACGGCCCAAAGAATTTAGCTTGAGACGACCAGGTCAGCCAGCGTCTGGGTACACCAGGGGCCCGCCAGCACGCGGGAGAGGTCGAGGATGCGGATGCCGTCTAGGGAGTTCATGGGGGCATTTTGCATCGAGATCAAAACTCCTCTTGGTTGCCATCACCCTTTTTGACAATATGCATAACATATGCATAATCACGGGATGGAGTTTGAATTTGACCCCGCCAAGGCACAAGCCAATCTACGAAAACATGGCGTGAGTTTTTCTCATGCCGAGCAGGCCCTGCGCGATCCGATGGCTGTCACCATGGAAGACCCTGACGCCATCGGCGAGCAGCGCTTTGTTTCACTGGGCATGGATGCATTGGGGCGTGTTCTGGTTGTCGTTCATACCCAGCGCGAAGAGCGGACGCGTGTGATTTCCGCTCGCAAGGCCTCCCGAGGCGAATCGGAGCAATACCATGCGTGACGAATACGATTTCAGCAAAGGCAAGCGCGGCGCAGTCATCGCTTCGCCCGGAAAAACGCGCATCACCATCATGCTTGACGACGACATCATCGAAGCATTTCGAGCCAGGGCGGAAGATGCCGGAGCGGGTTATCAAACCCTCATCAATGCGGCACTTCGCGATGCGCTCGCTCCAGTCAATGACAAAGAAAAACCGCTGACCGTCGCCGCGTTAAGGCGCGTGCTGCGCGAAGAGTTGCATGCTGCATGAGCCTTCGACATTGAGCTCAGGTCAGCGCGGCGAGGTTATCCAGCGTCCCGGTCGTTAAGGGCCTGCGAGCACGCGGGAGAGGTCGAGGATCAGGATACCGTCTAGGGAGTTCGTGCGGGGATTTTTCCTCAGCTCTGGATTGAGTTGGCCGCAGTTAAACGGTGATGTCGCAACGACGCGCCAAATCGGAGGGTTTGGATAGCGACTTGTATTTGTCAATGGCGTAAAAGTTCAGCCTCTCTATTGGGCCATCCCAAATCGGCTCGAATGACTTGCCCCGCTCCGCATTCAAGCTGAACAACGCAGATTGAGCCTTTAGCCCTTTTCGTTGTAACGGATTGGTTACTGAAACGCAAGTAGGACATCCGACCCATGCACAGAACCGACGTCTGTACAAGGCGCTTTGTCGCATAACGAGTTGCCAGGACCTCTTGCGATGGTGTCAGACCCGAACGCTTTGTCGATAACCAGCAGCCTGCCAGCCTTAGACTCAATCAGCTTCATCCCGCAACCAAAAGGAACACACCATGCGTAATTTCTCCGGCAAAGCTCCGACCTTTGTGGTGTGGGTGATTTCCCTGGTCCTGTTTGTGGTTGCGCTGCTAGCGCACTTCGGTGTGGTGCGGGTGGGTGAGCCGATTGCGACCTGGTCGTGGATCATCGGTTTCGGCCTGCTGCTGGTTGCCTGCCGGGTTCGCGGCCTCTAGGCCTTCGGGCGCGGAAGTACCAGGACTCTGATTCCCTTCAGCGTTTTGGCTTTCCCGCGCTTGTCACGCGCAGCGCATCCACCACCAGACTAAACGCCGGCGAGGGTTGCCGGCGGCTGGGGTAGTACAGGTAGTAGCCGTCAAACGGCGGGCACCAGTCATCCAGCACGCGAATCAAACGCCCCTCCTCGAGGTGGGGCGCAAACTCTTCTTCGGGCAAAAACGCGATGCCCAGGCCGGCCAGTGCTGCGTCCACCATGTGGTGCGTGGTGTTGCAGATCACCTGTCCATCCACGCGCACATTCAGGGGCTGGCCGCGCCGCTCAAACCCCCACACATACAGCCCGCTCTGCGCTGAAAAGCGGATATTGATGCAGCGGTGTTCAATGAGGTCGCCCGGGGTTTTCGGCTTGGGCTTGCTGGCAAAGTACGCTGCCGTGGCCACAGCGGCCATGCGCAGCTTGGGGCCGATGGGCACCGCAATCATGTCCTTGTCGATGGTGTCGCCCAGGCGCACGCCTGCGTCAAAGCGGTCGGCGACGATGTCGCGAAACCCGTAGTTCACGTCGAATTCCACTTTGACGTCGGGGTACTTGTGCAGCACAGGCGCCAGTTTCGGCAGCAGCGTGGTGCGCACCACATGGTCGCCGCAAGTGATGCGCACCGTGCCGGCGGGCTTGTCGCGCAACTCGGTCAGCGCATCCAGTTCGGCCTCGATCTCGTCAAAGCGGTGGCCAATGGCCTGTACCAGGCGTTCGCCCGCCGCCGTTGATGAAACGCTGCGTGTCGTGCGGGTCAGCAGGCGAATGCGCAAGCGCGCCTCCAGTCCGCTGATGGCCTGGCTCAGTGCCGATTGCGTCACCCCCAGCGTAGCGGCGGCGCGGGTGAAGCTGCCTTCGCGCGCCACAGTCACAAAAGCCAGTAAATCATTGAGGTTGCGTCGTGCCATGCGGCCAGTTTTCCAGAAGTATTGGTTAGTGAAACTAATAAACCATATAAGCATTCATTATCTAGTCAAAGTAGCGGATGCTGGGCAAACTTCTGTTCATGCCGCACAACAAGCCCACACCCGCGAAAGGAGCATTCGCATGAAATGGCTCACATTCTGGCGCGCAAGCGCTGTCCGGCGCGGTGCGCGGGCGTGGCTGAGCGCGGTGGCGCTGTCGGTATGCGCCCTGGCCGTTATTTCTGCCGCCCCCGTCTACGCACAGGAGCCGTCCATGAAGATTCGTTTGCATGTCAATGGAGAAATTGCCGTCGCCACCTTGCATGACAACGCCACGGCGCGCGACTTTCTGGCGCTGCTGCCCTTGTCCCTGACCTTGAAGGACTTTGCCAAGGTCGAGCGCATTGGTGACCTGCCGCGCAAGCTGGTTGTGAAGGACCCGCAGTCCGGCATGGATCCGGCGGTGGGAGACCTCGCCTACTACGCACCCTGGAACAACTTCGTGGTTTTCGCGGGCGCCAACAAGTTTGACCGCGGCCTGGTTCCGCTGGGCAAGGTGGAGTCGGGGCTGGCAGCGTTGCAGCGCCCGGGGCCGCTGAAGGTCAGGATCGAACGCCTCAAGGATTAAGCGTCATTCGCGAAGAGGACCTGCTCCTCTTCGATGCAACCATTGTTATCTTTCCACAGGAGTACCCCACATGAACATGCCACCCAACAACCAACTTGAGAGCATCCATGAGTTGTCCGGCTCAACGTCCGGTCGACGGGAGTTTCTGAAAACTGCCGGTACCAGTGTGGCTGCGCTCGGGGCGCTGTCAGTTGCGGGCGGTGCGGCTTTTGCCGCTAATACACCGGTTGCAGCTACCTTTCCGGATATGTCCAACGGCGCCAATAACTTCTATACAAGCGACAAGGTGACTGTGCGCAAGGTGAGCTTCAAGAACCAGTACAAGATGAACGTCGCGGGGAATCTGTTCACCCCCAGGAATCTGGAGCGCAGCAAAAAATCGCCGGCGATTGTTGTCGGGCATCCCATGGGGGCTGTGAAGGAGCAAAGTGCCAACCTGTACGCCACCAAAATGGCAGAGCAGGGTTTTGTGACGCTGTCTCTGGATCTGTCCTTCTGGGGCGAGAGTGACGGCCAGCCTCGCAATATGGTTGCGCCCGACATTTACGCCGAGGACTTCAGCGCCGCCGTGGACTTCCTTGGCACCCAGCCCTTTGTTGACAGGATGCAGATTGGCGCCATTGGCGTTTGCGGCAGCGGCAGCTTTGTCGTCAGTGCCGCCAAGATCGACCCGCGCATGAAGGCCATTGCGACGGTCAGCATGTATGACATGGGCGCCGCCAACCGCGACGCGCTCAATCACTCGCAGACACTGGAGCAAAGAAAGAAGATCATTGCAGAAGCCGCAGAGCAGCGCTATGCAGAGTTCGCTGGCAGCCCCGTCAAATACACCGGCGGAACCGAGCATGTGCTGAATGAAAAAACCCACCCCATTCAGCGCGAGTTTTATGACTTTTACCGTACACCGCGTGGCGAATTCACCCCCAAACGTTCATCGCGGCAACATACGACCCACCCCACGCTTGCCAGCAACACCAAGTTCATGAACTTCTACCCGTTTAATGACATCGAGACGATTTCGCCTCGCCCCATGCTCTTCATCACGGGAGACAAGGCGCATTCGAAGGAGTTCAGCGAGGACGCCTACAAGCGCGCCGCCGAGCCGAAGGAGCTGCACATCGTCCCCGGTGCGGGGCACGTCGATCTGTACGACCGCGTGAACCTCATCCCCTTTGACAAGCTCACGGCTTTCTTTACCAAGCACCTGGCGTAAGGCAGGCTCGGACCGCCGGGGCGCAAGCAGCGCCCTGGCCGTTGAGATCAATACGTTTTGTACGGCAAGAACTTGCCCGACAACACCACATTCACGCGGTCGCCCTTGGGGTCGGGTGTGCGCACGATGTCCATCGAGAAGTCGATGGCGCTCATGATGCCGTCGCCGAACTCTTCGTGGATCAGTTCCTTGATGGTCGTGCCGTAGACGCTGACGATTTCGTACCAGCGGTAGATCAGCGGGTCGGTCGGCACCGGCGTGGGCAACGAACCCTTGTACGGCACGACCTGCAGCCACTTCTGCTCTTCGGCGTTGAGGCCAAAAATCTTGCCGACAACTTTGGCCTGCTTCTCGTCAAACGTCATCTGGCCCAGACAGCCGGCGGTGACCCACTCCTTGCTGAGGCCGACTTTCTTGGCGACGGACTCCCAAGTGATGCCCTTGCTGACTTTGGTGGTGATGATCTTTTCGGTGACGTCGTTGCGGTTCATGGTTTGTTCTCCGTGTAGTGGTTAAAGAGGTGGTGGTGAAAACGCGTCTTGCTCGGGGCTGGCTTCGACAGGCTCAGCCCGAACGGTGGGAGGCTAAGGGCGGACCCTTGAACCCTTCGACAGGCTCAGGGCGAACGGGGAGGGGGAGATCTCCATCGTCAAACAGCCACAGGGCGCGGCCAGTGGAATTTGCGCTCGGCTTCCTTGATCGGCACGTCGTTGATGCTGGCCTCGCGGCGGCGCATCAGGCCCAGCTCGTCGAACTCCCACTGCTCGTTGCCGTGGGAGCGGAACCAGAAACCCGCGTCGTCGTGCCATTCGTATTCGAAGCGCACCGAGATGCGGTTGTCGGTAAAAGCCCAGAGTTCTTTCTTGAGCCGGTAGTCCAGCTCTTTCGCCCATTTGCGTTTGAGGAAATCCCGGATCATGGGCCGCCCTGAGAAGAAGTCGGCGCGGTTGCGCCATACCGAGTCTTCGGTGTAAGCCAGCGCCACGCGGTCCGGGTCGCAGCTGTTCCAAGCGTCTTCGGCCTTCTGCACTTTTTCCTTCGCGCTTTCCGGCGTGAAGGGCGGCAGCGGCGGGCGGGCTTGTTCGGTCATGCGACGGCTTTCAGGGTGACTGACGGCGGCGTATCGGCGAGTGCCCCGCGGCCGGGTTCCACCGTGGGCGGGTGTGCCGGCGCCTTGCCGTGCGACAAATCTTTGGAGCGCGCCACCAGGAAGTCCACCAGGTGGTTGCGCAGCGGGTAGTACTGCGGGTCGTGGTGCACGGTGGCGCGCTGGCGGTCGCGCGGCATGGTGTTGCGCACGATCTCGGCCACGCGCGCCTGCGGGCCGTTGCTCATCAAGAGAATTTTGTCGGCCAGCAGCACGGCCTCGTCCACGTCGTGCGTGATCATGAACACCGTTTGCTGTGTTTCGCGCACGATGGCCAGCAGCTCGTCTTGGATGGTGCCGCGTGTCAGTGCGTCCAGCGCGCCGAAGGGCTCGTCGAGCAGCAGCATCTTGG
>JAUXOA010000088.1 GCA_030682475.1 Rhodoferax sp. | reverse complement strand
TTCGCGCCGCACCGCCTCGGTCAGGGCCGGGTCTTCGGTAAACATGTTGTAGTCGCACAGCTCGCTTGAGAGGTTGCTCAGCTCGTGGGTGTCGGCAAGGTAGGGGGAAGCTTGCGCGGGCTCAATACGGGTGTTCATTGCATCGTCTCCAAGTAGGGCTTAGCATGACCCGACGGGGGAAAGTTGTCAATGGATTTTGCCCAGCCTACGGGTCTGAGCAGTTACTTTTTTAAATCCGGCCTGAAGTCCCCCGTCGCTATTGCGCAATTGACTAATAAGGCGATAGCAAGCAAGGTTTCACAGGGGGCGCTCTCACGCCGGGCGCGCCAGGGCCTGGGCTGCGGCGTCGTCCTGGGCCTTTTTGGCGAACTCTGCGCGCAGGGCCTTGAGCTTCTCGCGCGGGTCTTCTTTTGCGGTGCTCTGGTCCAGCGCCATCTCGGCAATGAAACGGCTGGGCAGGGCGGCAATCATTTCGCGGCCCTTCTTGCGTTTGCGCGTCCAGCTCACCGCTAGGCTGCGCTGGGCGCGCGTGATGCCTACATACATCAGGCGGCGTTCTTCCTGTAGATGGGTTGCCATGTCTTCATTGGCCGCCTCATGCTCGCGCACAGAACCGCCCAACGCAGCCGCGCCGCCAGAACCACTTTCTTTCAGTTTGAACGGCAGCATGCCTTCGGTCACGCCTACCAGCATCACATGCGGCCACTCCAGGCCCTTGGCCGCGTGCAAGGTGGACAGGGTTACCACGTCCCTGTCTTTCTCGCGCTCGTTGATGGTGGACAGCAGCGACACGGTTTGTGCTACCTCCAGCAGTGACTTGACCTCGTTGGCGGTCGACACCCCGGCCGCATCGTCAATCTGGCCGCCGCAGCGGGCCGACATCCAGTCGCAGAAATCCAGCACATTGGTCCAGCGGGCAGCGGCGAGTTTTTCGCTGTCTTCGCCGTCGTACAAGTGCTTCTCGTAGCCGATCTCCTTGAGCCACTCCAGCAGGAACGCGCGCGCATCTTCGGCACCCAGGGTGCGGCGGGCGCGAAACTCCAGGTCGTTCACATGGCGGCCAAACTCGTGCAGGCTGCCCACGGCCTTGGCGCTCAGCAGGCTGCCTAGTGACGCTGAAAACAAGGCCTCGAACAGGCTTACTTTGTATTTGCCGGCAAACACGCCCAAAGCGCTAAGCGTCTGGTGGCCAATGCCGCGCTTCGGTGTCGTCACGGCGCGCAAAAAGGCCGGGTCGTCGTCGTTGTTGATCCAGAGCCGGAACCAGCCGCACAAGTCCTTAATTTCAGCCCGGTCGAAGAAGCTGGTGCCGCCCGAGACCTTGTACGGAATCTGCGCCTTGCGCAAGGCCTTCTCGAAAGTCTTGGCCTGGTGATTGGCACGGTACAGCACGGCGAAGTGCCGGAACTCCTGATACTGCGGACCGCCATGCGGCAGGCCACCGGCGCGCAGGCTCTGGATGCGGGCCACCGTGCGCTCGGCCTCGTGCTCCTCGCTGTCAGCGTCTACCACCCGCACCGGCTCGCCTTCGCCCAGATCGCTCCACAGGTTCTTGGGAAACAGCTTGGGGTTGGGGCCGATCACATTGTTGGCGGCGCGCAAGATGGCGGAAGTCGAGCGGTAGTTTTGCTCCAGCTTGATGACCCTGAGCGCGGGGAAATCGACCGGCAGTCTTTTCAGGTTGTCCAGCGTGGCACCGCGCCAGCCGTAGATCGACTGGTCGTCGTCGCCGACGGCGGTAAAGCGCGCGCTGGTGCAAGGGTTGGCGCCCACCAGCAGCTTGAGCACCTCGTATTGCGTGGCATTCGTGTCCTGGTATTCGTCCACCAGCACATGGCCCATCAGCCCTTGCCACTTCTGCCTGACCTGCTCATGATTTTGTAGCAGTTTGAGCGGCAGGCTGATCAGGTCGTCAAAATCCACGCTCTGGTAGGCGGTGAGCCGCTCTTCGTAATGTCCCATGACGCGGGCAATGATGCGCTCATTGTCATTCTTTGCCAGCGCAGCAGCACCCTCGGCATTGAGTCCCTGGTTTTTCCATAAACTGATGGCCCATTGCCATTGCCGCGCCGTGGCCGCGTCCACCGTACCACCGGCGTCTTTCAGGATGCTGGTGACGTCGTCGCTGTCCAGGATGGAAAAATTCGGTTTCAGGCCCAGCGCCGCGCCGTCTAAACGCAGCATGCGCACCCCGAGGGCGTGAAAGGTGCAAATCACCACCTCCTTGGCGGCACGGCCAATCAGCCCTTTGGCGCGTTCGCGCATCTCGGCGGCGGCCTTGTTGGTGAAGGTGATGGCGGCAATGCGCTGTGGCGCCAGCCCGGCCTGGATCAGGCGGCCAATCTTGTGCGTGATGACCCGCGTCTTGCCGGAACCTGCGCCGGCCAGCACCAGGCAGGGGCCGTGCATGAAGTTGACGGCTTCCTGTTGGGCCAGGTTCAGGCCGGTGGATGCGTGAGAAGGGGGAGATGACATTCTGATACTTTGGGCGAAGCGGGGAATCATACAGACGCGTGAACGTCACCCAACTGCTGGGACAATACCCTCTGTGCTGCAAATCTTCTTCATCACTTTTCCCTTCTTCGCCCTGGTTCTGTGCGGCTACATTGCGGCACGCTGGCGCATGCTGCCGCTGGAGGCGATACCGGGCCTGAACAGCTTTGTTCTTTATTGGGCCCTGCCCTGCATGTTGTACCGATTTGGCGCGTCGACGCCGCTGGCGCAGTTGCTCGATGGCGGCGTTTTTCTGACCTATCTGGTGTGTGCGCTGGTGATGGTGGGCTTTGTGGTGGCGGTCAGCATGAACCAGCGCGTTGGCTGGAACGACGCGGCTTTTGGCGCGCTGGTGGCGGCGTTCCCGAATACCGGCTTCATGGGCGTGCCGCTGCTGGTGGCCTTGTTGGGTCCGAAGGCGGCCGGGCCGGCCATCGTGACTATCGTGGTGGACATGGTGATCACCACCTCGCTGTGCATTGCGCTCTCCAGGCTGGATGGCGCGGATGAGCATGGCGCGAGCAAAGCGGTCAAAAATGCCCTCAAGGGCGTCGCTACCAATCCCCTGCCCTGGGCCATTCTGCTGGGCGGGCTGGCCTCGGCCGTGAGCCTGGAGTTGCCCACGCCGGTGACGCAAACCATTGGTTTGCTGGCCGACGCCGCGTCGCCGGTGGCGCTGTTCACCATCGGCGCCGTGCTGGCGCGCTCGCAAATACTGACGACGGCGAATAACCATGCACCGATGCTGCTGCGCGACTACCTGCCGGTGGCGGCGTTCAAGTTGTTTCTGCACCCTTTGCTGGTGTTGGTGGTAGGCAGCAGCGCGATCCGGCTGGGCGTGCCGCTGGACAAGTTTGCGCTCACCGTTTTGGTGCTGGTGGCGGCGCTGCCCAGCGCCAGCAATGTGTCGCTGCTGGCCGAACGCTTTGGCGCCGATAACGGCCGCATTGCGCGCATCATTCTGGTATCCACGGCAGCGGCGTTTGTGACTTTTTCACTGGCGGTGACGCTGCTCGCTTGAGACTATTAATTTGACGGCGGTAAACGCTTGCAGGACATTGGTCTGGTCTAGAAAAATACAGCGTGTAAGATCCGAAGGCTGGTTGCCCGCTCACTCCAGCTTGAAAACGAATTCCTGCGTTGCGATGATGTCGCTCCCATCGGTGACGCATTTGTATTGCATCATGGCAGCGCGAACTGCGGCATGGAAGACACGCGGCCCAGACAAAATGGTGACTTCTTTGATCACGCCGTCCTTGATCAGGGCTTGCGCCTTGACCACGCCTGTGGTGCCATCCTGGATCGCCTTGCGCGGCATTTCGGGCGGGATCTGGGTCGGGCACGCCACGCCAATATCGTTCCTGGTCGGCACTTTTGCAGGCGGCGCAGGCGGTGGCGGTGGTGCGATCACCACCGGCGCAGGTGGCGGTGTGGCAATCGAGACAATGGCGGGTGCGGTACTCACCACTTGCGGTGCCACATCAGGGGGTGGCACATAAGGCGGTGGTGGCGCCTCAACTTTTGGCGCCTTCGGTTCCGGTGGTTTGATTTCCTTGGGCGGTGGCGGTGGTGGTGGTGGAATGATCACCTCCTGAATCACCACCGCCTCCAGCGGCTTCTTGATGAGGTTCAGTCCTTTGCGCGCCATCCCTGACACCAGCGCATAGCCCAGGAAAACGTGCAAAGCAATGACGATGACCACGCCTTTGACGCGCCGGGACGGGTCCTTCGACTCATAGCCCGACACATAGCCGTAATTCGTGCCAAGCGTACTCATTGAACAAACTGCTCGCTGCCGATGACTGCGATTTTGGTCAACCCCAGGCGCTTGCTGCTTGAGAGCACGTTGGCAAAGACCGCGTACTGCGAGCTTTTGTTGGGGCGGATGTGCACCTCGGGCTGTGGCGTTTGCCGAGTTAGCGCCTGCATTTTTTCGTCAAGCTCCTGCGCCGTAACAGGCAAGCCCTGCCAGTAGACGACGCTTTGTGGGTCAATATCAATTTGCACTTTTTCCGGCTTGATCAGATTGGTGGGCGGCGCGCCCACCGGCATTTCCAGATTGACCGAGTGCAGTTGAATGGGGATGGTGATGATCAGCATGACCAATAAAACCAGCATGACATCAATCAACGGAGTGGTGTTGATTTCCATCATCAACTCCGGTTCACCTGAGCTGCTGGCGCTTCCTGCGTTCATTCCCATGGCGTGAATCCTTGTTGGGTATCAACCGCCCAAGGGGGGCGGTTCGGTGATAAAGGCGACCTTGACAATGCCCGCTCTCTGGCAGGCCAGGAGCACCTTTCCGACACCCTCATAACTGGCGTTCAGATCACCGCGCACCTGAACCTCGGGTTGGGGTACGACGCTGGAAACCTTCTTGAGTTTTTCAACCAGCGCGTCAACACTGTTGATGCGTGCTTCATACCAAAAAATGTTGCCGGTCTTATCGACCGAAATGATGATGTTCTCAGGCTTGGTTTCCCGCACCTCGACACGCTCTTTGGGCAAGGTCACCGCAATGGAGGTTGTTACTACCGGAATCGTGATCAGGAAAATGATCAACAGCACCAACATGACATCCACCAGCGGCGTGGTGTTGATAGTCGATATGACAGCATCTTCGCCGTCATGGTTCGAGCCGACATTCATGGACATAGCGGTTTCCTATAGGCAAAGGTGGGCACCACAAGAATGCTCAAGCCTTGTTCACCGTGCCCAGAACCACCGCGTGCAGGTCGCTGCTGAAGGCGCGTATATCGTCCATCACAGTCTTGTTACGACGCACCAGCCAGTTGTAGGCCAACACGGCAGGCACTGCAACGGCCAGACCGATGGCGGTCATGATCAGCGCCTCGCCCACCGGGCCCGCCACTTTGTCGATCGAAGCCTGGCCCGAAATGCCAATCGCGGTCAGTGCGTGGTAAATGCCCCAAACGGTACCGAACAGTCCGACAAAGGGGGACGTGGAGCCGACCGTGGCGAGAAATGCCAGGCCGCCCTGGGTGTTGCTTTGAACTCGATCGACCGCACGCTGGATTCCCATGCTCACCCAGTCATTGAGTGGGATATGGCCCATTAGACCCTCATGCTTTTTGATCGCATTGGTGGCCGCATCAGCGATAAAGCGAAACGGACTGTTCGTCTCCAGCGCCTCGGCGCCCTGCTGCACCGTGCCTGCGGACCAGAAATTCTTGACGGCGGCCCTGGCCTGGCGCCCCATCTTGGCTTGCTCCAGAACTTTGACAATCATGATGTACCAGCTTCCCACGCTCATGATGAGCAGCAGCAGCAAAACAGTCTTGGCAATTGCGTCGGAAGTTTTCCACAGGGATTCAAGGCCGTAAGGGTTTTCAAGGGCTTCAGTGGCTTTCTTGGCAACAGTAACAGGAGCACTGGTCGGCGCCACCTCAGCAACGGGCAGGGCGGCTGGTGCCGTGCTGGTAGCCGTCTGGGCGACCGCCGGGGCTGCTGGTTGGGCGTGAACCATTCCAGGTGCCAGCGGCAGCGCCAGTCCCAGCGCGCAGGCGCAGGACGCTATCATTTGAGCAAGCTTGATTTGCACTCTATTTCCTTTCAATATGGTGTTGGGGGGCAGTCATCACAGCCAAGTTGCCGACACCCAAAAAATGCATTGGGCGAGTATAAGGGCACGGGGTCACCGCCCACACGAGGATAAGCCCTCAGTAAGCAATAGCATACCGCCGAGCTGCTGGGCCAGACCACAGTTTGATGCGGTGCGCGGGTCGGAGCGTCGCGCTACAAGGGGTGCTCGGTGTAGAACTTGCCACCGTGAAACAACAAGGGGGAGGCGCCTGCGCGGTGTGAGCAGCGCTCGACTTCGCCGACGAAGATCACATGGTCGCCTTCTTCATAACGGCTGCGGTTGAAACATTCAAAAGTGGCAGCCGCGCCTGACAGCAGGGGCGCCCCTCCAACGCCCTGGACGAACGCCACGTCAGCGAACCGGTCGACGTCTTTGGCGGCAAAACGCCGGGCCAGATCGTGTTGGTCAGCCCCCAGGATGTTGATGGCGTAGTGCGAGCCGGCGCTGAAGGCGCTCAGGGACGCGGCCGCCCGGGCCAGGCTCCACAGCACCAAAGGCGGGTCCAGCGACACCGAGTTGAACGAGTTGGCGGTGAGCCCCAGCAGTTCGCCCTCAGCGGTGCGGGCGGTCACGATGGTCACACCGGTGGCAAACATGCCCAGTGCGGCTCGAAATTCGACTTGGGAAAAATTCGGGGTTTGCGCCTTGAGGCTCACATCAGACAAAGACATGGAAGCAATTTAACCGAGTTTTGAGTCTTTGCCCGCTACCGCCTGTTGCATGGCCCCCAGCAAAGTGGCCGGGTCTTGCGCGCCAGACACTGATACCTTCTGGTTGAAGATGAAAAACGGCACACCGCTGATGCCCAGGCTGCGGCTGTGGGCGTCGGCCTGGGCCACTGCCGCCAGTTGTTCGGGGTCGCTCACAAAAGCGCGCGCTGCTTGGCCGTTGAGCCCAGCTTCTTCGGCAATCTCAGTCAGCACATCGGTGCTGCCAATGAAGCGGTTTTCCACAAAATAGGCCTTGAGCAATCGCTCCTTGATGTCGCTGGCATCAAAGCCACCCGAGTGGGCAAAGGCCATCAGGGCGTGCGCGGCTAGTGTGTTGGGCTGCAGCGTGATGCCGTCGATGTTGAGCGCCAGCCCGACCGCCTGGCCCGCCGCGCGCACCCGTTGGTAGATTTCGGCGGCGCGCGCGGGGCCACCAAACTTGTCTTCCAGATACTGCTGGCGCGAGATGCCTTGCGCTGGCAGGTCGGGGTTGAGCTGAAACGGGTGCCAGCGGATCAGCACATTAGGCAGGCTGGCCGCGTCGGGCAAAGCCAGCGCGGCCTCGAGTTTGCGTTTGCCGATATAGCACCAGGGGCAGACGATGTCGGATACCACGTCAATGGTGAGCGTCGGTGTATTCATGGGTAAATTGTAGGCGTCACATCCAACGCTGCGGTGCGTGATGGCGATGCACCGGATCTGGCCTGAGCCGTGAAGCGGGCTTCACGCAGGCCCAAAAAATAAGCATTTCCCCTGTAGACTAACTGAACCTTTGCGGGACAGACCGCAGTTACGCGAAGCGAACAAGCTCTGTCCTCAACCGTTCAAAGAGCCAGCCCTGTCCTCAACTGACCCAAACCGCCGATACCCAAACTGATGTCAAACCAGCTCACCCCCGCCGCTGCCGCAACGCATGATTCCAGCCGCCGCCCGCTGATCGTGGCGTTCATCGTGTTCCTGATCGCTGCCGCCGCGGCGGGCTTGCTGGTGCGGCAATCGGAACAGCAACGCCTGCAGGAACAACGCACGCGCCTCGCCGACCAGGCCAGCAACCGCGCCCACGCGATCCAGCGCAACATCGAACACGCCCTGTCCGCCACCTACGCCCTGGCCGCCCTGGTGCGCCAAGGCAAGGGCAGCATCCCCGACTTCGACGCCATCGCCCGCGAGATGCTGCCTTACTACCCCGGCGCCGCCGCGCTGCAACTGGCCCCGGGTGGCATCGTGCAACACATCGTCCCGCTGGCCGGCAACGAAAAAGCCATCGGCCACAACCTGCTGCAAGACCCGGCGCGCGACCAGGAAGCCTTCCGCGCGCGCGACACCGGCAAACTCACCCTGGCCGGGCCGTTCAACCTGATGCAAGGCGGACTGGGCGCAGTCGGACGGCTGCCGGTGTTTCTCGATGACGGCAAGGGCAAACCGTCGTTCTGGGGATTCACCACCGTCCTGATCCGCTTTCCCGAAGCGATCGAGGATGCCGGGCTGCCCCAACTGGCGGAGCAGGGCTTGGGCTACGAACTGTGGCGCATCCACCCGGACACCGGACAAAAACAGACCATCGCCGCGTCCTCGTCCGCCGCACTGATCGACCCGGTGGCGCAAACCCTGGAGATGCCCAATGGCGCCTGGACGCTCAGCCTCGCCCCCGTCAAGGGCTGGGGCGCCCCGCTCGGACTGACGCTCAAGGGCGCGCTCGGCCTGCTGTTCAGCCTGCTGCTGGGCTACCTGGCGAAACTGCTGGTCGAGTTGAAGGCGCACAAACGGCATCTTGAAGCGCTGGTCGTGCAGCGCACCGCCGAAATCGCCGCGACCCAGGGCAAGCTGCAAGCCACCTTCGATGCCATTCCCGACCTGGTGTGGCTGAAGGACGTGGAGGGCGTTTTTCTCGACTGCAACCTGATGTTCGAGCGTCTCTTAGGCGCCAAAAAAGCCGGCATCCTGGGCAAGACCGACTACGACTTCGTGGACCAGGAACTGGCGGACTCCTTCCGCGAATACGACCGCAGGGCAATCGAGGCCGGCAAACCGAGCAGCAACGAGGAATGGCTGACCTTTGCCGAAGATGGCCAGCGCAGACTGTTCGAGACCACCAAGACGCCGATGCGCGATGCCGCGGGCAAGCTGGTCGGCGTGCTGGGCGTCGCCCATGACATCACCAAGCTCAAACAGACCGAAGAAAACCTGCACCTCTCCGCCAGCGTCTTCACCCATTCCCGCGATGGCATCATGATCACCACCGCTGACGGCACCATCATCGACGTCAACGACGCATTCTGCGGCATCACCGGCTACAACCGGGACGAAGTCCTGGGCCGCAACCCGCGCCTGCGCAGTTCTGGCCGTCAGGGAAAAGAGTTCTACACCGCCATGTGGCGCAGTTTGATCGAGAAAGGCCACTGGTACGGAGAAATCTGGAACCGGCGCAAGAACGGCGAGGTGTATGCCGAGATGCAAACCATCAGCACGGTGCGCGATGCCCAGGGTAACACCGGGCACTACGTGGCGCTGTTCTCCGACATCACCGTGCTCAAGGATCATCAAAAGCAGCTCGAACGTATCGGCCACTACGACGCGCTGACCAGTCTGCCCAACCGCGTGCTGTTGGCCGACCGCCTGCACCAGGGCATGGCTCAGGCACAGCGGCACGGGCAACTGCTGGCGGTGGTCTTTCTCGACCTCGATGGTTTCAAGGCCATCAACGACTGCCACGGGCACGAAACCGGCGACCAGTTGCTGATCGCCTTGTCCACCCGCATGAAGCAGACCCTGCGCGAAGGCGACACCCTCGCCCGCCTGGGCGGGGATGAATTTGTCGCCGTACTGCTTGATCTGGCCAACATCGAAGCCAGCATGCCGATGCTCAACCGCCTGCTCGACGCCGCTGCCCAGCCGGTGCAGGTCGGAGAACGCATGCTACAGGTTTCGGCCAGTCTGGGCGTCACTTTCTACCCGCAGGCGCAAGACGAGGATGCAGATCAACTGCTGCGCCAGGCTGACCAGGCCATGTACCAGGCCAAGCTGGCCGGCAAGAACCGTTACCACCTTTTTGACGCCGCACAAGACCGAAGCGTGCGTGGCCATCACGAAAGCCTGGAGCGCATCCGCCGCGCCCTGGTCGAGCGCGAATTCGTGCTGTATTACCAGCCCAAGGTGAACATGCGCACGGGGGCTGTCATCGGTGCCGAGGCGTTGATCCGCTGGCAACACCCGCAAAGAGGTCTCTTGCCGCCGACGGTGTTCTTGCAGGTGATCGAGAATCATCCACTGGCGGTCGAACTCGGCGAGTGGGTGATTGACAGCGCCCTGACCCAGATGGCGCTCTGGCAGGCCGCCGGAATGGACATTCCGGTCAGCGTCAATGTCGGCGCACGTCAGTTGCAACAGGCGGACTTCGTGGCGCGCCTGCGTGAGATTCTGGCGGCGCATCCGAATGCCAGGGCAGGCGACCTGGAACTGGAAGTGCTGGAAACCAGCGCGCTGGAAGACCTGGCTCATGTATCCCAAGTCATTGAGGCCTGCCGGGAGCTCGGGGTGAATTTTTCGCTGGATGACTTTGGCACCGGCTACTCCTCACTGACTTATCTGAAGCGTCTGCCAGTGACCCAGCTCAAGATCGACCAGAGCTTTGTGCGCAACATGCTCGATGACCCGGACGACCTGGCCATTCTGGAGGGCGTGATCGGCCTGGCTGTCGCCTTCCACCTCCAGGTCGTTGCCGAAGGGGTGGAGACCGTGGAGCACGGCGAAATGCTGCTGCAACTTGGCTGCGAATTGGCCCAGGGCCACGGCATTGCCCGCCCCATGCCGGCGCACGAGTTACCCGGCTGGACGGCTGCCTGGCGGCCCGATCCGGCCTGGGTCGATCTGCCTGCGGTGAGCCGAGACGACTTGCCACTGCTCTTTGCCGGCATCGAGCACTGCGCCTGGATTGCAGACGTTGAAAACCACCTCAGGGGCGAGCGTGAAGCCCCGCCGTCGCTGGATCACCAGCAGAGCCGCTTCGGCCAGTGGTTCAACGCCAGGGGCCGGGCCCGCCATGGTGCGCAACCAGCCTTCCAGGCCATCCAGGCCTTGCACCGGGAGGTGCATGCACGGGCGGCGGAGCTTTGTGAACTCAAGGTCCGGGGTCGGGGCCCGGAGGCGCAGGTGCGGCTGGGCGAACTGCATGACCTGCGCAATGCCTTGCTTGAACAGTTGAAGACGCTGGAGCAGCAAACCGGCCGGTTGAACTAGGTCGGACCGGGTGACTGCCTGGATGGCCCGCTACACGCCTTTGGCGATCACCCTGCACTGGTTGCTGGGGTGGCCATTGTGGGGCTGGTTTCATGCGAGCAAGGTGTCAGCGTTCACAAAGTTGTAGCCCAGGGCCTGGGCGGCCGCTTCGTGGTTTTTGATTTCTTGGGGTAGTCCGACGCGCATGATGTGAATTACCGGCTGGACGGAAAGCTGTACACCGTGCCTTCCCGCACCCCGGCCGACGGCCAGCGCTGGGTAATGGTTTTGCGCTTGGTATAAAAACGCACGGCGTCCGGGCCGTAGGCGCTGAGGTCGCCAAACAGCGATCGCTTCCAGCCGCCAAACGAGTGGTAAGCCACCGGCACCGGCAGCGGTACGTTGATACCCACCATGCCGACCAGAATGTTGTCGCTGAAGTAGCGCGCCGCTTCGCCGTCGCGGGTGAAGATACAGGTGCCGTTGCCGTACTCATGGGCATCAATCAAGTCCATCGCTTCTTGCAGGGTTTTGACGCGCACCACGCCCAGCACCGGCCCGAAAATTTCTTCCTGGTAAATCGTCATGCCGGGTTTGACGTGGTCGAACAGACAGGCGCCCAGGAAGTAGCCTCCTTCATGACCGCTGACCTTGACGCCACGGCCATCGACCACCAGCGTGGCGCCCTCGGCCACGCCCTGGTCGACAAAGCCCTTGACCTTCTCGAAGTGCTGCTTGGTGACCAGCGGACCCATATCGTTGCTGGCGTCGATACCCGGACCAACTTTCATTTTGGCAATCTCGATCTTCAGGCCGGCCACCACCGCATCGGCTACTGCCTCGCCCACCGCCACCACCAGCGGAATCGCCATGCAGCGTTCGCCGCATGAACCGTAGGCGGCGCCCATCAGGGCGCTCACGGCGTTGGCGACGTCGGCATCGGGCATCACCACGGCGTGGTTCTTGGCGCCACCCAGCGCCTGCACCCGTTTGCCATTGGCGCAGCCGGTGGCATAGATGTATTCGGCAATCGGCGTCGAGCCGACAAAGCTGATGGCCTGCACGCGTTTGTCATGCAGCAGGGTGTCCACCGCTTCCTTGTCACCATTGACGACATTGAGCACGCCGGGTGGCAGACCGGCCTGCAACGCCAGTTGCGCCACCAGCAAGGTGCTGCTGGGGTCGCGCTCGGAGGGCTTGAGCACAAAGGTGTTGCCGCAGGCCACCGCCATCGGCCACATCCACAGCGGCACCATGACGGGGAAGTTGAATGGCGTGATGCCGGCGGTAACGCCCAGCGGCTGAAACTCGCTCCACGAGTCGATCGATGGACCGACGTTTTTGCTGTGCTCGCCTTTGAGCAGTTCGGGGCAATAGCTGGCGTACTCGACGTTTTCAATGCCGCGTTGCAGCTCGCCCAGGGCGTCGCCTAACACTTTGCCGTGCTCGGCAGTGAGCAAGGCGCAGATCTGCTCGGCGTTTTCTTCCAGCAGCACTTTGAGTTTGCTCATGACCCGCGCCCGCTTGAGCGGCTGTGTGGCACGCCAGGCCGGGTAGGCGGCGTGGGCCGAGGCAATCGCCTGCTCGACCGTGGCTTTGTCGGCCAGCAACAGACGTTTTTCAGCCTTCCCGGTGGCCGGGTTGAAAACGTCCTGCGCGCGGCTGCCGCCGGCGACCAGTTGGCCGTTAATCAGATGTTGAATCAGGGGGAGAGTTTGCATAATAGTTCTGTCATCGTGAGGTCTCGTTAAGCGTTTCAACGCACCAGCAACACTGGCACATTGCAACGCGCCAGCACCTGTGTGGCGACCGAGCCCATCACCAGATTGACCAGTGTGCCGTAGCCATGCGAGCCCATAATGAGTAAGTCGAATTTGCCGCTGTCGGCGAACTTGGCGATGCTCTCGCCCGCATGACCGGTCTTCCAACTGCTCTTGGCGTCGATGCCATGGCGCAGCAAAAACCTGGACACCGGGGCCAGCACCTTCTCGGCTTCGTCCGAATAGTATTTATCCACAATTTCCTTGCCGACAGCGGCCCGGGCCCGCGGCGGCAGCGTCGGCTGCACCGTGAGCACGGTGTAGTCATTGACCTGGGCAAACAATTCATCATGCGTGGTCAGGTAGGCCAGCATTTTCTTGGTGTAGGGACTGCCATCAACGGCGAGAAGAATCTTCATTCGGGGCTCCACTGTCAAAACCTCAGTGTACCCAACCCAGGGCAAGATCGGCCTCAGAGTTCGATGCAAAACGCCGTCTGAAAAGCAGACTGCTCCATTTTTCTTGCGTAGCCCAGGGGGTTGGCCATGACGCGGCAGCCGTTTTTGACGTAGTTACTGGGCGCATGCAGGTGGCCGTGCAGCCAAAGCTGCGCGTGCGGCAGCCACTGGTCCAGCGCATTGCAAAATCCAGCGCTGCCCGGCGTGAGTCCGTAGCGCGGGTCGGCACTCAAAAGGCTGGGCGCGAAATGTGTCACCACCACCGTCGCGCCGTCAAACGGCTCAGTCAATGCCTTGAACAACCAGTCCTGGCACAGCAGGGCTTGCTCGCGCACGGCCTCGGCCAGCATCGGCAGGCCGTGGCGGGTGGTGCCGGTTTTCTTGAGGTAGTAGTTGGCGGCGCGAAACGCCTTGTCGCGGGCTTTGAGCTGTTGCGTGAGCAGTCCAGCGAAGCTGGCATCGGACGCAGCACAGGCCGCTGCATCGGGCGGAGCGAACGCGTCAAAGTCACTCCACAGGGTGGTGCCCACAAAGCGTATGGCTTTTTCGTGCACTCTTGCCCAGGTGAAGACTTCGCGCTCCAGCCAGGTGATGCCCAGTCGCTCGCAGGTCTCGAACAGGCGTGCGTGCGCCACTTCAAAATCCATGCCGTCGTACTCATGGTTGCCGGGCACAAACAAGACGGGTGTCGGCCAGCCATTCTTTGGGGAAAAGCGGGCCAGGCCAAAGTTGCTGTCCGACATTTGCGACAATTGCGAGCCGGTCTGGTAGGAACCGATGTCCCCGGCCAGTACCAGCAGGTCGGCATCCGGCGCAGCGGTGGCCACCCAGTGCGGGTGAACTTCGAGGTGCAGGTCTGACAGCAACTGAATCTTCATCCGGCCATTGTGCGTGCAGGCGGGCACTGTGGATCTGAAGGGGTAAATGCCGAATTTGCCAGCGTCGAGATCGTTGAGCGCAGCCATTCATGGGCGCCGTCACGGTGGACCCGGTGGTGCCAGAGGGCGTCAACGTGGACCGTGGGCATTGAAAATGGCAGTTCCCGCAGCAGCAGTTGATCCGCGATGCCGGTGACGTTGACAAAATGGCGCGGCAAGACCGTCAGCAGGTTGGAGTTGGCAACCACTTTGCCGGCGGTAAAAAACTGATTGACCGTGAGTACGATGCGACGCTCGCGTCCGAGCTGCGCCAGCGCCGCGTCAATGAAGCCAAAGGGGCGCCCGGAAAAACTGATCAGCAGGTGGCGGGCGGCGCAATAGCGGTCCAAGGTTAAAGGCCCTCTGGCCAGGGGGTGATCTCGCCGCATCACGCAGACGTAGTTGCCGCTGTACACCCGCTGGTGGGCGAATGCCACCGCCGCACCCGCCTGCGCCCGTGCCGTCAGATCGGCGAGGGCGGCGGGGAAGTAGCCAATCGCCAGATCGACGGCCTCGTCGTCCAGCAGGCGGCGCGGGTCACGTGTGGTGAGGGGGACAACGCGGATTGAGACGCCTGGCGCGTCGCGGTCCATGACTTCGATCAACCCGGGCACCAGTACGGCCGCAGTCGCGTCAGCCATGGCCAGCACAAAGGTAGTGCTAGCCTGGGCCGGGACAAAGCTGTTGGGAGTCAGGACCTCCTGCAACTGGCGAAGCGCTTCGCGCACGGCTGGCCAAAGCGCCAGGGCACGGGGCGTGGGCACCATCTCCTGACCGCTGCGTTTGATCAGTTCGTCGCCCATGGCCTCCCTGAACCGCCGCAGGGCGTTGCTGACGGCTGGCTGGGTGAGGGACAGCTTGTGCGCCGCCCGGGTCAGGCTGCGTTCTGTCATCACCTCGTCGAAAACCCGAAGCAGGTTCAGATCAAGGGTGCGGAATTTGCTTGGGTTCATGGCAACAATTAATCACTACTGTGAATATATATCATCACACATATAAACTTGAATAATATTAGTGTAAACCCTAATATTGCATCAAGTCCTGCCTATTCGGTCGGGGCATTGAAGTAAGGAGTCGATCATGGCCAACTTTATACAACTCAGCTACCCCGCCCAGCATCCAGGCGTCGTCCGCATTGAATCGGCAGTCGGTGCGCTGAGAGCGATGCGTCGGGGCTTTGACAGCACCAAAGGCCTGAGCACCATGTTGCTGGCGGCGATGGTGTCAGCGCTGGTGGTGGTGGCAGACCAGTTGATTGGTACTTGGGTGGACGGGCACCTCATGCTGGCCTGGGTCGCTTTGTGGTTAATCAGCTTTGCTGCACTGGCCGTATTTGCAGGTGCAGCACGTAAGTTAGCAGTTACTGTGGTTAACGCTCTGGACGCCTCGCAACGGGTCGCGCAAGCCAGAGTCGACGAGCGTCTATGGGCGATCGCCAGGACCGACCCCCGTGTGATGGCTGATCTGAACGCAGCCATGGCGCTCAGCGAGGGCTGATAAAGCACCCGTACGCCATTTTCTGTTGCGGTTTGTGCCGCTGCACAAAAAAGCCACCGGACTCGGTGGCTTTTTTCGTTCAGGTGGCCAGGCGTTTTTCGATTTGCGCCTTGGTCGCTTCGAGCTCTTTCGGAAGATGGTAGGCCAGCTGCTGAAACAGTTCGGTGTGCAGCTTGAGCTCTTCGGTCCAGGCGGCTTTGTCAATGCGGGTCACGGTGTTGAACTGGTCGGCGCTGAAGTCCAAGCCGGTCCAAGTGATCTCGTCATAGGTCGGACTGACGCCGAACACGTGGTCCGTGCCTTGGGGACCTTTGCCTGCCCCGTTGGCCGCGCCTTCAACGCGGTCGATCATCCACTTGAGCACGCGCATGTTTTCGCCGTAGCCGGGCCAGACAAATTTGCCGTCGTCGCCCTTGCGGAACCAGTTCACGCAGTAGATGCGCGGCAGCGTGTGGCCAGTAGCCTCAAGTTTGTGCTCCATGTCCAGCCAGTGCTGGAAGTAATCGCTCATGTTGTAGCCGCAGAACGGCAGCATGGCGAACGGGTCGCGGCGCACCACGCCCATCTGGCCGACGGCGGCGGCGGTGGTCTCGGAACCCATGGTGGCGGCCATGTAAACGCCTTCCATCCAGGTGCGGGCCTCGGTCACCAGCGGCACGGTGGTGGAGCGGCGGCCACCGAAGATGAAGGCATCAATCGCTACGCCGTTAGCGTCATCCCAGGCTGGATCGAGCGCCGGATTGTTGATGGCTGACACGGTGAAGCGCGAGTTCGGGTGCGCCGCCTTGGCGCCGGTTTCCTTGGCAATCTGGGGCGTCCAGTCCTTGCCCTGCCAGTCGATCAGATGCGCGGGCAGGCCGCCCGTGTCTTTTTCCATGCCTTCCCACCAGACGTCGCCGTCATCGGTCAGCGCCACATTGGTAAAAATAACGTTCTTGTTCAGGCTCGCCATGCAGTTGGGGTTGGTATGGAAGTTGGTGCCCGGTGCCACGCCAAAGTAACCGGCTTCGGGATTGATGGCGTACATCTTGCCGTCCGCATGCGGCTTGATCCAGGCGATGTCGTCGCCGATGGTGGTGACGCGCCAGCCATCAAAACCAGCCGGCGGCACCAGCATGGAGAAGTTGGTCTTGCCGCAGGCGCTGGGGAAGGCCGCCGCCACGTGGTATTTTTTGCTGGGCTTACCAGGCTGCGCGGGCGAGGTCACACCCAGAATCAGCATGTGCTCGGCCAGCCAGCCCTGATCACGGCCCATGTTGGACGCGATGCGCAAGGCAAAGCACTTTTTGCCCAGCAGCGCATTGCCGCCGTAGCCGGAGCCATACGACCAAATTTCGCGCGTTTCCGGGTAGTGAACAATGTACTTGGTCTTGTTGCAAGGCCACTTCACATCAGCTTGACCCGCCTCCAGCGGTGCGCCCACGCTGTGCATACAGGGCACGAAATCACCGTTGACACCCAACACGTCGTACACCGCTTTGCCCATACGCGTCATGATCTTCTGGTTGACGGCGACATAGGCGCTGTCGGTCAGTTCGATGCCGATGTGCGAAATGTGCGAGCCCAGCGGGCCCATCGAGAACGGTACCACGTACAGGGTACGACCCTTCATGCAGCCGTCAAACAGGGCCTTGTTACCCTCGCCTTTGCCGTCTGCCGTGCCCTGCTGCAGGAGGACGCGCATTTCGGCCGGCGCCATCCAGTTGTTGGTCGGGCCGGCGTGCTCTTTTTGCTCAGAGCAGATGTAGGTGCGGTCTTCCACGCGGGCCACATCGCTCGGGTCGGAGCAGGCCAGAAAGCTGTTGGGGCGCTTGGCGGCGCTGAGTTTGTGAAAGGTACCGGCCTGCACCAGTTGCTGGCACAGGCGGGCGTATTCCTCGTCCGAGCCGTCGCACCAGTAGATGCTGGCCGGCTTGGTGAGCGCGGCCATGTCGGCCACCCAGGCGATCAGTTTCGCGTTTTTGACGTAGCTTGGGGCATTGAGGTTCAGGCCCTGCATCATGGGTGAGTTCATTGAAAAGCTCCGGAATAAAAAAACGTCTTTTCAAAACGAACGGGCATGCGGGGCTATTTCCCCCAACCATGCATTTTGAGAAGTAGGCAACGAACGAATGTGATGGGTGCGTCACAAATGTCAAGTCGGCAAGAGTAAAGATCGAGTGACGATTTTATGAACTGGACCGGCGCTTAGCTACCGCTTACACCGAAAAGATATGCAAAACCTGCATGAGTTTATGCAAATAGGGGCGGCGTGAAAAGCCCTGAAGCAGACCGCTGCAGCAAGCTGCGGCGGCGCGATATGCTACATAATATGTAGCAAGTTAGTCAATAAATCAGGTAGCCGCAGGCCAATCAGGCCATTGAAACGGCGATGAAAGCGAGCAAAAACATCAATATGCCACCGACCAGAGGCAAAACCAGCGGCATGTAGGGTACGACGGCTTCCACCGCGTCAATTTCCGGGGCTTCTTGGTGGGGTGTGGGCTTGGACATGGTGATTCCTTGAGTTTTCAGATTCGCAACAAAGCGAATTTTACCCATGCGGGCGCCGTGTCCGGTGTCCTGCATGAAAAAACTAGCATCACCTACCTGTCGCCATTTCGCGCAGCGCTGCCTGAGTGACAGGGGCTTTGCTGTGATGGGCTGGAACTGGCGCCGGCCTTATTGAAGTCAACGAACGAGCTGCGCCGCAAGCCCTGCTGCCAACAATTGGGCCAGCACATCCGCAATGTGTTGCGGGCCGCGCGTCTGGATCACCAATTCAATCTCAACATTCTGGGCGGCCAGGGTGGTGAAGGCCCGCTGGTGATGCACTTCGTCGATGTTGGCACCGGCCTCGGCCACGGTGGCGGTGATTTTTGCCAGCGTGCCGGGGACGTCGCGGGCACTGACGCGAATGCGTGCCAGCCGACCAGCGCGCACCATGCCGCGCTCGATGATGGCGGCCAGCAGCAAGGGGTCGATATTGCCACCGCACAGCACCAGCCCTACCTTTTTACCCTGGAAGCGTTCGGGGTATTTGAGCAGGGCCGCCAGACCGGCAGCACCAGCGCCTTCGACCAGCGTTTTCTCCACTTCGAGCAGCATGACGATGGCCTGCTCGATATCGCCTTCGTCCACCAGCAGCAAATCATCCACCAGACGCGCGATGATGGCTTGCGGGATTTTGCCGGGGGTGCCGACCGCAATGCCTTCGGCGATGCTGCTGCTGCCCTGCGGGTGGTGCGTGCCCTTGATGGCATTGAACATGGCCGGAAAACGCGTAGTTTGCACGCCAATGATCTGGATGCCGAGTTTGATCGCTTTGGCAGCCGTGGCCATGCCCGCTATCAGGCCGCCGCCGCCCACCGCCACTACCAGCGTGTCGAGCTCGGGCACGTCCTGCAGCATTTCAAGCGCCGCCGTTCCCTGGCCCGCCACAATGTCCGCATCGTCGTAAGGGTGCACAAAGATGAGCTGCTGCTGCGCCGCCAGCGTCAGCGCGTGGGCCCTGGCCTCGTCCAGGGTGTCGCCGTACACCACAATCTCGGCCCCAAAGCTGCGCGTGCGCTCCACTTTGATGCCCGGTGTGAAGCGCGGCATCACGATCACGGCGCGCAGCCCCAGACGTTGGGCGTGGTAGGCCAGCCCCTGGGCGTGGTTGCCGGCGCTCATGGCGATCACGCCACGTTGCCGCTCAAACGGCGTGAGTTGCGCCAGCTTGTTGCAGGCGCCGCGCTCTTTGAAGGAGGCGGTGAACTGCAGGTTCTCGAATTTGAGGAACACCTGCGCCCCGGTGATGTCGGACAGGGTTCTCGACGCCACACAGGGCGTGTGCAGCAGTTGACCCTGCAGGCGGGCGGCGGCGGCTTCGATGTCTTTGAGTTGAATCATGCAAGGATTGTCCGCCGGAATGGGGGAAGCCACCGGCGCATCGGCCTGAGCCGAGAGTCTGCACGGCACTGCTACCCGCTTGCCATTCCCGCGCCGGCGGGAATCCAGGGGGGCGTTCGCTATTCAATCAATGGCTGCGCGTGCCCAACAGCGCTGCGCCCACAATCATGGCGGCAGCGAGTGCAATGTTCCAGGTCAAAGGGCGCCCGCTGATGGCGACCAGCATGGCGGTCGACGCCAGCGGGGTGAGGTAACTGAGAATGCCAATGTGGCGCACATCGCCATTTTTAAGCGCCTTGTCCCACAGGAAAAAAGCCGCCCCCATTGGCCCCAGACCCATGGCAACAATCAGCAGCCAGTCGCGCCCACTGAGGGTGACGGTTGGTTCCAGCAAGCCGTGACACAGCAGCGATAGCAAGCCCGAGACCAGCGCAAAGCCGCCGATGGCCGCCGTTGGAAACGCCGCCACCCGTTTAGTCAACAGCGAGTAACTGGCCCAGATAAAAGCCGACCCCAAAGCCGGCACATAACCCCAAGCCCAGCCGCCGCTGACGACATTGGAGGGATTCAAAGATTCTGACCCGCCCAAAATCACGACTGCCGCCCCGGCAAACCCCAGCAGCGCGGCGACCAGGTGCACGGGCCGCAGCGTCATGCCGGGCAGGAAAACAGGCGCCAGCACCACCATCAACAAAGGCCACAAATAGTTCACCAGATTGGCCTGCACCGGCGGCGCATGGCGCAGCGCCAAAAACAGCAGAAAGTGGAAGCCAAACAAGCCGTAAACACCCAGGGCCAGGGTGGACATCGGTACTCTCCAGCGGGACAGTCGAAAACCCGAGAGCGGCCATGCAATCAGGCTGCCCACCAGCAGCGCCAGGCCGGTCAGCAGAAAAGGCGGTACATGGGACAGCGCCACGCCAAAAGCCGCCAGCGCAGCCCACAGGGCAATCGCGCCCAGTGCCAGCAGAGGGGCTGGCATCAAACTGCGCCTGTAGCCGTCGCGCTTGATGATGCGTTGGCCGCCGCATGCGCCTGCTGGTCGGCGTGGTAACTGCTGCGCACCATGGCTCCAACGGCGGCATGCTTGAAGCCCATTTCGTAGGCCCGGGTCTCCAACATCTTGAAGGTGTCCGGGTGCACGTAGCGTTTCACGGTGAGGTGCGAGGTGGAGGGCGCCAGATACTGGCCGATGGTCAACATCTCGATGCCGTGCGAGCGCATCTCAAGCATCACGTCCAGAATTTCATCGTCGGTTTCGCCCAGACCCACCATCAGGCCGCTCTTGGTCGGAATATTGGGGAACAGCGCCTTGAACTTTTTGAGCAGGTTCAGGCTGAACTGGTAGTCCGAGCCCGGGCGTACCTCTTTGTACAGGCGCGGCACGGTTTCCAGGTTGTGGTTCATCACGTCGGGCGGCGCGGTTTTCAGGATGTCGAGTGCGCGGTCGTCGCGGCCGCGGAAATCAGGCACCAGAATCTCGATTTGCGTCGCCGGCGACAGCGCGCGCGTGCGGGTGATGCAATCGACAAAATGCTGGCTGCCGCCGTCGCGCAGGTCATCGCGGTCGACGCTGGTGATCACCACATACTTGAGCTTGAGCTGAGCGATGGTTTGGGCCAGGTTGTCGGGTTCGTTCACGTCCAGTGGGTCGGGTCGGCCGTGGCCGACATCGCAAAACGGGCAGCGCCGCGTGCACTTGTCGCCCATGATCATGAAGGTGGCCGTGCCTTTGCCGAAACATTCGCCGATATTGGGGCAGGACGCCTCTTCGCATACTGTCACCAGCTTGTTCTGGCGCAGCACATCCTTGATCTCATAAAAGCGGGTAGTGGGCGAGCCGGCCTTGACACGAATCCACGCCGGCTTTTTCAGTACCTCGCCCGGCTGCACCTTGATCGGGATGCGCGACAGCTTGGCTGCGGCTTTTTGCTTGGCCGAGGGGTTGTAACTTTCGGTGGGCTGCGCACCGCGAACGGTAAGGTGGGTGGTTTCTGTTGTGCTCATCTATTGTTCCGTTAGCCCTGAGCTTAGCCTGTCCTGAGCTAGTCGAAGGGTCGCAGCCCCATGCATGAGCGGATTACCCAGCCCTTCGACCCTTCGACTAGCTCAGGACAGGCCAGGCTCAGCCCGAACGGGAATCAAGGCGCCAGATAACTCGCCAGTTTCTGCCCCAACACGTCCGCAGCTTCTTGCCACGCGACGGATACGCCAATTGTAGACAGGTCTACCGTTTGCAGACTTGTGTAGCCGCAAGGGTTGATGCGCAGGAAGGGTTCCAGATCCATCGCCACATTGAACGCCACGCCGTGGTAAGTGCAGTTATGGCTGACTTTGATGCCCAAGGCCGCGATCTTGCCAACTTCAATGCCGTTCGCCCTGAGCCTGTCGAAGGGTCCAGTGCCGGCTTCGACAAGCTCAGCCCGAACGGGGAGGGTTGCGTGTCCAAACGGATCATCAAGCCGCACATAAATGCCGGGCGCGCCGCCCACCCGGTGCCCGGTCACACCAAAATGCGCCAGCGTGCGGATGACAGCCTCTTCGATGCGGTACACGTATTCCTTGATGAAGTAGCCAGCCCGTTTGAGGTCGATCAGCGGATACGCCACCACCTGGCCGGGACCGTGGTACGTGACCTGCCCCCCCCGGTTGGTGGCGATCACCGGGATCTGGCCGGAGTTGAAAATATGCTCATTTTTACCCGCCAGTCCTTGTGTATAAACCGCAGGATGCTCACAAATCCACAGCTCATCGGGTGTCTCTGAGGAGCGTGCGGCGGTGAAGGCCTGCATCGCTGCACAGGTGGGCAGGTAGTCCACCCGGCCAAGATGGAGCGGCGAAATAGCCACGGTTGTTTACAGCACCACTTTCACCATCGGGTGCGTCGACAGCGTGCGGTACAGCTCGTCAAGCTGCTCGCGGCTGGTGACGGTGACGGTGATGGTCACGCCCAGGTACTTGCCTCCTTTGCTCTCGCGCAACGCGATTGTGGTGGCATCAAACGTGGGGTCGAACTGGTGGGCGATGGTGGTGATGGCGTGCACCAGGCCGTCCACTTTGACGCCCATGACCTTGATCGGGAACAGCGAAGGGTACGCAATGAGCGACTCGTTGCGCGCTTGGTCAGTGGCTGTTGGCGTGGACACAGGAGGTGAAGGGTTTGCGGCCGGCGGCTTCAAGCTGTCATGCCCAACTGCGGCTCCAGCCGCATCTGTTCTTTGACTTGCTGGTAGCCGGCGTACAGTTGCGCGCAGACCGGGCCGGGGCGGCCCCTGCCGACCGGTTGGCCGTCCAGCGTGGTGACGGCCAGTATTTCCTTGGTGGCGGACGACAACAACAACTCGTCCGCGCTAAATACTTCTTCGCGGCTGATGCGGCGCAGCTCAAAGCCGATGCCGGCTTCGCGGCAGATGGCCTCGATCAAACCGTAGCGTATGCCTTCGAGCACCAGATTGTCTTTGGGCGGGCCCAGCACCTTGCCGTCGCGCACGACCCAGACATTGCAGGTCGCGGCCTCGCTCAAGTAGCCGTCCCTGAACATCACGGTTTCCACGGCATCCACATCGGCACTGATCTGGCGCGCAAAAACCGCGCCCAGCAGGCTGGTGCTTTTGATATGGGCTTTGCGCCAGCGAAAGTCGTCGGCGCTGACGCAGGCCACGCCCTGCGCGCGCTGCTCTGGCGTGGGTGGCTTCATCGTGCTGGTCATGACGAAGACGGTGGGCGTCAGGTCGGGCAGCATCACGTGGTCGCGCAGCGCCACGCCGCGGCTGATCTGGATGTACACCAGCTGGTCAAGGTTTTCAGCCCTGACCCCCGTGGAGTGGGCGTAAGCAGTTACTAATTTGAGAGCAACTTCAGTCCATTGGGCAGGGGTCAACGGATTGGCGATGCGCAGCTCGGCCAGGCTGCGCTCGAGCCGCGCCATGTGCTGGGCAAAACGGAACAGTTTTCCGCCATAGACCGGCACCACTTCATAGACGCCGTCACCGAAGATGAAGCCGCGGTCCATCACACTGATTTTGGCATCCTTGAGCGCGGTAAATTCGCCGTTTAAATAGCAAGGCGTGGCCGGCAGCTGGGCGCTGGAAGTTGGGTTGGAAGTGGTCATCATGGACATCAAATGGGTGGGGGCTATTGTCGCGCAAGTTTATCTGCCGTTGCGCCGGGCGCGCCGCTTGAACCAGACGCGCCAGCGCCAGATCAGTTTGACCAGGATATATCCGCTGGCTGAGCCGACGACTGAAAAAATGGCCATGCCGAGCACGGCGGGCCAGCCAAAGCGTTCCAGCCACGCCAGTGCATCGAACCCGCCGCCGGACGAAACGGCTTCAAGCGCCGCGTTGCCCACCGCGATTTCGTGGGGTGCCACGCCCAGAATCAGGTGACCCAGCTGATAGGCCAGCCAGAGCCAGAAGCCGATGGTGAACGGGTTGGTGATCAGCGTCACCCCGGCGGCCACCGGGATGTTGCCGCGCCACCAGATGCAATGGGCTGCTGCCACCAGGATCTGGGCGACCGGCAACGCAAACGCCCAGAACAGGCCGATCGCCACCCCGCGGGCCACCGCTTCGTGCTGCATATGCCAGAGTCCGGGCTCCTGCAGGTGATGCGCCACGGGCTTGAGCCAGGGGTGGGCCGCCAGTGTTTCGCGGCTGAACCCGCGCGTGAAGCGGTCGCTCCAGCGTGCTTTGGGCCGCTCTTTGGTGGGGCGGTCGGATGCTTGTTTGCGCTGGCTCATGGGGTTGCCGGTGTGACCGACATCTGTCGGGTTTCGCCAATTATCGCTGCGTCCACAGGGAGTGTTCCGATGCATACGGGTTTCTACGTATATAATCCAAGGCTTTGCTAAGTGTTGCGGTGTAGTCGCTGGCTAATCGTTTGATAATGGGCCTTGTAACCTTCCCGTAATTTGTGATGCAAAAAATGACACCTTCGGCAGCCATCCCGGTAACTCGGGCGGCTACTCGCAAGGTTGATGTGGAAGATGATGTGAGGGACGAGGGTTTCAAGCCCTTAACCCGTGAAGAAGCCCAAAAGCTGCGTGACGCGAATCCTTCGGTATCCCCGTGGGAAATTCTGTTAGTGCAGTTGCTGGTCGGTGTTCTGGTGGCATGTGCCGCCTGGGCTTTGACCGGAAGACTCAATGTGGGCTGGTCGGCGTTCTACGGCGCGCTGGCGGTTGTGATCCCGGCGGCGCTGTTTGCGCGCGGGTTGACCAGCAAGCTGTCTTCCATGAATGCAGGTGCTGCGGTGTTTGGGTTCTTTTTATGGGAAGCGGTCAAGATTGCTGCCAGTGTCGGGATGCTTTTTGCGGCCCCGCAACTGGTGGCAGAGCTGGACTGGTTGGCGATGCTGATCGGCCTGATGGTGACCCTGAATGTGTATTGGGTGGCGCTTTTGATGCGCCCGAAACGAAAACGAAAATAAAGATTTAACCATGTCCGCAGAAGCAAACGCGCCGTCAGCCAGTGACTATATTGTTCACCACCTGACGCATTGGCAAAACAAGCCGCAGACTGAAATCGTTGATTTCTCCGTCTTCAACATCGATTCCCTTCTTTTCTCAATGCTGCTGGGTGTGCTGGGTACCTTCTTTCTCTGGAAGGCAGCGCGTCGTGCCACATCCGGCGTGCCGGGCCGTTTTCAGGCGGCGGTTGAAATTCTGATCGAAATGGTCGATGCGCAGGCCAAGTCAATTGTTCACAATGCGGGCAGCCGCAAAATGGTCGCTCCTTTGGCGCTCACGGTGTTTGTGTGGATCATTCTGCTCAACGCCATGGACTTGCTGCCGGTCGATCTGTTGCCCGAGGTGTGGAAATGGATTTATGGCGCTGCCGGGGGCGATCCGAGTCACGCCTATTTGCGCGTGGTGCCCACCGCTGACCTCTCTGTGACGATGGGCCTGTCGGTGTCGGTTTTGTTGATCTGCCTTTTCTACAATATCAAGATCAAGGGTGTCGGCGGCTGGGCCCACGAATTGGTATGCGCACCCTTCGGAACCAGCAAGAACCCCCTGTTTGCGGTGTTGCTCGGTATCGCGAATTTCGCGATGCAGATCATGGAATTTGTTGCGAAAACCGTCTCGCATGGAATGCGGCTGTTCGGCAATATGTACGCGGGTGAGTTGCTGTTCATGTTGATCGCCCTGCTCGGTGGTGCCTGGGCGCTGTCGTTTGAGCCATCGAACCTGGCGTTGTTGCTGCTGCATGTGGTGGCGGGATGGGCGTGGGCCGTGTTCCACATCCTGATCATTATCCTGCAGGCTTTTGTGTTCATGATGTTGACTTTGGTCTACATCGGGCAGGCGCATGACGCGCATTGATTTGGGTTAAGTTTGGTTTTGTTTTTTAGTTTCTTAAGGAGTCATCATGGAAGTCATTGGTTTTGTTGCTCTCGCTGCGGGTCTGATCATCGGTTTGGGCGCGCTGGGCGCTTGTATCGGTATTGGCATCATGGGCAGCAAGTTTCTTGAAGCTGCTGCACGGCAGCCCGAGCTCATGGGTGAACTGCAGACCAAGATGTTTCTGCTGGTTGGCCTGATTGATGCCTCGTTCATTATCGGTACCGGTATTGCCCTGTGGTTCACCACGGCCAATCCGTTCCTCGCTCAAATTGGACGCCTGGTCGTCAAGTAAGCGCCGCCTGCAATACCCCGCTTAAGGGAGATTTACTGTGAACATTAATGGAACTCTGGTGGCGCAAGCCATCGTCTTCGCATTGCTGGTGCTGTTCACGATGAAATTCGTGTGGCCGCCTATCGCGGCTGCATTGGATGAGCGTGCCAGCAAAATCGCCGCCGGCCTCGCGGCTGCCGACCAAGCCAAATCCGAACTCTCCTCTGCCAACAAGCGGGGGGAGGCTGAATTGGCCAAGTCGCGGGCTGAGACAACGGCCCGCCTGGCGGATGCCGAGCGTCGGGGTCAGGCCATGGTTGAAGAAGCCAAATTAAAAGCAACCGAGGAAGGCAGCAAGATCATTGCTGCTGCCAGGGTTGAAGCTGAACAGCAAACCGTCAAGGCGCGCGAAGCACTGCGTGAGCAGGTGGCGGCGCTGGCGGTCAAGGGGGCCGAGCAGATTCTCCTTAGGGAAGTCAATGCCGGCGTCCATGCTGATTTGCTTGGCCGTTTGAAGACTGAGCTGTAAGGACAACCATGGCTGAACTTGCCACTATTGCCCGGCCTTATGCCGAAGCCTTATTCAAGGCGGCGGCGTCCGACTTGGATGCGGCGGCGGTCTGGGTTGAAGCGTTGAACGAAATTGCGAAAAACCCGCAATTGCAACAATTCTCCGACGACCCCAAGGTCACGGCGGCTCAGGTGTTTGACGTGATTGTCGGCGTGGCCCAGGTGGCTTTGCCGGAGATGGCCAAGAACTTCCTGCGCACCGTGATTGAAAACCGGCGCTTGCGTGCTTTGCCGGAAATTGCGGCCCAGTTTCATGTGCTGAAGAATGCCAAAAGTGGCTCGTCTGACGCCGTGGTGTACAGCGCGTTCGCGATTGACAGCGCAGCACTGGCCGATGTGGCCGCAACGCTGGAAAAACGCTTCGCTCGCAAGCTCAATGTGTCGGTCCAATTGCAACCCGAATTGATCGGCGGCATTCGCGTGGTGGTGGGTGATGAGGTTCTTGACGCTTCTGTCAAAGCCCGTCTGGAACAAATGAAAATGGCCTTGTCAGCTTGAGGCGCAAGCCCCTGGTTGGCAGGCCCAATTAACGAAAGAAGGAAAGAGTCATGCAACTCAATCCCGCAGAAATTTCTGAACTGATCAAGAGCCGTATTGAAGGCCTGTCCGCCAGCGTCAACATTCGCAATCAGGGTACCGTGGTGTCGGTGACTGACGGTATTTGCCGCATTCATGGATTGTCCGATGTGATGCAGGGCGAGATGCTCGAATTCCCGGCCGGCAGCGATGGTCTCCCGACCTACGGTCTGGCCCTGAACCTGGAGCGTGACTCGGTCGGCTCCGTGATTCTGGGCGAGTACGAGCACATCTCCGAAGGCGACACCGTCAAATGCACGGGTCGTATTCTGGAAGTGCCGGTCGGCCCCGAGCTCAAAGGCCGCGTGGTCAATGCCCTGGGCCAGCCGATTGACGGCAAAGGCCCGATCAACGCCAAGATGACTGACGTGATCGAAAAAGTGGCGCCGGGCGTGATTGCACGTCAATCCGTGAGCCAGCCGATGCAAACCGGCCTGAAGTCGATTGACTCCATGGTGCCGGTCGGTCGCGGTCAGCGCGAGTTGATCATCGGTGACCGCCAGACCGGTAAAACCGCTGTCGCCATTGATGCCATCATCAACCAGAAGGGTCAGAAAATGACCTGCGTTTATGTCGCAATTGGCCAGAAGGCATCAAGCGTCAAAAACGTGGTGCGCGCGCTGGAACAGGCCGGTGCGATGGCGTACACCATTGTGGTCGCCGCTACCGCGGCCGAGTCAGCCGCCATGCAGTATGTGTCAGCCTACTCTGGCTGCACCATGGGCGAATATTTCCGCGATCGCGGCGAAGACGCCCTGATTGTGTATGACGATCTGTCGAAACAAGCCGTGGCCTACCGTCAGTTGTCCTTGCTGCTGCGCCGCCCGCCGGGCCGTGAAGCCTACCCCGGCGATGTGTTTTATCTCCACAGCCGTCTGCTCGAGCGTGCCGCCCGCGTGAACGAGAAATATGTTGAAGACTTCACCCAAGGTGCCATCAAGGGCCAGACCGGTTCACTGACGGCACTGCCCATCATTGAAACGCAAGCGGGTGACGTGTCGGCTTTTGTGCCAACCAATGTGATCTCGATCACCGATGGCCAGATTTTCCTGGAAACTTCGCTCTTCAATGCGGGTATTCGCCCTGCCATCAACGCCGGTATTTCCGTGTCGCGCGTTGGTGGTGCGGCACAGACCAAACTGATCAAGAACCTGTCCGGCGGCATCCGTACCGACCTGGCCCAGTACCGTGAGTTGGCCGCGTTCGCGCAGTTCGCTTCCGATCTGGACGAGGCCACCCGCAAGCAGCTCGACCGCGGCGCCCGTGTCACCGAATTGCTCAAGCAGGCGCAGTACAGCCCGCTGCCTATTTCCTTGATGGGCGCCACGCTGTTTGCCGTGAACAAGGGCTTCCTGGACGATATCGCTGTCAACAAGATGCTGTCTTTCGAGCATGGTCTGCATGGCTATCTGAAAGACAAACATGCAGCGCTGTTGGCCAAGCTCGAAGCCGACAAGGCGATGGACAAAGACGCCGAGGCTGAATTGAACGCCGCCATCGCTGCCTTCAAGAAGTCATTCGCTTAAGGCCACCTTAAGTAACAGCGAAGGACTCCGATATGGCAACAGGCAAGGAAATACGCGGCAAGATCAAGAACTTCGAGAGTACGAAGAAGATCACCAAGGCCATGGAGATGATCTCCGTGTCCAAGATGCGTAAAGCACAGGAACGCATGCGGGCCGCGCGGCCCTATGCCGAGAAGGTGCGCAACATCGCCGCCAATATGGGCAAGGCCAATCCCGAATACGTTCATGCCTTCATGAAATCCAACGACGCAGCAGTTGCAGGCATGATTGTGGTCACCACGGACAAGGGTTTGTGCGGGGGTCTGAATTCCAACGTGCTGCGCAGCATGACCAGCAAGCTGCGCGAACTTCAGGCGGCTGGTATGTCGGCGCAGGTGGTGGCCATTGGCAACAAGGGTTTTGGTTTCCTCAACCGCATTGGTGCCAAGGTGGTGTCGCATGTGACGCAATTGGGTGACAGGCCGCATCTGGAGCGCTTGATCGGCCCCGTCAAGGTGTTGCTCGACGCCTACGCCCATGGCCAAATCAACGCGGTCTACCTCTCCTACACCCGCTTCATCAACACGATGAAGCAGGAAGTGGTACTGGAGCAGTTGCTGCCCCTGTCGGCTGCCAAGATGCAGGCCGAAGCCAGCGCCAGCGAAAGTGCATTGGGCACCAAGCATGGTTGGGACTACATTTATGAGCCGGACGCGCAGACCGTCATCGACGAGCTGCTGGTGCGCTATGTCGAGGCGCTGGTTTACCAGGCCGTGGCCGAGAACATGGCCTCTGAACATGCCGCGCGCATGGTGGCCATGAAGGCGGCCACCGACAACGCGGGCAGCGTGATTGGCGAGTTGAAACTGGTCTATAACAAGACCCGTCAAGCAGCGATCACCAAGGAACTGTCCGAGATCGTCTCCGGAGCTGCAGCGATCGGGGCCTAGGCCCAACAGGTGCAAGCAGCTAGCAAGATTCAAATTTATTGGAGCAACCAACATGGCTCAAGAAACCGCAAAAATCAATACCGGCGTTCAGGGAAAAATTGTTCAGTGCATTGGCGCAGTGGTTGACGTGGAGTTTCCACGTGACCAGATGCCCAGGATCTATGACGCCCTCAAACTCGAAGGTACGGCATTGACACTGGAAGTGCAGCAGCAACTCGGCGACGGCATCGTGCGTACCATTGCGCTCGGATCAAGCGACGGCCTGCGCCGTGGCTTGATGGTGTCCAACACCGCGCAGCCCATCATGGTGCCGGTTGGCAAGGCCACCCTGGGGCGCATCATGGATGTGCTGGGTGCACCGATTGACGAGCGTGGCCCGGTCAACGCTGAAAAGCACATGTCGATTCACCGCAAGGCGCCGGCCTATGATGATCTCAACCCTTCACAGGAACTGCTGGAAACCGGCATCAAGGTGATTGATCTGGTGTGCCCGTTTGCCAAGGGCGGCAAGGTCGGTCTGTTCGGCGGCGCTGGCGTGGGCAAGACCGTGAACATGATGGAACTCATCAACAACATCGCCAAGGCACACAGCGGCTTGTCCGTGTTTGCCGGTGTCGGTGAGCGCACCCGCGAGGGCAACGACTTCTATCACGAGATGGCCGACTCCGGCGTGGTGAACCTGGAGAACCTGGGCGAGTCAAAGGTGGCCATGGTTTACGGCCAGATGAATGAGCCTCCGGGTAACCGTCTGCGCGTGGCCCTGACCGGCCTGACCATTGCCGAGTCTTTCCGTGACGAAGGCAAAGACGTGCTGTTCTTTGTGGACAACATTTACCGCTTTACCCTGGCCGGTACCGAAGTGTCCGCTCTGCTGGGTCGTATGCCTTCGGCGGTGGGCTACCAGCCCACACTGGCTGAAGAAATGGGCCGCTTGCAAGAGCGTATTACCTCCACCAAGGTCGGCTCCATCACTTCGATCCAGGCCGTCTACGTGCCAGCCGATGACTTGACCGACCCCAGCCCGGCCACCACTTTCGCCCACCTTGATTCGACCGTGGTGCTGAGCCGTGACATCGCTTCGCTGGGTATCTACCCGGCGGTCGACCCGCTCGACTCCACCAGCCGCCAGCTTGATCCGCTGGTGGTGGGTGCAGACCATTACGAAACCGCCCGCGCCGTGCAGGGCACGCTGCAGCGCTATAAAGAACTGCGCGACATCATTGCGATCCTGGGGATGGACGAACTGGCCCCGGAAGACAAGCTGACGGTGGCCCGCGCCCGCAAGATCCAGCGCTTCCTGAGCCAGCCCTTCTTCGTTGCCGAGGTGTTCACGGGCTCACCCGGCAAGTACGTCAGCCTGGCCGAGACCATTCGCGGCTTCAAGATGATTGTGAACGGCGAGTGTGACCACCTGCCCGAGCAGGCCTTCTACATGGTGGGCACGATCGACGAAGCGTTTGAGAAGGCTAAGAAAATATGAATACCATCCACGTCGATGTGGTCAGTGCCGAAGAGTCCATCTTCTCGGGCGAGGCGCGTTTTGTGGTTCTGCCCGGTGAAGCTGGCGAGCTCGGCATTTACCCGCGCCACACACCGCTGATCACGCGCATCAAGGCGGGTTCGGTGCGGATTGAAAAAGCCGACGGTAGCGAAGAATTTATCTTCGTGGCCGGTGGCCTTCTGGAAGTGCAGCCCCACTGCGTCACGGTGTTGTCCGACACCGCCATCCGCGGCAAGGACCTGGACGACGAGAAAGCCAATGCTGCCAAAGCGGCCGCAGAAGAAGCCATCAAGAACGCCAAGAGCGATATAGATCTGGCCAAAGCCACCTCCGAGCTGGCCGTGATGGCGGCTCAGATCTCGGCGCTGCGCAAATACCGTCAGAAAAAGTAATTGAAGACCAAGGGCTTGATGGCTGTTCGACGGGCCGCTGGCTGATTCAGGCCACTTTGTCATTCAAGCCCGACCGGACTCAACTCAATATCGGTGCATCCGGCAGCTCGTTCGGGTTCGCCTCTCCCACCCCCAACGGGAAATGCTGAACCAACAGGGCGGACACTTCCTCCAGCGCCTGCGTCAGGCCATCCTCGAAATGCCCGCGCTGGAACGCGGCGCTCATGCGTGAAACCATGGCCTGCCAGACCGGCGGCGCCACCAACTCGTTGAGGCCCCGGTCGGCCACCAGCTCAATGGTGTGCTCGGCCAGCAGCAGGTAAATCAGAACGCCATTGTTGTTGGCCGTGTCCCAGACGCGAAGTTTGCCAAACAGGGCCAGCGCCCGCTGGCGGGTGATGTGGCGCGTTGGCGCATCAGTCCAGAGGTAACTCATGGGCAAGCCGGCCTCGACATAGATGCGGATTTCACCGCTGTGACGGCGTTCGCTGGCGGCCACCCGTTGCTGTAGTCGTTGCAGCAGGTCTGGCGCAATGGCGCTGCGGATGGTGGACGCCTCCAGCCAACGGTACTTGAGAATTCTTTTGATACGGCTCAACATCACCAGTCTCCCGAGGCACCGCCGCCACCAAAATCGCCACCCCCACCCGAGCTAAAACCACCACTTCCACCTCTGCCCCCTCCAAAACCTCCTGCGCCAGCGCCAGAACTCCAGCCGCCTGCGCTGCCCGAACCCCATCCGGTGCCGCCGGAACTGCGCGCAAAGCTGGAGAAAAGTGTAAATAAAAGTGCCACGACAGCCGCCAGGCCGGCGATCAGCAGGCTGGAGGTGATAAATAGCGCGAGCGCACCAATGGCGCCACCGGTCGCCAATGGGCCCAGTTTGGGGCCCAGGATGTTGCGTGCTACCGCACCCAGCACGGGGACGGCAAAGAACACAAAGATAGCCAGATCCATCCATTGAAACCCGGCCTTGCCCCGATCCGGCTCAGAGCTGGGCGTCGGCAAGGCTTCGCCACTGATGCGCGCCATGATCTGATCCACGGCGGCGTCCAGCCCCCCGGCGAAGTCACCCTGCCTGAAGCGCGGTGTGATGGCTTGGTCAATGATGCGCCTGGCCGCCAGGTCGGGAATCGCCCCTTCCAGCGTTTTGGCGACTTCGATGCGGACTTTGCGCTCCTCTTTGGCCACGATCACCAGCAAACCATCGCCAATGTCCTTGCGGCCGACTTTCCAACTGTTGGCCACCCGGTTGGCGTAACTGGCAATGTCCTCGGGTTGTGTAGTGGGCACCAGCAACAACACAATTTGCGCGCCACGGTCTTGCTCAAAAGCCTTGAGTTTGCTCTCCAGTTGCTGCACCTGCTCTGCGCCCAGGGTGCCTGTGGTGTCAACGACATGAGAGGTCAGCGCCGGAACCGCCAGTTGCGCCATGGCCGGCGAGAGCGCCAACAGCAGCCCCCAGCCCAAGCCAAGCAGCCAGCGGCCCAAAACCAACCGCCGATCTGGCAGCCGTTGCAGCAGGGACATGGGTTTCACCGGACGTGCCAGCGCAGCACTACTTCTTGTTGAAATCAACTACCGGCGGAGTGGCGATAGCCGCTTCGTTCTGCACTGCGAAAGTAGGTTTGGGCGGGTAGCTGAACACCATTGACCTGCCCCCAATCCCCGTACCAATCAATTTTCCAGAAGCCCGAAGTTTGCAAGCTTACTTGATGGTTTCCTGATTGCTGGGTGTTCGCGCTGAATCGCCAGTTAACTGGCGATTCAGCG
>JAUXOA010000086.1 GCA_030682475.1 Rhodoferax sp. | reverse complement strand
AGCACAAGTTGCTCCAGCGCATCCCGTCCGCCTACCTGGTGGATGCACATCACTGGCTGATTCTGCATGGACGCTATGTCTGCCAGGCACGCAAGCCTTTGTGCTGGCAATGCGGCGTGAGCCAGTTTTGCAGCTTCAAAGACAAAACGGCAACCGCATCGGTGCAGGACCTTACCACGGGATGAAGGTGCCGAGCGCACCGGCCGCGATGATCAGTAGCACCGGCGGGACGCGCGTCAGAGCCAAGACGGCGATCGTCGCTGCGATGATGGCCGCACCTTTCCACACGCCCGGGGCTTCACGCACCAGCAGGAAGCAGGTCGACGCCATCAGCCCGATGGCCACCGGCCCGAGGCCGCGCTGCAACGCTTTCAACGTGCGCTCGAACTGCGCCCGTCGGCTCAGCCTGGACACCACGAACGGGAAAATCAACGCCGGCAAGGACAGCCCCAGGGTGGTCGCCAGCGCCCCCTGCACCCCGGCCACCTGCCAGCCCATGACGATGATAAACATGATGTTGGGACCCGGGGCGGCCTGGCCCAGTGCGATCGAATTGACGAATTCCGTATGGGTCAGGTAGCCATGCTGGTCGACCACGTAGCGGTGCATGTCCGAGGCCAACGCCATCGCGCCGCCAGTCGCGAACACCGACAGCGACAGGAAGTGCAGGAAGAGCGCGAACAGGTCGGCAGCGCTCATCGGGGGTGGGTCCGCCAAGCCAGCCAAACTGACAAAACGCCCAGCGTCAGCATCACCGTGCTGACCGGCAACCGGCCCAGGCCGACGGCCACGAAGCTGAGCACCGCCACGGCAATGCCGATGCGCTGGCCACGTAGCGTGTGGGCCATGCGCGCGGCCGTGGTCACGATCAAGCCGACGCTGGCGGCCCCCATGCCGTGCAGGGCGCCCTGCACCTGCGGCACATGCTGGTACTGTTGGAACAGCGCGGCTATGCCGATGATCAGCACACTGGGCAGCAGCAAAAAGCCGGCCAGGGTGGCCACTGCCCCGCGTAGCCCCAAGAAACGATCACCCAGCAGCACGCAGAACGAGATGCCGGTCGGCCCGGGCAGCACTTGGCTCACCGCGTACAGGCCAAGAAATTCCTTGGGGCTGAGCCAGCGCTTGTCGCGCACCACGGTACGCTCGATGAAGGTCAACGCACCGCCGAAGCTCTGCATCGAGATCCACGCGAAAACGAGGAACAGCTCGCCGGCCGAGCGCGGCGGGGGGCCGGTTTCGGCCTGTGGCGCGTCAGCCATGGAACTCCCCCATGGTTCGTTGCAGCCGCGCCTTCTGCAGCGAGATACGGGCCACGTAGACGAAGGACGTGAGGCCGACCAGCCCGACGCCGACCCACATGCCCATACTCTCCCAAGTCCGTGCGAAACCGGCCCCGAATTCGCGCACAATGCCGGCACCGGCCGCCAGCAGCGCGATCAGCGCGATGAAGCCGCTGGAGAAACGACTCGCCTGCTGCGCCAGACGGTCGCTGCGGCCGACAAACCAGTTGAGCAGCGCACCGTTGGCGGCATCGGCCACTGTCATGCCCAGGCCAAACACCCCGGCCAGCAGTACCACTGTGGAAAAGCCGCTGAATTCGCTGCCGCGACTGGCAAAGAACGCGGCCTGCGCCAGCGCGTCGAAAGACATCGCAAACGCCACCCCGACCAATGAGGGGTGCAACTGGCGCCCGGTCAGGCGAAACAGCGCCGCGGCGACCGGGCCCACAGGTCTGGGCGCATCGCCGCCGGAACGCAGTGCATGGCCGAAATTGGAAGCCGCGATGATGAGCAGGAAGCAGGTGGAGATGGCAACGCCAAGACCATCCAGCCAGTCCGGCAACGCGACGCTCTGGCCGTACAGTAGCATCGAAGCAACGAGGATGGTTACGCTGTGACCCACGGCAAACTGCGCGCCAACCAGTCTCGATGTCCAGTAGGAATGGTGCAGCTGGCGCGCCCGCGTCATGCCGTCGATCACGGCGATGTGGTCGGCATCGAAGCCATGGCGAAAGCCCAGCATGCCGACCAGGATCAGTGAAGGTAGCAGGCTAGCACCCAGCGCCTCAGTACTCATGAGATCTCCGCGATGAAGAATTTGAAATCAAGGCTGCAAAGTCCGCCCCGGGCGAGGCGACGCGGACTCACAACCCTCCCGGGAAATGTTTGGCGGCGTGGTAAGCCCAGACTTTTTGCAGGAGGGCCGGCCGCGACAGATTGCGACCGATCACCGCGCATTCCTCGTCGTTCAAGGGTTGCAGCGTACCGATTTGCAGCGCCAGATACTGCCGGTGCGCGTTCTCTTCCAGGTAGATCGCCTGCACGAAGGCATCGGGCACGGAGGCCGCGACCGTTACCGCGCCATGGCGCCGCATGAGGGCCGCTTTCGCGCCGCCGAGCAACTCCGCCACCTCGATGCCGAGCGCGGCCGAGTTGATCGAGGCTGTTTTCTCGAAGACAGGTACCGCGCCGAGCACAGCGGCCTGCATGGTCACGGGCTGCCAGGTCTGCCCAACCGTGGTCAGCACCGTGGACCAGCGCGGGTGGGTGTGCACGATCGCATACACATCGGGCCGACGCAGGTAGATCTGCGCGTGCAGGTGGAACTCCATCGGCGGACTGCGGTCGCCCGCAAGAGGGCGGCCGTCGAAGTCGATGTCGATGAAGTCGTGCTCGCCGATGCGGCTGCGCACTGAGTCCGCGGCATTAATCATCAGACCGCGGCCGTCGGGCAAGCGGGCGCTGAAATGGCCGTTGAAGTCGATGATCTCTTCGCGCTCGAGCATGGCCAGCGCGAGGGCCAGTTGCTGGCGGGATGCGACAAGGTTCATGTTCATGTCTCGTGGTGGTGATGGTGATGATGCCCGTGACTATGGTCATGGTCATGCTGGTGCAGCGCCCCGTCGCCATGGCGGTGCCAGTCGCTCAAGTCCGACTTGCCGTGCGAGCGCGGGTCTTCGCTGAACACCAGCGATTTGATCGTCACCGGCACCGTTAGCGAAGGCATGCGGATGCGTCCCAGGTCGATGAAGTCGAAGCCCCACAGCGTGATGCCATCGATCACCAACACCTCACCGGTCACGCGCGGGTCGTCCTTGATCAGGTGGCCGAGCGTCAGCGCGATGTCGCCGTCGGCCACCACATAGATCGGCCGGCCCGACTTCAGGGTGCGCGGGATCGCGCCCAGCAAGCCCTCGGCCAGCGCGGCCAATCGCTCGAAGGCCGGCGGCCCGCTCCAGCGCAGCGACAGCGCGTTGTCCTGCTCGCCCTCGATCAAGTCATGGCGCATGAACGAACGCTGCAGCGCCTGCGTCACCTCGGCCGCGTCAATGGTGTTGCCCAAAGCCAGTGGCAAGGGTACAACCTGCAGGTTCTTGCGCGGCAGAAGTACCCCCGGCTCGGACACGAAGGTCGTGTTGCCGCTGAGCTGCACGCTGTATTCGGAAGCACCGAGCACGGTGGCGCGCAGGCACTCACCGGGCGGCAGCAGCGGCCAGGGCAGCGCCCCCTTGTCGAGCCGGGCGCGGATCGCTTCGCCGAACAGCTTTCCCAGATCGCCGAAGTCGCGCGGCTCGCGACCATAGACGTACTCGCCAACTCCGCCCGAGAACATGATGCCGCCGAGCTCGTCCAGCGGCGGCAGCGGGTCGGTCAGTAGCAGGTCGTTCAGGTCGATTTCGGTGAATTGCTGCTTCAGGATGCGCAGCAGCGCGTCGGCCATGGTCTCAGCCACATGCGCCAGCTCGTGCCGACTCACGACGCTGCCGAGCTGCCAGTCGAAGCCGGCGCGCAGCGCATGGCCGCGCCCGGCCGGATCGAGACGGGTGATGCGGCCGCGGTCGTCGACCACCAGCAGGCGGCCGCCCAGGTGCACCGCCGCAGTCGCACGCAGCTCGCCGTTTTCGACCAGGCCGAGCTTGGTCGTCCCACCGCCGATGTCGATATTGAGGATGCGCGTCGATTCGTCGTACGAGCGCCGCGCCGCACCCGAGCCGTAGACGGCCAGCATGCATTCCATGTGGTGCCCGGCGGTTGCGCAGACGAACTCGCCACCCTGCTCAGCCAGCACCGCTGCGATCGCCTGACCGTTTTCGCGGCGCAGCGCCTCGCCAGTCAGGATCACCGCACCGGCATCGACGTTGTCGGCATGCATACCGGCGGCCGTGTAGGCGTGCTCGATGATTTCGCCCAGCGCATGGGCGTCGATCAGGGTGTCGCTCTGGTACGGCGTCAGCGTGTTCGGCGACTGGTAGATCGGCTCGCGCGAGATCACCACGTAGCGTGTTGACAGCTGGTCGGCGACGCGCTGCAGGTGGATCTTCGAGAACACCACCTGCGTACCGGCCGAACCAATGTCGATGCCGACGCTGTTCAGGACCACGTTGTCCTGTACCCACAGCGCGTGGTCGGCCGCGTTCGGGGCGCCGTCGAAGTCGTCGTGATCGTGGTCGCCGCCCTCGCCATGGTCGTGGCCGTGCTCGAGGTTCGCGCCCCATTGATGGTCCTTCAGGGTGTGCGGCGGTCCACCCACCGGCGCATCCGGTCGCTCCGGCGTGTTGGGATCAGACATGGTGGAGCTCATATCTTGAATGATTCGAGTGCTTCGGGGGCGAACAGCTCGTCGGGCGTCAGCAGCCGCCTGGACAGGCCTTGCTCGAAGTGATAGCGCAGGAAGGTCGCCAGCGACTTGCGGTTACGCTCCAGGCCGTAGGGCCAGAAATCGTCGCCCATCTCCTTGCGCGCGTCCTCAAGGTGCGCGGTCAGCCACGGCAGCATCGTCTTCAGTGCTGCGGTCTCCTGCAGGTCTTCGTAAGTGCGGCGCTGCGCCTCGACGAAGGCCTTGTACAGCGACTGCGCGACCCAGCGGTTGGCCTCGTAAACGTCGCGCCGGATCGCCACCGTGTGCATGATGGGAAAAATGCCGGTGTCGCGGAAGTACTGGCGTTCGACGTCGACATAGTTCTCGAACAGGCGCTTGACTCGTCCGCCGCCCCGCAGAAACGACGAGGGCATGCGCGCCGTATAAAGCGCGTCAATCTCGCCGTCGAGCAGCATCTGCGACAGCGTCTGCGTCGGTCCAATGGGCTCGACGCGGATGTTGTCAGGCAGGTCAAGCTTGAGCTTTTCCGGCCGTCCCGGCTCCTCTTCGCCGCCGGTGCAGTAGGTCACGCTGTCGACCGGCACGCCGTAGTGATCCGAGAGAATGCCGCGGATCCAGACCGGCGCGGTCATTTGGTATTCCGGGTTGCCGACGCGCTTGCCGATCAGGTCCTTGGGCTCGCGGATGCCGGCGTCGGCATTGACATAGATGCACGAGTGCCGAAAGAAGCGCGATGGAAAGATCGGGATCGCGACGAAGGGCGGCTGTGGCCGGGACAACGCCACCGTGTACGACGACAGCGACATCTCCGCAGCGTCGAACTCCTGGTGGCGCAACATGCGGAAGAAGGTTTCCTCGACCGGCATGTTCAGGTAGTTGAGATCGATGCCGTCGGGCTGCACGCTGCCGTCCATCAACGCGCGGGTGCGGTCGTAGTTCCAGCAGCCGAGGGACAGTTTGAGTTTGGACACGGGGATTCCTGGAGTGTGAAGGTGGACGAAAGGCGGAGCGCGGCGGCCTCAATAGAACTGGTCGAAGTGGACCTGCTCAAAAGGCACTTTGGCCTCGATCAGCATGCGCTGCACGGCGGTGGCCATGACCGGTGGACCGGCGAAATAGATTTCCATCTGCGTCAGCCGCGCGCCGAAGCGCTGCTGCGCGATCTGGTGCAGATAGCCTACCGATCCGGACCATGCCGGTCCGCCTCCATCGGGTACCGAGGAGATAGCCGCGTGGTAGCTCAGCCGCTCGCCCCAGCCTGGCAGTTCGCGCAACATGTCTTCGCCGCAGATGTCGGCCGCGGTACGGCCGCCGTAGAGAAAGTGCAGCTGGCGCTGCGCCAGCCGCGGCTCGGCCATCGCGCCGCGGGCGATCGAGATCATCGGCGCCAGCCCCGAGCCGCCGGCCAGGCAGAGGATGTCGCGCGGCGCATCGCGGCGCAGCCAGGCCATGCCGTAGGGCCCGTCGATCTCGATGCACTGGCCCGGTGGCACGCCGTCGAACAGCATAGCGCTGCCCTGCCCTCCAGGCATGCGTCGCACCTGGAACTCCCAGACCCGACCATCGCCTGCGGTGTTGCTCATCGAGTAAGCGCGGCCGCCCGCCACGCCGGGCAGGTAGGCCAGTGCGTACTGCCCGGGCTCAAAAATCTGGGGCCGATCAAGCCTGAAGCGGAACTCGCTGATGTCGTGCGTGATGACACGATGGGCTTCGAGTACAGCCGGGATGCGCTGCGGGCGGTGGCGTGGCACGTAGCGGTCATCCAGGCGCAGCTTGACCGTGCAGTCTGCGAGAGGGCGCGACTGGCAGCCGAGGAAGCGCTTGCGCTGCCGGTCTTTCTCGGTCCAGCCCGGCGCCTGCGCCCACTGCATCTGTACTTCACCCTCGGCAAGCTCGAACTTGCAATTGCCGCAGGACCCGACGTTGCATTCGTAGGGAAAACCAAGGCCGGCGCGCTGCGCCGCGCGCAGCAGGGTGTCTTCAGGGGCACAGGGGAAACAGACGTCGCCGCCTGCGATGCGGATCAGATGGTCGGGTGCGGTCATGGACGGGAGGACACGGTGATTGATAGGATGAGCAATGGAAGTGAATCAGCGGCGCTTGTAGCCCATGCGGGCCGAGATCGCGTCGGCCGTGCTGATCACCTGCGAAACAAAGCCACGCAGATCTTTCTTGGTCAACCGTTGGATCGGCCCGGCCAAGCTGATGGCCGCAATCACCTTGCCGGATATGTCACGGATCGGCGCTGCGATGCCGCGCATACCGATCTCGCTTTCTTCGTCGTCGATGGCGTAGCCGGACTGACGCACCTCCTCGAGGGTCTTCTGCAGTGCCTGGGGGTCAGTTTTGGTCTTGGACGTACGGGCCACCAGCCCTTCCCTGATAACACTGGCAATGAGCTCGGGTGGACTGAAGGCCAGCAGCGCGCGGCCTTCGCAGGTGCAGAAGGCCGGCTTGCGCGTGCCGATGTAGGAGCGGATGCCGATGGCCTGCGAGGTTTCCAGGTTGTACAGGTACATGATGGAGGTCTTGTCCAGGATGGCCAGATGCACCGCCTCCCGGGTGCTGTCGCGCAGCACGCCGAGCAGCGGGCGCGCCTGATTGGAGACGTCCATACGCCGCCGCACCAAGGCACCCAACCCGAACAATGACAAGCCCAGCCGGTAGCGCCCGTTCTCCTGGTTTTGCTCCAAAAAACCTTCTGACGTCAAAGTCACCGCGAGACGGTGCACCGTGCTTTTGGCCAGACTGAGCTGCTTGGCGATGCTACTGATGCCGAGTTCGGCCTCGGCCTCGGAAAAAACCTTGAGCACCAGCAGTGCGGAAGCAACCGATGAGAGCCGGGTGGGAGGCGCTTTTTTCTCCGGGCGAGCCTCTGTTTTTTGCGTATTTATCAGCATGTTCCTAGTGTAGCAAATATTTCTCTTATACGGAACTACGTTCTTCTGAAAGGAACGATGCCCGATAACCGGTGCGGCCGGAATCGCTCAGCTGCCGACGAGCAGCGCCGTGCCCGCGAACCCCAGCAGGGCGGCTATCGTCACCCGCGCCGACAGGCGCTCTCCGAAAAACGCCAGGCTGAGCGCGATGGTGATGAACACCTCCATCGAGGTGATCAGCGCCACACGCGACATCGGGCTGACGTTGAGCGCGGCGAAATAGAAGATCTGGCCGAATGACGCCGCCACGCCGGCGACATACAGCCAGGGGTTGGCCCGGCGAAACGTGCCTTGTACGGCCAGACGGTAGGACTCGCTGAAGCAACCGGCAACGACGAACAGCATCGCGCCGACCAGCGTGCCGACCATGGCCCCGAAGAACGGATCCGGTGTTTCCTGCAGTCCCGCCTTGCGCATAAGATAGCCCAGCGCGTAGCCCAGCGCCGATACCGGGCCGTACATATACCCCAGGTTCAGAAGCCTGCGCCATGCCCCGGCGGGGACGACACCGGACTGCGCGCCGCCGTGCAGCTGTGTGTGCACGAGTACCGCAAAACTGACCACGATCAGCAGCACGCCCCAGCCCGCCCGGCCAGAAACGGACTCGCCCAGCACGAGCACGCCCAGCAGCACCGCGAAGAACGGGTTCAGTCGTTTGACCGCCGAAGCGCGCACGGCCCCCAGGTGCTGTATTGAGGCGTAGAGGAACACGCGACCGATGAACGCCGTGAACACGCCCGCTGCGGCCAACCAGAGCACGCCATTGAGGGTCACCGGGGCGAAACCCTGGCGCAACCCGAGCACCAACCATACAAGCCCCGAGATCGCGGCTGTCAGCAGCAGCGACAGGAACGCTCCGTTGTCGGCGGCCCCGCGCGGCGCGCCCCGCATGATCATCACGTTGGAGATGGCGAAGCACAGCGCCGAGGCCAGCGCGTAGAACTCACCCATGAAATAGAGTCGGCCCCGGAGTCAGTAGATGCCCGGAATCCAGCGTTTGACGCGGCCCAGGTAGTCGCGGTAGGGCTCGCCAAATACTTGCAGCAGGTGCGCTTCGTCGCCCCGCGCCCGGTGGTCGAACCACAGCACATGCCCGGCAAACACCACCCAGGCCGGCCACGACAACAGCAGCAGGGCCAAGCCGAAGAAAAAGATGAGGTGCCCGAGGTACATCGGGTTGCGTGTCAATCGGTACGGGCCGGTCGTCACCAGGCGCAGCGGTGGATTGGACAGGCCAGGCCCGCCACCGCCTTGCTCGGTTCGCAACGTGCCGACCCAGCGATACTGCAGGTAGCCCCAGGCCAGCAGCGGCAGCGCCCACAGATTCAAGCGCGGCCAGCCGCCGTCGAGCAGGGCCTGGAGGGCCTGGAGTGCCAGCAGCGCCAGTGGCCAGACGAGGAAAGTCCGGTTCGACGTGCTCTTGAACCAGCGCCGCAGCGAGCGGGGCGAGGTGCTCATGGAACTGATGCCGGCGCCATCTCGCCTCTGGGCATCAGCAGAATAAACAGATTGGCGCAGACAATGGTGGCGGCCAGAAAGTAGAACGTGGCGCCGAGGCCGTAACTGTCGGCGATCAGCCCGCCGATCAGCGGCCCCACCGAAGCGCCCAACGATTGTGTGCCAAACAGGATGCCAATGCTGCTGCCGGCCATGTTCTTCGGCGTCGTCTCCAGCAGCCAGGCCTGTAGCACCGGACGCAGCGCATACAGAAAAAATCCGAGCACCGCAATCAAAACGACGAATGCTTGCGACTTTCCGGCCAGCGCCATGAACACCAGCACGACGGCTGTCATTGCCATGCTGGTCATCACCACGCTGCGCCGCCCGAGCCGGTCCGACAGGTGACCGGCCACCGGCGCCGCAGCGAAGCCGGCGGCCTGCAACGCGAACATCGAGACGCCGATCAGGAACATTGAATAACCCATTTCGCGCGCCAGAAACAGCGGCAGGAAGGTCAGCAGCGCGTTTTGCGTCATCGACCGGAAGGCCCCGCTGGTGGACAGAATCACCAGGCTGCGGTTGCGAAACAGCTGGCGCAGTCCTGTGACGTAGTTTGCCAGCGACTGCGCAGCCGGGTCCTCGTGACTGGCTGCAACGACCGCGCTGGCAGGCTTTTTCCGGCCGAGCTGCAGCGTGCCCAAGAAGACCAGCAGCAGCAGCGATATCAGCAGGCCCGGCACCACGTTCAGCACCACCACCTCGCGCCACGACAGCAGCGCCAGCAGCGAGCCCACGACCAGCGGCGCGAGGGCGTCGCCGGCATTGCCGCCCATGCCGTGCAGCGACAGCACCAGGCCCTTGCGTTCCGGAAAGCGGCGGGCCAGCGTCGGGATCGCAGTCGGGTGCCACAGGCTGTTGCCGACACCGACCATCACCACGCACAGCAGCAGCATCACATAGCTGTACGTAAAGCTCATCAGCAGGTACGGGAAGCCGACCCAGAACAGCGACACCGCCATCAGCAGGCCCTTGCGCCCGACTGTGTCGACCAGCACGCCGGCGGGCACGTTGGCCACCGCGCCGGCAAGGTATTGGCAGGTCATGATCAGCCCGATCTGGCTGAACGACAGACCCAGCTCGTTGCCGATGATGGGCAGCAGCAGGTAGAAGGTGGCCGGATACCAATGCGTCAGCGAGTGGCCGAGCGTGATCAGCCAGACCTCGCGGAACGAGCGGCCGGGCGGACTTGCGGCACCGCCGGCAGCGATCAGGGTGTCGCTCATGGGGTGCTTCGTCGGGGTGGTGGCGTCTGGGCTCAGCGGCCGCCGCGGTTGACGACAGTGTCGTCAAACAGCTTGGTCCACTTCTCGGCCTCGTCGAGCGATTGGATTGGATCGCTGATCAGGATCTTCACACCCTTCAGCGGCGAGGCCACCTTGGTGTTGGTCGGCACGTAATCGAGCGCGACCATGTGCTGCTGCGCGTCGGTCAGCATGTACTCGTGGAACAGCAGCGCCGCGGCCGGGTGCGGCGCATGCCGTGCCACACCGACAGCATTGGAGCGGGCGATCGCCGGCTCAATGGCAAACCAGTCGATCGGTGCACCCTTTTTCTTGGCCTGCTCGGGCATGTAGTTGTAAACCGTCAGCGCCATCGGCACCTCACCCGAGACCACCATGTTGGTGAGCAGCGTATGGCCTTTGCGCGGTGAAATGCCGTTGCGCGCCACCAGGGCCCTGAAGAACGCCAGCCCCTTATCACCGCCACCGTTCAGCTCGACCACCGACGCGAACCAGTCCTGGTTCTTGACCTCAATGCCGAGCTTGCCCTTCCACTTCGGGTTCAGCAAGTCCTGGTAGGTCTTGGGCAAGTCTTCCTTCTTGATCAGGTTGGTGTTATAAGCTTGGACCCACACCGACAACAGCGTGGCGGCCCATTCGCGGTGCGGCGGCACCGAGCCCGGTTGCAGGTTTCGGTAGGTCGGCGAGAACACCGGCTGCAGCACTTTTTCGCGCGACAGCGCCTCCATCTCGGGCGAGCCGAAGTGCACCGCATCGACTTCGTAACGTTTGGCGGCCGCTTCAGCCAGCGTGCGCTGCAGCACCTTCTCGGTGCCGGCACGCCAGATGTTGACCTTGATGCCATACTTGACCTCGAAGGGCTTGATCAGCGTCGGCAGATCTTTCTCGGCGATCGTGGTGTACAGCGTCAGCGTGCCCTCTTTCTTGGCCGCCGCGATGATTTTGGCCATGCGGTCGGCACCTTCGTAGGTGGCCAGAGGGGTTTGGGCCAGCGCGGCACTACCGCCGGCCAGCGCCATCAGCGACAGCGCGATCTTCAACAAGGTTTTCATGGTGTGGGTCCTGGGTGGCAATCAGCGGCCCTTGGCCGCGAAAATTTCTTCGTACAGCTTGGTCCACTTTTCGTACTCGTCGAGCATCATGCGGGCGTCGACGAACTTTAGCGGTACTTTGCTGAACGGCGTATCGACTTTGGTGTTGGTGGGTACGAAATCGCGACCGGCGAGGATCTTCTGGCCTTCCTCGCTGATCTCGTAGTCGTAGAACAGGATCGCCGCATGCGGGTTCGGTGCGGCCCGCGCCACGCCCACGCCGTTGGGCCGGGCGATCGCGGTGCCGATCGAAAACCAGTCAATCGGCGCGCCCTTGGCCTTGAGCTGCTCGGCCTTGTAGTTATAGACCGTCAGCGCGAACGGTATCTCGCCCGACACCACCAACTGCGTCAGCAGCGTGTGGCCCTTGCGCACCGACATGCCGTTCGCGGCAACGATCTCCTTGAACAGCTTGATGCCACGCGCCTCGCCAATGTCGCCGACGACGCCGGCCAGCCAGTCCTGGTCCTCGGCCTCGATGCCCAGGCGGCCCTTCCAGCGCGGGTGCAGCAGGTCGTCCCAGGTCTTGGGCAGTTCCTCCTTCTTCACCAGCTTGGTGTTGTAGGCCTGCACGAACACATTCAGGCGGGTGCCGACCCATTCGCCATGCGGACGGATCGCGGCCGGCATCAGATAGCGGTGGTGCGGCGACTTGATCGCCTGAAAAACCTTCTCGCGGTGCATCGACTCGAGCTCGGGCCCGTTGGTCTCGACGATGTCGACGGTGTGCCGGTTGCCGCGCGCCTCGGTGACCGCGCGCAGCAACACCTTCTCGGAGCCGGCACGCCACATGCTGACCTTGATGCCGTACTTCTTCTCGAAGCCGGCCACCAGCGCGCCCATGTCGTCGGTCTGCGCCGAGGTGTAGATGCTGAGGTTGCCCTCCTTCTTCGCGCCGTCTATCAGGCGCTGCAGGCGGTCGGCGCCTTCGTATTGGGCCAGCTCGGCCATGGTGCCGCGAGCCGCGGCCTGCGCCGCAGCGATCATGGGCAGCGCAGCGCCGCTGAACACCAGCGCCGCCAGGCGGGTGAATTGACGTTTGTTCATCGTGGTTCCTTACAGTCCGGACGGCGCGCAGCAGCGCTCGAACGCGGCGTCACTAGGTTTCTTTCTGGATCTTCTGGCCCTTGAGGAAAAGCTCGGACCAGAGCTTCTCCCACTTGTCGGCTTCGTCCAGCGTGATGACCGGGTCGATCATCTCGAACGGGAACTTATTGAGCTGCGTGTCGACCGCCAGGCTGGACGGCACCCGGTTGCGCTTCTTCAGCATCGTCTGCCCCTCCAGCGACAGCATGAAGTCGGCAAACAGCAGCGCGGCATGCGGGTTGGCCGCGTGCGGAACAACGCCAATTGCGTTGGGCCGACCGAAGGTAGGTGTTAGCGCCTTCCACTTGACCGGCGCGCCCTTTAGCGTCAGGCGTTCGATATTGTGGTTATAAATGGTTGCCGTGATCGGAATCTCGCCCGCCGCGACCAACTCCGCCAGCAGGGTGTGGCCAGTGCGCATTTGCGGCCTGGACTCCGCCAGCTTGCGGAAGAATGCCAGACCTTTTTCCTCGCCCATCGACTTGACTAGGGCCGCGAACCAGTCGGTGTCGCCGGCCTCGAGGCCCAGCTTGCCGACAAAACGCGGGTGCAGCAGATCCTGATAGCTGTTGGGTACGTCGTCGGGTTTGACCAGGTTGGTGTTGTAGCCAATGGTGAAAAAGTTGAAACGGTCGGCCACGTAGTGCCGGTGCTTCGGGAACGCGGCCGGCGGCAGGTCCTTGAAGTGCGGACTGAAAAATTCGGCCAGCAACTTCTCGCGGTACAGCGCCTCCATTTCCGGGCCGTTGGTTTCGAGCACATCGCAAAGAAATCGGCCAGCCCGCGCCTCGGTCACGGCGCGCTGCAGCACCTTTTCGGAACTCGAGCGCCACAGCAGCGGCTTGATGCCGTACTTCTTCTCAAACGCCTCGGTGATCGGCCCCGAATCCTTGGTGTTGAGCGAGGTGTAGATGTTGACCTTACCCTCCTTCTTCGCGCCCTCGAGCAGACGCGCCTCGCGGTCAGCCCCCTTGTAGAGGTAGATTTCGCGGTTGCGTGCGCTCGGGTCCTGGGCCCAGGCGCCGCGTGCAGCAATGGCGCCAAGCGAGGCCGCCATTAGCTGGCGCCGCAGGCGATTGACATGCGAGGCGCCATTCATTTTGCGTCTCCCAGAGCCCGCAATGAAGCTGACAGTCGGGTGAATTCACGTTTGTTCATGATGGGTTTCCTTTCCGCCAGAAGCTCAGGCAGCAGCATGGTGGTTCACGCGAAACAGTTTATTTTGTGCAGACCAGCGTTTTGGCGGTTTCGCCGTCGGCCTTGCATGTCATGCCGACCTTGATCTCACCACGGGTACCATCCTTGCCGTTGATGGTGGTTTTCGTGCCGGAGTTGCCGACGGCAACTTTCTTGTCGCCGATCACGACCGTGCGGCCTTCGCCCTCGACGGCGGTGACTTTGCCTTCAATTGCCTGTGCCATCGCCGGCAGAACGACGCCAAATGCGAATGCGCCACCCAGGACGGAAGCCAAGAGGACTTTCTTCATGCTCATCATATTTCCTTTTCAATAATCAATAAGAACCCGGCTCCGATTTCTCGACCAGACGCTCGGCCACTAGTTTCATCGAGCGGCATTCGAAGGAATGCCGCTGCGTCTTCCCTCTGGCGGGGTCGAATCCCCGGGAAGACGCGCAGATATGCCAAAAGGTTAACTACTTAGAGGTAGATTTTGCGGTTGCGTGCGCTCGGGCCCTGGGCCCAGGCGCCGCAGGCGATTGACATGCGAGGCGCCATTCATTTTGCGTCTCCTAGAAGCTGTGCGAAATGCCCAATGCGACGTGCCTGATGTTTTCGCCGGGGTTTGGACCAGCTCCCAGATCGGCGTTGCTGTAGCGCGCCGACTTGCCGTTGTTAAGCTGGCTGAAACTAGTGAACAGCATCGTTCGCCTGCTCAGGAAGTAACCGACGCCGAACGTGAACTTCGTACCGTCCAAGCCGTCGGTCACGCAGGCGGCAGCGATGCGCGTGCAGCTTCCTGCGCCGGATTTAACATATTGGGCGGCGGTGCGCCATTGCTCAGTCCAGCGGTTCTCCATCCCCAGCAGGTAGGCCGTGTTCTCGTAGGATCCGAAGCGACCGGCAACCGTCGCGTTCTCCTGGTATTCCTTGCGAATCACGTCGAACTCGAACTTGTGTTTCTTGTCCAACCGGTACTCGACCGTGAGTTGCGTTGCACTGTCCTTTGAATTGGTCGAGTTGACTACGGGAAAGTTGCTCTGCGCAGTGGGTGCATTGCGCGAGCCACCGAACAGGTCATCGTGGATCTCGTGCATAACGGCCACGTACCAAGGGCCCTGGTCGTACTTCACACCCATCGAAATCACACGCGGGTCGCGCGTGGCGGTCTTGGCCTCGTTCGAAGAGAACTGCAAGCCCGCCTGGAAGCCACTGAGCTTGGGCGATTCATATTGGAAGGAGCTGGCGCGACGCAGGTGAAAGCTGGAGGCAGAACTGGTGCCGAAACCGGTCTTGCGCAGGACGGAGCTTGACGACATGAAGGTGCCGCTGCCGAGGCCCAATATGCCAATGGTGTCGCCGTATTTCTTGAAGATTGTATCGAGATTGCCCAGCTTGACAGTGCCAAAGCCCCCCTGCAGACCGAGGAAGGTATCGCGTTTAAATAAATCGGCCGCACCACTTTCGACCGAGACCCTGCCCTCGAATTGGAACATCGCCTTCAAGCCTCCGCCCAGGTCTTCCTGCCCCCGAAAGCCGAGTCTCGAATTGCCTGACGCCATTCCCGTGGTGCCATTAATCCCGTTGGTACCTGTCGGCGTTGCCGCAAGAGTGGCCACCGGCGTCCCCACAGGCGTGGCACCTGAGCCACTTTCATTCAGCAAGTAGGGATAGAGCTTGCCGTAGATCTGTACGCTCTGAGCCAGGGCGGCAGGCACCGCCACGGTAGAACTGATCGCGATGGCAAGTAAGGTTTTCTTGATGGTCATGGTGTCTCCAGTTTGTGTTGTTGGCCAAAATTTGCTCCGGGATTGGTCGGTACCGTCCCTTTGCCCGTATCAACTGTTCCTTTATGCGGACCTAAGTTTCACATGAAGGAACAATATTCTTGATCATAAGGGAACTCGTTGACTTTCATCAATCGGTATTTACCCTAACTCATGCGCCGCGTGACAGGTTTGCAGGCGGCAGGTCGGCGAGTTCGGCGTGGTAGGCCTCGTCCATGCGGGGCTGGAGGCCGACCTTTGCCAGCGCCTCGGCGAAGGTCTGCCGCACTTGGGGCGATTCGTCCGCGTAGTCAACCTGGTGCCCGCCGATGCGCCGGCTGATCCACGCCCTGGGTACGCCCTGGGCGTTGCGGATAGCCACCCCCTCGGCCTTGAACGCCAGGTAGCGCGCCGGTGTGGTGCCGGTGTTGAAATGCTGGTGAAACCACATGTTGGGCGGCACGATCATCGCGCCCTCCTGCCAATCGAAGCGGCGTGGCTCCTCGCCCTCCGGTCCCATGAGGCTGTAACCCTCACCGCTCAATACGATCACGTGTGCGCCCGGACCGTGGGCATGCGCCTTCTTGTAGGTACCCACCGGGAACTGGGAGATGTGGCTGTTCATGCTGCCCTTGGCCATGCTGAAGCGGATATGCCCGCCGCCGGCGCCGCGCTCTTTGGCGGAGATGAGCGGCAGGTTGATCGCGTCGGCAACAAAGTTGGTGTCGAGCAGCAGCCCCTTCTGCTCCCCTTTGTTGGCGAAGTAGTCGCTTTCGCCGGCGAATCGGTTGTTGAAGTCGTGGGCCGTGTTGAAGACGAAGGCAACGTCGCCGAACGCGTTGATGATCACTGGCGCGTTGGTGACCGAGACAAAGCGGGCGGCGTCCTTGCCCGAGCCGTTGAAGTGCTGGTGCCAGGTGTTCAGCGGGATCGCGAAGATCGCGCCGGCCTTCCATTCAAAGCTGACCTTGGCCCCGGCGTCGTTCCAGACGCTGGTCGAGCCGCGCCCGTCGAGGATGTAGATCATCTCCTCGAACAACTGGCGCTGCGGGGCCAGCTGCGTGCCCGGCGGAACTTCGCAGACGTAGCAGTCGTTCGAGGTGCGCGAGGCGTCGTGGTTCAGGTAGACGCCGCGGCCGCCGCGACGCGCCCACGGTTTTAGATCGACCGTGTGCAGGTTGGGCACGTACATCGCATCGATGATGTCAAGCCCCTCTTCGGCGACCCAGCGCGTGTAGGGCGTCTCTTTCTCGGTCTCGAACTTTTTCGCGATGGCGTCGGAGACGAGGGCGTTCTTGCTGCTGTTGTCGTTCATGTGATGCTGCTTCCTTTGATCCGGTTTAGACTAATGCCGTGTTCTTGCTGCTGGCCCGCAGGTACTGGGCCACGGCCTCGGCGGTCAGCACGGTGCCCGGCTTGAACTCGGGTGCGTCCTCGAGTTGTTCCAAGTCGTTCAGGCCGCTGGCCTTGAAGATGCGGTTGATCGCCGAGATCAGCCGCACCGGGCGGTCCGGGCTGGCGTTGAAATGCTGGTGAATGGTATTTGGCGGGATATAAATCACGTCGCCGGCTTCCCACTCAAAGCGCTTCTTTTCCTTCTGCGGTGTCCACTTGTAGGTGTCGGTGATCTCGACGTCACAGTCCTGATGCAGGTCATAGCCACGGCCCTCGATCACGTACAGGCATTCCTCGGCCAGGTGCCGGTGCTTGCCCGAGCGGCTGCCCGGCGGAATGATCTGCATATAGGCGTCGACCGTCTCCATGCGGGTATTCATGCCTTCATTCAGCAGATGCTTGAGCAGGCCCTGACGGGACATTTCCCAAGGCATGTCCTTGGGCAGCACCAGTTTGGCGCGCTTGGCGTTGCGCGCCGGCGCGGTAGTCGCGTCGTCCAGCAAAGCCTGATACAACTCTTTATGCGTGTCGCCTTGCAACCACGCTTTCGATTCACTCCATGCCATCTCGTTCTCCAATCAATTGTTTATCGACCGCGCTTAATCGGCGTGGTTGTAGTTGTCTTCTTCTTCACGAACCTGGAAGCCTTCGCCGCCAGGCGCCGCAACAGTGGGCCGTGGCTCGACCTGATGCTGGAATAGCATGTTCATGAACATGTACATCGGCTTGGTCTTGATGACCAGCGCCCGCGCCGGCTTGGTGCTACTGGCATTGAAATGCTGGTGCACGCAGTTGTTGTGAACAATCGCAATGTCGCCGGCTTTCCAGTCGTAACGGATACCGTCGTGGATCTCGTAACCCTCACCATCGAGGATGTAAAACGCGGCTTCGTTGACGTGACCGTGCTTTTGCGAGCGACCGCCTGGGCCGTACTCTTCCATGTGCAGGTGAAAGGTCTGGGTAATACCATCCTTGGGCTCGACGTAATGCCGGCTGAAGGCCTGCGGACCGTCGTTGAACTTGATCTCTGAACCCTTGCGCACACGCGGCATGGCGCGCAGGCGGTCAAGTTCGTCCTTCAGGCTGTACTTGCCCTTGATGTCCCGCACAAATACGCGGTCCTTTTTGCTGTGATAGTGCGACTCGTTGCCGATAGCACCGCTCTGCGGATTTTCACCGCCCTTGTTTTGTTTAGCGTCCATAGTTCTCCAGTTTGTATCGTTTAGGTTTGAGAGCACGACAAATCTCGCGGTTGAGTCCCGCCTGCGGCAGCGAGAGGCCAGCCTTGGCAGCCATCTCCTGCACGATGACCATGTCGTCGTCAGCCCAGGCCATGGTCTGCTTGCCCCAGACCTCGAGCGCGTGGTTCTCGGCGCTGGACATCATCAGCGCGCGGCGCAGCACCTCGATGTCCATGCCGTATTGCTGCGCCAGCGCCAGGGCTTCGTGGTTGGCCACCAGGCAGGCCCAGAGAATCAGGTTGTTGGCCGCCTTGGCCACTTGCGCGGTGCCCACGCCACCGGTGTGCACGACATCCGACGAGTAAGCCCGCAACACAGGGGTCAGGCGCTCGACCACATTGGCCGGGCCGCCGACAAAGGACAGCAGCTGCCCCAAGTCGGCCGCTTCGCCGCCGCGGCAAACCGTCGAGTCGACCACATGCACGCCGCGCAGCTCGGCTTGTGCCGCCAGCGCCTGCACGGTATCGGGGTGGATGGTGCTGAGGATCGCGACGATGCTGCCCGGCCGGGCCTTGCTTAGCGGCCCGTCCTCGGCGAACAGCGCGCGCACCTCGGCGTCGAAGCCGACACACACCAGGATCACGTCGCACGCCGCCGCCAGCTCCGCCGGGCCGGCGGCCCAGCTTGCGCCATGGCCGGTGACGAGCGTGAGCTTGTCAGGGTTCAGATCGCAAGCCTGCGTGGGATAGCCCTTGCGCGCCAAGTGGCCGATGATCGGCGCGCCCATGCGGCCGGCGCCGATGACGCCAACGGTCGTTTTCATTTCGGGTTGGTCCTTCATCGTTTTTGCGTGATCGTGTCGAGCAGCGCCGGACGGCCGGCTTTGACCTCGGCGATGGCGCGCTTCAATGCCGCCGCCACGTCGCCGGGCTGGTCGATCGGCCCTTCGGCATACCAGCCCATCGAGCGCGCCAGCGTAGCAAAGTCGGGCGCCGGGTCGTCCAGGTCCATGCCGATGTAGGCACGGTCCACCGGCGTGCCGCGCTGCTTGGCCATGCGAATCTGGTGTTCCCAGTCGTTGAAGTAGGCGCGGTTGTTGTACATGACCACCAGCATTGGGATGCGGTGCTTGGCCGCGACCCACAAGGCACCGGCGTCGAACATCAGGTCGCCGTCGGGCTGGATGTCGACCACCAGCCGGCCCTGGTCGCGGTGCGCCAGCGCCACGCCCAGCGAGATGCCGAACTGCGTCGCAGTGCCGAGCGACTTGCCAGCATGGCGATACGGCTTATCGAAGTCCCACAGCTTGCGCGTCCAGTCCTCCAGCGTGCCGGCGGTCAGCACCCAGTCTTCGTCCTTGATGGCATCCCACACTTCACTGGACAGGCGCGGCAGCGTGATCGGGCTGGCATCCCAGTCGACCTTCGCCTCGAGCGCCCACTGCGCACGCAAGGCCGCGTGTTTGCGCCCGGTTGCGGCACCGCGCTTGGCGGACCGGGCAACGAAGACCTCGTTCTTGCGAGCGCGCTGCTTGAGCAGCGCGGTCAGCGCGGGAATAGCGACGCTGGTGTCGGCGATGATGCGCTGATCGGCGTAGAGCAGGCGCTGGTAGTCCATCGCCCAAGCCGAAATGTTCATGTCGCCGAAGCCGATGTCGACCCACTGGCAGCCCTTGGGTACCAGACTCACCAGTTCGCGCGTCGTGCTGGTCAGCGAGGTGGTGGGACGCTCCCAGTCGCGCACGTCGAGGCAGAGCACCACATCGGCGTCGCGGAAGATGTCCTTGGACATACTCAGGTTCAACGGGTGTTTGCCGGGGAAGTTCAGGCGCATGTTCAGGTCGTAGACTGGTGCGCCCAGGACTTCGGCGAGCTTCACCAGCGCCTCGAAACCCTTGGGATCGCGGCCCACGTACTCGGTCAGGATGACCAGACGCTTGGCGGCGACCAGCGTGTCGGCGGCCCTCGCCAGTGCCGCCGGATCAGGAGCAATCGGCGCCGGGACCGTCTGGAAGGTCTTGGGCGGCAGCGGCACCGAGTGCTCGAGCTGCTTCTCCTGCAGCCATGCGTCGTAGCACATGTAGACCGGGCCGCGCGGCTCGGTCATCATCACCGAATAGGCGCGGGCAAAGGCTTCGGGCACGCCGTCTACCGTGGTCGGCTGGTAATCCCACTTGGTGTATTCGCGCACCGCCGCGCCCTGCGACTGCGCCGTGTGAATCCAGTCAATCTTGGGGCGACGCTTGGTTTCGTCCATCGGTCCGGTGGCGCCAATGATGAAGATCGGCGCACGGTCGATGTAGGCGTAGTACACCGCCATGTTGGCGTGCAGCAGGCCGACCAGGTTGTGCAGGATCGCCACCATCGGCTTGCCACTGGCCTTGCCGTAACCGTGCGCAATCTGGACCGCGGTTTCCTCGTGCTGGCAGAGCATCATCACCGGCGTGTTGCCGCCATAGTTGACGATCGAGTCGTGCAGCCCGCGGTAGCTGGCCCCCGGGTTCAACGCCGCGTACGGCAGCTGGTAGCGGTGCAGCAGGTCGACGATGACGTCGGCGCCCCAGCGCTCCTTGGGCTTGACCGCAGCCGGCGTCTTCTTCGGCTTCTCGATGCGTTCGAAATCTTCTGCTTTGGACATAAACACCTTGGGTTTCATGGAGCCGCACATCAGGCAGCATTTTTATGTTCTTTTATACGGAACGATGTTCTATATAGAGATACGCTACTGTATCGACTTGCTTGTGCAATGTCAATGCGAACCAGATCAGTGTTAACCCTCGAACGCAGTGCAGCTTGCACCTTCGGTGACAGCAGTTTCAATTATGATCATGTGATTCGAACAGCGCCAGCGGCAAGGCGGCTCCCGGCCAACGCTATGGATGAACGGTTTCCGAGAACCAGTCGTCCGGCAACTCATGCCCGAGGCCCGCGACGCGCGCCTTGTCGAGCACCAGCGCACCGGCCGCCGCAAA
>JAUXOA010000081.1 GCA_030682475.1 Rhodoferax sp. | reverse complement strand
TTTGCGGGTGGTTTTCCTGACCCCGCGCTGTTCGATGTGGCAGGCATCCGGGAGTCCTGCAACGCGGTCCTTGCCAGCAACCCCGGCCCGGTGCTGCAATACGGCGCCACCGAGGGCTACCAGCCGCTGCGCTTGAGTCTGGGCACCTTGATGGCCAACAAGGGTGTTAAAGATTTGTCCCCCGAAGGTCTGATCGTTACCACCGGCAGCCAGCAGGCGCTGGACCTGATCGGCAAGACCATGATCTCGCCCGGCGACAAGGTGATCGTGGAGGCGCCCACCTTTTTGGCCACCATCCAGTGCTTTCGCCTGTACGGTGCGCAACTGATCGGCGCCCCCATTGACGCCGACGGCGTGGACGTGGACCAGCTCGAAAAATTGATCGAAGAACACAAGCCCAAGCTGGTCTACCTCATCCCCACCTTTGGCAACCCCAGCGGCGCCACACTCAGCCTGGCGCGGCGCAAGCGCATTCTGGAGCTTGCCGTGCGCACTCAGACGCTGGTGGTGGAAGACGACCCGTATGGCGAGTTATATTTTGACCAAGCCCCGCCACCCAGCCTGCTGGCCCTGAGCGATCAGGTGAGCGGCAGCCGCGACTGGCTGGCCCACACCGGAAGCTTCAGCAAAATCCTGTCGCCGGGTTTGCGCGTGGGCTGGTTGATTGCGCCGCCCGCACTGCTGGCCAACGCCACCATGTGCAAACAGTTCAGCGACGCCCACACCAGCAACCTGACCCAGGCCATTGCCGCGCACTACCTCACACTCAACCGCCTGGACGCGGCGCTGGCTGTGGTGCGCAAAACCTATGCCGAACGGGCGCGAGTCATGACCGAGTCATTGCGCCGTGAGCTCGGTAGCGCGATCGAGTTCAGCCAGCCGCAGGGCGGCATGTTTTTCTGGGCCAGGCTCACAGGCGCTACGGGCAAGGGCCGCAATGCCGCCGACTTCGCCAAACGCGCCATCGACAAAGGCGTGGCCTTTGTCGATGGCGCGCCGTTCTTCGCGCATGACCCTGATCTGTCTACCCTGCGGTTGAGCTTTGCGACGGTGGGGGCGGCGAAGATTGAAGAGGGCATGGCACGGCTGGGGCAGGCGTTGTAGCGGCACCGACCGCATCAAGGCCATGATTGAGGGGCTTTGAACGCCAAAAACTGCCGTGTCTAATTTGGCAGCAAGCGTATCAAGCGCCCGCGCGCGTTGTCCGTCAGCACATACAGCAAGCCATCCGGTCCCTCGCGCACATCGCGGATACGTTCGCCCAGCTCGACCAGCAGCTTGTGCTCGCGAAGTACGGTGCCTTTGAACGGTGCGCTCAGCTCCATGCGGTTCAGATAGCTGAATTTGAGTGAGCCGACAAACAGGTTGCCGACCCAGGCCTGGCCATAGCGTTCGCTGGTTAGAAACGCCATGCCCGAGGGCGCAATCGACGGCACCCAGTAGTGCAGCGGCTGCACCATGCCCTCTTTGGCGGAGATGCCGTCACCGATCTTGCCACCGCCATAGTTTTCGCCATAGGTGATCACCGGCCAGCCGTAATTGCGGCCGGGCTGGGGCAGGTTGATTTCGTCGCCGCCCTGGGGGCCGTGTTCGTGCGTCCACAGGGCGCCATCAGGCGACAGGGTAGCGCCCTGCGGGTTGCGGTGGCCGTAGCTCCAGATCTCGGCCAGCGCCCCGGCGCGGTTTGTAAATGGGTTGTCTGCAGGCACGCTGCCATCCTTGCGGATGCGCACGATCTTGCCATGGTGGTTGTCCAGCGTTTGGGCGTCGTCCTTGCGTTGGTAGCGTTCGCCCAGCGTCAGAAAAAGCATGCCGTCGGGTTTGCCATTTTGACGGCTCTCCACAATGCGGCAGCCAAAGTGGAGGCTGCTGGCGACCTTGGGCTTTTGGCTGAAGATGAGCTTCACAGCTTCCAGCCGGGTGCGGTCGTCCGAGAGGCGAGCCCGCGCCAATGCGGTGCTGTTGCCCCTGGCGCCGGGCTCGGAGAAGCAGAAAAACAGAGTACGGTTGCGCGCAAAATCGGTGTCAAGCACCACGTCGAGCAAACCGCCTTGCCCACCGGCCGCCACATCGGGCACATCGGCCAACGCCGCACCCACCTTGCCGCCCGGTTCAATGACGCGCATGTGCCCCGGCCGCTCGGTCACCAGAAAACGACCCTCGGGCAGAAAAGCCAGCGCCCAGGGGTTTTGCAAGCCGGAAGCCACTACTTCAGGGCGTACCGCCTGCGCCTGGAGAGCAGGGCAGACGGCTGCGCTCAACAGCGCAATCAGCACCCATTTTTTGATCGCTTGGGTCATGCTTGCCTTTCTTTAATCAGTTGAGGACAGGGCTTGTTCACTTTGTGTAACTTCGGTCTGTCCCGCAAAGTCTCAGGATTCAAAAACTACAGCCGGGCCAACCGGTCCAGCGCAGCGTGAAGCGTTTCATCTTTTTTGGCAAAGCAGAAGCGCACCACGCGCTGGTCAAATCCATTGGCGTAGAACGCTGACAGCGGAATGGCCGCTACGCCAATTTCTGAGGTGAGCCATTTGCAAAACTCGGTCTCGCCCAGGTTGCTGACCTTTGAGATCTCCACGCACTGGAAGTAGCTGCCTTCACTGGGCAGAAGTTTGAACTTGGTGCGTTGGAGCCCTTCCCGAAAGAGATCGCGTTTGCGCTGGTAAAAAGAGGGCAGATCCAGATACGGCCTCGGGTCGGCCATGTAAGACGCCAGACCGTACTGCACCGGGGTGTTGACCGTGAACACGTTGAACTGGTGCACCTTGCGAAACTCGGTGCTGAAGGCGACAGGCGCCGCCACATAGCCTACTTTCCAGCCGGTGACGTGGTAGGTTTTTCCAAAGCTTGAGACGATAAAGGCGCGCGCCGCCAGGCCGGGGAAGCGCGCCGCACTTTGATGTTGCTGGCCATCAAAAACCATGTGTTCATAAACCTCGTCGCTGATCAGCAAAACGTCGGTGGGCGCCAGAATCTCCTGCAAACGCAGCATGTCCGCAGCCGTCCACACGGTGCCACTCGGGTTGTGTGGCGAATTGATCAGAATGGCGCGGGTTTGGGGGGTGATGGCGGCGGCAATTTTATCGAAGTCGGGGCGGAAGGTGCCGGGCGTCAAGGGCACCCGCACCGGCACGCCACCGGCGAGTTCAATGTTGGGTACATAGCTGTCGTAGCACGGCTCCAGCACGATGACTTCGTCGCCCGCGTGCACCACGGCCAGAATGGCCGTGATGATGCCCTGGGTGGCCCCTGCGGTGATGGTGATTTCGCTGGCAGCGTTGTAGTCGCGGCCATACAGGGCTGTTATTTTGGCCGCAATGGCAGCACGTAAAACCGGCACGCCGGTCATCGGCGGGTACTGGTTCAGGCCTTGCTTCATGGCGTCGCTCACCCCATCGACAAGCAAGGGGTCGCAGTTGAAGTCGGGAAAGCCCTGGCCCAGGTTGACGGCATTTTTTTCCGCCGCCAGCGTGGACATGACGGTGAAGATGGTGGTGCCTACGCTGGGCAGTTTGGTTTGGAGGGACGGGGTGTGCATGGGGGTTGATCAGTTGGCGACAGAGCTACGTTGCGCTTCGGTATGTCCCGCAAGCTTAAAGTGTTGGGGACAGAGCTTGTTCACTTCGTGTAACTGCGGTCTGTCCCGCAAAGCTTGATCAGTTGGCGACAGAGCTGGCCTGCTTCGCAGTCTGCGGTCTGTCCCGCAAGATTTTACAATTCATAATCATCAACATGGCCGGTCATGGCCCGGGCAACCAGATTGCGGTCGAGTCGGTCGCTCAACAATTCGGCAAATTTGTAGACAAAATTGCGCAGGTAGGCGCTCCGTTTGAAGGCGACACGGGTCACGTTCTGGCCAAACAAAAGCCCGGCCGGACGCACCACCAGATCGCTTTTGATGCCCTCGGCCAGCACGTCGCGCACCGCCATTTCAGCGGCGATACCCACGCCCAGGCCAAGCCGGACATAAGTCTTGATGACATCCGAATCAATCGCTTCCAGCGCAATGCGGGGTGCCAGTTTGCGGGTGGCAAAAGCATGGTCAATCTTGGTGCGGCCGGTGTAGGACGGATGGTAGGTAATCAAGGGCTCCTGGGCGATGTCTTCCAGTGTCAGGTGCTCCTTCAAACTCAAAGGGTGACCCACGGGCAGCACCAGCACATGCTGCCACTCGTAGCACGGCAAGGTCACCAGTTCCGAATAGCCGGCCAGCGATTCGGTGGCAATGCCAATTTCGGCTACTTCGTCAATCAGCATTCTGGCCACTTGCTCAGGCGAGCCCTGGTGCAGGCTGACATTGACCTTGGGGTACGCCTGGCGCAGCCGGGCTACTGGTTCCGGCAGCACATAACGGGCTTGCGTGTGGGTGGTGGCAATGGAGAGCGTGCCGCTGTCTTCGGCACTGTATTGCTCACCAATGCGTTTGAGATTGCCCACCTCGCGCATGATGAGCTCGATGCTCTTGAGCACATGCTGCCCCGGCTCGGTAACGCGTTTGAGGCGTTTGCCATGGCGCGCAAAAATCTCGATACCCAGCTCCTCTTCCAGCTCGATGATGGCTTTGGAGACACCTGGTTGCGAGGTGTGCAGGGCTTTGGCAGCTTCAGTCAGGTTGAGATTGCGCCGGACTGCTTCCTGAACAAAGCGGAATTGATGTAGATTCATATCGAATTTCAGCTAACTGTGAGATTTATTATGCCTCAATCACATATGCAAGCCTCTGTTAAATCTTCGTATTCAGGAAAGGGCAATTCGGGCCAAGAGTTCTATCACTTGCTCTTCCTCACCGATGGCGGGTCGCAGATTGAACGCAATATGCGGGTGACTGGCCTGCAACGCTGCTATCTGCAGTGGCAAGTCGTCCCGTGCGTGCTTGCCCACACCCAAAAACAGGGGAAGCACCGTGATCGATGTGACGCCCAGGGTTGCCAATTCGGTGGCACTGATGGACAGATCGGGCAGCGTGAGTTCCAGGTAGGCGCAGCGCACATGAAGCGCCGGGGCCATGTCGCGGATACGGCTGGCCACCGCCTCAATTGGTTGTCGCCACAAGGGATCGCGTGAGCCATGGCCCAACAGGATTGTGCCGTGCGCGGTATCGGAATGCATCAAAACTTCGCTATCTTTAATCATATCGTTAATGCTAACGTTTCAGGACCAGCCAGCCAAACGCCGTCAGGGATAGCAATGAATAAAGCATGCCCGGCAGCGCGGCGGTCAGCCAGGGTTGCCAGTTCTGCAGGTTGCCGATGTGGCCAAAGACGTTATTGAGCAGGAAGAAACTGATTCCTGCCATAACCCCGCCAAATACGTAGATGGCAATACCGCCCGAGCGGAAGTGCAGGTAAGCAAAAGGCAGCGCCAGTACCACCATCACCAGACAACTCAAAGGATAAAAAACTTTCCTCCAGAACTCAATCTCATAGCGCTGCGCAGTTTGTTCGTTCGCATCCAGATGCCGTATGTACTCAAACAAGTCAATCGTGCTCATCCGTTCGGGCTTGAGCAGCGCGGCCGACACCATTTCTGCACTGATCTGGTTCGGCCATCGAAAACTGTCGATTCTGGTGCGATCTATTCGTGCGCTATCTGTGCCACGCGCCGGGAACTCGGTCCGGTCCACGCGGCTCAGGCTCCAGGACTCATCTCCCTCAAAGCTGGCGGCTTCTGCCTGCGCCATGGATACCAGAAAGCCCTGGTTATCGAATTCGAAGAGGCGTACCCCCTGCATACTGCCATCCGACGCCAGCGCGTTGACGTTGACCGCGTACTGTGCATAGCCCTGCTTTTCTTTCAGCCAGGCGCCGGTCTGACCCATGGTGATGCTGCCCTGGTAACGGGCCTTGAGCAGTTGTGCGCTGCGGTCCGCGGGCGGAGAGATGTAATCGCCGATGGCAAACGTCAACAGCACAAAACCCAAACCCAACAGCAGCAGTGTTTTCAGGGCCCGCCAGGGGCCCAGTCCGCTGGTTCGCAAAATGGTGTACTCCGAACTTTGCGCCAAACGCGCCATGACAAAAATGGTACCGATCAGAACGGTGATTGGCAGCAACTCGTAGAGGTGACTCGGAATCATCAACGTCACATAGGTCAGGGCATGGACGAGCCCATAGTCGGCCGCCGCAGGGCGCCCGAGGGACTGGATTTCTTCCACCAAATCAAAAAAGAAAAACAGGGAGAGAAAGCCCAGGGTGACAAACGCCACCGCATAAAGCACCTCGCCGTAAATCAGGCGCCGGATGGTTTTCAAGTTGGTGACTTCCGCAAAATTGAGCTGGCTGGGGAACGTGGACCGAGCAAGCTTCGCCAGTGCCAGTTGTTATGCCCCTTGGCAAGCCAGAAGGTTCCAAGCACCAGGGCGCCGCCGTGCAAGGCCAGTAAAAATCCACCGAAGGTGACCTTGCCAGAGCCAATCCAGTTCTGGCCCAAGCTCAACAGGTTGTAATACAGCACGAAAGCAAACAGGGAAAAAACCAGATTGGCACTTTGCCCAACGCGTGGATTGACGCTTGAAACTGCTACGCCGATGATCACAAAATTGATGGCAGCCAGAATCAATCCGATGCGCCATGATAATTCTGCCAAGTGGGGCAGTGTCAGGTTCTTCAACAACGCCAGGGTGGGGCGGGTGTTGACCGGGACGTAATCGTTAGCAGCAAGAGCGTCCATTCCCACCTTGATGCCGTATTCTTCAAACTCGCTGATTTTCAGGTCAGTCTTGCCAATCACACTCTCCAGTCGCTGTCCGTTGCTGAGCATCAAAAACCGGCCTTGTTCACCCGTATGGATACGGCCGCTGCGAGCGGACGTGATGGTTTCCTTGCCCTTTTCGGTCGTGGCAATAAAGACGTTAGAGCCAGACTGCTTGCCGGTGGCGTCTTTTTCTACAAAGAACACCCGTTTCCCCCCGGCCGATTCCTGAAACCGACCGGGTTCGATACGTTCAATATCACCCCGTTTCTCGTATTGATGCTTCAGGATTTGAATTCTCTGGTTGGACCAGGGCAGCACCAGCAGTGCCAGTGCCATCACCACCAGCAATACGGGCCAGGCAAACCGGAACAAGGGACCGAGTAAAGAGGACAAGCCCCTGCCACTGGTGAACCAGATCACCATTTCGCTGTCACGGTACATGCGTGACAATGTGGCAATGATGGAGATGAACAGGCTCATGGTCAGAATGGTCGGCATGTAGGCGAGCACGGTGTAGCCCATGATCATCATCACGTCAGACGGATTGAGACTGCCGCGCGAGGCCTGCCCGAGCGTGCGAATCAGCGTCATCGTCATGACAACCGTCGCCAGCACGATCAGCGTAGCGCCAAAACTGCGTGCCAGCTCCTTGCGAATGGAAGAATGGAATAACATAACTGATTAAAATTTGCGGGACAGACCGCAGCTACGCGCAGCGAGCCAGCTCTGTCCTCAACCGTATTAACAACTGATTAAAACCGAATTATGAACTTTGAACTCAAGACCTTTGACCTCGCTGGTGCAGCCAATGAGAAATGCGATGCCCTGGTTGTGCTGCTAAGCCAGTCTTTCAAACCCGGAAAAGACGTATTGTCAGCCTTTGTGACGCAGACACTCAAGGCGGGGGACCTGGAGTTCAAACCGGACAAACCGCTGCTTCTCTACCGTCCCGCCGGGCTGGCATGTTCACGTGCTGTGCTGGCCGGTATCGGCGATGGATCAGCCAAAGAGGTGCGCAAGGCCGTTGCTGCAGCAGTGGCATTGGTCAAAGCAGGTCACGTTAAAAAGCTGGCGATCTGTTTTGCTGCCTTGCCTCAAGAGGACGCCGTCCGGGCTGCGGTAACTGCGGTCGCCGAGGCCACTTATGTGTTCACGACAACCAAATCAAAACCCGAGGGCCGGGTGGTTCAGCGTGTTGTCGTCGGTTTACCCGGCCCATCCAAACTCAAGCCCGTATTTGACCGGGCAGTTGCTGCCGTGGCGGGTATTGAGTACGCCAAAGAATGGGCCAACCGTCCGGCCAACCATGCCACACCGACGCTACTGGCGGGGGCGGCGCGGTCCTTGGCCAAGTTCCCGAACATCAAATGTGAGGTGCTGGGCCCCAAAGAGGTGGCCAAGCTCGGGATGGGCTCTTTTATGGCGGTAGCCCAAGGCTCTGATGAGCCCTTGCGCCTGATTGTGCTGCGCTACGTCGGCACGCTCAAATCCGAGGCACCCACGGTGCTGGTGGGCAAGGGCATCACCTTTGACAGCGGGGGCATTTCCATCAAACCAGCCGCTGAGATGGACGAGATGAAATTTGACATGTCCGGTGCGGCCAGCGTGTTGGGCGTTTTTCGGGCATTGGCGGAGTTGCAGCCTGCCATCAACGTGGTCGGCGTGATTCCGGCCTGTGAAAACCTGCTCAATGGCCGGGCCGTCAAGCCGGGCGATGTGGTGACCAGCATGAGTGGTCAGACCATTGAAATCCTCAATACCGATGCCGAAGGGCGCCTGGTGCTTTGTGACGCCTTAACTTATGCCGAACGCTTCAAGCCACGTGCCGTGGTAGACATCGCCACGCTCACCGGCGCCTGCGTGATTGCTCTGGGGGCGGTGCGCAGCGGTCTTTTCTCGGCCAATGATGAATTGGCAACTGCCCTGTTGTCAGCGGGCGAATCTTCTTCTGACCTGTGCTGGCGCATGCCGCTGGACGACGATTACGCCGAAGGCCTCAAAACCAATTTTGCAGATGTTGCCAACGTAGCCGGTCGCCCCGCTGGTGCCATCACAGCGGCCAAGTTTTTGCAACGTTTCACGCAGAAGTTCCCCTGGGCCCATCTCGATATCGCAGGAACCGCCTGGAAGAGCGGGGTCGCCAAAGGGGCTACCGGTCGTCCTGTGGCGCTGCTGCTGGAATACCTGCTGACCTCGGCGAAACCCAGGTGACCGAAGTCGCATTTCACTTCAATGCGCCGGATCGGGTGGCCTATGCCTGCCGTTTGCTGCGCAAGGCCGTCAGCAGTGGTGCGAAGCTGGTGGTGACGGGCCCGCCGAACACATTGCAACAGATTGATCGCGCCCTGTGGACTTTTTCACCGATTGATTTTGTGCCGCACTGTCACTTGGAGAGTGATCCGTATGTCGTTGCGGCTTCGCCTGTGATTCTGGCAGTGTCAACCGAGTGCGTGCCGCATCAGCAGGTGCTGCTCAATCTCGGCCCTCTGGTAGCGGGCGGTTTTGAGAACTTTGAACGTGTGATTGAGGTCGTCGGCCTGGACGACGAAGACCGGCAGCTTGCACGAAATCGCTGGAAGCATTACGCTGACCGTGGCTATGCCATCACGCGTCATGACCTGACTTTGAAAACTTCTCATTGATGAGTACCACACCGCAAAAGCTGCCCCGATTTTTGCCAACGCTGACCGAGGTTGTGCAGCCACCCGGTTTGGCCAGAACGCCGGCTGCGGTCATGCCTGATTTTGAGGACGTGGTGCAGTCCGTGATGCAAGGGGTGAATCTGACGATCGAGCGCCGCCTCCAGGAAGAAACCGATGCCCTGATTCGCACCCTGGTGACCGACCCACTGCAAAACTTGCGTTTACGCATTCGGCAAGAACTGGAGATGGTTGTGAGGCAAGCCGTGTTGGAGGCCATGAGGTCGCGGGCAGACCCTGATAAGTCAAAATAATGAGGCATATTAGGCCGGATTTAGGCCGGATTGGTGTCTTCCCTATGGTGACGGCTCAAAAATTGCGTTATTGTGTCGGGTGTGGAACTATTAAATTCACATTTTTCTTAATTATGGAGTTGTCTATGAAAATGAAATTGAAAATTACCGTTGCTGCCGCGATTGCCGCCGCCGCTGGCGTGGTCATGGCGCAGGATGTCCAGGTCGTCAAGATCGGTCACGTTGCGCCGATGTCGGGTGCTCAGGCCCATTACGGCAAGGACAATGCCAACGGGTCGTTGATGGCGGTTGAAGTTCTCAACACACAGAACATCGTCATTGGTGGCAAGAAGATCAAGTTCGAGTTGCAGGTCGAAGATGACGCCGCTGACCCGAAACAGGGCACAGCTGTTGCACAAAAACTGTGCGACGCCAAAGTGGCTGGTGTGGTGGGTCACCTGAACTCCGGTACCACCATCCCTGCCTCCAAGATCTACAACGATTGCGGGATTCCTCACGTCACCGGTGCGGCCACTAACCCCAACCTGACGAAACCCGGCTACAAGACAACTTACCGCATCATCGCCAACGACAACTCACTGGGTGCTGGGTTGGCGCTTTACGCAGCTGACGTCATGAAACTGAAAAAAGTTGCCGTGATCGACGACCGTACCGCTTATGGGCAGGGCGTGGCCGAAGTGTTCAAGAAGATCGCTATAGGCAAAGGCATGACCGTGGTGGACGAGCAGTTCACCACCGATAAGGCGACCGATTTCATGGCCATTCTGACGGCCATCAAGTCCAAGAAACCAGACGCCATTTTCTACGGTGGCATGGATGCACAAGCTGGTGCAATGCTGCGCCAGATGGATCAGTTGAGCATGTCCAGCGTGAAGTTCTTCGGTGGAGATGGCATCTGCACGGCTGAAATCATCAAGATTGCTTCTGGCGCGAAGAGTCTGGATGGCGTCGTGTGCGCTGAGGGCGGCGCGTCCATCGCCAAAATGCCAGGAGGCAGCGCTTGGAAGGCAAAGTACGACGCCAAGTATCCCGGCCAGTTCCAAATCTACAGTCCCTTCACCTATGATGCAACATTCGTTCTGGTGGATGCCATGAAGCGCGCCAATTCAACCGATCCCAAGGTCTACACCGCCAAGTTGGTCGAGACCAACTTCAAGGGTGTTACGGCCAATATTTCCTTCGAGCCTAATGGCGAATTGAAAAATCCGTCGATGACGTTGTCGACCTACAAGGGCGGCAAAAAAGTTTCCCTGAACTGATCAAGTTCTGGGCAGAGAAAAAAGCCATCTTCGGGTGGCTTTTTTCGTGGCCCTTTCGCCCGTTCGGCGGAAATCGGCTTTTGCTCAGTTAAAATCCAAGATGCTGGAGCGGTGGATGAGCGGTTTAAGTCACACGCCTGGAAAGCGTGCGAGGGGTCAAACCCTCCGCGGGTTCGAATCCCGCCTGCTCCGCCAGTTAGTGAGTATTCATGCGGGTTTCAAGAGGTTTTCCATAACTTACCCACGTTTTTACCCATTATGAAAACGTAAGAACTGAGTACTCGTAGAGAATAAACAGAGCCCGGACTTGTTCCGGGCTTTTGTTTTATGGCCCCGAAGGGGCCATTTTCTTTGGCACTTGATGCACAAAATCTGAGCCTTCATGAAACGTGATGCTGCTCAAAGCTGTTGACGCCGACCGAAAACTGACCCAGGTGTTTTACTGGCACTGCCTGATTTTTAGGCAGGAGCAAAAAAGGTGATCACCATGGAAATGTTGGGAAAAGTCAAACGGCTGTATTCACGCGGCAACAAGTCGCTGCACGAGATAGCCAAAACCACGGATCTGTCGCGCAACACGATACGCAAATGGGTACGTGAGACCAAGGGGGAGGTCAAG
>JAUXOA010000072.1 GCA_030682475.1 Rhodoferax sp. | reverse complement strand
GAATCGATATCTCGAATTACTCACAAGCACAACTTAATGCAGTGGCGAGAAAACTGAACGAACGTCCAAGGAAAACTCTAAACTACGAAACGCCTGCTGAACGATTCAGCCAACTTGTTGCATCGACCGGTTGAATCCAAGCTGCATTCTTGTCTTTCGAAATCATAAAAACTTGCTACGCAAACCGGCACGCCGCCCGCAGAGATTGGGGTGTGGGTTCCCGCCGATTTCTGGGCATTTGACAGTATGAGGCGGGGGTCCACGCCCCAATCTCTGCCATCACAAGAACTCATGAGGCCATCAAATCCCTTACCGCGGTTTCGGGGTTGGACTCGTTCGACGACAGGCCAATTCCGTATTCCGACAACTGCCGCAACGCACGCGTGGGCGCAAAGTCGAACACAAAGCACACCGGCTTGAGGATGTCCTCCTCGTTCGGGTTGTCGCCATTGGGGTTCTTGATGGACCATGGCGATTGCACCCGAAACGCCGCCTGAAAGTAGGTTTCGGGCGACTTCAGATTGCGCAGCATCAGGATGGACGACCACTGCGCCACCGTCACGCCTGTGGTGAGCTTGCCGCACGACAGCGTGATGGTCTTGCTCTCAAACCCGCTGCCAATGGCCTTGCGCGCCGGCGGCAGCGCCTCCAGCCCAATGCCAGCCGCAGCGCCAGCGGCCACGATGACCTGGTAGTCACCCCAGAAGGTGTTGTGCCGCTCGGCCAGCAAATTCGCCATCGCATGGCAGGCCGCCACATTGGGCAGGAACCAAAACGAATGCTGAAGGTAAGGCAACAGACGCACATCCGAGTAGGGGAATGGCGGCCGCGTGCCCGTTTTCAGCAATTCGGCCGACTGGGCTGTCGTTCATGGTGCTGCTGGACATGCTTTGTGACATGGGCTGTGCGGGTCAAAGGAAGCCGATGGGCCGTTTGGCTTTGCGCGTTTTGTCTTCTGAGATGAGTTGTTTGATGGCATCGAACACCTGGGAGAACTGCTCGTCGTAGCGGGTTTCCATGGCCTCAATGCGTCGGGCCAAATCGCGGTTGGAGTCCATCAGGCGGCGCAACTGCACAAACGTGCGCATGATGGCGATGTTGACCTCGACTGCACGTTGGGAGCGCAGCACGCTGGAGAGCATGGCCACACCCTGCTCAGTGAATGCGTAGGGTATGGCAGTGATTTTGCGCCGCGATGAGGTCACAGTTTGTGACCTCATACCTTCCCATTCTTCTGGCGTGAGTTGAAACATGAAGTCCGCTGGGAACCGATCGAGGTTTCGTTTGACGGCCTGGTTCAGTGCCTTGGTGGCCACGTCGTAAAGTCCAGCCAGATCAGCATCCAGCAAGACCTTCTCGCCACGGACCAGAAAGACGAGTTTTGCCAGATTCTCTGGTTTGGGGATGATTTGATTCATCGAACCCATCCTTAGGTTAGTTAATGCCACTCATCACAGCTTGTAATGAGTGGGTAGCACGTTGGCTTGAGATGCCAATTTGGCATCTCAAGTTTTCCCACTCTTGCGGGGTCAGTTGCAGCATAAAGCCAACTCGCGCACCGTCATGGGTGGATAGGTTTTTGTCGGCGTGAAGATTTCGTGCTTTCCCAGATGTGCAAAGAGCGAACCCTCTGCACTGAAGGCCGACGAGCCGGTGAGCACGTCAAACCGGAAATCGCGCCGCTGGTACTTGCCTTTGCCGAGGTAGCCCCATTCGGCAAAGGTGATGGGCTGGCCGTGTTGGTGGCGCATGGTCAGCGCGTCGCCGTGCACCAAATTTTCTGACAGCACATGCGTTGCGGCCAGGTACAGGTCGTCCGCTTCATCCATGTTCAGGTACTCGGAAAATACCTCCAGCACGTTGGCGCGGCATTCGGCAATGTTGTCGGCCAGCAACTCAATGCCGTAGATGCACATCAACCCATACAGTGCGAAATGCTGCCGCTCGAAGTCAGACTTGCCGTATTTGAGTTCCACGGCAGCGAGCTTGCGCCGCAGGATTTGGACGATGAAGTTGCCACTGCCGCACGCGGGCTCCAGAAAACGGGAGTTAATGCGCTCGGTTTCGTCCTTCACAAGGTCAAGCATGGCCTCAACCATCCATGCAGGTGTGAATACCTCGCCGTGGTCTGCGACGCGTTGTTTGGACTTAACGAGACTCATGAGCTGGCGGCTTGTTGGCGGGGGCGGTTTAGGTCAATGCGGGCTAACAACAGTCAATTACATCAAGGTTGTGGCAGAAATCACGACAAGCCCGCCAGATGCTTTGATGACCGCATAGCCTAGTTTGGGATGATAGACCGTTATTGGCCCATACCTGCCTGCCGCAGGTAACTTCTGAACTTCCGCTCCCGCTGCATTCTTGTCTTTCGAAATCATAAAAACTTGCTACGCAAACCGGCACGCCGCCCGCAGAGATTGGGGTGTGGGTTCCCGCCGATTTCTGGGCATTTGACAGTATGAGGCGGGGGTCCACACCCCAATCTCTGCCATCACAAATTATGATGCCATCAAATCCCTGATCTGCTGTAGTGCTGCCGGGTCGTCCATGGTCGTCAAGTCCCCTGGGTCGCGCCCTTCACAGACCGCCTGGACCGCCCGGCGCAGCAGCTTGCCGCTGCGGGTTTTGGGCAGAATGCTGACAAAGCGCACGCGCGCTGGCCGGGCCAGGGCACCCAGATCGCCGTTGACGAGCTTCATGACCTCCCCCTCCAGTTTGAGGCGCGCTGCGTCATCGCTGAGCAGGCTGGCATCCCTGACCACGGCAAAGGCCATGGCCACCTGGCCCTTGAGTTGATCAGCCACCCCCACCACCAGCACCTCGGAAATGTGGGGGTGGGCCAGGATGCTCTCTTCAATCTCGCGCGTACCAAGGCGGTGCCCTGCCACATTGATCACATCATCGGTACGCCCCAAAATGAAGAAATAACCATCGGCGTCGCGGATACCCCAATCGAAAGTGTTGTAAACCATTTTGCCCGGCATGGTTGACCAGTAAGTTTTCACAAAACGCTCATCGTCACGCCACACCGTCTGCATGCAGCCCGGGGGCAGCGGGCCTTCGATGGCGACCACGCCCTTCTGGTTAGGGCCGGTCAACTCTTCACCGGTCTGGTCGTCCAGCAGCTTCACGTTGTAGCCATAGACCGCCTTGCCCGGCGAGCCGAACTTGGCTGGCGCCGGTTCCACACCATTGCATAAAGAGAGGATCGGCCAGCCGGTTTCGGTCTGCCAGTAGTTGTCAATGATGGGTTTACCCAAACCCTGGCTGATCCACTGTGCCGTGGGTTGGTCCAAAGGTTCACCCGCCAGAAACAGGGAGCGCAGGCTGGAGAGGTCGTATTGGGTGAGAAGCGCGGGGTCTTGCTTTTTGAGTACCCGCACTGCCGTGGGCGCACTGAACATCAGGTTGACTTTGTATTTCTCCACCAAACTCCACCAGATGCCGCCGTCCGGACGCGTCGGCAGACCTTCATACATGAGGGTCGCCATGCCGGCAATCAGCGGCCCGTAGATGATGTAGCTGTGGCCCACCACCCAGCCAATATCACTGGTGCAGAAATAGGTTTCGCCCGCCTTACCGCAATAGATGTGTTTCATGCTGGCGGCCAGCGCCACTGCATAACCGCCGGTATCGCGCTGCACGCCTTTGGGCTTGCCGGTGGTGCCACTGGTGTAGAGCGTATAGCTGGTGTGGGTGGCGTCCAGCCACTCGCATTCCACCACAGTATGGAGGTGTTTTTGCCGCAAAGCCCCCCACAAATAGTCACGACAAGCTACTAAATTCATGGCAACCAACTGACGGTCTACCAGCAGCACCGCAGCAGGCTTGTGGCTGGAGAGGTGAATCGCTTCGTCCAGCAGCGGCTTGTAGGCCACCACTTTGCCGCCGCGCGAACCGGCGTCGGCGCTGATCACCAGTTTGGGCGACGCATCTTCAATGCGCGACGCCAGCGAACCCGAGGCAAAACCGCCAAACACCACCGAATGAATGGCACCAATGCGGGCGCAGGCCAGCATGGCAAACGCGGCCTCGGCGATCATCGGCAAGTAAATCAGAACCCTGTCCCCCTTTTGCACACCCAGCTCTTTCAGCACGGCCGCCATGCGCTGCACTTCGGCGTGCAGCTCGCGGAAGGAGTAAACCTTTTCCTGCTGGGTCTCGGTGGAAACGTAAATCAGCGCTGCCTGCTCGGCCCGGTCTTTCAGATGCCGGTCCACTGCGTTGTGGCACAAATTGGTGGTGCCGCCCACGAACCACTTGGCAAACGGCGGATTGCTGTAGTCGCAAATTTGCTGCGGCTGGGTTTTCCAATCGACCAGTCGGGCCTGTTCGGCCCAGAAGGCATCGGGCTCAGCGAGGGAGCGGTGATAGAAGTCGGCATAGCTGGTCATTATTTGTCTCCCGTCGGGTCAGTTAATAAACTGAATTCGTCATTGTGAGCAGTCAACTTGCAACAGCCTGACTTGCCTCCAAAACTGCGGTACAGAAAGGCTTGCGGCAACTTACTTGATCAGCGTTTGAGCTGACTTGAACGCCGGATGCTCGGCAGTGCGCAACCACTCAAACGCCACCATCTCGGTCGTCACCAGCTCCGCCCCGGCACCGGCCAGACGGTCAAACGCTGCGTCCCGGTTGCGCTCGGTGCGCGAGCTACAGGCGTCGGTCACCACCCAGACTTCAAACTCGTCTTCCAGCAAATCCAGCGCGGTTTGCAGCAAGCAGACATGGGCTTCACAACCGGCGATCACCACCATGTTGCGCTCGGCGGCATTGGCAACTGGTTTTTGCAGGTGTTTAGGCAAGCTGCGGGCGTTGCCCGCCACCGGTCTGGCCGGCGGGCGCAGCCATTCGCCCAGCCCTTCCTCGACACCACTGAAATGCATCTTGCTCAAAGTTTGAGCGCACAGCGCCCTGACCTCGGCCACGTTCTCGCCCAGTCTGGATGGGCTCTGCTCGGTGCCCCACACCGGCACGTGCATCAATCGGGCCAGTTGCCCCAGGCGCACCGCGTTGGCCAGCACCAGCGGGCCTTCAAAAATGACCGGCAGCAAACGGGTCTGGTAGTCCACCAGGACAAGTTGGGATTGGGCAGCGTCGAGCAACATGGCAAACTTCCTGGAGAGGTTGAGAGAATTCGGTCAGTAACAGATTAAACCGCAAGTGTCCGGAGAAACGGCACGCTCTATCGGGTAAGCTGACGGAGGTGAATTAGCTGCACCCCGTGTGCGTTGTCTTCAGGATTGTCGTGGCCCGACGCTGGAATTCTGCAAGTGGCTCATCAAAGGGGGCATAATTCGGAAAAATGTTCTTGACCGATATGACCGATCCTGAAAATCAGGCTGGGGATTCGCATGACTCCCTGCTGCGGCTGATCGCCGATTCAGTGCCCGCGTTGATCGCCCATTACGAGCTCCCTACGCTCAAGTGCCAGTTCGCCAACCGCCGCTATGCGGAGTACAACGGCTGGACGCCCCAGACCATTCTCGGTAAAACGGTGCGTGAAGTGATTGGCGAGGCGGCCTGGAAGGTGATCGGGCCACACGTAGAGGCGGTGGTCGGCGGCAAGACCGTCAAGTATGTGCGCGAGCAGACGCTTCCTGGTGGTGAGGTGCGGGTGATCGAGGTCAATCTGATCCCGCACTTTGACGATGCCCGGACCCAGATCGGGGCCTTTGTATTGATCAATGACATCACCGCCCAATGGCAGGCCGAGCGGGCGATTCGCGACAGTGAGGAGCGAATGCGAAAATTCGCCGAAGCGACCCATGAAGGGATCATGTTTCACCACCATGGCGTGATCACCGATGCCAACCCAGCGCTGCAACGCTTGGTTGGGTATTCGCACGATGAATTGGTGGGACGTCAAATCCTTGAATTCATTCCCAAGGTGTACCAGCAAACTGTGAGTAATTACATCGAGGCCGAGCGTGAAGACCGGTACGAGGCGGCAGTAATACACAAGAGCGGTCGCGAGATCCCGGTCGAAGTAGTGGACAAGACCATGCCGTTCAAGGGCGACGTCTATCACCTGGCCGTGCTGTCTGACATCAGCGCGCGCAAAGCAGCACAGGAGCGTCTTGAATTCATGGCGCTTCACGACACACTCACGCAATTGCCCAACAGGCTCTATTTGATGGATCGGCTGGGTAACATTTTGGCAATGGCCCGGCGCCGCCAGGGATCGGTAGCCATCCTGTTCATCGACCTGGACAACTTCAAGGTAGTCAATGATTCGCTGGGTCACCATGCCGGGGATGTGCTGTTGTGCCAAATAGCCAATCGTCTCAAGGTTGCCGTGCGCGAAGCCGATGTGGTGTCACGCTTGGGGGGCGATGAGTTTCTCGTCGTGCTCTCCGATATCGTTACCCGCAACGATGCGGGCGTGGTGGCTACCCATTTGATTAAAACCGTAACTGCTGCCGTCACCATCGGTGGGCATCAAGTTCCGGTTTCCATGTCCATCGGTATCAGCGTGTTTCCCGAGGATGGGGAAACCGCGGACGACCTGATTCGTCATGCCGATGCGGCGATGTATCACGCAAAAGACAGCGGGCGCGGCAATTACCAGTTCTTTTCGCCGCGAAATATGTCTGCACCTGTCCACCACAGCGGGCAAACCGGCTAGCACCCCACCGACCTTGCCATCCACCTCGATGACCTGCACGTGGCCCAGGCGCGCGCTGCGGTCCCCAGCTCAGGCCCCGATTTTCACCACCACCCGGCCCCGCACCTTGCCATTCATCAGATCGTGCGCCTTGGCAATGGCCGCTTCGAGTCCAATCTCTTCAATCATCGACTCCAGCAGCGTGGGATCAAGGTCGCGCGCCAGGCGGCTCCAGGCGCGCTGCCTCTTGCTCAGCGCTGCCATCACCGAATCAATACCGACCAGCGTCACACCCCGCAGAATGAAGGGCATCACCGTGGTCGGCAGGTCCATGCCCTGCGCCAGCCCGCAGGCCGCCACCACGCCGCCATAACGTGTTTGCGCCAGCGCATTGGCCAGAGTGTGGGAGCCGACGGCATCCACCACCGCCGCCCAGCGCTCCTTCTGGAACGGTTTACCGGGGTTGGCCAGCAGCGCGCGATCAATGATGCTGTTCGCCCCCAGCGCCTTGAGGTAGGCCTCCTCCCCGGCCTTGCCGGTGGCGGCCACCACGGTGTAGCCCAATTTGCCCAATAAGGCGATGGCGACGCTGCCGACGCCGCCGGTGGCGCCGGTGACCAATACCTCGCCCGCGTCTGGTTTGACGCCGTGGTCTTCCAGCGCCAGGACGCACAGCATGGCGGTGTAACCCGCCGTGCCGATGGCCATCGCCTGGCGTGGGGTAAAGACGGACGGCAACTTGACCAGCCAATCGCCCTTGAGCCGTGCTTTCTCACTCAGGCAGCCCCAGTGCGTCTCGCCCACGCCCCAGCCGTTGTGTACAAATACATCGCCCGCCTGCCAGTTCGGGTGGCTTGACTCGATCACCGTGCCGGCACCGTCGATACCCGCCACCATGGGCCAGTTGCGCACCACCGGACTCTTGTTGCTAATGGCAAGCCCGTCCTTGTAGTTGAGGGTCGAGTAGGCCACGGCGACGCTCACATCACCCGGCGGCAACCGCGATTCGTCGAGCTGCGCAAGCGATGCGGTGAACCCGTCGGTGTTTTCCAACAACAATGCCTTGAACATATAAAGCCTTGAAAATATATAAAAATCAATAAGTTACGAGAATAATAAAGAAAAACCTTTAACTTGACAGAGAACTTGAACTGCAAGTATGCTACCGCCAATGCGCATTCCCACCGCCCTTGTTGCTTTTTTATTTGCCGCCAGTGCGCAGGCCAATCCTCCCGGGGCAGGCGATGACATGGACCGATTCCTGGCTGACAAAGGCTTGCTGGAACGCATTGACCAGGTGCGACAGTCGCTCAGCGTGAAGGCCTCTGAGCTGGTCGTCACGGCCATCGGTTTTCTGGGCGTGCCCTACCGGCTCGGCGGCAATACGGTGGAAACCGGTTTTGACTGTAGCGGTTTTGTAAAAGCCATGTTTGAGCAAACTGCGGGCCTGTTGCTGCCCCGGCGTGCTGAGCAGCAAGCCGCAGCCACCCAAAAGATAGAACGAGCCGACTTGCAGCCCGGCGATTTGGTGTTTTTCAACACCCTGCGGCGCGCTTTCAGCCACGTCGGCATCTATGTGGGCGAAGGAAAATTCATTCACTCCCCCAAACCAGGTGCCGAAGTGCGGGTGGAAAACATGGGGGTGGCGTACTGGAACCATCGTTTTGACGGTGCACGCCGGGTGCCAACGTCTTCACCCGAGGCCGCAACGGCTCAGGTCTTGCCGACGGCTGAAGCAGCGGTACGCTGAATCAAATTGGCTGACACATCCCTTGCCGGCACAGGAGTCCCATGAACGATCGAATTGCCAAAATACTGGCCCAAATGGCAGCGCTTGAAGATGACCTGCGCACCGCAGTCCACGAACAAGAGAGCCGGATGTTCTTCCAGATCAAGGGCAAGCGGGTGGAGTTCGAGCGCTCGGTGAAAGCAGCGCACCGCAAACTGAAGCAAAATTTCTTTCGCTGGCTGGTGACCAACCGCCCGCAGAACCTGATCACCGGGCCCATCATCTACGCCATGGTTTTCCCGCTGATGCTGCTGGACCTTTGTGTCAGCTTCTACCAGTTCACCTGTTTCCCGATCTACGGCATCACCAAGGTGCGACGCGCCAACTACATCGTGTTTGACCGGCAGCAACTCGGCTATCTCAATTTCATCGAAAAATTTCATTGCACCTACTGTGCCTACGGCAGCGGACTGATGGGTTACATGGCTGAGATTCTGGCCCGAACCGAACAGTATTTTTGTCCGATCAAACACGCCCACAAGATACTGGGCACACACGCCCGCTACCAGCACTTTCTGGACTACGGCGACGCCGCTGACTATGAAGCCAGGCTGGAAGAATTCCGGGTCGCCCTCGGCAAGGACCAATAGCCCCGCCCGGCCCGCTTATTTTCTGCAGTGCTATCCGTTTAATCGAGCAGCAGGGAAGTGCAGGATGTGCAGACGCAGCGCACTGCAATAAACTCAGGCTATCAGTGCCGCCGTCAGGGTTTTGAGTTCATCTTCGGATTCTTCCAGGATGCTGGCAAGGGTGCCGTCGCCGACCACGAAATCGATGTCGGAAGTGTGACGGTTGGCCACAGTATCGGTACGCGTATCCAGTGGAGAAGGGGTAGTGGCAAGTTCGTTAGCTAACAGTAAAATGTCACCCAGCGATTCCGGCGGCATGGCACGCATGCCATACCAGAGCGCTTCGATTGCATCCATAACCGTTTGCGGTAATTGCAGGTTTTTCAGAACGGCCCGGCCGATGATGGCTTCTGCCGATTCCTTGTCGATGATGGTGTCGGTAAACGCTGCCAGTCCGCTTGGCGCGGGCGGCATGCTCCAGTCGTCTCTTTCTAGCAGGCAAGGAAATTCTTCGGCGCGCGATAGCAGGTAAAAACCGCCTATTTCATGCACGATGCCGGCAAACATTGCCGTATCGGGGTCGAGTTTGGTCACGCGCCGCGCGATCACTTGCGCCAGCGCCGCGACCTGTGCTGAGTGTTCCCATAGTTTTTTTACCATGGCACGTATCACGGGGTTTTTGCTGGTGCCAGCCAGCTGGCGCACTATCAGCGAGGCAACGATAGAGCGCAAGGTGCGAAAACCCAGACGCATAATCGCCGATTTGACACTGGTGACGTCGTTGCCCATGCGGCCATACGCCACCGAGTTGGCGACCGCCACCACCCGAGCAGCCAGCAAAGGCTCATTCATGACTATCTTGCTGGCGGTGTTTACGCCGCAATCGGGGTCGTCTATGGCCTCTTTAATCCTGAGAGAGGTGGCCACGCTGGTCGAGAACACGAGTTCGCCGCGATCAGCCTGGGCGACGAGAATATTAAGGGCTTCATTTTTATTCATGACAGAAGTGACTTCGCTTTAAATTAAACGCAAACCGGGTGAATTGGCGCGGGAGAGAACCCCCGGCTTACCCGGCACGCTCAGGCAGGTTGCTGGTCGTTTCATTTTGAACTACTTGATGAAGCTGGTCAATGAGCAGCACTCATCCAGACTGTCCAGACAGCAAAAATCCCGAATCGGTGAGGGCTCGGGCTTTTTGTTGAGGCTTGAATCGGCTAACTACTTGCGCACCGGCGGCACATCCGTGCAACTGCCATGCGCCACTTCCGCCGCCATGCCGATAGATTCCCCAAGCGTGGGGTGCGGGTGAATCGTTTTGCCGATGTCGATGGCGTCTGCGCCCATCTCGATGGCCAGCGCAATCTCGCCAATCATGTCGCCGGCGTGGGTGCCGACGATGCCGCCGCCCAGAATCTTGCCATGGCCATGCGCCTCGGGTGAGTCGTCAAACAGCAGCTTGGTGAAACCTTCGTCGCGCCCGTTGGCAATGGCGCGGCCAGACGCGGCCCATGGGAACAGGCCCTTCTTGACCTTGATGCCTTGCGCTTTCGCCTGGTCTTCGGTCAGGCCGACCCAGGCCACTTCGGGGTCGGTGTAGGCCACGCTGGGGATGACGCGGGCGTTGAAGGCGGCCTTCGCCAGGCTTAGGTTGCCCTGCAGTTCACCGGCTATCACTTCAGCCGCCACATGCGCCTCATGCACCGCCTTGTGCGCCAGCATCGGCTGGCCGACGATGTCGCCAATGGCGAAGATGTGCGGCTGGTTGGTGCGCATCTGGATGTCCACGTTGATGAAACCACGTTCCGTCACGCTAACCCCCGCCTTGTCGGCGGCAATCTTGTTTCCATTGGGTGTGCGGCCCACTGCTTGCAGTACCAGGTCGTAAGTCTGCGGCGGCGGCGCGACCCCACCCGGCTCAGAACTTTCGAACGTCACCTCGATGCCGGCCGGGGTAGCCTTGGCCCCCACCGTCCGGGTCTTGAGCATGATGTTGTCGAAGCGCGGGGCGTTCATCTTCTGCCAGACCTTGACCAGGTCACGGTCGGCACCCGGCATCAGTCCGTCCAGCATTTCGACCACGTCCAGACGGGCGCCCAGCGTGCTGTACACGGTGCCCATTTCCAGTCCGATGATGCCGCCGCCCAGAATCAGCATGCGCTTGGGGACTTCGTTCAGGGCCAGGGCGCCGGTGCTGTCCACCACGCGCGGATCATCGGGCATGAAGGGCAGGCGAACCGCCTGCGAGCCAGCCGCGATGATGCAGTTCTTGAAGGCAATGATTTGCGTTTTACCGGTTTTTTCTTGCGCTGTGCCGGTGGTTATCTCCACTTGCACATGGTTGGCACCGACGAAGGCGCCGTAGCCGCGCAGCACGGTGATCTTGCGCATCTTGGCCATGGCGGCCAGCCCGCCGGTGAGCTTGGTGATCACTTTTTCCTTGTGGCCACGCAGTGTGTCGACGTTGACCACAGGCTTGCCGAAATCAACACCGAGGGCGGCCATGTGGCTCACTTCGTCGATCACGGCGGCCACGTGCAGCAGCGCCTTGCTTGGGATGCAGCCCACATTCAGACACACGCCGCCTAAAGCGGCATAGCGCTCGACCAGGATAACTTTGAGGCCCAGGTCGGCGGCGCGGAAGGCGGCCGAGTAGCCACCGGGGCCGGCACCCAGCACCAGCAGGTCGCAGTCCAGATCGGCCGTACCGACAAAGGTTGGGGCGGCAGGCGCAGGTGAAGAGGCCACTGAAGCGGCCGGAGTTGCTACAGTCTGTGTAGCTGACTGCGAAGAAGCGACAGGGTCCACAGTCTGTTTTTTTTGCTCATCCGTTCGCACTGAACTGGTCGTTGCGCCTTCGACAAGCTCAGGCTGAACGGAGTTGCTTTCCAGCACCAATACCAGTGAGCCCTCTTTCACTTTGTCGCCCAGCTTGACCTTGAGTTCTTTCACCACGCCGCCGTGCGACGATGGGATTTCCATGGAGGCTTTGTCGCTTTCCACGGTGATCAGGCTCTGCTCGGGTTTAACGGTGTCGCCCGGTTTGACAAGCAATTCGATGACGCTCACTTCGGCCAAGTCACCAATGTCGGGCACTTTGATATCTATGGATGCCATGTTCTACCTTCTATTCAGTTGGTGACAAAGCGAATGTCTGTCCCACACGGAACTTCCAACATCCCGTTTCGTGTTGGGGACAAAGCAAGCTCACTCGCTTCGCTCCTGTAGCCTTGGTCTGTCCCACATGGAACTTCCAACATCCCGTTTCGTGTTGGGGACAGAGCAAGCTCACTCGCTTCGCTCCTGTAGCCTTGGTCTGTCCCACAAGTCATAGTAAGACCCTGCGGAAATCACCCAGGATCTGGCCCAGGTAGACGTTAAAGCGGGCGGCTGCCGCGCCATCGATCACACGGTGATCCCAGCTTAAACTCAGAGGCAGCAGCAAACGCGGCTGGAACGCTTTGCCATCCCACACCGGCTCGATGGTGGACTTGCAGACACCCAGAATCGCCACCTCGGGCGCATTGATGATGGGCGTGAAATAGCGCCCGCCAATGCCGCCCAGACTCGAGATGGTGAAGCAGGCACCGGACATCTCGGCCGGACTGAGTTTGCCGTCACGCGCTTTTTTGGCCAGCTCGCTCATCTCCTGCGAGATTTGCAGGACGCCTTTTTTGTCAGCATCCTTGATCACCGGCACCATCAGGCCATTGGGCGTGTCGGCCGCAAAGGCAATGTGAAAGTACTGCTTCAGAACGATCTGCTCGCCATCGATGCTGGCGTTGAAATCCGGAAACTTCTTGAGCGCAGCCACGCAAGCCTTGATCAGAAACGCCAGCAGGGTGACCTTGACGCCTGCGTCATTCGGACCCTTGCCGCTCTTCTCGTTCTCCTTGTTGATGGCGACGCGGAAGGCCTCCAGGTCGGTGATGTCGCAATCATCATGGTTGGTGACGTGCGGAATCATGACCCAGTTGCGGTGCAGGTTGGCACCCCCAATTTTCTTGATGCGCGACATGTCCCGGCGCTCCACCGGGCCAAACTTGCTGAAGTCGCCCTTGGGCCACGGCAGCAGGCCCAGGCCCGCACCCTCAGCGCCGGAACCGGCGCCAGCGCTCTTGATTTGCGCTTCAGCAGCGCGGGTTTGAACAGCGCCGCTCATCACGGAGCGGCTAAACGCCTGCACGTCAGTATCAGTGATCCGGCCTTTGAGACCACTGCCTTTAACCTCGTTCAAGGGCACGCCCAACTCGCGGGCGAATTTGCGCACCGAGGGGGAGGCGTGCGGCAGACCGACCGGGGCTGATGTGGGGTTGTGCGCCGGTACGGCGGCACGCTGTTCCGTTCGGGCTGAGCCCGTCGAAGCCTGTGCCAACCCTTCGACGGACTCAGGGCGAACAGCGGTTGGCGCAGTCGGGGCAACAGCGGTGGCCGGAGCTGCGGCACTCACCGGGGCCACCCCTTCCAGCAGCGCCAACAGATCCCCCACGTTGACCTTGTCGCCGACCTTGATCTTGAGTTCCTTGAGCACACCGGTGCTGGAAGAGGGAATCTCCATCGCCGCCTTGTCGGACTCGACTGTGATCAGCGACTGCTCCAGCCGGATGGTGTCGCCCGGCTTGACCATGATCTCAATCACGGCCACATCCTTGAAGTCACCGATATCAGGCACTTTGATTTCAATTAAAGACATGCGTGTCTCCTTGCTATTGTTTTTCATGCGTAGAGGGGATTGATCTTGTCGGCCTGAATGCCGTATTTGGCAATCGCCTGCGCCACCTTGGCCACCGGCACGGTGCCCTCTTCGCTCAAGGCCTTGAGCGCCGCCACCACGATGTAATGGCGATTGATCTCGAAATGCTCGCGCAGCTTGCTGCGGAAATCGCTGCGGCCAAAACCGTCGGTACCCAGTACCTTGTAAGTGCGGCCCTTCGGAATGAAAGAGCGAATCTGCTCGGCGTACGCCTTCATGTAGTCGGTGGCGGCCACTACCGGGCCGGTGTGTTTTTCGAGCTGCTGGCCGACAAAGGACACGCGCTGGGCGTCCTCGGGGTGCAACAGGTTGTAGCGTTCACAATCCTGGCCGTCGCGGGTCAGCTCGTTGAAGCTGGGGCAACTCCAGACGTTGGCCGCCACGCCCCAGTCTTTTTCCAGCAACTCCTGCGCTGCAATCGATTCGCGCAGGATGGAGCCGGAGCCCAGCAACTGCACGCGCGGCGTCAGTTTGGCGCCCTCTTTGCACAGATACATGCCTTTGATGATCTGCTCTTGCGTGCCTTCAGTCAGGCCCGGCATCGCGTAGTTTTCATTGAGCAACGTGATGTAGTAGTACACGTTGTCCTGCTTTTCCACCATGCGCTTGAGGCCATGGTGCAGGATGACGCCCACTTCGTGCGCGAAGGTGGGGTCGTAGCTGACGCAGTTCGGAATCGTGCTCGCCAGGATGTGGCTGTGGCCGTCTTCGTGCTGCAGGCCTTCGCCATTGAGCGTGGTGCGCCCCGAGGTACCGCCCAGCAGGAAGCCGCGCGCCTGCTTGTCGCCGGCCGCCCAGGCCAGGTCACCCACGCGCTGGAAGCCAAACATCGAGTAGTACACGTAGAACGGCACCATGATGCGGTTGTTGGTGCTGTAGCTGGTGGCCGCCGCAATCCAGCTGCACATGCCACCCGCTTCGTTGATGCCTTCCTGCAGGATCTGGCCCTTCTTGTCTTCCTTGTAGTACATCACCTGGTCTTTATCGACCGGCGTGTACTGCTGTCCGGCTGGGTTGTAGATGCCGATCTGGCGAAACAGCCCTTCCATACCGAAGGTACGCGCCTCATCCACCAGAATCGGCACCACACGGGGGCCCAACACCGGGTCGCGCAACAAGGTGGTCAAAAAACGCACATACGCCTGCGTGGTAGAAATTTCGCGCCCTTGCGCCGTCGGCTCCAGCACCGATTTGAAGGTCTCCAGCGATGGCACGGTAAATTGCTCGTCGGCCTTGGTGCGGCGGTGCGGCAGGTAGCCACCGAGAGCCTGGCGGCGCTCGTGCAGGTAGCGCATCTCGGGCGTGTCATCGGCCGGTTTGTAAAACGGAATCTCGGCCAACTGGCTGTCGGGAATCGGGATGTTGAAGCGGTCACGGAAGATTTTGATGTCTTCGTCGGTTAGTTTTTTGGTCTGGTGCACGTTGTTTTTTCCTTCACCGCTCTTGCCCATGCCAAAACCCTTGACGGTCTTGATCAGCAACACCGTCGGTTGGTCTTTGTGCTTGACCGCTGCGTGGTAAGCCGCATAGACCTTTTTCGGGTCGTGGCCACCACGTTTCAAGGCGAAGATTTCATCGTCGCTCATGTGCGCGACCATCTCCAGCGTGCGGGGGTCACGGCCAAAGAAGTGTTTTCGCACGTAAGCGCCGTCGTTGGCCTTGAAGGCCTGGTAGTCGCCGTCCAGCGTGTCCATCATGACCTTGCGCAGCACACCGTCCTTGTCGCGCGCCAGCAGCGCGTCCCACTCACTGCCCCAGATCAGTTTGATCACGTTCCAGCCCGAGCCGCGAAACTCGCCTTCAAGCTCCTGAATGATCTTGCCGTTACCGCGCACCGGACCATCCAGACGCTGCAAATTGCAGTTGACAACGAAAATAAGATTGTCTAGGTTTTCACGTGCCGCCAAACCAATGGCACCCATCGACTCGATTTCGTCCATCTCACCGTCACCACAAAACACCCAGACTTTGCGGTTCGCCGTGTCGGCAATGCCGCGGGCGTGCAGGTACTTCAAAAAGCGCGCCTGGTAAATCGCCATCAGCGGCCCCAGGCCCATGGAGACGGTCGGGAACTGCCAGAACTCGGGCATCAGCTTGGGGTGCGGATAGCTTGACAGGCCTTTGCCGCCCACTTCCTGGCGGAAGTTGAGTAACTGCTCTTCTGTCAAGCGCCCTTCAAGATAGGCGCGGGCATAGACGCCGGGTGACACATGGCCCTGAATGTAGAGACAGTCACCGCCGTGGTTTTCGCTCTCGGCATGCCAAAAATGATTGAAGCCGGCTCCGAACATGTGGGCGAGAGAGGCAAACGAGCCAATGTGGCCGCCCAGATCACCGCCGTCCACCGGGTGATGGCGATTGGCTTTAACCACCATGGCCATCGCATTCCAGCGCATGTAGGCGCGCAAGCGTTCCTCAATTTCGATGTTCCCGGGACAATGTTCTTCTTGATCGACCTCGATCGTGTTCACATAGCCGGTGTTGGCTGAAAACGGCATGTCAATGCTGCTCTGGCGCGCGTGCTCGAGCAACTGCTCAAGCAAAAAGTGGGCACGCTCTGGGCCTTCGCTCTGGATGACGGCGGACAGCGCGTCGATCCACTCACGGGTTTCCTGACTGTCCGCGTCATGCGCGGCTGAGCCAAATAAATTTTCGGGAACTGCTGACATGCTGGTCTTTCTTTAATCAGTTGAGGACAGAGCTTGCTCGCTTTGCGTAGCTACGGACTGTCCCACAAAGTTTCATGACAGTTGAGGACAGAGCTTGCGAACATCCAACATCTGACGATCAGTTGGGGACAGAGCTTGTTCACTTCGTGTAACTGCGGTCTGTCCCACAAGGTTTTCGGTTGGTAGCTGCGGACTGTCCCACAAAGTTTCATGATTAGTACGGTTTTTATTTTCTCACACTTATTTAAATATTTCAAATAGCGCTATTTAGTTTCATATTATAAAATATCAAACCAAACGAATTGCACTCATCCCCTCATCAGAGCAGTGCGTCCCCTACACTTGACGGTATGCCTTTGACGCGTCCGATCTCATTCCCCAGTCCTATGAAGCTGACCCTGGTGGTTCGGTTGCAGAGTTGGTGGCGGCGCCAGACACCGCAATGGCAGGACCGTTTCGCCGTGCTGACACCGCTTGCCGCTGTGCTGCTATTTCTGGCCGCCATCGTGGCAGCATTTGGTTATTTGCGCCTGGAAGAAATTGACCGGGAGCAGGAAGCGGTCAAACGGGATGTCGAATACACGCAACAGCGCCTTCGTCTGCGCCTGCTGGAGCGCCAGGAGCAGCTCATGCGGATCGCCCGCGAAGTAGCCAACCGTGAACTTGATGTCGACGACTTCCAAACCCGGGCGGAGGCCATCGTCAACCAATACCCTGAGCTGCAAGGCCTGACCTGGATCGATGAGCGTCGGCGCATCAAAGCCAGTTTCGGCACCGCCAGCCTGTCGGCCAATCAGCTCAGAACGGTGGGAAGCACCCTCAAGATGGGCGAAACCGAAAGTACCTACAGCCTGGCGCGGGAACTGCAACAAGCTATTTACTCGCAACCTGCAGCGGCGCCAGACACCGCTGCCTCGCTGCAACTGCATATTCCCTTAAGCGATCGCGCCCGTTTTTTGGGTGTTCTGCTGGCCGAGTACTCGGTAGACGGTTTGTTTCGGTACGGCGTGCCGGCCGAGGTGTCGGCCCGTTACGCGGTTTCACTCCATGATGCCCATGGTGGCCTGCTGGCGGGCACCAGCATTTCGCCACGCAAGCCGGCCAGCAAGCTGCTGCCATGGGCCGGCCCGGCCAACGCCTACGAAGTGCCGGTGTCACCGGTCGGGAACGGCCTCATCATTCGGGCCCAGGCTTACCGCACCTCACTGGGTGTGATCGGCAGTGGACTGTTCTGGCTAGTTACCGCCCTGAGCGCGATGACGGCCTGGATGCTGATCGCCAACTGGCGTCATACCCGGCGTCGCATGCAGGCCCAGCAGGCACTGGTATCGGAAACAAGTTTCCGTCGGGCGATGGAGAATTCCATGTTGACCGGCATGCGCGCGCTCGATCTGCAAGGCCGCATCACCTACGTCAACGCGGCTTTTTGCCAGATGACCGGTTGGAGTGAATCCGACCTGCTGGGGCGAACCGCGCCCTTCCCGTATTGGCCGGATGCAGATCGTGATTCGCTGACGGCCCGACTGGAAGAAGAACTGGCAGGCAAAACCACTCCAGGCGGGATTCAAGTGCGCATCAAACGGCAGGACGACACCTTGTTTGATGCCCGGCTGTACGTCTCACCGTTAATTGACGCCCGTGGCACGCAGAGTGGCTGGATGACCTCGATGACGGACATTACCGAACCGAACCGGATTCGAGAGCAACTCTCAGCTTCGCATGAACGCTTTACCACGGTGCTGGAAGCGCTGGACGCCTCGATCTCGGTGGCGCCGCTGGGCAGTGACGAGTTGTTGTTTGCCAACAAGCTGTACCGTCTGTGGTTCGGCACCCAGGCCGGGGGGCATCTGCAATTGGCAGCCCAGGCCGGCGTGCCGGTGACGCCCCCCAGTGATGAGTCCCTGGACAACGTGGACGCCTTCGCCGGCCTGCCCACCAACTCGCTGTCCGACGCCGAAGCCGAAAGTGCCGAAATCCATCTGGCAGCCTTGGGCAAATGGCTGGAGGTTCGCACCCAGTATCTGAGCTGGGTCGATGGTCGCTTGGCGCAGATGGTGATTGCCACCGACATCACGGCACGCCGTCTCGCCGAAGAACAGTCTGCAGCACAGACCGAGCGCGCCCAGACCGCCAGCCGCTTGATCACCATGGGGGAGATGGCGTCCAGCGTGGCGCACGAACTGAACCAGCCGCTCACCGCCATCAGCAACTACTGCAACGGCATGGTGTCGCGCATCAAGACGCAACAAATCAGCGAAGAGGACTTGTTGGTGGCGCTGGAGAAAACCGCCAAACAGGCGCAGCGGGCCGGCCAGATCATTCAGCGCATTCGTTCATTTGTAAAACGCAGCGAGCCCAATCGCTCCCTCTCGCAAATTGCGGGCATGGTGGACGAAGCGGTTGAACTGGTCGAGATTGAAATGCGTCGCCGCCATGTGCGACTGACGCACTATGTTGCACCCCGCATGCCGACACTGCTGGTGGACCCGATTCTGATCGAGCAGGTGCTGGTCAATCTGCTCAAAAATGCGGCCGAGTCGATCGACGCTGCACACCGACCCACGGCGCAGCGCAGCGTCAAATTACGGGTGACGCCCAGACAAGTGGACGACAAACCGGTGATTGAGTTCACCGTCATGGACTCCGGGCGAGGGCTCGCGCCCGAAGTGATGGCGCGGCTTTATGAAGCTTTTTATTCGACCAAGGCCGATGGCATGGGCATCGGCCTGAGTCTGTGCCGCTCGATCGTAGAATCTCATCTGGGCCGGATGAAGGCCGAGAACCTCTACAATGGCGCCGAGGTGACAGGCTGCTGTTTCTCTTTCTGGATTCCCGTGACGCAATCCCTGCCGCCTCAAACACAACTGTCACACAGACAACCAAGGACTCCAAGGTAAAGCATGAGTTTGATACCGAAAAAAGGCACGGTTTACGTGGTGGACGACGACGAAGCGGTCCGCGACTCGCTTCAATGGTTGCTGGAGGGCAAAGGCTACCGGGTTCGCTGCTTTGAATCCGCCGAGTCATTTTTGAGCCGCTACGATGCACGCGAAGTGGCTTGTTTGATTGTGGACATCCGCATGGGTGGCATGACCGGCCTTGAGCTGCAAAGCCGCCTGTTGGAGAGCCACTCACCGTTGCCTATCATGTTCATTACCGGCCACGGTGACGTGCCGATGGCAGTGGACACCATGAAAAAGGGCGCCATGGATTTCATCCAGAAACCCTTCAAGGAAGATCAGTTGGTGACCTTGGTGGAACGCATGCTGGACCAAGCCAAAGACTCCTTTGCTGAGCACCAGAGTGCTGCCAGCCGCGGTGTGCTCATGGCCCGACTGACGCTGCGCGAAGCGCAGGTGCTTGAACGCATCGTGGCCGGACGTCTGAACAAGCAGATCGCCGACGACCTGGCCATCAGCATCAAGACGGTGGAGGCACACCGCGCCAACATCATGGAAAAACTCAACGTCAACACCGTGGCCGGTCTCCTGAAAATTGCTTTAGGACCAACCGCCGCCAAAGCTTGATGACAACTCAGCAATACGGCCAGATCATCGATGGAAGCGCCCTCTCCGCCCGACTGCGCGCCGAGGTCGCCACGCGCGTCCTGGCACTCAAAGCCTGCGGCGTGACGCCCGGGCTGGCCGTCATTTTGGTGGGCGAGGATGCGGCGAGCGCCGTCTATGTGCGCAACAAAGTCAAGGCCTGTTCGGATACCGGTGTTCATTCGGTGTTCGAGAAGTACCCGGCCACATTGTCACAAGCCGAGCTCCTCGCGCGTATCGCTGCGCTCAATGTGGACCCGGCGGTTCACGGCATTCTGGTGCAAATGCCCCTGCCCAGGCACATCAACCCGCACAAGGTGATCGAGGCCATTTCCACGGCCAAGGACGTGGACGGCTATGCCACCTTGAGCGCCGGCGAATTAATGACGGGGCAACCCGGCTTTCGGCCCTGCACACCTTATGGTTGCATGAAACTGATCGAGAGCACCGGCATCGATCTGCGCGGCAAACACGCAGTGGTCATTGGGCGCAGTAACACGGTGGGCAAGCCGATGGCGCTGTTGCTGCTGCAAGCCAATGCGACAGTCACCGTGTGCCACAGCGCCACCCCCGATATCGACCACCACACAAGGCAAGCCGACGTGATCGTCGCGGCGGTTGGCAAACGCAATGTACTGACCGCCAACATGGTCAAGCCAGGCGCGGTGGTCATTGACGTCGGCATGAACCGCAATGATGAAGGCAAGCTGTGCGGTGATGTTGATTTTGCGGCTGTGAAGGAGGTTGCAGGCTACATTACCCCAGTGCCTGGTGGGGTCGGTCCCATGACGATTACGATGTTGCTGGTCAATACACTTGAAGCGGCTGAACGCGCCTCAAGATAAGGACCTTGCGATTAACCCAGATTGTCCATTAGCACCGTTCGCCCTGAGCTTGGCCTGTCCTGAGCTTGACGAAGGGTCGAAGGGCAGCGAAGGCTTCGACAAGCTCAGCCCGAACGGAATTTTCCCAATCGACAATCTGGGATTAAGACGAGCCAGCTCTATCCCCAACGAATTTTGATCCATGAACAATCCCCTGCTCTCTTTTGACGATCTGCCACTTTTTGACCAGATCACCCCCGCACACGTGGTGCCCGCCATTGACCCCTTGCTGACCGGCGCAAATGCCGCGCTGGAAACCGTCACGGCAGCCGACTTTGCGGCGCGTTGGAGCGACCTCGCCAGGGTTCTTGATGTCGCCACCGAAAAGCTGGCGCGCGCCTGGGGTGCCGTGAGCCACCTCAACAGTGTGGCCGATACGCCCGAACTGCGCGTAGCGTACAACGAAGCCCTGCCCAAAGTCACCGAGTTTTTCACCCGCTTGGGGGCAGACCAACGCCTGTATGCCAAGTACAAGGCAATTGACCTGTCTTCACTCAACCCGGAGCAGCGCCAAGCCCACAAAAACGCCATACGCAACTTTGTACTGGGTGGCGCGGAACTGGTGGGCACCAACCGCGAGCGTTTTGCCGGGATTCAGGAACGGCAAGCCGAGTTGAGCCAGAAGTTCAGCGAGAACGCGCTGGACGCCACCGATGCCTATGCCTACTACGCGCAAGCTTCTGAACTCGACGGTGTGCCTGACGATGTGAAACAGGCCGCCCTGGCTGCTGCCAAGGCAGAAGACAAAGAGGGTTTTAAGCTCACACTGAAAATGCCGTGCTACCTGCCGGTGATGCAGTTTGCCCGCAGCAGTGCGCTGCGCGAGAAGCTGTATCGCGCTTTTGTGACCCGCGCCTCCGACCAGTCCGATGCGCAAACCCGCAAGTTCGACAACTCGGCCCTGATGGCCGAGATGCTGGCCCTGCGCCTGGAAGAAGCCAAATTGCTGGGTTACCGCAACTTTGGCGAGCTCTCGGTGGTTCCAAAAATGGCCGAATCGCCCCAGCACGTCATCACCTTTTTACGCGACCTCGCCACCCAAGCCCGGCCTTTCGCCGAAAAAGACCTGGCCGACCTGCGCGAATTTGCATCGCAAGCTCTGGACCTGCCCAATCCACAAGCCTGGGACTGGCCTTATATCGGCGAAAAGCTCAAGGAAGCGCGCTACGCCTTCAGCAAGAGGGAAGTCAAACAGTACTTCACTGCACCCAAGGTGTTGGCCGGTCTGTTCAAAATCGTTGAAACGCTGTTTGAGGTGAGCATTCACAAAGACATTGCCCCGGTCTGGCACCCCAGCGTCGAGTTCTACCGCATTGAGCGCGCTGGCAGTCTGGTCGGCCAGTTCTATCTGGATCCGTCAGCGCGCAAGGGCAAACGCAGCGGCGCCTGGATGGACGACGTGCGCACCCGCTGGTTGCGCCCCGACACGCATCAGTTGCAAACGCCAGTGGCCCATCTGGTGTGCAACTTTGCCGAAGGCCTGGATGGCAAGCCTGCGTTGCTGACACATGACGATGTCACCACCCTGTTTCACGAATTTGGTCACGGCCTGCATCACCTGCTGTCACAGGTCAATGAGCGCGACGTGTCCGGCATCAGCGGCGTGGAGTGGGACGCGGTGGAGCTTCCCAGCCAGTTCATGGAAAACTTCTGCTGGGAATGGGACGTTCTGCGCCACATGACGGCGCATGTGGAGACCGGCGCGCCGCTGCCACGCGAGCTGTTTGACAAAATGCTGGCGGCCAGGAACTTCCAGAGCGGCATGCAAACCCTGCGTCAAATCGAGTTTTCTCTGTTTGACATGCTGCTGCACACCGCGCACGATCCGGCGCTTGACCTGATGCCCTTGCTGGCGCAGGTACGTGCCGAAGTGGCGTTGCTCCAGCCGCCGGACTGGAGCCGCACGGCCCACACCTTCAGCCATATTTTTGCCGGTGGCTATGCGGCCGGGTACTACAGTTACAAATGGGCCGAGGTGCTGAGCGCCGATGCTTATGCCGCCTTTGAGGAAACAGTGGGTCAAGACGGTTTGCCCAATAGAGAAACCGGTAGAAAATACCGGCAAGCCATTCTGGAAGCGGGTGGCAGCCGCCCCGCCATGGAGTCGTTCAAGGCCTTTCGCGGGCGCGCGCCTAATCTGGATGCCTTGTTGCGGCATCAGGGCATGGCAGGGCAAAAGTGAAGGGGTCCCGGTATGCCCAAGTTTGTGCTGCAGTTTGTACTGCCGCACTGCTGATGGCAAGCCAGGCCCAGGCCCAGACGGTTTACCGTGCGGTGGGGCCGGACGGACGGATCACCTTCTCCGACAAACCGCCCGACGCATCCGACAATGCCACCGCCACGGTAACTGGCGGCAAGCCGATTGGCACAGGTGGCGCAGGTGGCACGACACTGCCGTTCGAGCTGCGCCAGGTGGCCAGCAAATACCCGGTGACCCTCTACACCTCCAGCAACTGCACCCCTTGTGGCTCGGGCCGCGCGCTGCTCAGCAGTCGGGGCATTCCATTTGCAGAGAAAACCGTCACCACTTCCGAGGATGCCGAAGCCCTGCAACGCATCAGCGGCGATAGCTCATTGCCCTTTTTGACCATTGGCGGCCAGCAGATCAAGGGCTACTCTGATTCGGAGTGGACGCAGTTTCTGAACGCCGCCGGTTATCCGCAGGCTTCGCTGCTGCCCGCCAGCTACCGCAACCCGGACGCAACGCCCTTGGTCGTAGTACAAAAACCGGTTCCCGCCGTCAAAGCTGAACCAGCCCAGACCCAGCGTGCGCCGACCGAGCCAGCCAACTCGCCGGTCGACACCCCGTCCAATCCAGCGGGCATCAAGTTTTGATCAGTTGGGACAAGGTTGAAGGTCTATCCCGCAATGTTTTGATCAGTTGGGGACAGAGCTGAAGGTCTGTCCCGCAATGTTTCAGAAAGTCATGGTTTTAACGCCACTGGCGGTGCCCAAAAGACAAACCTGGGCCTTCTGAAAGGCAAACACACCGACTGTCACCACCCCTGGCCACTGACTCACTTGCGACTCAAAGGCCAGCGGATCGCTAATCTGCAAACCAGTCACATCCAGGATGATCTGGCCGTTGTCCGTCACCAGCGGCTGACCGTCGTTGAGGCGCACCTGGGCCTGGCCCCCCATCGCCGCAAACTGACGCATCAGCCTCTGCGCAGCCATCGGAATGACCTCAACCGGCAAGGGAAACTGGCCCAGAGTCTGCACCAGTTTGGATTCATCCGCGATGCAGACAAACTTGCGCGACTGGGCGGCCACAATTTTCTCACGCGTAAGCGCCGCACCGCCCCCTTTGATCATGTTGCCCTGGCCGTCAATCTCGTCGGCACCATCGATATAAACTGACAACGCTTCAACCTCATTCGAATCAAAAACGGTAATACCCAGTGCCTGCAGGCGCTCGGTGCTGGCCACCGAGCTCGACACGGCGCCCTTGATCTGACCCTTTATGGAGGCCAGCGCATCAATGAACTTATTGACGGTGGAGCCGGTGCCGACACCGACAATCTCACCCGGCACCACATACTGAAGTGCGGCCTGGCCGACCAGGGTTTTGAGCTGGTCTTGTGAGAGCGCCGCGCCGGGATGGGAGTTGGGGTTTGTCATCTGGGAAAATCCGGTGAGTTAGAGAAATTTTGTACAGGTACTTTGCAGGAATTATCCGATGTCTTTCGTCCCCTACGCCCTCGCCCGCCCATTTTTATTTAGCCTTGACCCGGAAACGGCCCACGAGTTGACCCTGCACGCGCTGGCTGGTATGCAGGGTACCCCTTTGCAACTGGCCTATTGCGCGGGCCGCGTCGATGACCCGATTGAGCTGGCCGGCCTGACTTTTCCGAACCGGGTGGGCCTGGCCGCCGGACTGGACAAAAACGCGCGCTGTATTGATGGTCTCGGTGCCATGGGTTTTGGGTTTGTCGAAGTCGGCACCGTCACCCCACTGGCGCAGACGGGCAACCCTAAACCCCGCATGTTTCGCCTGCCCAAGGCCGAAGCGCTGATCAACCGCCTGGGATTCAACAACGAGGGGCTGGACGCCTTTATTGCCAACGTCAAACGCTCCTTCTTGTACCGACAACGCCAAAACCCTGCTGCAAGCAAAATGTCGCCGATGCTGCTGGGATTGAACATCGGCAAGAACGCCGCCACACCGATTGAGGACGCCACCGATGACTATCTGACCTGCCTGGACGGCGTCTATCCTTACGCCGACTACGTCACCCTCAACATCTCCAGCCCCAACACCAAGAACCTGCGCGCGCTGCAAAGCGATGAGGCCCTGGACAGCCTGCTGGGTGCCATTGCACAGCGCCGCGAGGCTTTGAACCAGCAGCATGGCAAGCGTGTGCCGATTTTTGTGAAAATTGCCCCCGACCTGGACCAGACCCAGCTCCAGATGATTGCCGATACCCTGCAGCACCATCGCATGGACGGTGTGGTGGCCACCAACACCACGCTGAGCCGCGAGGCGGTCACCGGCCTGCCGCATGCCACCGAGGCGGGCGGCCTGTCGGGCGCCCCGCTGCTGGCGCTGAGCAACCGCATCATCACGCAACTGCGCAGCGCTTTGGGCCAGCGTTTTCCCATCATTGGCGTGGGTGGCATCCTGAGCGCCGACGACGCCGTGAGCAAAATCAAGGCGGGCGCTGATGTGGTGCAGGTCTACACCGGCCTGATCTATAAAGGCCCGAAACTGGTCAAGCAGGCCGCTATTTCGATCAAAAATAGCCGGGCAAACGCCTGAACAAGAGGGTTTATACCGGGTACTGATTGACAGTTTTATGGACACAATCAACGCCTAATATAGATGCGCAGGGACAAGCATTTTGGCTTGTCCCTGGCGCGGTTTATTGGAATTTGAATGACCAGATTTAGGGAGGATTTCTTCGATGAACAAGATTCAGTGGGCTGGCGGCGTGGAGCATTGGACCAAGAAGGGAGACATCCATCTTTTTCTTTGGGAAAAACCTGCCTCGCCCAAAGTCCCACCCGCCGGCACCCTATTTTTCGTGCACGGTTCTTCCATGGCTTCCCAGCCCACCTTTGACCTGCATGTGCCCGGACGACCCCATTCCTCGGTGATGGACTGGTTCGCAGAGCGTGGCTTCAACACCTGGTGCATGGACAACGAAGGCTATGGCCGCTCGGACAAGCACCGCGCTATCAACTGCGACATCAGCAACGGCGCCGACGATTTGGCCGCCGGCAGCGAGTACATCCTGAAGAAAACCGGTGTCAAGAATCTGCTGGTGTATGGCATTTCGTCAGGCGCACTCAAGGCCGCCCTCTTCACTGAGCGACACCCCGAGCGAGTGTCCAAGCTGGCGCTGGACGCCTTTGTCTGGACTGGCGAAGGCAGTCCGACGCTGGCCGAGAGAAAGAAGAAGCTGCCCGAGTTCCTGGCCAAAAATCGGCGTCCGATTGACCGCGCGTTTGTCCACAGCGTGTTCAACCGCGATCATCCCGAGACCACCGATGAAGCGACCAAGGATGCGTTCGCAGATGCCATCCTGACACTGGACGACTCCATGCCCACCGGGACCTATGTGGACATGTGCTCCAAACTGCCGCTGATCGATCCGCTGAAAATTGCAGCCTCGACCCTTATTTTGCGCGGGGAATACGACGGCATTGCCGGCCTCGATGACCTGATCAATTTCTACCGGTTGCTGCCCAACATGAACAAGCAGTTCAATGTGATGGCGGGCATCTCCCACGCCAGCTTCCAGCAGAAGAACTACATGATGGTCTATCAGATTTTGCACAGCTTTTTCACCATGCCAGAACCCACCTACAGAGGATAAAACCATGAAGATTCTTCTCAAAACGCTTTGCGCGGCCACCTTGTTGACGCTGTCTGCCGGCGCCGTTCTGGCGCAGTCCTACCCCAGCAAACCGGTCAAGATCATCGTGCCGTTCGGACCGGGTGGGTTCACCGACGTCGTAGCCCGGATCCTGGGTCAAAAGCTCACGGTCGCCATGGGCCAGTCCTTCGTCATCGAGAACAAGCCAGGGGCAGGCTCGATGATCGGCACCGAGTTCGTCGCCAAGGCCCCGCCCGACGGCCACACGCTGGTAATCGTGTCCTCGACCCATGTGATCAGCCCCTGGATCTACAAAAACGTGCCCTACGATCCCATTAAGGGCTTTGCAGCGGTCACCAAGCTGGTGGATTCACCTTATGTGCTGCTGGTCAACCCCAAGGTGCCGGCGCGCACTGTGCAGGAGTTCATCGCGCTCGCCAAGGCTCGACCCGACACCCTCCATTACGCCTCGTCGGGCAACGGCAGCGCGCAGCATCTGATCGGCGGCCTGTTTGTCTCCATGACCGGGGCCCCGCTCGTGCACGTTCCCTACCGAGGCAGTAACCTGGCCGCTACCGATCTGGTTGCCGGCGTGGTGGAAAGCAGTTTTGCGGGCGTCCCCAATGCCCTGGCTCAAGTGCCCAGCGGCAGGTTGAAGGCACTGGCAGTCACCGGTGCCAGGCGCGTTGCCCAGCTTCCCGATGTGCCGACCATGCAGGAGGCTGGTGTAGCCGGCTATGACGCTTCCGTCTGGCTGGGACTGTTGGCACCTGCTGGCACACCCAGGGAAATCATCAACCGACTGAACTCGGAAATCGCCCAGATCATGGCCACGCCCGAGTCTAAAAAAGCGATGTTTGACGCGGGCGTTGAAGTCAGTCTCTCCACACCGGAAGCGATGACGCAACTCATGATTCAGGAACTCGACAAGTGGGGCAAGGTGGTCAAGGAGACCGGCATCAAGCTGGAGTGAGGCGCCGTAGCTTGACGCCTTGAGCTTGTCCCAGAGGATGCGTCCCCCTTTGGCGATTCCGATCAGGCAGCGAGCAATTGCGCGGCCACATGGGAACCGATCGCCAGCGAACTCGTCAGCCCTGGGGACTCGATGCCAAACAAGTTCACCAGACCCGGTACGCCATGCTCGGCGGGGCCCTGGATCATGAAATCCCTCGCCGGTTCGTGAGGCGCCTGAATCTTGGGGCGAATGCCTGCATAGCCAGGAATCAACGCGCCATCGGGCAAGGACGGCCAGTACTTTCGAACCTCGGCATAAAACGCGTCGCCCCGCGCCGGGTCCACCACCAGATCATCGGGCGAGTCCACCCACTGCACATCGGGACCCAACTTGGCCTGGCCACCCAGGTCAATCGTCAAATGCACCCCCAGCCCCGCAGCCTGCGGCATCGGGTAAATCAGGCGCGAAAACGGAGCGCGTCCCGAGAGGGTGAAGTAGTTGCCCTTGGCATAGTAGGACGGTGGCACCAGCTTGGCGTCCAAGCCAGCAAAACGCAGCGCCAGCGCCTGGGCGTAAAGGCCAGCGGCGTTGACCACAATTTTAGCCTGCAACACCGTACCATCTGTTGTTTCCAGAATGACAGTGCCTGACGAAACATGGGCAAGCGCCAGAGGCGAATTGAACACCACCATGCCGCCCGCATTCTCAAGATCGCCCTGGTAAGCCAGCATCAGCGCGTGACTGTCCACAATGCCGGTACTGGGCGAATGAACAGCCGCCACGCACTCGAGCTGCGGCTCCATCGCGCGCGCCTGCTCGCGTGTGAGCAGCACCAGATCGTTCACGCCATTGGCTGCGGCTTTGTCAATAATGCCCTGCAATTGCGCCCGCTGCGCCTCGGAAGTGGCCACCAGCAGCTTGCCGCAACGCTGGTGGCCAATACCGCGCTCGGCGCAATAGGCGTAAAGCATCTGCCGGCCCTGCACGCACAGCCGGGCCTTGAGCGAGCCCGGTGCGTAGTAAATCCCGGCATGAATCACCTCGCTGTTGCGCGAGCTGGTTTGTGTGCCGATCGCATCGGCCGCTTCCAGCACCATCACCTCGCGCCCGGCCAGCGCCAGCGCGCGTGCCACAGCCAGGCCCACCACACCCGCCCCGATCACCACACAATCGACCTGCTCCATGATTCAGCCTTAGCGTTACCAGCCGACCACGGCCCCATCGGTACGCGGCTCGGTGCCACCGCACAGCACCCCCGCCGCATCACGCCAGATGATCTGGCCGCGGCCGAAGGCCAGCCGATTATTTTGCCAGTTGACTTCATGCCCGCGTGCAGCCAGACCCCTAAACAGGTATTCGCCGGTACTGCGCTCGAGATTGACCAACAGGCCGCTTTCCCACTCCCAACGCGGCGCATCCAACGCCGCTTGCGGATTCAACTGGAAGTCAACGGTATTCATCACCATCTGCACATGTCCCTGCGGCTGCATGAAGCCGCCCATCACGCCAAACGGCCCGACTGGCACGCCACCGCGTGTCAGAAAGCCCGGAATGATGGTGTGATACGGGCGCTTGCCCGGCGCGATGCAATTCGGGTGCGAAGGGTCGAGCGAAAAATTATTGCCGCGATTATGCAGCGCGATGCCGGTGCCCGGCACCACCATACCGCTACCGAATCCCATGTAATTGCTTTGAATCAGAGACACCATATTGCCCTCGGAATCGGCGGTACTCAAATACACCGTGCCGCCGCGCGATGGCGTGCCTGGCAGCGGCAAGCTGGCCGAGTCGCCGATCAGCTTGCGCCGCTCCTCGGCATACGCTGCCGACAGCAGCTCGGTCACCGACACCCGCATGTGGTCTGGGTCAGCGATGTGCGCCAGGCCATCGGCAAACGCCAGCTTGATCGCCTCGATCTGGCGGTGATAGGTAAGCACCGCGTCGCGCTCTGCAAAATCGAAACCTTTTAACAGGTTCAAGGCGATCAGCGCGACCAGGCCATGGCCGTTCGGCGGCATTTCCCAGACATCGAAGCCACGGTAATTGACGCTGATCGGATCGACCCAATCGACCTGGTAGGCCGCCAGGTCAGCGGTGCTGAGGTGCCCGCCGGCGCCTTGCACGAAGGCCGCGATTCGCTCGGCCAGCGCACCGCGATAAAAACTGGCAGCTCCGTCTTCAGCAATCGACTGCAAAGTGTTGGCGTGTGCTGCCGAGCGCCAGACTTCGCCGGCTTCGGGCGCGCGCTCTGGCGCAAAGGTATCGAACCACGACTGGAAGTGCGCTGCCGTCAGATTGGTACGGAACAGTTTGCTGGCCTGTTGCCATGCATAAGCCACTGACGGCGACACCGCAAAACCGTCGCGGGCGTAAGCGATGGCAGCGCCCATCGACGCCGTCAGCGGCAAGCGGCCGAAGCGTTGCGCCAGTGCCGCCCATGCCGCCGGCGTACCGGGTACCGTCACCGGCAAAGGGCCGTATTTTGGCATTTCAGCGTGGCCGAGTTGGCGCAGGCTTTGCTGCGTACTGGCCGCAGCGGCCGGACCGCTCGCGTTCAGGCCATGCAACTTCCCGCCGTGCCAGACCAGGGCGAAGGCGTCGCCGCCAATGCCGTTGGCGGTCGGCTCCAGCACCGTCAGGGCCGCTGCGGTGGCAATCGCTGCATCAATCGCATTGCCACCGGCTTGTAAGGCCTGCAATCCGGCTTGGGCGGCCAGCGGCTGCGACGTCGCGACCATGCCGCGGCGGGCATAGACCACATTGCGGCTCGATGGATAGGGATAATGTTGGGCATCAAATGACAGCATGGTCGGCGCTTTCGAATAAAAAACAGGGCCGCCAGCGCACGTTTGGCGCGCGGCATCCGCTCGGGCTGGCTTGCTTGTGATACGGCCTACTTGTGTCTTGAGCGCGGCCGGGTTCCATGCCCAGAGTTTCCACTTGCAGCGCGGCTCAGATTTGCGGGATCAGTTCTAGGGGCTTGTTTTGGGCGCCTTGGCCTTGGTAGACGGCATAAGGCGGACGGTGCGATTGCTTCGGCTCAACACGGTCTCGTCGGGCTGCGTCCTGTCATGGTCTCGTCCCCGACCAGCTAATTTGGTGGGCGGTGCAGGTTTCGAACCTGCGACCCCCACAGTGTGAATGTGGTGCTCTACCCCTGAGCTAACCGCCCTGAATTCGTTTCAGACAAGCCTTGAATTATGCCCTATTTTCCGGCGCTGGACGCCACACCGTTTTACCGCCACTGGCTTTGTCAATCTGCGTCAGAACATCGTCATGGGCGGCGATCTCCTGGTCGTTGGCGGCCAGCACCTGCAGCGTAAAACCACGCAGGTCAATCTGCACCGCACTGGGGCCCGCATTTTGCGCCGATCCCAGGTCAATCAGCAAGGCGTCCTGGCCGCGCGTCAGGTTGATGTACACGTCGGCCAGCAGTTCGGCATCCAGCAGGGCGCCGTGCAGGGTGCGCCCCGAATTGTCAACGCCCAGCCGGACGCACAGCGCATCCAGTGAATTACGCTTGCCAGGGAATATTTCCTTGGCCAGAGCCAAGGTGTCGGTCACACTGGCTACAAATTGCTTGAACAGGGGACGGCCGATCAACTCCAATTCCTTGTCCAGAAACCCCACGTCAAAGGCAGCGTTGTGGATGATGACCTCAGCACCTTGCAGGTAAGCCAGAAGATCGTCTGCGACGACCTCGAACTTGGGCTTGTCCTTCAAGAACTCGTTGCTAATGCCATGCACCTTGAGCGCCTCTTCGTGGCTGTCGCGCCCGGGGTTCAAGTAGAAGTGCTTGTTGTTGCCGGTCAGTTTGCGGTTGAACAACTCGACACAGCCAATTTCGATAATGCGGTCGCCGTTGTCGGCTGACAAGCCGGTTGTTTCGGTATCAAGGAATATTTGACGCATAAAAATTTGACGATTAAAACGCTCAGGGCGAGTGACTGTCAGTGATTTTCCTTGGCATGATTGATGGAGTATTTGGGTATCTCCACCACCAGATCTTTCTGCGCCACGAAGGCCTGGCAGCTCAAGCGCGAATTGGGCTCCAGACCCCAGGCACGGTCGAGCAGATCTTCCTCGTTTTCATCCACTTCATTGAGTGACGCAAACCCCTCACGCACGATGACATGGCAGGTGGTGCAGGCACAACTCATGTCACACGCATGCTCAATATTGATGTGATTGTCCAGCAAGGCCTCGCAAATCGAGGTGCCAGCAGGAGCGGAGATTTCGGCGCCCTGCGGACAGTACTCGGGATGTGGCAAGATTTTGACGATGGGCATGTGTTGTTCCAGTGGGTCTGGCTTAGACCGTCGCTATGTTTTTTCCGGCCAGCGCATGTTGAATACCCCGGTTCATCCGCAGTGCCGCGAACGCCTCGGTGCCTTTGGCCAGCGACTGGGTGGCGGCTTCAATCAGGGCCGCATCCTCCAGCGTGTGTGCGATGCGCACTTCGGACATCAAGGCATCAATTTTGGTGAAATCGGCGGCAGACAGTAAATCACCGTCAGCAGCCAGCGCGCTCTGGGTCGCCAGCAGCATGCGGTCCGCATCAACGCGGGCCTCAATCAGCGCACGGGCCTTCATGTCGGCATCGGCAGTTGTGAAACTGTCTTGCAGCATCCTGGCAATCTGATCATCGCCCAGGCCGTAAGAAGGCTTGACGTCAATGTGGGCGTGCACGCCGCTGATCTGTTCTTTGGCGCTGACACTCAACAAGCCGTCCGCGTCCACCGTGAAGGTGACACGGATGCGCGCGGCACCGGCGACCATGGGTGGAATGCCGCGCAGCTCGAAACGCGCCAGGCTGCGGCAGTCAGCCACCAGATCGCGTTCGCCCTGTACCACATGCAGCGCCAGCGCGGTCTGACCATCCTGGTAGGTGGTGAAGTCCTGCGCCTTGGCGGTCGGAATGGTTTCGTTGCGCGGCACAATGCGCTCCACCAGGCCGCCCATGGTCTCAATCCCGAGCGACAGCGGAATCACGTCGAGCAGCAGCAAGTCCCCCGCCATGTTGTTGCCGGCCAACTGGTTGGCCTGGATGGCGGCACCCAGAGCGACGACTTCATCGGGGTTGAGGTTGTTCAGCGGCGCACGGCCAAAGAATTCGGCAACTGCCTGCTGGATCTGGGGCATGCGGGTTGAGCCACCCACCATGACCACACCCTTGACTTCATCCTTGCCCAGTCGGGCATCGCGAAGTGTCTTGCGCACCGCCTGGATGGTGCGCTGCGTCAACTCGGCAGTGAGTTTTTCAAACTGCTCGTTCACTACTTCAAATTTGACGTTTTCGCCACCAATGCAGGCGTGGCATGCAGCGCAATGCGCCGCCGACAGCTCTTCCTTGCAGGCGCGTGCCGCGATGATGGCAATGGCCTTGTCCTGCGGCGTGCGGGCCTGAACACCGGTCTGCGCCATCACCCAATCGGCCAGCGCGCGGTCGTAATCGTCGCCGCCCAGGGCCGAGTCACCGCCGGTGGCAAGAACTTCAAACACGCCCTTCGATAAACGCAAAATTGAAATATCGAAGGTGCCGCCGCCCAGGTCGTAGATGGCATAAACCCCTTCACTGGCGTTGTCCAGTCCGTAAGCAATGGCGGCAGCGGTCGGTTCGTTGATCAGGCGCAGCACGTTCAGGCCGGCCAGTTGCGCGGCGTCTTTGGTGGCCTGGCGCTGGGCATCGTCAAAATAAGCCGGTACCGTGATCACGGCGCCGAAGAGATCGTCGCCCAAAGTGTCTTCAGCGCGGTAACGCAAGGTGGCCAGAATATCGGCACTGACCTCGACCGGTGATTTCTCACCCTGCACAGTCTGCAACCCGAGCATGCCGGGGTGATCCACAAAACGGTAGGGCAGCTTGCCATGACCGGCCACATCCTGCAGGCTGCGTCCCATGAAGCGCTTGACCGAGGCGATCGTGTTTTCAGGGTCCAGCGTCAATGCCACCACAGCATCAAAGCCGATTTGACGGGCACCATCACTCTGGTAGCGGACCACAGACGGCAAAATGACACGCCCCTGTGCGTCAGGCAGGCATTCGGCCACGCCATGACGCACGGCGGCCACCAGTGAATGGGTGGTACCCAGATCAATGCCAACTGCCAGGTGCCGCTGGTGCGGGTTGGGAGACTGACCGGGTTCGGAGATTTGTAGAAGCGCCATGGTTATTTTTTCGAATCGAGACGCTATTGTCCCCGGTCTGCCGTGTCCATCCGGTCAAGGCGGGCTTCAACGTCGTTGGCGAAGCGCTCGATGAACATCAGCGCCCTCACCTGCTGCACCGCCTGCCGGTAGTCTTGCTGCTGGTCCAGCAGTTGGCCGCATCGTTGCAAGGCCTCGCGCCGGGCAGCAATGACTTGCGCAGCAAGATCCTCCAACTCAGCGGCGCTGTGAGCCTCATCCAGCGCCTCGCGCCAGGCCATTTGCTGCATCAGGAACTCGGTCGGCATGGCCGTGTTGTTCTCGGCATTCACCGGCGCGGCATTCAACTCGCACAAATACGCAGCACGTTTGAGCGGATCTTTCAACCGCTGGTAGGCCTCATTGATGCGCACCGACCACTGCATCGCCAGGCGCTGCGCAGCAGCGCCCTGGGCGGCAAACTTGTCGGGATGCGCTTCGCGCTGCAGATCTTTCCAGCGCGCATCAATGGCCGCACGGTCTTGCACAAATTGAGGGGCAAGACCAAAGAGCTCGAAATCGCTGGACTGGAGATTCACACCCGAAACGACTCACCGCAACCGCAGCGATCACGCTCTCGTGGGTTGTTGAACTTGAAGCCTTCATTCAGTCCCTCGCGGACAAAATCAAGCTCAGTGCCATCGAGGTAGGCAAAACTTTTGGGCTCAATCAGTACCTTCACGCCGTAGCCTTCAAATACCAGGTCTTCAGGACCAACCTCGTCCACATACTCCAGTTTGTAAGCCAGACCCGAGCAACCCGTGGTCTTGACACCCAAGCGCACACCCACACCCTGGCCACGTTTGGCAAGGTAGCGGGTCACATGCCGGGCGGCGGCTTCAGTCAGCGTAACGGCCATAATTCAGTTCTTAATCAGTTGAGGACAGGGCTTGCTCTTGAACGGTTGAGGACAGAGCTGGCGAACATCCAGCATCTGACGATCAGTTGGGGACAGAGCTTACTCTTGAACGGTTGAGGACAGAGCTGGCTCGCTGCGCGTAGCTGCGGTCTGTCCCGCAAAGTCTCAGGATTCGGTCTGTCCCGCAAGGTTTCACATATGTTTTTGCCGGTAGTCGTTCACTGCCGCCTTGATGGCGTCTTCGGCCAGGATCGAGCAATGAATTTTGACCGGAGGCAAGGCCAGCTCCTCGGCGATTTCGCTATTTTTCAGCGCAGCGGCCTGGTCCAGCGTCTTGCCTTTGACCCATTCGGTCACCAGGGAAGACGAGGCAATGGCCGAGCCACACCCATAGGTTTTAAAGCGCGCGTCTTCGATGACACCGGTTACAGGATTGACCCTGATCTGCAGCTTCATGACGTCGCCACAGGCCGGGGCGCCCACCATGCCGGTGCCTACATCCTCATCGCCCTTGTCGAACGAGCCGACGTTGCGGGGGTTTTCGTAGTGGTCAACGACCTTTTCTGAATATGCCATTTTGTTTACCTCTTGTGGTTTAGTGAGCAGCCCACTGGATCGTGCTGATGTCGATACCTTCTTTGTACATATCCCATAACGGGCTCAAATCACGCAGCTTGGCGACGTTGAGTTTGATGGTCTCAATCGCGTAATCAATTTCTGCCTCCGTGGTGTAGCGGCCAATCGTCATGCGCAGGCTGCTGTGCGCCAGCTCGTCACTGCGCCCCAAAGCGCGCAGCACATAGCTGGGCTCAAGAGAAGCCGAGGTACAGGCCGAACCGCTGGACACTGCCAAGCCCTTGATGCCCATGATCAAGGACTCGCCTTCCACATAGTTGAAGCTCATGTTCAGGTTGTGCGGCACGCGTTTGTCCAGGTGCCCGTTGATGAACACCTGCTCGACGTCTTTGAGACCCGCCAGCATGCGGTCATGCAGTGCCTGGATCCGCAGGTTCTCGCCCGCCATCTCTTTTTTGGCAATACGGTAAGCCTCGCCCATGCCCACAATCTGGTGGGTTGGCAGGGTGCCGGAACGCATACCCCGCTCATGACCACCCCCGTGCATTTGCGCCTCAATCCGCACCCGTGGCTTGCGCCGGACAAACAGCGCGCCAATGCCTTTCGGGCCATACGTCTTGTGGGCCGTCAGACTCATCAAGTCGACCGGCAACTGGCCCATGTCGATGTCAACCCGCCCCGTAGCCTGCGCGGCATCGACATGGAAAACAATGCCTTTCTCGCGGCAAATCGCCCCGATAGCCGCAATGTCCTGGACCACACCGATTTCATTGTTGACATACATGACGCTGGCCAGAATAGTGTCGGCCCGGATGGCCGCCTTGAAGACTTCCAGATCGAGCAATCCATCCGCCTGCACGTCCAGATAGCTCACCTCAAATCCCTGACGTTCGAGTTCGCGGCAGGTGTCGAGCACCGCTTTGTGCTCGGTCTTGACGGTGATGATGTGTTTGCCTTTGGTTTTATAAAAACCAGCCGCACCTTTTAGCGCCAGATTGTTGGATTCAGTCGCCCCTGAGGTCCAGACAATCTCGCGCGGGTCGGCACCAATCAGCGCCGCCACCTGCTCGCGGGCCTTTTCAACGGCGGCTTCGGCTTCCCAGCCCCAGGCATGACTGCGCGATGCCGGGTTGCCAAAGTGCTGGCGCAACCAGGGAACCATGGCATCCACCACGCGCTCATCGCAAGGGTTGGTGGCGCTGTAGTCCATGTAAATGGGGAAATGCGGTGTTGTGTCCATCACGGGCTCGCTGCTGCTGTTTACTTGAAAAAGAAACGATTTTATATTTTGGAAAACGCATTGCCGAGCGCGAAAACTGAATTCGGCACATTCATACGCATCGGCTTGGCCACCGGCATGATCGATATCGCCCGCTTGAGCGTGGGTTTGTCCTCAATCCGCAGGCCTTTGGCCAACTGATCGTCCACCAGTTTTTGCAGGGTCACCGAATCCAGGAACTCTACCATCCGCACATTGAGCGCGGCCCACAGGTCGTGCGTCATGCAGCGCTCGCCGCCACCCAGGCAGTTTTCCTTGCCACCGCACTGGGTGGCGTCAATCGGTTCATCCACCGACGTGATGATATCGGCTACCGTGATCTCAGCCGGACTGCGCGCCAGGGTGTAGCCGCCACCGGGGCCACGGGTCGATTCCACCAACTCGTGTCGGCGCAACTTGCCAAACAACTGCTCCAGATAGGACAGGGAAATTTGCTGGCGCTGGCTGATGGCGGCCAGCGTCACCGGGCCGTTGCTCTGACGCAAACCCAAATCAATCATTGCGGTGACCGCAAAGCGGCCTTTTGTAGTAAGACGCATGGAAGACTCCTTCAGTCGTATTTAGTTGACTATTTAACTCAAGTATAGCAACAAACCAAATAATTTGTACGGGTAAGCAGACTGCTCAGTCATACGTCTTAATTTTTCCCACCAGATGAAATAAGAAGCACGTTGTCGCTACCTGAAGCACCAAAGGCCTGCTCTTTCAAAATACCCAGTTGATCGCGCACCCGCGCCGCTTTTTCAAACTCCAGGTTGCGCGCGTGTTCCAGCATCAGCTTCTCCAGACGCTTGATTTCACGTGAAATGTCTTTCTCGCTCATATCTTCCACCTGCGCCCGCTGCATGGCATCACGCTCCAGTTTTTCGGCCTCCTTGCCCGCCTTTTCGCTGTAAACCCCATCGATCAGGTCTTTCACCTGTTTGACAATGCTGCGCGGTGTGATGCCGTGGGCTTCGTTATGCGCCACCTGGGTAACGCGCCGCCGCTCGGTCTCCCCAATCGCCTTCTTCATCGATTCGGTAAGCTTGTCAGCGTACAAAATCGCCCGTCCATGCAGATTGCGTGCGGCGCGGCCAATGGTTTGAATCAGCGAGCGCTCGGAGCGCAAAAAGCCCTCCTTGTCGGCATCCAGAATCGCCACCAATGACACCTCGGGAATGTCCAGGCCCTCGCGCAGCAGGTTGATGCCGACCAGCACGTCGAAGGTACCCAGCCGCAGGTCGCGCAAAATCTCCACCCGCTCCACCGTGTCCACGTCGCTGTGCAGGTAACGCACTTTCACGCCGTTCTCGGCCAGGTAATCGGTGAGCTGCTCGGCCATGCGCTTGGTCAGCGTGGTGATCAACACTCGCTCGTGCTTTTCCACCCGGATGCGGATTTCCTGTAGCACGTCGTCCACCTGGTTCGTGGCGGGGCGCACCTCCACTTCGGGGTCTACCAGACCGGTCGGGCGCACCAGTTGCTCCACCACCTGGCCGGCATGGTCTTTTTCCCACTGGGCGGGCGTCGCCGAGACGAAGATGGCCTGGCGCATCCTGCTCTCGAATTCCTCGAACTTGAGCGGGCGGTTGTCCAGCGCACTGGGCAGGCGAAAACCGTATTCCACCAGCGTGGTCTTGCGCGAGCGGTCGCCGTTGTACATGCCGCCAAACTGGCCAATCAGCACATGGCTCTCGTCCAGAAACATCAGCGCGTCCTTGGGCAGGTAGTCGGTCAGGGTGGCGGGCGGCTCACCAGGTGCTGCGCCGCTGAGGTGACGGCTGTAATTCTCGATACCCTTGCAGTGCCCGACTTCAGAGAGCATCTCAAGATCAAAGCGGGTGCGCTGCTCCAGCCGCTGGGCTTCGACCAGCTTGCCCATACCAACCAGCTCCTTGAGCCGGTCCGACAGCTCCACCTTGATGCTCTCCACCGCCGCCAGCACCTGCTCACGCGGCGTCACGTAATGGCTGCTGGGGTAGACGGTAAAGCGCGGAATATTCTGGCGGATGCGCCCGGTCAGCGGGTCAAACAGTTGCAGTGATTCAATCTCGTCGTCAAACAGCTCGATGCGGATCGCCATCTCGCTGTGCTCGGCTGGAAACACATCAATGGTGTCGCCACGCACCCGGAACTTGCCGCGCGAAAAATCGGCGTCGTTGCGCTGGTACTGCATGCGCACCAGTTGGGCGATGACGTCGCGCTGGCCCATTTTGTCGCCTGCGCGCAGGGTCATCACCATCTTGTGGTAAGCCTCGGGCTGGCCGATGCCGTAGATCGCCGACACCGAGGCCACGATCACCACATCCCGGCGCTCCAGCACGCTTTTGGTGCAACTCAGGCGCATCTGCTCGATGTGTTCGTTGATGGCCGAGTCTTTTTCGATGAACAGGTCGCGCTGCGGCACATAGGCCTCGGGCTGGTAGTAGTCGTAGTAGCTGACGAAATACTCCACTGCATTGTTCGGGAAAAACTCGCGGAACTCGCTGTAGAGCTGCGCCGCCAGCGTCTTGTTGGGCGCAAACACGATCGCCGGTCGGCCCAGACGGGCGATCACATGGGCCATGGTGAAGGTCTTGCCCGAGCCGGTCACGCCCAGCAGG
>JAUXOA010000059.1 GCA_030682475.1 Rhodoferax sp. | reverse complement strand
TCTGGAATCAGAAGTCGATGCCTGGCAGCAAGCCCGCAACAAAGAAAAGCGAACCATCGAGTGGAACTTCACTCGACAGGATGCGGATCGAAAGTTGGGACGACATTATGTTTCCAAACTTGCGTGTTGATGTACTAGCGCACACCCAACGGGACGCAAATGGTTTTCGGAGTAAAATCACAGGTTGCAGTCGGGGGCGCCACAGCGTTGTCACAGGACGGTACCCACGACTTGAGCGAATGACGCATCCTGTCACACGAGATTTAAGAACTATGGCGATTGTTGTCAATAAACCCATCCCTGAATTTGAATCAAATGCCACTGGTGGCATCAAAGTCTCCAACACCTCCCACCTCGGAAAAACTGTCGTCCTGTACTTCTACCCGAAGGACAACACGCCGGGCTGCACCACCGAGGCGATGCAGTTCCGTGACAAGTACAAAGATTTTGTGAAGGCTGGCGCCACCGTTTTTGGCGTGTCGCGTGACAATATGAGGTCGCACGACGAGTTCAAAGCCAAACTGGAACTCCCCTTTGAATTGATCGCCGACACGGAAGAAAAAATGTGCCATATGTTCGGTGTCGTCAAGAACAAGATCATGTACGGCAAGAAGGTCAAGGGTATAGAGCGCAGCACATTCCTGATTGGCGTTGATGGTCTTCTCAAGGAAGAATGGCGCGGTCTGAAGGTGCCGGGTCATGTAGACGATGTACTGAAGGCTGTGAAGGCACTCAAAAAAACAGCGGCCCTCGTCTGACGATGAATGCAGGGTGTCCAGCAACCGTGCTCCCTGACAAAGCCGCCCTGGTATCAAGGCGGCTTTTTCGCTTCTAACGTCTGAATTCAATCCACTCTTTGCGAGCAAACTTCTACATGCCATTGCCAACTGCCCCCGCCAAACGCGCCGCGCTGCTGTCCGAACAAAACTACGATGTAGCGGCCCGGACTCAGCCCAAAGCAAGCAAGACTGAATCTCCATTGACCGAGCATCAGGTGACAGAAAAACCTCTGGCACGGGAGACATCTGGGCGCACCGACATGATGGGGAAAACAGTCTCTTTTATGGAGAAAACCGCACCTGAAAGCCGCACCAAAACGCCTCGCTCTGACGCCGCAGCCCGCAAAAACCGCCTCGCAGCGCAAGCACCTGCCGAAATCAGGCCCAAGAAAACAAAGCACAGCGGCCCGGCCAAACTGTTTGTACTTGACACCAACGTGCTGTTGCACGACCCGATGTGCCTGTTCCGCTTCGAGGAACATGACATCTTTCTTCCCATGATCGTTCTGGAAGAACTCGATGCCCACAAAAAAGGCATGACCGAGGTCGCCCGCAATGCACGACAAACCAGCCGTACGCTGGACGCGTTGGCTGGCCATCAAAACGCTGACATCACCGCCGGCTTGCCACTGAGCACCACCGGCCACCGGGAAGCGGGCGGCAAGTTGTTCTTCCAGACCCAGCTCCTGAACTACACGCTGCCCACCAGCCTGCCCCAGGGCAAGGCGGACAATCAGATTCTGGGCGTCGTGGAGGCACTGCGCCAGCAACACGCCCCGCAAGGAACCGAGTCACGCACGACCGCGCGTGAAGTGGTACTGGTGTCCAAAGACATCAACATGCGTGTCAAAGCGCGTGCGCTGGGCCTGGCAACCGACGATTACCAGAGCGACAAAACACTGGAGGACGGTGACTTGCTGTACGCTGGCTCGATCGCATTGCCCGCCAATTTTTGGACCACACACGGCCAAGCGGTGGAGAGCTGGCAACAAGGCGCACACACGTTTTACCGCATCACCGGCCCCATCGTCCCCAGCTTGCTGATCAACCAGTTCGTCTACTTCGAGTCACCCGGCGAGCCCAGCCTGTACGCCAGGGTCACTGAGATTCGTGGCAAGACGGCCGTATTTAAAACACTCAGGGACCACACCCACCTCAAGAACTCGGTATGGGGCATCACCACCCGAAACCGGGAACAAAACTTTGCCATGAACCTCTTGATGGACCCGGAGATTGACTTTGTCACCTTGACGGGGACGGCCGGCACCGGCAAAACCTTGATGGCGCTGGCCTCCGGCCTGACCCAGGTTCTCGACGATAGGCGCTATACCGAAATCATCATGACGCGTGCCACGGTTAGTGTCGGCGAAGACATCGGCTTTCTGCCCGGCACTGAAGAAGAAAAAATGGGGCCCTGGATGGGCGCGCTCGATGACAACCTCGAAGTGCTGGGAAAAACAGACACCAGCGCTGGCGAATGGGGCCGCGCCGCGACCAGTGAACTGATCCGCAGCCGCATCAAGATCAAGAGCATGAACTTCATGCGGGGGCGCACCTTCCTGAACAAGTACGTCATCATCGACGAGGCGCAGAATCTGACCCCCAAGCAGATGAAGACCCTGATCACCCGCGCCGGTCCGGGCACCAAAATCATTTGCATGGGCAACCTGGCGCAGATCGACACCCCTTACCTGACCGAGGGCTCTTCCGGCCTGACCTTCGCCGTTGACAAATTCAAGGGCTGGCAGCACGGCGGGCACATCACCCTGGCGCGCGGTGAACGCTCGCGGCTGGCAGACTTTGCGAGTGAAGTTTTGTAGGCTTCATTCACGAAATTTCCCTTCCCCAAAGGGGTTTGTTCCCCCCACTCACTCCCCCCGCCCTCTCCCGCCCCGCCGGGCGGAAGAGGGAGCCTGGATTTTGCTTTTGGTTGCTGGCAACGCTTCTACAACGCGAAGGGCACGACTGTTATTGGTTGGCAAGACTTCATGTCACCGGTCGTAGCAGTTCCAGTTTTGTCAGTGCCTCTGCGGCCGACGTCTGCGACTGTCGGTGACGAAGCCATTAATCGCACGCATCGACTTCCTCACTGTCCCCATTCCCGGTCGTCGCAGACGCCGGGCAGTTGATCCGCCCGCACAACCGAATTCGTTACGACCGCTCGCGCGAAGTCTTGCCAACCATAAGCAGTCGCAGCAGCTCCCGGTAATTCCGTTGCCGGCGCGCGCGGTCAAATGAGGCTCCCCTCTTCCGCCCGGCGGGGCGGGAGAGGGGTTGGGGGAGTGAGTGGGGGAAAATAAATGCCAGAAATTCCGTAACTATTCACGTCCGCCAGTCAAGGACAAACAGTCAATATGACTTAGAAATCCCCTCTACCGCCCGAAGCCAAAGACTCAAACTTGGTAATCGGTTTCAGGAACGTCAGCTTGACCATCCCGGTCGGGCCGTTCCGCTGTTTGGCGATGATGATCTCTGCCACACCCGGTTCTTTGCAGGCGTCCTTGGTGTAGTACTCGTCGCGGTAAATGAACATGATGATGTCAGCGTCCTGCTCAATGGCGCCGGACTCGCGCAGATCGCTCATCATCGGGCGTTTGTCGGTACGGGTTTCCACACTTCGGTTCAACTGCGACAGGGCAAGCACCGGGCACTGCAACTCTTTGGCCAGCATTTTCAGGCCGCGCGAAATCTCGCCCAGCTCCGTGGCGCGGTTTTCACCCTCGCTGGAAGAACCGCTCATGAGCTGCAAATAGTCCACCACAATCAGACCCAGCTTGCCGCACTGCCGCGACAAACGTCTGGCGTTGGCACGCAGTTCGCTGGAAGTCAAACCGGCGGTTTCATCAATGTGCAGGGAAATGGTGCGCAACTTCTCAATCGCTTCCGTCAGACGCGGCCATTCTTCGTCGGTCAGTTTGCCGGTACGCAAGTGGCTCTGGTCAATGCGACCGATCGAGCCCACGATACGCACCGCAAGTTGCGCGGCGCCCATTTCCATTGAAAAGACGGCCACCGGCAAACCTTCGTTGAGTGCCACATGCTCGGCAATATTGATCGCCAGTGCCGTTTTACCCATGGAAGGACGGGACGCCAGAACGATCAGGTCCCCGGCCTGAAAACCGGCTGTCATACGGTCAAGATCGTAAAAGCCGGTCGGCACACCGGTCACATCATTGGGGTTGTCAGCCATCTCCTGAACCCGGTCAAGCAGCGCAACCACCAGCGAATCCATGGCCTGAAAACCCTGTTTCGTGCGTGCGCCTTCTTCCCCGATGTTGAATATTTTTTGCTCGGCTTCATCCAGAATGGCGGCCACTGGCCGACCTTTGGGATTGAAGGCGTTGGTGGATATTTCATCACTGGCGCTGACCAGCTTGCGCAGGATCGAGCGCTCACGAACGATCTCGGCGTAGCGCCGTATATTGCCGGCGCTAGGCACATACTGGGCCAGTGAGTTGAGGTAACTCAAGCCCCCAACTTCCTCTGCCTTGCCCAGACTTTGCAGTTGCTCGAACACCGTGATCACATCAGCCGGTTTGGTGAGGTTGATCAGGGCACCAATGGCGCCAAATACCATGCGGTGCTCAAAACGGTAAAAATCGCGCTCAGTCAACAAGTCGCTGACACGGTCCCACGCGCCGTTATCAAGTAGCAGTCCGCCCAGCACGCTGGACTCGGCCTCAATGGAGTGCGGCGGTATACGCAATTGCGCTACTTGTCGGTCTTGACTGTAGTCGTCACCCACGGCAGAAAGTACGGCAGACATGGAGGTTTCCTTTGAGCCTTTGATACTACGCCAGCGCTTGTCCGGTGTCGAGTGAAATGCTGGGCACAAGCCGTTTAAAAGCTGTGTACAAACTGTGGGAATTGCGGGACAAGGCGGGCAGCCAACATCCGACAAGGTTTCCAGTTGGGGACAGAGCTGGCTCTTGAACGGTTTAGGACAGAGCTGGCTCTTTGAATAGTTTAGGACAGAGCTGGCTCTTTGAATAGTTGAGGACAGAGCTTGTTCGCTTCGCGTAACTGCGGTCTGTCCCGCAAAGTATCAGGATTCGGTCTGTCCCGCTTGCGCCCGGCATCGGCGATGCCCGGCGGGATTTCAAAAAAGCCGCCGGGGCTTGGCAACCCCGGCGGCTTGAGAGGGGAACTACAGCTGTTTAAGCCGTTTCGCCGTACACGGAGACTGTGATATCAACAAGCACGTCAGTGTGCAATGCGACACTGACGGTGCTGTCGCTAACGATCTTGATCGGGCCGTTAGGCATGCGAATCTGCGCCTTCGTCACCTTGAAGCCGTTTTTGGTCAGCTCTTCAGCGATGTCGGCGTTGGTCACAGAACCAAACAGGCGACCGTCCACGCCAGCCTTTTGGGTTAGCTTGCAAGTCGTGCCTGCCAGCTTTTCACCCAAGGCCTGCGCTTCAGCCAGCTTGGCTGCAGCGACTTTTTCGAGTTCAGCGCGCTTGACTTCGAACTGTTGTTTGGCCGCCTCCGTGGCACGCCGGGCACGGCCCGACGGAATCAGGAAATTGCGGGCATACCCGTCTTTAACGCGCACGATCTCGCCGAGATTGCCAAGGTTCACGACCTTGTCGAGCAGAATGATTTGCATGATCGTGTTCCTTAGATCTTGTGCTGGTCGCTGTACGGCAGCATCGCGAGGAAACGCGCGCGCTTGATAGCGGTGTTGAGCTGGCGCTGGAAAATGGCACGCGTGCCCGTCAGACGCGCCGGGATGATCTTGCCGTTTTCGGCAATGAAATCGCGAAGGGTATCGATGTCTTTGTAATCGATCTCTTCAACGCCAGTCACGGTGAAGCGGCAAAAGCGCTTGCGCTTGAACAGCAGGTTCTGGGCTGGGCGCTTGGGGCGCTTGTCTTTGTTATTGAAACGTTTTGGTCCGGCCATGATGGACTCCTTAAATTTTTACGAATGCATTAATCTTGCTGAAATTCTTGAATATGAAACACGACGTGTTTGCCGTTGCGGGGTGTCGCCAGAAAACCGTTGAACCTCCAGGCACTGCCGATAGCTTGTTTGACAAGCCGCTCAGCGATTGCACCAAAAGCCACTGCTTTGATTGCTGCCTTGACCTGTCTTGTCTGCCCGGCTTCCTGAACGTCTGACTCATGCTCGAGTCGCAGGTTCAGCGCGGGCAATCCGGCTGGGGTGTAGCGCAGGGCATCAAGCTCGGCGATACTGGCAGTCAGAACAAGCTGGTTGACAACGTGGTTCACGCTCCTTGCAGGCAAAAATGCCTTTTCATCGGGTATCAGGCCTGGTACTCGGCCTGTTGGGTCTTGCGGGCGTCTTCACGTTCAACAGTTTTCATCATCGAAGAAGGACCGGTGTCGGCTTTTTTCTTCAACACCGTCAAATGACGCAGCACGGCATCGTTGAACTTGAACGCGTGTTCCAGCTCCGCCATCACAGCCTGATCGGCTTCGATGTTGACGCACAGATAGTGGGCTTTGGCAAGCTTGTTGATCATGTAGATCAGTTGCCGACGGCCCCAGTCTTCAACACGGTGCACTTTGCCGCCGCCGGCAGTTATCATGCCCTTGTAACGTTCCAGCATGGCGGGAACCTGTTCGCTCTGATCCGGGTGGATCATGAGAATGATTTCGTAATGACGCATTGGTACTCCTTGTGGATGGCCCGGGTTTGAGCAGAAAAAGCCACCCTCAGCGTCTAATTGAGGTGTGGCAAGGGAAGCCCGACATTATATGCTATCGCGGGAAAACGGTGTTTGCTATAGAGCGGCCAGTCTCTGCCAGGTGGTAATCACAGAATCCGGGTTCAGGGAAATCGATGCAATGCCTTCTCGAACCAGCCACTCGGCAAAGTCAGGGTGATCGCTGGGGCCCTGACCACAAATGCCGATGTACTTGCCCTGCGTCTTGCAAGCATCAATGGCAAGACTGATCAGGGCTTTGACGGCAGGATCGCGTTCGTCAAAGTCGGCAGCCAGCAGTTCCAGACCGGAATCACGGTCGAGCCCCAACGTGAGCTGGGTCAGATCGTTGGAGCCAATCGAGAAACCATCAAAGTACTGTAGAAACTGGCTTGCCAAAATGGCATTGCTGGGGATTTCACACATCATGATGATTTTCAGACCGTTTTCGCCCCGTTTCAGCCCGTGGGCCGCCAGCAGTTCGGTCACTTTCCTGGCTTGTCCCAGCGTTCGCACAAAGGGCACCATCACCTCGACGTTGCTCAGTCCCATGTCCTGGCGCACACGCTTGAGGGCCTCACACTCCATCGCGAATGCCTCACCAAAATCAGCACTGAGATAACGCGCCGCGCCACGAAAACCAAGCATCGGGTTCTCCTCCTCCGGCTCGTAGCGGCTGCCACCAATCAGTTTGCGGTATTCATTGCTCTTGAAATCTGACAGGCGCACGATGACGGGTTTGGGCCAGAATGCTGCCGCAATCGTGGCGACGCCTTCGGCTACCCGGTCGACATAAAACGCACGCGGCGAAGCATGGCCACGGGCCACCGACTCGACTGCTTTTTTCAGATCTGCATCGATATTGGGATAGTCCAGAATCGCCTTCGGATGCACGCCAATGTTGTTGTTGATGATGAACTCAAGGCGTGCCAAGCCGACACCGGCATTGGGCAACTGGCAAAAGTCAAACGCCAGTTGCGGGTTGCCGACATTCATCATGATCTTGACCGCGATCTCAGGCATTTCGCCGCGCTGAACTTCAGTGACTTCGGTTTCCAGCAAGCCGTCGTAAATAAAACCGGTGTCGCCCTCGGCGCAACTTACCGTCACCAGCATGCCGTCCTTGAGCACCTCGCTGGCATTGCCACAACCCACCACCGCCGGGATACCCAGTTCGCGCGCAATGATGGCAGCGTGACAGGTACGCCCGCCGCGGTTGGTCACAATGGCAGCGGCGCGCTTCATCACCGGCTCCCAGTTGGGGTCGGTCATGTCAGTCACCAGCACGTCACCGGCCTGCACCTTGTCCATCTCGCTGAGGTTGTGCACGATGCGTACCGGGCCGGTACCGATCTTCTGGCCAATCGCACGCCCTTCGACGAGCACAGCACCCCTACCTTTGAGTTTGTAGCGATACTCGGCCTTGCCTGCGGCCTGGCTCTTGACCGTCTCCGGACGCGCCTGCAATATGTAGAGTTCACCATCCAGGCCGTCTTTGCCCCATTCAATGTCCATGGCACGACCATAGTGCTGCTCAATTACCAGCGCGTAGGAGGCCAGCTTTTCCACATCGGCATCGGTCAGCGAATAACGGTTGCGCAGCTCTGTGGGCACATCTGTGGTTTTCACCAGTTTGCCGCTGGCGGCTTTCTCCTGCGGGCTTGTGAACTGCATCTGGATCAATTTGGAGCCCAGACTGCGACGAATGACAGCGCGCTTGCCGGCCCTGAGCATCGGTTTGTGCACATAGAACTCGTCGGGATTGACAGCGCCCTGCACCACGGTCTCACCCAGTCCGTAGCTGGAGGTGATGAACACCACGTCTTCAAAACCGGACTCGGTGTCGATGGTGAACATGACGCCCGCCGCTCCCAAATCTGAGCGCACCATGCGCTGAATGCCGGCACTCAAGGCCACATGCTCGTGCGCAAAACCTTTGTGTACGCGGTAACTGATGGCACGGTCGTTGTACAGGCTGGCGAAAACTTCCCTGATTTTGCGGAGTATCTCGTCGATCCCCGTCACATTCAAAAATGTTTCCTGCTGGCCCGCAAACGAAGCATCCGGCAAATCTTCGGCCGTGGCGGAAGAGCGCACCGCAAACGATGCTTCGCGCTTACCGGCGCTCAGGGTGTTGAAGGCGTCGCGAATCGCCTGTTCAAGATCGGATGGCAAGGGCTGCACCTCGACCATGGCGCGAATTTCGGCGCCAACCTGCGCCAGCGCCCTCACGTCTTCGGTATCCAGGGCACGCAGGAGAGCGTTGATTCTGCCACCGAGGTCACCATAGGCCAGAAAATCGCGGAAGGCATGGGCCGTCGTCGCAAAACCGGTAGGTACCTTGACGCCTGAGGGCAAATGCGAAATCATTTCGCCGAGGCTGGCATTTTTGCCGCCAACCACCTCGACGTCGGTCATTCTCAGGTTTTCAAACGGTACGACCAGGTCAGTCGGATTGAAAAGTGCAGACATGGGGAAGCTCCAGAAGTTAAAAGCGGATCGACGCGTGAAGCCATGCGTTCTGGTACGCTGGCAATGCCCGTGCCAGCAGCATGACTTTGTCCTTGTTCTGGTCGGTCAGTGCAGTGCATGGAAAAATTGGGTTAGATTGGCATCATTGTAGGTCGCGGACCGGCTCACAATGCAGGTCGTCCTTGCAGAATGCTGAAAGCCAAACGAGTCCTTACCGGTCTATCCATCATGCCCAACCGAACTGTTTTTTTCATTTCCGACGGCACTGGCATCACTGCGGAAACCTTTGGTAACGCCATCCTGGCCCAGTTTGAAACCAAATCCCATCACGTACGTCTGCCCTTTGTTGACTCCGTTGACAAAGCCCACCAGGCCGTGCGCCAGATCAACCACGCGGGTTTAGTGGACGGCAACAGACCAATTGTTTTTACAACATTGGTCAATATGGAGGTGCTCAAAGTCATCACGGACGGCTGCTTGGGGCTGCTGCTGGACATGTTTGGCACCTTCGTCCATCCACTTGAGACCGAACTCAAACTCAAGTCCAACCACCGGATTGGTCGCTTCAGCGATGCCAGCAAAAGCAAGGAATACCAGTCGCGCATTGAAGCCATCAACTTCTCGCTGGCCCATGACGACGGACAATCCCACCGCGACCTGGCGCACTCTGACGTCATCTTGGTAGGCGTCAGCCGCAGCGGCAAGACACCAACCTCACTCTATCTGGCAATGCAATACGGACTCAAAGCCTCCAATTACCCACTGATTCCTGAGGACTTTGAACGCCGCCATTTGCCGCCTGCGCTAAAGGCACACCAGAACAAACTCTTTGGTCTGACGATCCAGCCCGAACGCCTGAGCGAAATCCGCAACGAGCGCCGACCCAACTCCAAATACGCCTCCCTGGCAAACTGCCGCATGGAGGTGAGTGAGGCCGAGGCCATGATGCGTCGCAGCGGTATACGCTGGCTGTCAACCACGACCAAATCGATTGAAGAGATCGCGACCACCATCCTGCAAGAAATCAGGCCGGAGCGGCTGGCCTACTGATCTGCCGCGTGCAGGGCGGCCCTGTCAAAGGCCAAGCGCGGCAATGCCGGCCTTGGCGATCTGGGCATCTTCGCTGGACTTCACGCCGCTGACACCGACCGCGCCCAGGCACTGCCCCTCTTTCATGATCGGAACACCGCCCTCCAGCAGACCCTTGATGACAGGCGCGCTCAAAAACGAGGTGCGCCCGCCATTGATGACATCTTCGTACACCTTGCTTTCGCGGCGGCCCAGCGCCGCCGTATGGGCCTTGGCGGGCGCAATGTGAGCAGAAATTGCCGGCGCACCGTCGAGGCGCTGCAACCACAACAGATGACCCCCATCGTCAACAATGGCGATGGTGACCGCCCAGTTGTTTTTCAGGGCTTCGGCTTCGGCTGCCGCCGCCATGGCTTTGACATCGGACAATTCGAGGGTGAATTTATTTTTCATGGGGTAGGGCTCCTGGTTTGAAGAAGAGTCGAGCATAAGGGCTGGCTGGCTCTGCTTTGGCACCGTGGCGGGTAAAAGTATCCTTACAAAAAGTAGGAGCCCGACATGAATGCTTTTCGTAAAAGCCCTTGATTCGTCCTAGAATCCACTCCATCTGCAGTGGGCAGGTCACGAGACTTTGTGGGACAGTCCGCAGTCGCCTCTGTCCTCAACCAATTAAGGAGTTTAACCATGACTGACTACGTTCAATCGATCGAGCGCGGCTTCGGTAATGTTGCGTTGCTCGAGCAACGCAACAAAGTGCTGCGCAACACCTACTGGCTGCTGGCTTTGAGCCTGGTGCCTACCGTGTTGGGTGCGTGGCTGGGCGTGGCCACCGGCATTACCCGTTCTTTAAGCGGCGGCCTGGGCCTGATTGTGTTTCTGGGTGGCGCTTTCGGCTTCATTTACGCGATTCAGAAAACCAAGGATTCGGCCATGGGTGTGCCCGTGCTGCTGGGCTTCACGTTCTTCATGGGCTTGATGCTGTCGCGCATGATTGCCATGGTGCTGGGCTTCAAAAACGGCACCGATCTGGTGATGACCGCCTTTGGTGGCACGGCCGGCGTGTTTTTTGTGATGGCCAGCCTGTCCAGCGTTATCAAGCGCGACCTCTCCGGCATGGGCAAGTGGCTGTTTGTGGGCGCCATCGCGGTGATAGTCGGGAGCATCATCAATGTGTTTGTCGGGTCAACGGCGGCCATGATGGCGATCTCGGTGGCGGTCATTGGTATCTTCAGCGCCTACATGCTCTATGACCTGAAACGCATCGTGGATGGCGGAGAAACCAACTACATCAGCGCCACACTGGCCTTGTATCTGGACATCATGAATGTGTTCCAGGGACTGCTGGCCCTGCTGGGCATCGCTGGCGGCGAGCGCGATTGAATTAGCTTCGCGCCTTCTGAGAAGGCAGCCGCACACTAAATTTACCTTCCGCGCGGCCCCTTTTCGCGTTCAAACCTGCAGGTCAAACACCGCGAGACTCTCCACATGGGCGGTGTGAGGAAACATGTTCACCACACCGGCCGCGGAACATCGATAACCGGCCTGATGCACCAGCAAACTCGCATCTCGCGCCAGCGTAGACGGGTTGCAACTGACATAGACAATCCGTTTCGGTGGAGCCCAGCCCTGGGCACCCGGCGTCGCTGGATGGGTGATCGGATCGAGCTTTTGCTGATGCAAGTCAGCTAGCGCCTGGACCAGGGCAAAAGCTCCCTCACGCGGCGGGTCAAGCAGCCATTTATCAGCCATCCGGTCTTCAATCAACAAGCCAGGCGTCATTTCAAACAGATTTCTTGCCACAAAATTTGTAGCACATAGTGTTTTATTGGCGGGGGCCGTAGCCCTATTTAGCTTGTAATTCTCACGTGATCGCGCCACCAGTGCGGCACTGCCCTCAATGCCCAGCACCTCCCGCGCCTGCGTCGCAAGCGGCAGCGTGAAATTTCCCAGGCCACAAAACCAGTCGATCACCCGCTCGTCCTTTTGCGCGTCCAGCAGTCGCAATGCGCGCGACACCAAGACCTGATTGATGTACGGGTTGACCTGCGTGAAGTCGGTCGGCTTGAACGGCATATGGATGCCGAATTCCGGCAGGGCGTAACTCAACTGCTCGCCCCCTTGGTCCAGCAGATGCACGGTTTCCGGCCCCTTGGGCTGCAACCACCACTGCACCCCGGCATGGCTTTGCGCAAAAGCGCGCAGCTTGTCCAGGTCACCGGGGCTCAGGGACTCCAGATGACGCAGCACCAGCGCAATCACCGTGTCACCGCACGCCAGTTCAATCTGCGGACAAGTTTCAATCGCATCCATTGATGTAATCAGCGCGCGCAAGGGCATCAGCATGTCGCTCACATGGGAAGGGAGCACGTGGCACTCTTTCATGTCGGCCACATAACCGCTTTTGCGCTCATGAAAACCCACCAGCACCGTGCCCTTCTTGCGCACATGACGTACCGACAGCCGTGCCCGGTAGCGGTAGCCCCAGGTCGGGCCTTCAATCGGACGCAAAATGTTGTCGGCCTTGACCTTGCCCAGGTGCCACAGGTTGTCCTCCAGCACGCGCTGTTTGACAGCCACCTGGGCTCCCCCATGCAGATGCTGCATCTTGCAGCCGCCACAAGCGCCTGCGTGCAAACCGAAATGAGGGCAACCAGGTTGGACGCGCTGCGAGGACTCACGGTGAATCGCCGTCAACGTGCCTTGCTCCCAGTTGTTTTTCTTGCGGTTCACATTGGCACTCACCATTTCGAACGGCAACGCACCCTCAATGAACACCACCTTGCCATCGGCCTTGTGTGCAACACCCCGTGCTTCCAGGTCCAGCGACTCAATTAAAAGCCAGTCGGGTGGCGTACTCGCCGTATTTTTAATTTCGTCAGTCATGCCGTCATTGTCGGCGAGGACGGGGCACTTTAGCGCTTGATCCTCAGAGCAGGGCTTCCCGTGTGATACCGCGGCGCACCAGATAGCGCTTGAGCTTGCACAGCGCCTCGTTCTGCACCTGTCGCACACGCTCCCGGGTCAGCCCCAGGCGCATGCTGAGCACATCCAGCGTCTCGGGTTCGCGGTCACGCAAACCAAAACGCCCTTGTAGAATTTCTTTTTCGCGCTCGGACAAGGTACCCATCCAGCCTTCCAGCAAACGCTCCACCTCATGGGCCTGCGTCACACCGGAAGGATCCAGAGTGAGTTCGTCCACCAGTGAATCCCCCAGCGTCTGAGCCTCATCCGAGCGATCCATGGAAGCGTCCAGCGACCGGGGCGCCTCAGCCAGGGCCAGCAAGTCGGCAACGTCGGCCGTATCGCGGCCCAACAAGGCAGCAATATCTTCCACCCGAATGCCATCTGGCCGGCTCGCCACGAAGCCTGCATCGTTCTCCAGCGCCCGGCGCGCACGCAGCACCTGCTGCAATTCCCTGACCACGTTGACCGGCAGGCGCACCGCCCGCCCCTGGTAAATCAAGGCACGCTCTACCGATTGGCGAATCCACCAGGAGGCATAAGTGGAGAAGCGAAATCCCCGCTCCGGTTCAAACTTGTCAATGGCATGCATCAGACCCAGATTACCTTCCTCGATCAGGTCAGCCAAGGGCACGCCGCGCCCCAGATACGCCTTGGCGATGCTCACCACCAGCCGCAGATTGTGTTCAATCATGCTTTGGCGGGCGGCAAAGTCGCCGGCCCGGGCCCTGGTTGCGAACTCGAATTCTTCTTCTGCGCTGAACAGCCCGGTACGGCGCACGTTGCGCAGGTAAACGGTTAACGCGTCGCCCGACTCGCCCATCACATCCATCGCGTCGGCAGCCGGTGCGCGCTCTGAAAACGCTTGATCTGCTACAAAATCAGTAGCTATTGGCGAACTATCAACCGGGACTAAAGGCCCATTTGACCGATCAACTGGCGCACCACGTGTCTGCGCTCTGGCGGCTACGCCATTGCCATTCACGGGGCGATTTTTCACGGCATGTTCCCATCACCTGGCTGGCAGGTACTTGGCCGGGTCAACCGGTTTGCCTTGTCGGCGAACTTCAAAATGCAGCTTGACGCGATCCGCATCGGTGCTGCCCATCTCGGCAATCTTCTGGCCCTTGCGGACCGACTGGTCCTCTTTGATCAGCAAGGTCTGATTGTGGGCATACGCCGTCAGGTACGTGTTGTTGTGCTTCAGGATGATCAGGTTGCCATAGCCGCGCAGACCTGCCCCGACGTAAACAACGCGGCCGTCCGCTGCCGCCACCACGGGGTCCCCGGCGCTGCCTCCAATATCCAGTCCCTTGTTCTTGACCTCATCAAACCCGGCCAGCACGGCACCGTGGGTCGGCCAGATCCAGGCGATCTCGTCTTCCGCTGCCGTGGCAGCAGCGGGCGCAGGCGCCGAACTGGCAGGGGGTGATGATTGCTTCTCTGCACTGACCGTCGGCGCTGGACCGGTCGCGACCGGCGTGGCGCTGGCCTGGGTCACCGGTTTCGTGACTACCCCGCTGGCTACCGGCGGCAGCACCCGCAACACCTGCCCCACTTCGATACGGTTGGGGTTGTCTACACTACTCCAGCGTGCAATATCCTTGACAGCTTGCCCGTGGTCCAGACTAATCCGAAGCAGCGTGTCACCGGGTTTGACCGTGTAATAACCGGGCGCGCCGGCATTCTCAAAGCCAGGGGCTTGCTTGACTGCCGGTGTGCTCGGGTCCAGCGTCACGGGTGCAGGTTTAGCTGCCACGGCGCCACGATCTTCCACCGGCGCGCGATGAAGCACTCGGGAGCCGCACCCACCCAGCAGCACACCGACAACCACTACTGCCAGAGCCGAACCCAAACGAGCACTCAAACCAAACATACAACTTCCCTTCATGCAACGCCTGATTTTAGAGGGACAAAGTGAACCGCCTCAAGAACCGTTTGCCGCAAGCCCTGCGCGGTCTTGTCAATCACCACGAGTGCTTGCCGCCCGGCGCAGGCAGCGCCTGTAGCCACCGGTGCCACCAGTCGCCCACCGACAGCCAGTTGATCGACCCAGGCCTGCGGCACTGCCTCACCACCGGCGGCCGCAATGATGGCCGCATACGGGGCACCCTTGGCATAGCCCGCCATACCGTCCCCAAACAGCAGGTGCAGGTTGGCCAGACGCAAATTCCGCAAGTTGTCGCGTGCCTTGTCATGCAAGCCACGCAGGCGTTCGATGCTGTAGACCTCGTGCGCCAGCAGGCTCAACACGGCGGCCTGATAACCGCACCCGGTTCCGATCTCAAGCACGCGCCCCAGTCTGCCAGAAGCCCCGTTGCGCAGGAGTTCAGCCATGCGGGCCACAACACCGGGTTTGGAGATAGTCTGCCCCAGGCCAATTGGCAGACTGGTGTCCTCGTAGGCTTGATTGACCAGGGCACTGTCGACAAACCGGTGACGCTCGACAGACCCCATGGCCGACAACACCAAGGGGTCGGCAATACCTTGTCCGGCAAGCTGGTGCACCATGTTCATGCGCACGGCACGGGAGTCCAACCCGATCCCTTGCACTGGCACGCCGCGCGGCGTCGGCCGCTTACTATTGGGTTTGCCAGCCAAAAAGTCGAGTCGGGCGGGAAAGCTTGGGCGCTCTTTCATTGAGGTTTCATCAACGTCGACATCCAGATACTTGGGCTCATGCGGTTGAATTTCCTATCCGTTTGCAGTTGGTGCGTTGTGGGTTAGATTACGGTAAGTTTCGTTAAATCAAATCCCCATTTTTGGGGATCCTCGGCATTCAGTATGCTATCCCCGGAATGGGAAAGGTCAATAATCTTCGGCTGTAACTGTGTACCGGATTTGGTTGAAAAAAACACTTTTACGATCGGAGCAAGCAAATTCTTTTCGGTTTGTTCAATCACAACAGCGAGACGAGTGGATTTCAGTTTTACCAGTGTGCCGGAGGGATAAATGCCGATGGTTTTTACGAAAGCGTGGAAAACGGTATTGTCAAAGTGCCCCTCTTGCCACTCGGCCATTTTGCGTATCGCTTCAGCGGGTTCCCAGCCAACCTTGTAGCATCGATTGGAGGTAATTGCGTCATACACATCACACACCGCCCCCATACGCGCAAAAAGTGACAATGCTTCGCCGGACAATTTGTCCGGGTAACCTGCACCGTCTACTCGTTCGTGGTGATGACGGCATACATCAAATGCCGTCTGGCAAATCCCTTCTGATCCTTTGAGAATTTCCCATCCCCGTAGCGGGTGAGTTTTAACCATATTGAATTCTTCATCGCTCAGGCGACCGGGTTTATTGAGTACTGCATCGGGGATCAATGATTTGCCGATGTCGTGCAATAACCCTGCCATGCCCAGATCCTTAAAGACCGTCTGCTCCAGGCCCATTTGTTTGCCGAGCGCTATCATCAGTGCGCATACGGCAACTGAATGCAGGTAGGTGTAGTTATCCTTGTTTTTTAATCTGGAGAGGCTTAAGAATGCTTCAGGATGGCGTGTAATGGACAGGCTGATCTCGTCTACCAGTGAGCTAATCCCGTCGAGTTGCAACGCCTTGCCCATGCGCACCTCTTGAAACATCAGGGTGACCGCTTCCCTCGCCTTGCCGTGTACTTTGCGGGCTTGCTCAAGCTCTTCATGTACAGAAATGCGGGGAATGGATTTTGCCGTGGACTGTGCGGCCTCTTGTAATTTGAGATCTATTTCTTTCTGTGATTCTTCTTCGCTCAAGCCGACAACAATGGATTCAATATCCAATCCCTTTTCCGTATCGATCCAGACTTCATGTATGTCGCACTCGGTCAGCATTTTTAAATCTTTTGGGTCGGTCAGCTCGAAGGATTTCTTCCAGAAGGGATGATCCATCCAGCTGCCGCAGATTTCCTGGAGATACATTCCCAGTTTGACGTTCCGAACACTAATTTTTTTCAGCATGTGAGTTTCCAAAAATTATTGGGTCGGGCGTAGGTTGGATTAAAACGCTTCCTGCTTCATCTCAAGGTAAATAAAACTGGCATTCCTTTTGTGATTCTCATGATACAGCGGATAGTCATGCCAATCCTTAAAAAAGCTACCGCACCGTAGGAATGGCCAGGATGATTGTGAGTGATTTTCATGCGCGCGTCATGTGGCGGTGGTCGGCGGCGCAGCGCCCGCCAGCCTGGCGGCGGTCTGGGCCCAATAACCCAAGTGATCATGGTCGGTCAAATCCACCTTCAAGGGCGTCATCGAGATATGACCCTGGGTGGTGGCATGAAAGTCGGTCCCCTCGGCATCGTCCTTGGTGGCTCCGGCGGCGCCGATCCAGTACATGGTGTCGCCCCGTGGACTGATCTGGGTAATCACGGCCTCGGCCGCATGACGCCGCCCGAGCCGACACAGCTTGACATGACCCAGCGCGTCAAAGGGCAAGTTGGGAATGTTGACGTTGAGCAGCCAGGGGCTGCTGCCAATCAGGTTTTGACGCGACATCTGCAACACCAGATCACGGGCCTTGCGAGCGGCCGACGCCAGATGCTCCCAATTTTTCTCGACCTGGGAAAACGCAATCGCCGGTATGCCAAACAGATAGCCTTCCATCGCGGCGCCCACGGTGCCCGAATAGATGGTGTCGTCGCCCATATTGGCGCCGTTGTTGATGCCTGAAACCACCAGGTCAGGCCGATACCCCAGCAAGCCGGTCAGTGCAATATGCACACAGTCAGCAGGGGTGCCATTGATGTAACGAAAACCATTGCTGGCACGGGTCACATAGAGCGGGGAATGCAGGGTCAAGGCGTTCGATTTGGCGCTGTTGTTTTGTTCCGGCGCGATCACCTCGACCTCGGCCACGTCTCTCAGGGCTTCAAACAGTGCCACGATACCCGGCGCCTGGTAGCCGTCGTCATTGGAAATAAGGATCTTCATAATCAAACAGAGTTGGCTTTGATTGTAGGTGGCTGACCATCTTTACCACTGGGGGTCACGCGTGAGACATTTTGCAAGGCGGCCAAGCTCTATCATTGGCGCAACTTCATTGGAGATTCCATCATGCATGCCTGGCTTTGTGAAAACCCCGTGGGCGTTGACGCCCTGACCTGGAAAGAAATGCCCACGCCACAGCCCAAGGCAGGCGAGGTGCTGATTGAGATCAAGGCTGCCAGCCTGAATTTTCCGGATCTGCTGATTGTGCAGAACAAGTACCAGATGAAGCCAGTCCTGCCCTTTGTGCCTGGCTCCGAGTACGCGGGCGTCGTGCAAGCGGTGGGCGAAGGCGTGACCAGCCTGAAAGTGGGCCAGCACGTGGCCTGCCTGTCCGGCACTGGCGGCTTTGGCACCCATACGCTGGCACCTGCGGCCCTGTGCCTGCCCTTGCCGCCAGGCTTCCCCTTTGTCGATGCGGCAGCCTTCATCATGACCTATGCCACCGGGCACCATGCGCTGGTCGATCGCGGCCAACTCAAGGCCGGGGAAACCGTGCTGGTGCTGGGCGCAGCCGGCGGCGTGGGCACGGCGGCGATCCAGATCGCCAAGTCCATGGGCGCCAAAGTGATCGCGGCGACCTCCAGCGACGACAAATGCGCTTTGTGCAAAACCATCGGCGCCGACGCCACCATCAACTACAGCACCCAGGACCTGCGTGAGGCCGCCAAAGCGCTCACCGATGGCAAAGGCCCGGACGTAATTTATGACCCCGTGGGCGGCGCTCTGGCTGAACCCGCGCTGCGCTCCATCGCCCGGCGTGGTCGTTACCTGGTGATCGGCTTTGCAGCAGGCCCCATTCCGGCCCTGCCCTGGAATCTGCCGCTGCTCAAGGGCGCCTCGATTGTGGGCGTGTACTGGGGCGACTTTGCCAAGTACGAACCCAAAGCCAACGCGGCCATGATGATGGCGTTGGCGCAGTGGTATGGCCAGGGCAAGATCAAACCCGTGATCGACCGCACCATGCCCATGGCTGAACTCAAGGCCGCCTTCGCCCACATGGGTTCGCGCAGCGTCAAGGGCAAGCTGGTGATGGTGAACTGAGGGTTCTACGGGGTTCTACTATGGGCAGCTGAGCGTAATCGTGGTGCACTCGGGCCAGGTCCTCTTTTAACCGGTGGCGCGCCGGCTGGAGCCATCGCCGAACTGGCCAGCAGCGGTTCCGGTATCGAGTTGTTGCCAATCGACGGACCCCAAGCGCAGGGCCTGCGCATGGCCAGTCCGTTTTTTGCGGCAGACAGCATTCCCGCCGAAACCTACAAAGGCGTGGCGAGCGTCAATACGCTGGCTGTTGGTGCGCAATGGGTGGCCAGCGACAAGGTGGACGCGGAGACCGTGTACCAGATCACCAAGGGATTGTTCAGTGACGCAACGCAAAAGACCCTGCAGTCGGGCCACCCCAAGGGCAAGATGATTACGCTCAAGAATGCGGTACAGGGCGTGGGCATCCCGTTTCACCCCGGCGTGGCGCGTTATTACAAGGAAGTTGACGCGTTGAAATAAAGCGCTTCCAGCGACTCCGATGGTGCTGACAGAAGCTCAAGCTAGAAGCCACTTACTGCGGGACAAATGTTTCCGTTGCTAGCACCGTGAATCTGTTGTGGTTTTGTTGTGGGTTTCTTCACCTGCCCCCCAACAAAGACAAAGGACTTAGCGCCTTTCGACGCTAAGTCTTTGATTCATATGGTCGGTGTGAAAGGATTCGAACCTTCGACCCCTTGCACCCCATGCAAGTGCGCTACCAGGCTGCGCCACACACCGATCTGGCCTTTGATTATAACCGGTAGAAGCTCATGATTTCAGTGCGCCAGCGAGAGGAGGTCACGAATTTGAAACAGTTCGCGGCGCACGAACAGCAAGCGGTCTGAAACACCATCGGCTGACGCGTCGGGTTGGCTGTCTTCAAAATCATCCAGTTCAGAATCGCTGATTTCGATGACTTCGACGCCATCCAGCAGCACCTCACCATTGCGTTTTTTGTCGCGCTCGGTCTGCAGGATTTCCTGCATTTTGTTGCGCGCACCGCTGATGGTGAAACCCTGGTCGTAGAGCAAATCGCGGATACGACGGATCATCAACACCTCATGGTGCTGGTAGTAACGGCGGTTGCCACGCCGCTTCATGGGGCGCAACTGCGTGAATTCCTGCTCCCAATACCGTAGCACGTGAGGCTTGACGCCACACAAATCGCCCACCTCACCGATCGTGAAATAGCGTTTGGCTGGTATAGGGGGGAGAGTTTTCTCCATTGAAATCAATGCTGTAGAAGAGAAAGCGTCGAGATTACTCTAAGTCACTACAGTCTGTAAAGCAGCAATTGATGCCGAATCACTAAATAGTTGAGGACAGGGCTGAAGATCTGTCCAGCAAGATCTGATTCAGACACAAGCCGCTACTAAAGCACGCGAGACTTTCGGCTTTGATGCTGAATTTGCTCTTTGAGTTTGTGGCTGGCATGAAAAGTCACCACCCGACGGGCCTGAATCGGGATGGCCTCGCCGGTTCGGGGGTTGCGCCCCGGGCGCGGCGCCTTGGTACGGATCTGAAAGTTGCCAAAGCCTGATATCTTGACATCGTCCCCCTCAACCAGGCTGTCAGCGATCAGGTCAAAAAACGCATCAATCATGTCTTTGGATTCGCGTTTGTTCAGGCCAATTTGCGCATACAGCAGTTCAGCCAGTTGCGCTTTGGTCAGCGCAGGGGTTTCCAGACTTTGAACCGCGATGTCCATTCGATCCTCATTTCTTGCTGGGGTAGATTGTGACAGTTCAGGCACGCTGACGGGCACCCAGGCCCACCAGCGAACTCAGCACAGCTTGCACTGCGGTGTCGATTTGCTCTTCGGTCAGGGTGGCGTCATCACTGTTGAGCGTCAGGCGCACCGCCATACTTTTTTCATGACTTGGCACAAGCGCACCATCCGGGTCTTTCGCTGGTTTCGGGCGATAGACGTCAAACAGTGTGGCATCGCGCAGCAGGCCGGCCGTGGGCGCGGCCCAAACGGCGTTCATCAAGGCAGCGTGAGTAACCGACTCCGCCACCATCACGGCAAGGTCGCGCTCCACCGCCTGGTGCTTGGCCACGGCCTTGAACATTGGCACCTCACGCTGCAGCACGGCGTCAAGTTCGAGCTCAAACATGACTGGCGCTTGGGGCAGATCGTAAGCCTGGCGCCACCGCGGATGCAGCTCGCCGACGAAACCAATCGCCACCCCCTCCAGCAAGACGCGGGCGCAACGCCCCGGGTGCATGGCGGGGTGCTCAGCGGGCGCAAAGCTGGACTTGCGTGGCGCCAGCAAGGCCTCGACATCGCCCTTGACGTCAAAGAAATCAGCGTCCTGCTCTTTGCGCCCCCACTGCAGCGCATCGGCACTGCCGCACACCATACCCGCCACGCGCATGGGCTGATGAAAGCCTTCAACGGTGGAGTCGGTGTTTGTAACGGTTGCATCACGCAAAAACACGCGACCCAGCTCAAACACGCGCACGCGCTGGGCTTTGCGATCAAGGTTGAACTTCATCACCTGTAGCAGCGAGCCCAACAAAGACGAGCGCATCACACTCATCTGACTGGCAATTGGATTGAGCAGCTTGATCGGGTTGGGATTGCCGGCGAGTTCATGTTCCCAGCGCTCTTCAACAAAACTGAAGTTAATGGTCTCTTGATAGCCCAGCGCGGCAATAGTGCGGCGCACGGCAAATGGACTGCGCTGTGCCTCGGCACGAATTTTGGCGGTGATAGGCGCCAGCGGCGGTGTCTGTGGCAGCTTGTTATAGCCCACCATGCGCGCCACTTCTTCGATCAGGTCTTCTTCAATTTGCAGATCGAAGCGGTACGACGGCGGCGCCACGGTGACGATGCCGTCGCTCTGGGTGACAGGCAGACCCAGGCGTGTCAGCGCGTCGGCGCATTGCGCCTGTGTCAGCGGCATGCCGATGACCTTGCTGGCACGTGCCACACGCAGGCTGACCGCAGCGGCAGCAGGCAGGTTCACCTGCAGGTCGTCGATCGGGCCACAGGCGGTGTCGGCAGTGCCACAAATGTCAATGATCAACTGCGTGATACGCTCGATGTGCTCCACAGTCTGGTCCGGGTCCACCCCGCGCTCAAACCGATGGCCGGCATCGGTGGAGAAGTTGAAGCGGCGTGAGCGCCCGGCAATGGCCTGGGGCCACCAGAAAGCAGCTTCCACATAGACATGCTGCGTGTCGTTGGACACCGCCGTCGCGTCGCCACCCATGATGCCCGCGAGGGATTCCACCTGCTGCTGGTCGGCAATCACGCCAACCTTGTCGTCCACGGTGACGGTGCTGCCATTGAGCAGCTTGAGTTGTTCCCCCGGCTTGCCCCAGCGCACATCCAGGCCGCCGTGGATTTTGTCCAGGTCAAAAATGTGCGATGGGCGACCGAACTCGAACATGACGTAGTTGGAAATGTCCACCAACGCCGTGACACTGCGCTGGCCGCAGCGGGCCAGCCGGTCCACCATCCACCGCGGCGTAATGGCCTGGGTGTTGACGTGACGCACAATTCGACCGGTGAAACGCCCGCACAGATCGGGCGCGCTGACCTTAACGGGCAACTTGTCCGCGCTGTCGGCCTTGACAGCCGGGAAGCTGGGGACCTTCAAAGGTGCGCCGGTCAAGGCCGCTACTTCCCGCGCCACCCCGTACACACTCAGACAATGCGCCAGATTGGGCGTGAGTTTGAGGGTGAACAAGGTGTCATCCAGCTTCAAATGCTGGCGGATGTTTTGGCCCAACGGCGCATCCGCAGCCAACTCGAGCAAGCCACCGTGATCGTCCGACAGTTTGAGTTCACGGCCCGAGCACAACATGCCCTGGCTCTCGACGCCGCGCAGCTTGCCGACCTTGATCAGGAAAGGTTGTCCGTCTTCGCCGGGCGGCAACTCGGCACCGACCAGGGCACACGGTACCTTGATGCCGACCCGGGCATTGGGTGCGCCACACACGATATCAAGCAACTCTGCCTGGCCTACATCCACCTTGCACACGCGCAGACGATCCGCATTGGGGTGCTGCAGCGCTTCCTTGATTTGACCCACGACGATGTTGCTAAACGGCGGAGCAACGAGTTTGAGTTCTTCAACTTCAAGACCCGCCATGGTGAGCGTCTCGGCAAGTTGCTCGGTGGACAGTGGCGGGTTGCAGAATTCGCGCAACCAGGATTCGGGGAATTGCATAGTTTTTAATCAGTTGAGGACAGAGCTTCGGACTGTCCCGCAATGTCTCATACAAATTGCGACAGAAAGCGGATATCGCCGTCAAAAAACAAGCGCAGATCGTTCACGCCATAGCGCAGCATGGTGAGCCGGTCCGGACCCATGCCAAAGGCAAAGCCGATGTACTTCTCGGGGTCCAGCCCCATGTTGCGGATCACGTTGGGATGCACCTGGCCCGAACCCGCCACTTCCAGCCAGCGACCAGCGAGGGGGCCGCTGCTGAACTGAATGTCAATCTCGGCACTCGGCTCGGTGAACGGGAAAAAACTGGGACGAAACCGCAGCACCAGGTCGTCCGATTCAAAGAAGGTGCGGCAAAAATCGGTGAAGACAAACTTGAGGTCTTTGAAGCTCACGTTTTCACCCACCCACAAGCCTTCGCACTGATGGAACATGGGCGAATGCGTGGCATCGCTGTCGACGCGGTAGGTGCGGCCGGGCGCGATGACGCGAATCTCGGGCATGGCACCTGAAAAGAGCGCCTCGCCAGCCGACCCGGCATCGATTGCTGCGCGGTGCTGCTTGACGTGCTGCACCGCATAGCGGATCTGCATCGGACTGGTGTGGGTGCGCAACAGGTTGGGCGCACTGGCGGAGCCCCCCTCGACGTAGAAGGTGTCGTGCATCGAACGAGCCGGGTGATCCTCAGGGGTGTTCAATGCGGTGAAGTTAAACCAGTCGGTCTCGATCTCGGGGCCTTGTGCCACCGCAAAACCCATCGAGCCAAAGATGGATTCAATGCGCTCGAGTGTGAGCGACACCGGGTGCAAACCGCCCTGGCCGCGCTGGCGGCCTGGCAGGGTAACGTCGAGTGCTTCGGCCTGCAACTGAGCCTGTAGCTCGGCATCGGCCAGCGCCTGGCGCCTATGGTTCAAGGCCGCTTCAACCGCCTGCTTCGCCAGGTTAATGGCCGCGCCGCGCGACTTTTTCTCATCCACAGTCAGCGCCGCCAAGCCCTTCATCAGCTCGGTGATGCTGCCCGACTTGCCCAGAAACAAGGCTTTGGCGTTTTCAAGATCAGCAGGAGTAACCGCCTGCTCAAAAGCTTTTGTAGCGCTGTCGACAACGATCTTCAACTCGTTCATAACTTCTCTTGTATTGAAAAAGGGCTAGCGCTTTTTCAAGCTCTAGCCCTTGTTTCTGGTGAGATTAGCGAACCACCGCGAACTCAAGCAGCCAGTTTGGCCTTGACTTGCTCCACGATACCGGCAAATGCGGCCATGTCATGCACAGCGATATCGGACAACACTTTGCGGTCGATCTCGATGTTGGCTTTCTTCAGGCCGTTGGCGAACTGGCTGTAGGTCATGCCACACTGACGGGCAGCGGCATTGATACGGGCAATCCACAACTGACGAAAGACTCGTTTTTTGGTACGGCGATCACGGTAGGCATATTGCCCGGCCTTCATCACCGCTTCTTTGGCGATGCGGAAGACATTACCGCGGCGACCGCGAAAACCTTTGGCAAGGGCTAAAACTTTTTTATGGCGGGCGTGAGCCGTTACACCACGTTTGACGCGAGGCATGTGATTACTCCTTGTTCGTCGTTAATTAAATACCACGGCCTGGCAACATCTGTGACATTTGGCCCATATTGGACTCATGTACAGATGTGGTACCACGCAATTGGCGTTTATTTTTGGTGGTCTTCTTGGTCAGAATGTGACGTTTGAAGGCTTGGCCGCGTTTGACGGTGCCACCTGGACGCACGCGGAAGCGTTTCTTCGCCGCGCTCTTGGTCTTCATTTTGGGCATATTCATGCTCCTTCTTCATTGTGCTCGTGAGGCGTCTGCAAACTATTTGCAGCCTTGTTGGCCCCGAGCCACTTTTTTACGACGTTGCCGCAGCTGCTACATCTGCCACCGGCTTCACCGCAATCTTCTTCTTGCCGGGCGCAATCATCATGATCATCTGGCGCCCTTCGAGCTTGGGAAACTGCTCAATCAAAATCAAATCACCCAATTCAGTCCGGATACGATTCAACAAGGCCATGCCGATTTCCTGGTGCGTAATCTCGCGACCCCGAAACCGCAGCGTGATCTTGCACTTGTCGCCATCGGCCAAAAAGCGCTTGATGTTGCGCATCTTGATGTTGTAGTCGCCATCATCGGTACCGGGACGGAACTTGATCTCCTTGATCTCGATAACCGTCTGCCTGGCCTTCGCTTCTGCCGCCTTCTTCTGCTCCTGGTATTTGAACTTGCCGTAATCCATCAAGCGACAGACTGGCGGAACCGCCGTGGCAGAAATTTCAACCAGATCCACATCCAGCTCACCCGCCATACGCAGCGCCTCGATCAGGCTAACCACCCCAAGCGGTTCATTTTCAACTCCAGAGAGTCGAACTTCCGGGGCCATTATTTCCCGGTTCAGGCGATGTTTGCGTTCTTCGCGGTGACGACGATCACGAAATTCAGTAGCGATGGCTTAATCCTTCATAAATTCTGCTACAAAAAATGTAGCGACAACCGCTCCGTACACGCGAACAAACTGCCATATTGCTTGATACCAAGCTTAGACCACAGACTTGTGAGTGATGTCAGCTGCGATTTTTTGCACGAATGCATCGAGAGACATCACACCGAGGTCTTGACCACCCCGGGCGCGCACTGCAACGGTACCCGCTGCCTTCTCCTTATCGCCCACGACAAGGATGTAGGGCAGCTTCTGCATTGAATGCTCGCGTATTTTATACGTAATTTTCTCGTTACGCAGGTCTGTAACCACCCTAAGCTCTTGATTTGGCAGTGATTTCTTCAATTTTTCGACAATTTCGCGACAATAATCAGCTTGGGCATCGGTGATATTGAGCACCGCAACCTGTACCGGAGCGAGCCAGGTGGGCAAGGCACCGGCACTTTCTTCGATCAAAATCCCGATAAAACGCTCCAGACTGCCCACGATGGCGCGGTGCAGCATCACCGGCCGATGCCGGGCGCCATCTTCACCCACATACTCGGCGTCCAGCCGCTCAGGCATCGAAAAATCGACCTGCATGGTGCCGCACTGCCACTGGCGGCCAATCGCATCTTTGAGCGTGTACTCAATCTTGGGACCATAAAACGCACCCTCGCCCGGCGTGATCTCAAACTCGCAAGCCGAGGCACGCAGGCTTTCCATCAGCGCATGCTCGGCCTTGTCCCAGCTTTCATCGGAACCGATGCGCTGTGCGGGTCGGGTTGCCACTTTGTAGATGATCTTTTTAAAACCGAAGTCTTGGTAAACCTTTTGCAGGAGCGTCGTGTAGCTGGTGCACTCTTCCAGAATCTGGTTTTCGGTACAAAAAATGTGGCCATCGTCCTGCGTGAAACCGCGCACCCGCATGATGCCGTGCAAACCACCCGAAGGCTCGTTGCGGTGGCACTGGCCAAACTCGCCGTAGCGCAGCGGCAGATCACGGTAGCTCTTGATGCCCTGTTTGAAGATCAGGATATGACCCGGACAGTTCATCGGCTTCAAGGCGTATTCGCGTTTTTCCGACTCGGTGGTGAACATGTGCTCGCGGTACTTCTCCCAGTGGCCGGTCTTCTCCCACAAAGATTTGTCGATGATCTGCGGGCCTTTGACCTCTAGATAACCGTTGTCGCGATAGACCTGGCGCATGTATTGCTCAACCCCCTGCCAAAGCGTCCAGCCCTTGGGGTGCCAGAACACCAGGCCCGGCGCATGGTCGTCAATATGAAACAGATCGAGCTCGCGCCCGAGTTTGCGGTGATCGCGCTTGGCTGCTTCTTCAAGCATCGTCAAATGCTGCTGTAATTCATCCTTCGTGGCCCAGGCCGTGCCGTAGATTCGCTGCAGCATCTCATTGCGATGATCGCCACGCCAATAGGCACCAGCGAGTTTCATCAGCTTGAAAAACTTGAGCTTGCCGGTGCTCGGCACGTGCGGCCCGCGGCACAGGTCTTCGAACTTGCCTTCGCGGTAGAGTGACACATCTTCGTTGGCCGGGATGCTGGCGATGATCTCCGCCTTGTAATGTTCGCCCATGCCCTTGAAGTAGGCAACGGCCTCGTCGCGGGGCAGCACGCGACGTGTCACGGGCTCATCTTTAGCGGCCAGCTCGACCATCTTTTTCTCGATGGCAATCAAGTCTTCGGGCGTAAACGGGCGTTTGTACGAAAAATCGTAGAAAAATCCGTGCTCAATCACGGGGCCAATCGTGACCTGTGCATCGGGAAACAGCTCCTTGACGGCATAGGCCAGCAAGTGGGCCGTAGAGTGGCGAATCACGTCCAGACCATCGGCATCTTTGGCCGTGATGATCGACAAAGGGCTGTCCGCCTCGATCAGATAACTTGTATCAACCACCTTGCCGTCAATCTTGCCCGCCAGCGCCGCCTTGGCCAAACCCGCACCAATGGAGGCCGCCACCTCGGCCACCGTCACGGGTGCAGGAAATTCGCGTTGGGAGCCGTCAGGAAGAGTGATTTGAATCATGATGAAAACCAGAATGATGGGGAGCAAAACAAAAAGCGCGGAACCGTCCGCGCTTTACTATGAATTTGGTAGCTTACTGCGCACAAGGCACGCGGACTACGGCCTCATTCGCCTCAAAAAAAGCGCCGGTGTAGTTCGCGGTGTCATAACCAGATTGCCTTTCTCGCTCTTGTATGCAGTTGATGCAGGAATTTTAACCGCAGTCCGGCGGGGGGTAGGAACCTCGCCTAACAGCTTGCTGAAATAGGAATCGCGTTCTTGCCTGTATGCTCACAGACCAATATCGAATCGAAAACAGGAGTTGTTAGTGAATAAATTGGAATCTTCAGCCCAGGGCGTCTACCTGATTACCGTGACGCCCTTTACCGACAGCGGTGCGCTCGACTTGGCCAGCACCGACCGCATGGTCGATTTTTGCCTGAACTGCGGCGTGACGGGTCTGACCGTGCTGGGCATCATGGGCGAGGCCACCAAGCTGACAGCCGAGGAGTCGCGCTTGTTTGTCAAGCAGGTGCTGGCCCGGGTAGCGGGGCGTGTGCCGGTGGTGGTCGGCGCATCGGCGCCCGGCTTTGCGCCGATGCGCGAACTGACCGAGAGCGTGATGGCCATGGGCGCGGCCGGTGTGATGGTGGCGCCGCCGTCCAGCGTGCGCACTGACGATCAGATACTGGCCTATTTCGACATGGTCAATGAGACCCTGGGGCCGGACGTACCCTGGGTGCTGCAGGACCACCCGGTTTCCACCGGCGTGCAGATGTCCACATCCGTCATCCTGCGCATCATCAAGAACTCGTCCACCTGCGTCATGCTCAAGCACGAGGATTGTCCCGGTCTGGCCAAGCTGTCTGCGATTCGCGCCGCCGAGGGGCGCGGTGATGTCAAACGGGTCTCGATCCTGACCGGCAATGGCGGTGGTCTGTTCCTGCCTGAAGAGCTCACACGCGGTGCCGACGGCGCCATGACCGGCTTTGCCTATCCGGAGATGATGGTCGATGTATGCCGGGCCCACGCGGCCGGCAACATTGAAAAAGCGCACGATATTTTCGACGCCTATTTGCCGCTGGCCCGCTACGAGCAGCAAGCTGGCATCGGTCTGGCCGTTCGCAAGCAGATCCTGGCCGAGCGCGGCGTGATTGCCTCGGCGGCCGTGCGCAAGCCGGGGCCGAAGCTCTCGGCCGCAGATATTGCCGATATCGCACGGCTGACGACGCGGCAGAACCGGCGACTGGCCGAGCTGGGATAGCAGCCTGCATGACCGCTGGGGACATGGAGCGACCGCATCTATTATTCGCGTTGATGGCGGGCTGATCACCAGCATCCGAGTTTTCACTCTGACATCAATTTTATTTTTATCCAACCCGATTCCAGGAGATTTTCCAATGGGCATCGATCCTATTCCGCTTGATCCCGAAGTGGTCCGCGTACTGTCTGGCGTTACAACCGCCACGCTCACGACCGTTTTACTGAAAAAAGGGCTTCGCAATGTCTGGATTCGCGGCACCAAGCCGCTGCAGCCGGGACAGCCCCGCCTGGTGGGGCGCGCCTTTACGCTGCGCTTCGTACCCGCGCGCGAGGATTTGGCAACGCCAGCGTCTTGGGGCGCGCCGATTTCCACCCGAGCTGCGATCGAAGCCATGCCGGCCGGCTGCATTGCGGTAGTCGATGCCATGGGTGTGGTCGACGCTGGCATCTTTGGCGACATTCTGTGTGCCCGCATGAAAAAGCGCGGGGTTGCCGGACTGGTCACCGATGGCGTGGTCCGTGATTTGGCGGGTGTGCTGGGCACGCAACTGCCGGTATGGTGCCAAGGCACTGCTGCGCCGGCCTCGGTGAATGGACTGACCTTCGTCGGTTGGCAGGAGCCGATCGGCTGCGGCGGCGTGGCCGTATTCCCCAACGATGTGGTGGTGGTCGATCTTGACGGTGCCGTGTTGATTCCGGCCGCTTTTCTGGATGAGGTCATCGCTGCGGCCGTTGAGCAGGAAAGGCTGGAGGGCTGGATCATGTCCCAGATCGAGGCGGACATACCGTTGCCCGGTCTGTACCCGCCAAACGACGAAACCAAGGCCCGCTACGAAGCATGGGCGCGCACCGTTCGTTGATGCAATTACCCGGCAGGTAAACTGTCTCGAAGCTAAAAAAGTCAATGACCATAAGAACTTGTTGATGAAACCAAGCGGTCAACTGAGGAATCCAGGTTGGAGCAGGCGGCTTGTGTCTGGCAGCCTGGCGCTCATACGCTTCGCTTTTTAAAATCGCGCCAGCCTGCCAGACACAAGCCGCTTTCGGGAATTGACCGTTCCGACCGGGTTCAATTGGCTGCACAAGACAGACTGCGGTCTTTCAACTTTTCGGATAAGGAGTCGTTCAACGTTTGACGTGAGGGGCGGCGATAGGCGTCCCTCTTGAATGTGGGGTTAGTCATTTTCAGCCACTCCGGTTGCAGGCGTAGAGAGCAAATCTTGACCTGATTTTGCCTTGCCAAGTTGCTCGCGAAGGGCTCGTACCGAATCCGCTCGATTCTTTTTCTCGTCAGGCACTACATACACTTCATGTAATACCGCCTTGAACGTTTCCAAGAAAAGTTGAAGATGCTTTGTGTCCCATGTGATCCAACTCTGTTCGTGGACGTGATCACTGGTCATGTCTTTGACATGGCCGAGGATTTCAAAAAGCTCAGTGTCAACTGCAGGATGCTTTGAAGCTACATCCTTGATTTTGTCGTCGTAGTTCAGACCTTCAGCTTTCTGAAGAGAAAGAAGTTCATAAATCGCCTTACGAGTACATGCGGAGGCACCTGTTAGATAGTTCATCTTGGCACACCCTTCCGCTTCTGTAATGAGTTCCCGGATGACTCTCGGAATCCTGCTATCCACGACGAAGAAAGATGTCGGGACAGAATAGAAGAATGCCTGATCGAGGTCTGCGTCCTCGCGGAAGCGTGAGGGGATGTTCTCATGTTGCAATTGTTGAAAGGTAAGATGCATGGATACCTTCTCACAGCTCGCGCACTTCACGCGCCAAATATCGCAAGTTTTCTGATTCGACCAATTAAAACGGTTGCGGCCCAAGTTCTGATACTTCACATGCCGTCGGTTGCAGAATGGACAGTTGTAAGTGTCTATTCCGAGAAAGTACTTCGAGTCTAGGTGTGAATGGTCCGGCGCGCGTCAAGGTAGTTGTCGCCTGATTCACGCAGCCAACTGCTGAATATGGTTTGCCATCGCGTGCTCCGAGATGATGGAGTCACGTTCCGGGTTGAGAGTGACAGGCCCTGTGGGCTGCCAGTTGCGCGTATTG
>JAUXOA010000058.1 GCA_030682475.1 Rhodoferax sp. | reverse complement strand
AATTTTACAAATCTTGAGCTTGTCCATGTTTGAAACTATCCCAATAAATCAACTACTTACGCCACCCTCAACAAATTCAGACCCGGATTTCGAGCCCAATCAGCTCGCTCTCCTCTGATGAACGTTGGGACACTACTGATTGTTCATAGGTAATTCATCGTGCGCTTGAAAGTGGAACGGGGCCGGGGCGCTCAGGCTGCCGGAGCCGATTCGGCGGCAGCCGCCGTTACGATGATTTCAACCAGAAGCGAGGCACGCGCCAGCTTGGCTTCGCTGGTCGCGCGGGTGGGCGCGTGGCCGGGCGCAATCCACGCTTCCCACACTTCGTTCATGCCTTCGAAATCCCGTTCGATATCCCTGAGCAGGATGTGGGCCGAAAGCAGCCGCCGCTTGTCGATGCCGGCTTTTGCAAGGAACGCATCGATCTTGTTCAGCACCTGTTGCGTTTGCCCCTTGATCGCCTGCGCCGGGTCGTTCGGCGTGATGCCGCTCAGGTACACCACGCCCCCATGCGTTACGACCTGGCTCATGCGTTTTCCGGTATCGATACGATTGATATCGCTCATTTTTTTGTCCTTGCTACTGAATGGATAGGTCGCGACCTCAGTCGATCTTGGCGCCCGAGAACTTGACCACTTCCGCCCATTTGCTTCGCTCGGCAACGATGAAGGAGCCAAGCCGCTGCGGCGTGCCGCCTTCCATGTTCAACCCGTCGGCCAGGAAGCGTGTGCGCATCTCGGCCGACTGGAGTACACGCGTGATGTCCGCGTTGAGTTGTGAGACCAGGCTTGCCGGAACTTTCGCCGGCGCGAGGATGGCGTACCAGACACTTGCATCGAAGTCACCGTAGCCCAGTTCGGCAACGGCAGGCACCGTGGGCAGCAAGGCGGTGCGTTTGGCGGAGGTGACCGCAAGCGCGCGCAACCTTCCGCTGTTGATTTGGGCAATGGCGGAAGGAAGCGAGGCGAAAAAGACGCCGACCTGCCCACCCAGCAGATCGGTCATGGCCTGCGCTGCACCCTTGTACGGAACGTGCAGCAATTGCATGCCCACCTTCTTCTTCAGCATCTCCCCGGCGAGGTGCCCCACGGTTCCGTTGCCCGCGGAGGCCATCGTCAGCGACCCGCCCTTCGCCGCTGCAACCAGATCCGCCAGCGAACGGTACGGGGAGTTTGCCGCGACCACGATCACCAGTGGGACGGAGCCCACCAGGATGATCGGCTCAAAATCGGTCACTGGGTCGTAAGGCAGCTTCTGGTACAGGGCCGGATTGATCGCCAGGTTGCTCGTCTCACCAAGGACTATGGTGTAGCCGTCCGGCACGGCCTTCGCCGCAAAATCCAGACCGATGCTGCCGCCTGCGCCGGGCCGGTTGTCGACCACGATCTGCCATTGCAACGCGCTGCTCATCTGGGTCGCCATCGACCGGGCTATGGCATCGGTGCCTCCGCCCGGCGGATTCGGCACGACGAAGCGAATCGGCTTGGCCGGGTAGCTTTGAGCGATCGCATCCGATGAAGTGAGCAGTCCGGCCCCGGGAAAGGCCAGGGCACTGAACAGACCAACGGTCGCGCGGCGACGCGATTGCAGCTCTACTGGGGCCGGGTATTTTTTCGGGCTCATGGGACTGTCCTTTCAGGAGAGATGGAAGAAGGGCAGCTTCTGGCCCGGCGACTGTTCAATGAAAAATACTTCGACGCTCTTTCCGGCAAGGCCTTCCGCGGAGCCTTGGTATTCAAGCCGGCTGTACATCAGCGGACCTTCGTCGAGCTGGACCGCGATGAAGTAGTACGGCGCATCCGGAAAGAACGCCTTGTGGTGCGGGCGATGGATGCGCGTGTATGTGACGATGCGTCCGCGACCCGAAGCGGTGCGCCATGTCAGGTCGCCGCCACCGCAATAGGGGCAGGACACTCGCGGAAAGTATGTCCACTTCCCGCAGCCGTCCGCATCGCATTGCTGGATCCGCAGTTCGTCGTGGTTGCACGCGTCCCAGAACGGCCTGTTGATCTTGTTGACACGCGGACCGGGCTTGATTTCATTTGTTTGCATGACTTCTCTTCCTGGTTGTCAGACGCGTTCAAGAACGCAGGCGCTGGCGGAAAGTCCGCGTCCGTACGACACCGCGCCGTAGCCGCTCACTGCGCCGCGGCGGGCGTTGGGTACCTGGCGGTCGCCGGCCTCGCCGCGCAACTGGGTGATGGCTTCATAGACGCCTATCATTCCGCCGCTGGCGCCACACTGGCCCGCCGACAGCTGGCCGCCGCCCGTGTTCACGGGGAAGGTCCCACGTACGGTGCAATCGCGCTCGCGGAACAGGTCGGCCGCATGCCCGCGCTCCGCAAAGCCCATGCCTTCCAGCTGAACGAAGCACATCACCGGGTAGTCGTCGTAGACCTGGACGAAGTCCACGTCCTTCGGCGCGAATTGCGCCTGGTCCCACATGCGGTCGCGAAACGTTTCCCAGCCGGCGCTCAGGGCATAGTTGTTGTTGGCCGGGTAGTTGTGCAGCTCGCCGCCGCCCTTGAGCTTCACTTTCGGCACGTCCAGGCGCTGGGCGACACGCTCACTGACCATGACGATGGCATCCGACCCGCAGCAAGGCAGCACGCAGTCGTAGAGCGCGAGCGGATCGGCGATGGGCCGCGCGTTCAGGTACTGCTCCATCGTAAGGGGCTCGCGCAGCAGCGCGTTCGGGTTGAGCCTGGCGTTTTCGCGGAACGACATGCACAGGCGTCCGAAGTCTTCGCGCTGCGTGCCGAAGGTGTTCATGTAGTGGCGCGTCTGCATGGCGAAGACGCCATTGGCCGCGCCGTAACCCCATGGCCCCATGTAGTCGTGCTGGCCGGGGCCGCGGCTCATGCTCATGTGCGAGGTCACATCGAAGGCGTCGGCGGCGACAATGACCGCCACGTCGAGGTCGCCAGACTGGATCAGGCGCGCGGCTTGCAACATCTGGCAGATGCCCGATGCGCCGCCGTAGAGGCCCTGCGACAACCACTTGCATTGCACGCCGAGGTTCTCGGCAATCGTCGTGATGTTGTCCGGCGCCATGGTGAAGGCCGTCAGGCCCAATCCATCCACATCCTTCCAGGACAGTTTGGCTGACTTCAGCGCCAGGTCCGCCGCTTCCCAGATCAGGCGCTGCACTGTTTTCTCGGTGCGCTTCTCGTACTTGGTCTGGCTGGTGCCGACGATGTAGACACCGTCGTAGTTTCTGTTCGTCATACTGGCATTCCTTTCAGATCACTTGAAGGTCTTTGAGGCGCGCGAACTCGGCGGCACCGAGGCCCAGTTCACCGCAATAGATTTCTTCGTTATTGCTTCCGAGTTCCTGGCCCGAATGGCGGATCTTTCCGGGCGTGCGGCTCATGCGCGGCGTCGCGTTGGGCATGCGCAGACTGGTGAAATCGTGGTCCGGCACGGTGGCGATGGTTTCGCGCGCCGCATAGTGCGGATCCTTGAATATTTCAGCGATCGTCAGCACCGGCCCGGAGACCACTTCGCCTTCTTCGAGAATGCGCAGCGCCTCGGTAAAGTCATAACCGCGGAACCAGGCGCCCATCATTTCATCGAGCACGTCGGCGTTGCGCTGACGCGCCAGGCCATCGGTGAAACGCGGGTCGCGGCCCAGCTCGCCCATGCCCATCGTTTCCACCAGCCGTTCAAAGCTCTTCTGGGTGCTTGCGGAAATGGCGATGTACCGGTTGTCCTTGGTCTGGTACGCATTGCGCGGCGAATCGGTCGTCGAACGGTTGCCGATGCGCTCGCGCACCAGGCCGATCTGGTCATAGGCGATGGCCTGGAATTCGGTCAGCCGGAACAGCGGCTCATAGAGACTCACGTCCACTTCCTGGCCCATGCCCGACCCGCCCTGATCGCGCTCGAAGATGGCGAACATGGTGGCCATGGCGGCGAAATTGGCCGCTATCGAATCAGCCATGGCAAAGGAAGAACTGAGGGTCGGCGGTCCATCGGGAAAGCCGGTGAAGGAAGGGATGCCCGTGAACGCTTCGGCGACCGTTCCGTATCCCCCGCGTGAAGCGTAGGGGCCGGTTTGACCGTAGCCCGAAACGCGCACGAACACCAGCCGCGGGTTGACCGCTTTCAGCTGCTCGTAACTCAGGCCCCAGCGTTCGAAGGTGCCCGGGCGGTAGTTTTCCACCAGCACGTCGGCCGTCTCGACCAGGCGCAACAGAAGCGCCTGGCCCTCCTTCTTCGACAGGTTGAGGGTGATGTTGCGCTTGTTGCGGCCGATGACCTTCCACCACAGCGACTTGCCTTCTTTCTCGGGCGGCCGGGACCGCATGGCATCGCCTTGCGTAGGATGCTCGATCTTGATGACGTCCGCTCCGAAGTCGGCGAGCAGGGTGCAAGCAAGTGGTGCGGCAATCATCTGGCCCGCGTCGATGACGCGCAATCCCTTGAGAGGTCCGTCAAAACTTTTGGCGCCGCTTTTTTTCATGAATAGTCCTTTGGTCTGCGAGTGGCGTGCAACGGAGGAGATCAGGCGTCCCGCTCCGGTTCACGCATGGGTTTCAGGCAAGCAACTTCAATGCCTACTGTTCCGGACAACCAGACAAAATAGGGCGCTTAAATGCCTTGTTGTACGGTAGACCAGACAATTATATGGGCTGGTGGTGATTTCTGTCAACCGCAGACTTTGCGTCTCGTCACTTCGTCGAGCGAGTCGAACAACTACCGACCGGCAGGCGCAAAAAATGATGGAGCGGTCGGCGGTGCCCTTGCTCAAGTGTGATACCGATGATTGCAGCGCCGAGACGCTGTGCAGCACGTTGCTCGGCGTGCGTTCCAGATCGGGCGTGGCGGTCAGTTCCATCACGCCACTGGGGCGGAAGCGCGCCAGCATGTCGAAGGCCAGTTCGGTGCGGCTGTTGTGGGCCTCATCCACGACGACGAACGGCCGGCGCAGACGCAGCACGTTGGCCAGCGAATACCCTCCAGTTGGACTGCTGCTGCGAGGGCATGCACGATGTCGTCACCGGCGAGCTGAACGCGGACCCGAAGGTCGCCGCGCGCTTCATTGCGAGCGCGACGGAGATCGAGGCTTTGTGCGGCGGCGGTCCGCATCGAACGCCAACTGCTCCTTGCCCTCGCGACCAAGCGCCACTGTCAAGCGCAATGGAGCCACGTAACGTCGGAAATCCGTCCGCGGCCTGGATCACAACACGGGCGGCGATAGATATTCTGTCGGGCGGAGGGATACTTTTCCTTAAGAAAGCGCGGATTTATTCACTGAATTTGCCAACTCTTGGAGGCCCTCAAACGTTATGGGTAGGTAGCCCGTAACGCAGATCCAAGATGAATTCCACACTACCGACCCAAATCAGTTTTGCCCAGGCCGGATACGACAAGGGCCTGTTGCGGCGCAATCGCGGCCCGCTGCGGCCTCTTTTACGCGTCTCAGGCTGCGAATGCGAAGTTCAAAGCCATCATGCGCTTCAGATTGTGGGCCAGCACATGCCACAGCAGCACGGCGCGAGCCTTGCTCAGGCCGCGCACATTGAAGCGCTGCAAGCCGCGGTTGCGCAGATGCGCGTTGATGCACTCGATGCTGGCAGCTCATTCCTTGTAGATTTGCTTTGCCTCATCGGTGCCCATGCGCTGGCGCCACTGGCCCAAGGCCTGGCTGTCGCCGGGCAGCAGAGTATGCCGATCGCGCCCTTGTCCTTGGGTGCGACCACCGGCTGGAGTCTTTGGGTTATCCAAAAAATCAGGCAGCTGAACTTGTGGAGCTAAAGGGATACCCCGTAATTGGTAGCTACAGTTGTGTGCCGTAAGCCACGCCCATAAAGGCGTTGCACCATGCACACCGCCACAGCGCAGTCGCGAGCCTTGCCACATTCGCACCAGCACCCGGGCTCCCGCACGCCTGCTGCGCACCAATCAGCATCAACGGCAAAACCCAAGCTCCACAACCCGCGCCACCCCGAGCGAACCCTGTTCTATCGCACCGTTAGCGAGAATTTTGAGACCTGGCTTGAGTTCTCCAGCGCAGGCCAGTTCGACGGCCAAGGAGATCACCACACGCCGCGTTCCTACGTCCGCCAGGCGTTTCGCAAGTATCTGGAATGCGGCATCTTTGCGCACGGCTTTGCGCGCGCCTGGTGCGATGACTGTGGGCACGACTACTTTGTGGCCTTCTCCTGCAAGGGCCGTGGGGTCTGCCCGTCATGCAACACCCGGCGCATGGTGGAGACGGCGGCACACCTGACGGACCACGTCTTCCCGCGCCTGCCCGTGCGCCAGTGGGTGCTGTCGGTGCCAAAGCGACTGCGCTACTTCATGCAGCGCGATGGTGCGGTGCTCAGCATGGTGCTGCGCATTTTCCTGCGGGTCATCGCGCAAAGCCTGCAGTCCCACCGCCCCGGCGCGGCGCAGATGGACAGCGCGGTCCTGCACATTGGCGCAGTCGCCTTCATTCACCGCTTCGGCTCCAGCCTGAACGAGCACGTGCACTTGCATGTTTGCGTGGTTGACGGGGTGTTTGAGGTAGTGCCAGGCGACGCTGATGCCGATGCCAAAGCCTCACCGCCGGGCATCATCTTTCACCCGGCCAGTGGGATCGACGAGGCTGGCGTGGTCCAGGTGCAGGCCGATTTGCGCCGCCGCATCCTGCGCGCCTTTGTGGGCCGGGGCCTGATCGAGAGTTGTGATGCCAAAGAGATGCTGGCCTACCAACACAGCGGCTTCTCGGTCAATGCCGGTGTCTGCATTGAGGCACACGACCGCGCCGCACTGGAGCGCTTGCTGCGCTACTGCGCCCGCCCACCCTTTGCCATGGATCGACTGCGCAAAGCGGGCACCGCCCTGGTGTACCGCTGCGCCAAACAGCACAGTGAACCCGCTGGCGGCAAAGTGGCCGAGCTGATCCTCACGCCACTGGAGCTGATCGACCGCATTGCGGCCCTCGTGCCACCACCGCGCACCCACCGGCATCGCTACTTTGGCGTACTGGCACCAAACTCGCCACTGCGGGCTGCGGTGACGGCGCTGGCAGCACCTGCGCTACAGGCCACGGTGCAGACCGTGCAAGCCAGCGCGAGCGAGGGCACGCCTGGGGTGGCACCTGATGGCAATGCTGGCGGCGGCGGTGCCCAGTTGCCACCGCCCCAGCCCGTGCCGCCCAAGCGCTCACCGGCGCACTACCTGTGGGCAGTTTTGATCGCCCGTATCTACGAGGTTTTTCCGTTGGGACCTCGTGGCCCTGCTGCTTGAGCAGGTGCGCTGTCACGGCGGAATCGACGCCGCCGCTCAAACCGACCACCACCCGTTGCTTGCTGTGTTGCTTGTCCATAGGTGTGCGATTATCCCCGCCATGACACGTTTGCGTTTTTGACAGGCCCGCCATGGAACTTCGGCAACTCCGGTATTTCGTTCGTATCGTCGAGCTCGGCAGCATGAGCCGTGCCGCGCTGGACCTCGATCTGGTCCAGTCGGCCCTGAGCCAGCAAATCAGCCGGCTGGAAAGCGAACTTTCAACCCGGCTGTTGCAGCGCAGCAGCAAAGGCGTGGTGCCGACCGAGGCCGGACTGGCGTTTTTCCGGGAAGCGCAGCTGACCCTGCGCCACGCCGAGCAAGCCGTGCGTGCCGCCCAGCAGTCGCGCCTGAGTGGCACGGTGAGCGTGGGGCTGGCCTCGACCACGGCGGCTGTGCTGGGCGTGCCGCTGATGCAGGCCATGCGCGCGCGCTACCCCGACGTGCGCCTGCACCTGGTCGAAAGCATGTCGGGCCATTTGACCAGCATGCTCAATGCGCGGCAGTTGGACCTGGCGGTGCTGTTTGACACCGGCGTAGCCAGGCGCTGGAGCGTGATGCCGCTGCTGGAGGAAAAGCTGTACCTGATGCGTCCGCGACTTGCCGGTGAGGCCGACGCCGCGACTTCAACCAGCATGGCGCAGCTAGAAGGCATTCCCCTCATTTTGCCGACGGGCGCGCACGGCCTGCGCAGCGCGCTGGACGCGGCATTTGCCCGGGCCGACATCAAACCCCAGCTGGTGGCCGAAGTGGACTCGCTGACCATGCTGATGGATGCGGTGTGCGCGGGGCTGGGCTGCACGGTGCAACCGTGGGCGGCGCTGGGGCGGGTGCAGGACGCCGCGCAGCGCCTTCATTGGGCTGAAATTGCCGATGCCCAGGTGCACCGCAGCAACGCCCTGTGCAGCCTGTCGGACGACGAGTTGTCGCCGGCTGCGCTGGCCACCCGGGTGGTACTGGCGGACTGCGCCCGGGCGTTGGTGGGTTCCGGCCAATGGGCGGGCGCCCGGCTGATCCATCACAATTTGTGATGCCTCCATCGTGATGCGGGGCTGACCAAAAGCCCGCCCGACACCTAAAGTCAGGACCTTCCTGCAAGCGCTGAGGTGACTATGAATGTGGATGTACTGGTGATTGGGGGGGGCAATGCCGCCCTGTGCGCGGCGCTGATGGCGCGCGAGGCTGGCGCCAGCGTGCTGCTGCTCGAAGCCGCGCCGCGCGAATGGCGTGGCGGCAACTCGGCCCACACCCGCAACCTGCGCTGCATGCACGACGCGCCGCAAGACGTGCTGACCGATGCCTACCCCGAAGAAGAGTTCTGGCAAGACCTGCTCAAGGTCACGGGCGGCCAGACGAATGAAGCCCTGGCGCGGCTGACGATTCGGGCATCGAGCCATTGCCGCGACTGGATGCGCCGCCATGGCGTGCATTTCCAGCCTTCACTCTCGGGCACGCTGCACCTGAGCCGCACCAATGCTTTTTTCATGGGCGGCGGCAAGGCGCTGGTCAACGCCTACTACCGCAGTGCCGAAAAGCTGGGCGTGCGGGTTCGCTACAACGCGCCGGTGGACCGGCTCGAACTCCAGGACGGCCGCTTTGTGGCCGCTTTTGTGGGCAGCGAGCGCATCACGGCCAAAGCCTGCGTGCTGGCGGCCGGCGGCTTCGAGTCCAACCGCGAATGGCTGCGCGAGGCCTGGGGCCAGAACGAGCGCGGCGAATGGCCCTCGGACAACTTTGCGATCCGCGGCACCCGCTTCAACCAGGGCGTGCTGCTCAAGCACCTGCTGGAAGCCGGAGCCGACACCATCGGCGACCCGACCCAGGCCCACATGGTGGCGATTGACGCCCGAGCGCCGCTGTACGACGGCGGCATCTGCACCCGCATCGACTGTGTGTCGCTGGGCGTGGTGGTGAACCGCGAGGGCCGGCGGTTTTACGACGAGGGCGAAGATTTCTGGCCCAAGCGCTATGCCATCTGGGGGCGTCTGGTGGCGCAGCAGCCGGGGCAGGTGGCTTATTCGGTCATCGACGCCAAGGCCGCAGGCCGCTTCATGCCGCCGGTGTTTCCCGGCACCCGGGCCGATACGCTGCCGGAACTGGCGCACAAACTGGGGCTCGATGTGCCCGCCTTCATGCAGACCCTGAACGCCTACAACGCCGCTTGCCGGGTGGGCACCTTCGACCACACGGTGCTGGATGACTGCCACACCGAGCAACTGAGCCCGGCCAAGACGCACTGGGCGCGGCCGGTCGACAAGGCCCCGTTTTATGGCTACGCCCTCAAGCCCGGCGTGACCTTCACCTACCTGGGCCTTAAAACCGATGAAACTGCTGCCGTGTCCTTTGGCGGCGTGCCCAGCCCCAACCTGTTTGTGGCCGGTGAAATGATGGCGGGCAATGTGCTGGGCAAGGGTTACACCGCTGGCGTGGGCATGTCCATTGGAACGGCTTTTGGGCGTATAGCCGGCGTCCAGTCTGCGCAGATAGCTATGAAATCAGGAGCAAACCATGCGGCAGCTTGAAGCCTTGGCCCGGGATGCCGTTGCGCTGGCAAATGGAGAAGTGGCGGCTGGCCGGGTGCTCAGCGCGCCTGAAACCGAGGTGGCGCGGCAGATGCAGATCTGCAACGCCTGCCGCTACTGCGAAGGTTTTTGCGCGGTGTTTCCGGCCATGACGCGCCGGCTCGAGTTCGGCAAGGCCGACATCCATTACCTGGCCAACCTGTGCCACAACTGCGGCGCCTGCCTGCATGCCTGCCAGTACGCGCCGCCGCATGAGTTTGCCGTCAATGTGCCGCAGGCCATGGCCCAGGTCCGGGTCCAGACCTATGTGGATTACGCCTGGCCGCCCGCGCTGGGCAAGCTGTACCAGCGCAATGGTTTGACGCTGTCGCTGGCACTCGCGGCCGGGCTGGCCGTGTTTCTGCTGCTGGCGCTGGCGCTCAACGGCGCGCTGTGGGGCGGCGACTTGCAGGGCAACTTCTACAAGCTGTTTCCGCACAACCTGCTGGCGGGCATGTTTGCCCCGGTGTTTGTGTGGGCGGTGCTGGCCCTTGGCCTGGGCGTGCGGCGCTTCTGGCGCGATGTGACGCCCGCGACTTCAGGCCTGCCCGTCAGTTCGCCAGCGGTGGCCGAGGCGACCCGGGACGTGCTGCGGCTGAAGTACTTGGATGGCGGTCACGGCGATGGCTGCCACAACGCCGACGATGAATACACGCTGTCGCGCAAACACGCCCATCACCTGACCTTTTATGGCTTCATGCTGTGCTTTGCCGCCACCAGCCTGGCCACGGTGTACCACTACGTGTTTGGCTGGGCAGCGCCCTACGACCTGCCCAGCCTGCCCAAGGTACTGGGCGCTGTGGGCGGCGTGAGCCTTTTGCTGGGCACGGCGGGGCTGTTCAGGCTGAACCTCAAACGCCATCCGCAGCACGGCGACGCGGCCCAAAAGCCCATGGACCTCGGCTTTATCGCGCTGCTGTTTTTTACCAGCCTGACGGGCCTGGCGCTGTGGCTGGCGCGCGGAACCCCGGCCCTGGCTGCCTTGCTGGCCGTCCATCTGGGCGTGGTGATGGCGCTGTTTGTCACGCTGCCCTACGGCAAGTTTGCCCACGGTATATTTCGCACTGCTTCGCTGTTGCGCCATGCTGTGGAAAAACGCCAGCCCAACCCCGTCGGACTGGGCGCTGATTGATTTTTTTACTTGAAAAAACGGAGACAAAATGAAAAAACGCCAACTGCTTAAAGTTAGTGCCGCGCTGGCCTTGTTGCCTGTGTTCACGACGTTCACCGCGCCTGCCCAGGCGCAGGACTTTCCCCCCAAAAAGACCGTGAGCCTGGTCGTGGGCTTCGCGGCCGGCGGCGCTGCCGACACCGCCGCCCGACTGATTGCCAAAAAGCTGGGCGACAACATCGGCCAGACGGTGATCGTGGACAACAAGCCCGGCGCAGGCGGCAACATCGCCCATCAGTTCGTCGCCAACGCTGCGGGCGATGGCGCCACGCTGCTGTTTGGTTCGGTGGGTCCGCTGACGATTGCGCCGCACATGATGAAGCTGGGCTACGACCCGGTGCGTGACCTGGCGCCCATCACCATGGGCGTGAACTTTCCCAACGTGCTGGTGGTGCATGCGGGCGTCGGCGTCAAAACCCTGGCTGAGTTTGTGGCGCTGGCCAAAAAGAAACCCGGTAGCCTGGACTTCGCCTCCACCGGCGCCGACTCGGCATCGCACCTGGCCGGTGAATTGTTCAACGTCCAGGCGGGCATTGAAACGGTTCACATTCCCTACAAGGGCGGCGCGCCCGCGCTGCAAGACCTGCTGGGCGGCCGGGTGGCGTCTTACTACTCCACCCCGGCCACGGCAGGCCCGCACATCGAGTCCGGCAAGCTGATCCCGCTGGCCACCACCGGCTTGACCCGCCCAGCCTTCATGCCGAATGTGCCTACCATCGCCGAGTCAGGCTACCCGGGCTTCAATGCCACCAACTGGTATGCCTTTGTGGCATCAAGCAAAACACCCAAGCCCCTGCTGGACCGCTGGAACCTGGAGCTGGTGAAGGTGCTCAATGCGCCCGATGTGCGTGAACAGCTCCTCAAGCACGGCTTGACCCCTCAACCTGGCACCCGGGACGAGTTGGCCCGCTACATGGCCAGTGAATCCGCGACCTGGGGACGGATTGTTCGGGAGCGAAAGATTTCTGCGGAATGATTAGGGGCGATGGGCGCTATGACTTTAGTAGCTGGCCGCGTACGATTTTAAAGGGATAAAGGCTAATTTGATGGAAAAAAACGGCCTGGTTGACGGTTTTGCGCGTCTTGTTCTCCTGGCTTTTCCTGGCAATGCCAAGGGGCGCAAGGTCGCTATGGGCTACAGGGCATATTTCATACGAATTTAATCGCTGGACCATGGAATGAATATGTGGCAATACAAGACCCTTGGACTTTCGAGGTTCTCAGTGTTGAATGCCACCCAGAATTGACCCCTTGACGGTAGTTTTTTCCATCCAAATTTGACCCCTGTTAGAAGCGCTGTGCGTAGGAAGTTATGCACAGGAGAAACAGGAGTGCTCAAAGTGGGAACATTAGCCAAGATACGGCGTTTGTACTTTCGGGACAAACAGTCGAGCAAAGAAATATGCAGGCAAACCGGTCTGTCGCGCAACACGGTACGCAGCTGGCTGCGTGAGCCCGGGATGGTGGAGCCCAAAGACCCGGTGCGCCGAGTTGTCACCAAACTCGACGCTTACGCCGAGACCTTGAGGACATGGCTCAAAGCGGATGCAGGGCGCAACAAGCGCGAGCGGCGCACCAAGGGGCAAATGTGGCAGGAATTGCGAGTGCTGGGCTACACCGGCAGCTACGGTCGCCTGTGTGCCTTTGCCCGGGCATGCAAGACAAGCGAGGGACTGGCGGCGTCCAAAGGCGCGTTCATCCCGCTGAAGTTCCACCCCGGCGAAGCCTTCCAGTTTGACTGGAGCACCGAATACACCTTCATCGGCGGCCTGCGCCGGCAGGTGGAACTGGCCCACACCAAGCTGTGCGCCAGCCGCGCGTTCTGGCTGGTGGCCTACCCCGGTCAAGGTCACGCGAGATGCTGTTTGACGCCCACGCTCGCGCCTTTGAAGCCTTTGGCGGCGTGCCCCAGCACGGCATCTACGACAACATGAAGACCGCCGTTGACCAGGTGCTGTCTGGCAAGAAGCGCAAGATCAACAGCCGCTTCGAAGCCATGAGCGGGCACTACCTGTTCGAGCCCGAATTCTGCAACGTCGCCAGCGGCTGGGAGAAGGGCATTGTCGAGAAGAACGTGCGCGACCGGCGCACCAGCATCTGGCACCACGCCAAAGACCGGCGCTGGGCCAGCTGGGACGAACTCAACGCCTGGCTGGCTGAGCAATGCAGACAAACCTGGAGTGAACTCAACCACCCTGAGTAGTCGGCCCTGAAGGTGGCCGATGTGCTGCAAGACGAACAACTGCGCCTGATGCCAATGCCGCGCCCATTCGACGGTTACATGGAAGTGTTGGCGCGCGTCACCAGCACCGGTCTGATCCACCTGGAGCGCAACCGTTACAGCGTACCCACGGAGCACGCCAACTCGGCCGTCAGTGTGCGCCTGTACCACGACCACATCGCCGTGGTGGCCGAAGGCAAGCGGGTGGCCCGCCACAGCCGCAGCTTTGAGCGTAGCCAGACCTTTTACGACTGGCCACCGCCTTGTTGGATCGTCTGACGCACCACTGTCACATCGTGGAGACGGGCAATCAAAGTTGGCGCTTCAAACACTCCAGCGCCAGAGCAAAAATCGCCATCGGGGTTGCAACCCCGATGAAACAGGGGTCAAAAGCCAAACAGCCAACAACCAAAGAAGGAGAAACAACAACTGTCTGAAACTGAAAACTTCTCCACAGCCCAATTGCAAGGCTTTAAACTGCAATAGGTGGGGTCAATATTGAATGGAAAACCAGGGTCAAGTTTGGATGGAAATCAACACCCGCCCACCCTTTGCCATGGATCGTCTGCGCAAAGCGGGCACCGCCCTGGTCTACCGCTGCGCCAAACAGCACAGCGAACCTACGGGTGACAAGCGAGGCGGCAAAGTGGACGAGCTGATCGATCACATTGCCGCCCTGGTACCACCACCGCGCACCCACCGCCATCGCTACTTTGGCGTACTGGCACCAAACTCGCCACTGCGGGCTGCGGTGACGGCGCTGGCAGCACCTGCGCTACAGGCCACGGCGCAGACCGTGCAAGCCAGCGCGAGCAAGGGCACGCCTGGGGTGGTGCCAGTGGGCAATGCTGGCGGCGGCGGTGCCCAGTTGCCACCGCCCCAGCCCGTGCCGCCCAAGCGCTCACCGGCGCACTACCTGTGGGCAGTTTTGATCGCCCGTATCTACGAGGTTTTTTCGTTGGTGTGTCCGACGTGCGGTGGGCAAATACGCCTGATCGCTTTCATCACCGAGGGCGCGCAGATCAGGAAAATTCTGGAGCACATCGGGGTCGACTCCGAGCCCCCGCTGCAATAGCCCCGGCACGCGGACCACCGCTATGGGACGACTGTGATGCGCAGATGGATGACGGTGTCGAAGTGGAGCCGGACTGGGATCTGGCAGCGCAAGCAGCACCCGACTTTGATGCCGATCAGTGCATCAATTGGTGAACGGGCAAACCGGCGATTCAGATGCGCTGCGGGGTGAGCCTGAGCCTGGGCCTGGCGTAACCGGCGCACTGGAAATTACTCTCTCGAACAGCGCATTTTGGTGGTGGACCTGCCGGGCAGGGATTTCTGCGGGAAAGGCGAGGGTTTTTATGTGGATCGAGGGCAGACCATAGGTGCGATACTGGCCCCAGATGGTTGAAAAGCCTATCCGTCGCCCCGCACAATTTTTTTCAGGAGACACCCATGAATATGAACCGGAGAAACGGTATAAAAGTCATTGGCGCAGCATTCATCTGCGCGGCCCTTCCAGACCTCGCTCGTGCTCAGGCAGAGTGGCCCGCCAAACACGTGCGGTTTATCGTGCCAGTCGCGCCGGGCGGCTCGGCAGATATGCTGGCACGAACTCTGGGCGACCGTCTGGGCAAGGCATTTGGACAGACCTTCGTGGTTGATAACGTCAGCGGCGGTGGCGGAATCATTGCAACCCAGACAACGGCGCGCGCAGCGCCCGATGGCTACACCCTGATGCTGAGCTACTCCGCTACTCACAGCACCAACCCGGCGGCACGCAAGTTGCCTTACGATGCCGTGACCGACTTCACGCCCATCGCCATGATCGGCGGCACACCCAACGTGCTGGTGGTGAGCAAGGGCGTCAGCGCCACCAGTGTGAAAGAACTCATCGCCTTGCTCAAAGCCAATCCCGCCAAATACAGCTATGGCTCCGCAGGGCAGGGTACGCTGACGCATCTGGCGATGGAACAGTTCAAGGAGACGACCAAAACCTTCATGGTGCACGTGCCCTATCGTGGCGGCAGCCCGATGATGGCGGACCTGTTGGGTGGACAGACCCAAGCCGCTTTTCCGAGCCTGTCAACGGCCCTGCCGCACCTGCGCGGCAACCGGATCCAGGCGCTTGCAGTGACCAGCTTGAAGCGGCATCCGGCGCTGCCGGACGTTCCGACTTTGGAAGAACTGGGTTTCAAAGGCTTCAGTGGCGTGCAATGGTATGGCGTCCACGGACCGGCCAATATGCCCAAACCCATCGTCAAGCGCCTCAGTGACGAAATCAACAAGCAGCTCAACGCCCCCGACTTGAACGAGAAATTAGTGCAAGAGGCGATCAGCCCGATGCCGATGACGCCAGAGCAGTTTGGCGAGTACGTTAAACGTGACATGGCGCAGTGGGTACAACTGGTCAAGGCGCGCAAACTGGAAATGGAATAGACCGGCTCCGACCTGGCGACCTGGATGCGGCGCATCGTCCTACTCTTCAATTTCAACATGGCGAATACATGGCCCACAACACGGTTGTCAGTGCAATTCACGACGCGCCGCCCCTCACGCAAATTCTTGCCGACTTTGTCTCCAGCCACCCATCCAGGGGATGGACCGATGCGGTCGAGCATGAGGCGCATCGCACCTTTCTGAACTGGGTCGGCTGTGCAGTAGGTGCTGCCATGCATCCGGCGGTTTCGGCGGCGCTGGCGGCCATGCAGGAATTCGCACCGCCCGACCAGGCCAGCCTGCTTGGTCGCGGTACGCGGGTTGACATGGGTAGCGCTGCGCTGCTCAACGGGATTTCGTCGCACCTGTTCGACTTTGACGATACCCACTGGAAGACACTCATTCATCCCGCCGGCCCGGTTGCCTCGTCAATCCTGGCGCTGGCTGAAAAGACAGGTGCCAGTGGGCGCGAGGTGATTGATGCACTGGTTCTGGGTATCGATATCGCGTGCCGCATTGGTTGCGGGATGTACCCGGAGCATTACGATCGTGGCTGGCACATCACCGGTTCAACCGGGGCAATTGGTGCGGCAGCGGCCTGCGCACGCCTGCTCAAGCTTGATGCCAGGCATACGGCAATGGCGTTGGGAATTGCAGCGTCCCAACCGATCGGATTGCGCGAGCAGTTCGGCACCATGACCAAGGCGTTTCACCCCGGAGCGGCGGCACGCGCCGGTCTGACGGCAGCGTTGATGGCCAGCCATGGGTACACGTCTTCGCCGAAGGCGCTCGAGGCCGCCCGCGGTTACATGCAGGTAGTCTCAAGCAGGCTTGATTGGGATAAAGTGACTGAAGAACTCGGGCAGCGTTTTGAAATTTCGTCCAACACCTATAAACCCTTCGCATGCGGTGTGGTCATCCATCCGAGCATAGATGGCTGTGTCCAGCTGCGTGAAGCCGGACTAAGAGCGGAAGAAATTGAAAGCGTTGAACTGAGAGTGCATTCGCTGGTGCTTGAATTGACGGGCAAGACCTCACCTAAAAAGGGTCTTGAAGGAAAGTTCAGCGTTTACCATGGCTGCGCCGTCGGGTTTGTGTTTGGCGCGGCTGGAGAAACCGAATTCTCCGATGAAGTTGTCAATCGTGCAGACATCGCATCGCTGAGAAACAGAATCCGGGCAACCCCTGACGACGACCTGGATGAGACGTCGGCGGACGTCACGGTGGTCTGCAAAGATGGCCGCCGCCTGCATGTGTTCGTCGAACATGCCATTGGCAGCTACAAACTGCCGATGTCAGATCAGCACCTCGAAAGCAAGTTCGACGATCTCGTGGTCCCGATACTTGGCTTCGGTAAAGCCGCCAGTCTCAAATCGCTTTGCTGGTCACTTGCCAGTCTCAATTCAGTCCATGAGTTGTGCGAAAAAGCGAGAAACTGAAAGGGCTACTGCATCATGTCCAGCCTAACTTTTTCATAACTGGGCCAGCATTAGGCGAGATACTGCCGAGCTATTGCCAAGGTGTGTGCCTTGTCTAGAACAAAAATCCACCGGTTTTTGGGGGTATCTGCGCTTACGCCATACGCGCTAGTACATCAACACGCAAGTTTGGAAACATAATGTCGTCCCAACTTTCGATCCGCATCCTGTCGAGTGAAGTTCCACTCGATGGTTCGCTTTTCTTTGTTGCGGGCTTGCTGCCAGGCATCGACTTCTGATTCCAGA
>JAUXOA010000057.1 GCA_030682475.1 Rhodoferax sp. | reverse complement strand
TCTGGAATCAGAAGTCGATGCCTGGCAGCAAGCCCGCAACAAAGAAAAGCGAACCATCGAGTGGAACTTCACTCGACAGGATGCGGATCGAAAGTTGGGACGACATTATGTTTCCAAACTTGCGTGTTGATGTACTAGTTGATGCAAATCCAATGCGCTGCCGGGAAATGATGCAACATATACACAGCCGCTGTCGATGCACGTAGCCGCAGCGTCCTTCAGCTCACGGGGAGAATTTGATCGTGACGACGCTCGTGAGCGCTGGCCCTGCACGGCCTCACGGCGCCGTCTGTAGCGTCAGCCCATGGCGTCGCAGTTGCGCGAACAGGGCCCCCGAGGTCTGCGCCAGCACCGGGCTGACCCAGAATCAGCACGAAGCCGACGGTGATGGCCCGATGTGGCACACATGCTGCAGATCGAGCTTGAGCCCCACCACAAACAACAGCACGGCCACGCCGATCTGGGCCAACAGGTCGATCTGGTCGTGAGCCTGGACCAGCGCCAGCCCTGCCGGGCCCACGCCGATGCCTGCTACTATGTAGGCGATCAGCATGGGCTGGCGCAACCGCATCCCCAGTGCGCCGACGACGGCGGCGATGAGCAGCAGCAGGGCAAGTTCGGCAAAAGGTTCGTGCACGGTCAAACCTCCTTCCTCAGCCAGGCGTCAAGTCGTGGCCAGGCATGGGATGGTCAGGCAGCTTGGCGTTGCAGGAGGGTAGCGAGATAGACAGCATAAAGCACCAGCAGCAATACCCCGCGCCTTCGTCCAATGAAGCCTTTGCGCGTAGGGTAAGCGAACACCAGGGCCACGAGACCAAACACCAAGGCAATAGCGACCTCACGCCACGGCACGGTTATGGGGTGGATCATGGCCGCGACAGCAACGATTAAAAGGCCGTTGAAGATATTGCTGCCCAAAATTGCTCCCAGGCCAACCTCGTCGTGTCCGCGAAGCTTGGCAACGACTGTTGTCGCGAGTTCTGGCACGGACGTGCCCACTGCCACAATCGTTGCCCCGATAATGAATTCATCTATGCCAAAGGAAATGGCCATGCCTCTTGCGCCCGCCACAATGAGATTTCCGGCAGCGACGAGGAGGGCAAGACCGGTAACGCACAAAACAACGACCAGCCAGCGTCGATGTTCTCCCAAAACCTCCTCCGCAGCACTTCGTTGTTTTCGTGCCTCGATAACTGCCGCCACCAGCCAGGCGATAAATATGCCCAACATCAGTAAACCGTCGATTCTGGAAAGTTCCCCGTCCAGAAACAGCACACCGGTGATGATGGGAATCAGCAACGCCACAGGGAAATCCCGTTTTACGCTGTCACGGGGACTTTGGATGCCAGAAATGAGTAAGGCAAGAGCGAGAATCAGGGCAACATTCACCACGTTACTCCCCAAGGCATCGCCGAGACCGATTTGGGGTTGTCCAGCCAGCGCAGCATTGATCGAGACCGATAATTCAGGACTCGATGTGGCGAATGCAACAACGGTTGCGCCGATAATGCCCGGAGAAATCCGCGCCCAAAAAGCGAGACCGACCGCGCCGCGAACAAAAAGCTCGCCGCCGATGCCGGCACATACAACACCCAAAAACAAAGCAAGGTAATCGTTCATGGCATAGAGCCCAGCATCTTGCCCATTCCCTTCAATTTGAGAGGCGGTTCATGCCGCCAGTCCCGGGGGCTTGTCGGATTTTATTCGTCGCGAGGCATGGCGAGTGAGCGGGTGCTGAAGGGTGGAGTGGCATCATGGAAATTCAGTAGACGAGATGCCATCTTATAGGCACATCCATCAATTGAGCCTTCTCATCACCCGGTGTCTTTGGGAGCCCCGCTGTTTTGAACAACAATAGGGGCTTGGAGGAAACCGGTTTGAATGACGTTGTGCTTTGGTCCTTGCTGGCGCTTGGCCTGTTGAATGTGTTGCTGCTGCTGTGGCTGGCCCTGCGGCGGCCGGATGCCGGTGCAGCGCAGGCGGCAGAGCAGGGCAAGGCCGAGTTGCTGGCGGCCCTGCAGGCCAGCAGCGAGCGGCTGGAGCGGGAACTGCGCCGTGAGATCAGCGAATCGTCACGCGGCGGCAGGCAGGAGTTGAACACCACCTTTGCCACCTTCCAGCAAACCCTGGTGCAGCAGGGCGCGGAAGCGACGCGCACCCAAAACACCCAGATTGATGCGTTTGGCCAGCAACTGGCGCTCTTGCAAAAAACGCTGTCAGACACCTTGACGCTGCAACTCCAGTCCTTGAGCGAGTCCAACGCCCGGCGCATGAGTGAGGTGCGACAAACGCTGGAGGCGCAGTTGGCCCAGTTGCAAGCCACCAATGCCGCCAAGCTCGACGAGATGCGCGCCACGGTCGACGAAAAGCTACAGACCACGCTGCAAACCCGCCTCGGTGAAAGCTTCAAACAAGTGGCTGACCGGCTGGAGCAGGTGCACAAAGGCCTGGGTGAGATGCAGACGCTGGCACAGGGCGTGGGCGACCTCAAGCATCTGCTGACCAATGTCAAAGCCCGCGGCATTTTCGGCGAGGCGCAACTTGCTTCGCTGCTGGAACAGGTGTTTGTGGCCGACCAGTATTGCGCCCAGGTGGCAACCCGCCCGGGCAGTAAAAACGTGGTGGATTTCGCCATCAAACTGCCCGGCAAATCCGAGCATGGTGAGCCACTGTGGTTGCCCATTGATGCCAAGTTTCCCAATGAAGACTACGAGCGCCTGCTGGACGCCCAGGGGCGGGCCGACGTGCTGGGGGCCGAGGCGGCGGGCAAGGCGCTGGAGCTGCGCATCCGGCTGGAGGCAAAGTCCATCGCCGACAAATACGTGGAGCCGCCGCACACCACCGATTTCGCCATTCTGTTTTTGCCGACCGAAGGTTTGTACGCCGAGGTGCTGCGCCGCCCCGGTTTGATGCAGGCCTTGCAGCGCGAGCACCGCATCACGCTGGCGGGGCCGACCACGCTGCTGGCCATGCTGAGTTCGCTGCAAATGGGTTTTCGCACGTTGGCGCTGGAAAAACGCTCGAGCGAGGTGTGGCAGGTGCTGGGCGCGGTCAAAACCGAGTTCGGCAAGTTTGGTGACGTGCTGGCGCGGGTCAAGTCGCAAACCGAGACCGTGCTCAAGACGCTGGACAGCGCCGAGACCCGCAGTCGTGCCATGGGCCGGGCGCTGAAAAAAGTCGAAGCCTTGCCCGACACGCAGGTACAGGCGCTGATTCCGATGGACAAGGATTTTGATGGCGAGGTGGAGGCGGACCGGGTGTGAACCCTGCGCCTGCCGGTCTATCGGAGCTGCTGCATTTCACCCGAGAGTAAAACCACAGTGAACCGCCGTATCGCGTTTAGCGGTTAAACGAGCCGCGCGAACCGCCCGAGCCCGGTCCACGGGATCCGTTGCCTCCGCCAGCATAGCCGCCGCCATTGCGGTTGCCGCCACCAAAACCACCGCCGCCACGGCGGGCGCCGCGCTCGGCCATCATGTCCACGCTGGTACGCATCGGATCGGGCTGGCCCTGAGCCTGACCCTGACCCGATCTAGATGGCGGGTTGCCGCCGCCGTAGCCTCCGCCACTGCCACCACCACCGTAGCCGCCACCATTTCCACCGCGCCCCTGCGCCGGCCGTTGGCTTGGGGCCCGTGCTGCTTGATCGCCGGCTGGACTGTGGCTGCGCTGGCCGCCCCCGCGCGGTCCACCGCCGCCACTGTTGCCACCACGACCGCCACCGCCATTGCCGCCGCGGTCGCCTTGCGCGCCCTTGCTTTCGCGCACCCGCGTCAGCATCTCGGTGCGCGCCGTCCTGGCCGCAGCCATCATCACGTCACGGCTCGGTGGTTTGCCGGCACCGCCCCAAATGGTCTGGCGGCCCATGGCGATCGGTTCGGCCTTTTCACCGGGCTCGGGCATGAAACCTTCCACAATCTGCACCGGAATATCCTGTTTGGTGAAGCGTTCAATGGCTTGCATGAAGCCTTCTTCGTCCAGGCACACCAGGTTCACCGCCGTGCCGTCGGCGCCAGCGCGCCCGGTACGGCCAATGCGGTGCACATAGTCTTCGCTGACGTTGGGTATGTCGTAGTTCACCACGTGCGGCAGATCATCAATGTCGATGCCACGGGCGGCGATGTCGGTCGCCACCAGCGCGCGAATGTCGCCGCTCTTGAAGCCGCCCAGCGCCTGGGTGCGGGCCGCCTGGCTCTTGTTGCCATGCATGGCCAGGGCATGAATGCCGTTCTTGGTCAAATATTCGGCGACGTTATTGGCGCCAAATTTGGTGCGGGTGAAGACCAGCACCTGGCTCCAGTTATGTTCCTGGATGATGTGGGCCAGCAGGGCTTTCTTTTTGCCACGACCGACCGGGTGAATCAGTTGCGTGATGCGCTGCACTGTGGTGTTGCCCGGCGTCACTTGAATGTGTTGCGGGTTTTTAAGCAGCGTGGCAGCCAGGTCGCGAATTTCGTCACTGAAAGTGGCCGAAAACAGCAGGCTCTGCTTGTCTTTGGGCACCACGGCGAGTACTTTTTTCACGTCATGGATGAAGCCCATGTCGAGCATGCGGTCGGCTTCGTCGAGCACCAATATTTGCACCTGGCCCAGATCGAGTACGCCTTGCTGCAGCAGGTCGAGCAGGCGACCGGGTGTGGCCACCAGGATGTCCACGCCTTTTTTGACGCGGCTGATCTGGGGGTTCATGCCGACACCGCCAAAAATGGCGGTCGAAATCAGTTCCACATATTTACCGTAGGTCTGGACCGACTGTTCCACCTGAGCCGCAAGTTCCCGCGTCGGGGTCAGCACCAGGGCACGAATGCCAATGCCACCAAATTTGTTCCGGGCTCTTTCACCCTGGCTGAGTTTGTGCAACATGGGCAGCACAAAAGCGGCCGTTTTGCCGGTTCCGGTTTGGGCGCCGCCGAGCAGGTCATGCCCGTCGAGCACAGCGGGAATAGCCTCTACCTGAATCGCGGTGGGGGTCTCGTAGCCATGCTCAAGCACAGCCTTGACAATGGCCGGAGCCAGTTTTAAATCTTCAAAGTTCATAGTGTGGCGCCTATCCTGGGCGCTATGGCATCGGCCCGCTCTGTGCAGACGCACCGAGTCAGTCAAAGGCAGATGGGGTACAAAAGTGGAACGTTTGCGCAAGGCATTGTTCCCAGCAAGGTGCTGGCATCGTGGGCAACTGAAGCGCCACAACGAACCGTATTGTCGCACATTTGACAAACGACCCGCACGCGTGTTGTTACAGTGGCGTTATGAAAACATTTCAAACCCTGTCTGAACTGGCTGCTCTGGCCGGCCAGGAAATTACGCTGAGCGACTGGATCACCATCACGCAGGAGCAGGTGAACCAGTTTGCGCAGGCCACCGGCGACCACCAGTGGATTCACGTGGACCTGGAGAAAGCCAGGGCCGGTCCCTTTGGTGGCCCGATCGCGCACGGTTTTTTGACGCTGTCGCTGATGCCGAAGTTTTTTCAGTCTTCCCTGAACATTGTGGAACGGCGCATGGGCGTGAATTACGGGCTGAACAAGGTGCGCTTCATGGCACCGGTGCCGGTGGGAAGCCGCCTGCGCGCCCGCATGAAACTGCTCAAGAGTGAGTCCATAGACAACGGCGGCGCACAGATGACCTGGGAGGTCACCATCGAGCGTGAAGGCTCAATGAAACCGGTGTGTGTGGCCGAGTCACTGGCCCGGTATTACCCCTGAGCACGGTTTGATACGGCAGCGGACGTTCCAAGCCCGTTTTGCCGCCAGGCTTCAAAAACCGTCACCGCCACCGCGTTGGATAAATTCAGGCTGCGCTGGCCCGCCAGCATGGGCAGCCGCAGGCCTTGTGCCGCTGCAAACGATTGACGCACCGCCTCGGACAAACCCCGTGTCTCAGAACCAAACACCAGCCAGTCGCCCGGCGCAAACTGCACGTGATACACGCTCCGACTGGCGCGGGAGGTCAGGGCGAACAGGCGCTCTGGCGCCGGCTGTTCGGTGTCCAGAAATGCCGGCCAACTGGCATGACGTTTGAGTTCGGCGTACTCGTGGTAGTCCAGCCCGGCGCGGCGCATGTGCTTGTCGTCCATCGAAAAGCCGAGTGGCTCAATCAGGTGCAGGGTGCAGCCGGTGTTGGCCGCCAGACGGATGATGTTGCCCGTGTTGGGCGGGATTTCGGGTTCGACCAGGACGATATGAAACATGGGGCCTATTGTCATTCGGTTCGCGCTGCCATAATGAAGCACTCTGCGATGGCGTTTACCTGAAGGTCTGAGTTAATGAGGGTCAGATTTCAATTATTCACATGAAACGAAAAATCTACGTTGAAACGTCCGTCATCAGTTACCTGACTGCGCGCCCAAGCAATGACTCGATCAAGGCGGCATGTCAGCAGATCACTCGACTGTGGTGGGACGGCGGACGCGCATCCGTCATGGCTTTTATTTCACCCTACGTGGTAGAGGAAGCCAGTGCTGGCGACCCGCTTGCTGCCTCTGAGCGCATCGAGGCATTACGTGCGCTCCCCGTGTTGCCCATTGCGCCGGAGATTCTGGAGTTAGCAGAGTTTCTGTTGCTCGGCGGTGGTCTGCCTGCGAAGGCCCGGTTGGACGCTCTGCACATCGCCTGCGCGGCTTATCACGAAATCGATGTGCTGCTCACCTGGAACTGCACTCACATCGCCAATCCGGCAAAACTGCCGGTGATGCGCGGTTTGTGCGCAGCCAGAGGCTACAAATTGCCGGAACTCGTTACACCCTTTGAATTGATGGAGGTCTCCCAATGAACACCAGCACACCCTGGCACGATCCCGTTGTCGCTGAAATTCATGCCACACGCGAACGTCTCGCGGATCAGTATCACAACGACCTGCTCGCCTACTCAAATGCAGCAGAGGCTCGCTGCCGCGCTTTAGGGCTGACTATGGCGCAAGACCAACACCGGCATACCGCATCGCTCATCCCACAGGTCGCAGGGTCAGGTTTACCGGTTACCACCGAAATCTGAAAGGGCGGTATTCATCGCGTCCAAGAAACGAACCGGCACACCTACTTCCTGAAACAGCAAGGTGATGATTGGTTTGTAGATGAAAATATACAACCACCGCCATTATCAAGTACGCCACATCGTCAATAAATTTCACATATTGTTTCATGTATGAAATACAATCAGTCTTATGTAAACGCCTGTTTTTAAAGTGTTTTTTCAAATTCTGAAAACCTGCTGTTACCACAATTTCTTTATATTTCAACGCACTACAGTGTTATTTGGAAGCTGTCGAAAATCCGTTTTCGACAGCTTCCCGCCTCCCGGCTTCGACAGCCTTGCAAGTCGTTGAAAACAAAGATATTTTTGTTCATCGAAAAATGGGCGTTCATGCCAGATGTCGAAAATCGACAAACCAATCGCCTCACCAGGTAGGCATCGCGTCGGCAATCGTTGGCCATTTCACACTGCGCTGTCGATTGCAAGCGGCTTTATTGGTTCGGAAATCATGTTTCGGCGCTACGGTAAATTTTGGATAACCGTGCGAGTGTGTCATCGATTCGCATGGCTATGAGTCTTTTCCAATTCAGGTATGAGCCTGGAGCGAGAGGCGCGATTGCCCGGCGCACTGGCGGCAGATAGGGTTGGCAACTCCGGTAACACCGTTAGGGATCCCAAGCCCGGCGGATCATCGCGTTTTGCCCAAGGGGAAACAGCCCCCTCGGGGGGGGCAGCGCAGTACGCGTAGCGACAAGCGTGGGGGCATCATTCGGTTCGCGCAATCACCACGCCGGTAATGTGCGCCGCGCCCGCCGCGCGCAGCACCCGCGCGGCGGCAAAGAGCGAGGCGCCGCTGGTCATGACATCGTCCACCAGCACCAGCCGTGCGCCCTTGACCTGCTGGAGCAGCAAGGGCTCCACGGCAAACGCATCCTGCACGCTGCCCAGCCGCTCGGCGCGCTTGAGGGCGCTCTGCGGCGGCGTGTCCTTGATACGCAGCAGCAGGCGGTGCCTGGTTTTGTCAGGCGCGAGTTGTCTGGCCAGTAGCAGCGCCTGGTTGAAGCCGCGGCTTTGCAGGCGCTGGCTTGACAGCGGCATCGGCAGCACCGCGTCGGCGGCGTCCAGTGCCGGCTCCACCCAGGGGGTGCTGCGCAGCAACAGGGCAAAGGCGCTTACGAGCCCTGGATGGTTGTGGAATTTGTAGCCCACGATCAAGTCCGACCAGGGGTAGGCGTAAGACACCGCAGCCAGACAGGTGTCCAGCGGGGGCGGGCTCTTGACACAAGCGCCGCACTGGCTGAGGCCCGCCGGTAGCGCCAGCGCACAGGTCTGGCAGCGTGGCTGCGGCTGGGCGAAACGGTTTACGCAGGCCTCGCAAACCGGCTGCGCCGGCCAGGCATGGCAGACCCTGCACTGGCTGGGCAGCCCAGTAAACATCCCTTTGATCAATCGGAGAAACATCGGGTCAATATACTCTGGCGACCACGCCCCCCATCATGTCCACCCAACGCCCTCCCACTATTGACCCCCAAGCGGCCCGGCGCTGGCAGCAAATGCCTGCCGCTGCGTCGCCGTGGCTGCATGAGGAGGTGGCCCGGCGCATGGAAGAGCGGCTGGCCTGGATCAAACTCCAGCCCCAAAGCTGGGCGCACTGGGAGCCGGTGCGCGGCGGCCTGCAGGCGCATGCGCTGCTGGTCAGTCGCTATCCAGACGCCGGGTGTTTTGTGACAGAAGCGCTTGCTGAAAAAACCAGTTACGCTAAAAAATCAATCGCTAAATCCTGGTGGCAGCCGGCTCGATGGACGACCCAGCCGACGCGCTTTGAGATGCCGCCCGATGGCGCCGTTCAAATGCTGTGGGCCAATATGGCGCTGCACATGGTGGCCGATCCGCAAGGTTTGATGGCGCAGTGGCATCGGGCCCTGGCGGCGGATGGTTTTTTGATGTTTTCCTGTCTCGGGCCGGACAGCTTGCAAGAGCTGCGCGGACTCTACCAAGCCATGGGCTGGCCTGCGCCCTCGCATGATTTCACCGACATGCATGATTGGGGCGACATGCTGGCGGCGGCCGGTTTTGCCGAACCGGTGATGGACATGGAGCGCATCACCCTGACGTTTGAGACGCCCCAGCGCTTGCTGCAAGAACTGCGCGGCTTGGGGCGCAATTTGCATCCACAACGCTTCCCCGGTCTGCGCGGACGGCAGTGGCATGGGCAATTGCAGCAGGCGCTAGCGGGTGCGCCACTCCAGTTGACCTTTGAGGTCATTTACGGCCACGCCTTCAAGCCCCGACCGCGCCTCGGTATGCGCGCCGAAACAGTAGTTTCTCTGGCGCAAATGCGTGAAACCTTGAGCCAGCGCAAAAATTATCCGAGGGATCCTTGAGAAACGGACTTGACAACGCGAACTTGACAACGCAAAAGAGAGCAAAAACGTGGGCTACAATCCTTGGGCGAAAGAGCGGATGACTTCGATGTCTTTTGCGTCCTGAACTTGTTCGCGGTGGTATTGAGCAGGTAAAAAGTGTGACAAACATGGTATTTCGTTTTGCGACGGTGCACGGCAAAAACATCCAGTGGTTTTTGCGGCGTAACCGTGCTGTGACGCTGGCTCAGTTGGGCTGGTTCTACTTTTCGCTGTGCCTTGCGTCGCTGGGCATGGGTGCGGTGTTCTGGTTTCAGGGCACCTGGCTGGCCCTGTTGTCTGCCTGGGCTGGGTTGCTGGCGGTAGGTGCCGGTTTTCTGCTCTACGCCCGGCATGCCACGGACGGCGAGCGCATCTACCTGCGGGATGCATGCCTGGTGGTGGAGATTGAAAACGCGGGCAAGCTCGAGCGGGCCGAGTTCCGTCGCGAATCGGTTCGTGTCGAGCCCAGATTGGGAGACCGGTCCTTGGTGGAGGTGTCGGGGCAGGGGCGCTCCATCAACATCGGTCGTTTTGTCCGGCCGGAACTGCGTTCTGTGCTGGCAAAAGAGATTCGGATGGCTCTGCGGGGTGCATGAAAAAACGCCGGCTTGTCGGGTCAGATTTGGTTAATGTGAGGCAATCAAGAAGTGAACATGATGAAGCGTATTTTTAATAAATTGGCTGGCACGCTGCTGGCCGCAAGTGCCTGGGCCGGCACGGTGTTTTTTACGGTGGCGCATGCAGCCAGGCACGCCGTCAACGATTTGCCTGGCGGACCGGCTGTCAATCAGCTCAATTTGCACCCGGCGGTGACCAAAATTGCGCAGGAGCAGGCCTGGCTTCACTGGTTCATGCTGATTCTTTGCACGGCGATCTTTGTCGCGGTTTTCACGGTGATGTTTTATTCCATCTGGAAGCACCGCAAGTCGGTCGGGCACAAGGCGGTCAACTTTCATGAGTCGGTGACGGTGGAAATCGTCTGGACGATTGTGCCTTTCATCATTGTGATTTTGATGGCCTTGCCGGCCACCAAAGTGGTGGTGGCGATGAAGGACACCACCAACGCCGACCTCACCATCAAGGTCACCGGCATGCAATGGAAATGGGGTTACGACTACCTCAGGGGTGAAGGCGAGGGCATTGGCTTCATCTCATCGCTCGACAGCACGCATCGCGAAATGTCGAACAATGGCGGCCCGAAGCCGGGCCAGGTAGTAGACGACTACCTGCTCAAGGTCGATAACCCGCTGGTGGTTCCGATTAACAAGAAGATTCGCATCATTACCACCGCCAATGACGTGATCCATGCCTGGGCGGTACCGTCCTTCGGCGTCAAGCAGGACGCGATCCCCGGCTTTGTGCGCGATACCTGGTTCCGCGCCGAAAAAATTGGCGATTACTACGGTCAGTGCTACGAGTTGTGCGGCAAGGAACATGCCTACATGCCGGTCCACGTGAGGGTGCTGTCGGCCCAGGACTACGCCCAGTGGGTAAGTGGCGAGAAGAAAAAACTGGCCGCCAAGGCCGATGACCCGAGCAAGGTCTGGACCGCAGAAGACTTGACCCGGCGCGGCGAAAAAGTTTATGCCGCCAACTGTGCCGCCTGCCATCAGGCCAATGGCAAAGGCGCTGGCCCGATCAAGCCAGTCGATGGTTCTGCTGTCGTGCTGGACAGCGACAAGGGCAAGCAGATTGCGGTGCTGCTCAATGGCCAGAACAACGGTGCCATGCCCGCATGGAAGCAGCTTAGCGACACCGAAATCGCGGCTGTCATCACCTACACCAAGAACAACTGGTCGAACAAAACCGGGCAACTGGTTCAGCCGGCTGACATCACTGCGGCACGCCCTTGAGCGGCCGTACCCCGAATACCACGAATACAAGTATTGAGAAAGAAATCAGAATGAGTGCCGTTCTAGACCATCACGCCCATGACGATCACCACGATTCAGCGCCCACCGGTTGGCGTCGCTGGGTCTACGCGACCAACCACAAAGACATTGGTACTTTGTACTTGTTGTTCAGCTTCACCATGCTGATGGTTGGCGGCGTGCTGGCGCTGGGTATCCGCGCCGAACTGTTTCAGCCAGGCCTGCAGATCGTCAATCCTGAGCTGTTCAACCAGCTCACCACCATGCACGGTCTCATCATGGTGTTCGGCGCCATCATGCCGGGCTTTGTCGGTTTTGCAAACTGGATGATTCCCTTGCAAATCGGTGCGCCTGACATGGCTTTTGCGCGCATGAACAACTTCAGCTTTTGGTTGCTGATTCCGGCGGCGTTGATGCTGGCGGGCTCGTTCTTCATGCCCGGTGGTGCCCCGGCCGCCGGCTGGACGCTGTATGCGCCGCTGACGCTGCAAATGGGTCCCAGCATGGATGCCGGTATTTTCGCGCTGCACATCATGGGCGCGAGCTCCATCATGGGCTCGATCAACATCATCGTCACCATCCTGAACATGCGCGCACCTGGTATGACGCTGTTGAAGATGCCCATGTTCTGCTGGACCTGGCTGATCACCGCTTACCTGCTGATCGCCGTGATGCCGGTGCTGGCCGGGGCCATCACCATGACATTGACCGATCGTCATTTCGGCACCAGCTTCTTCAACCCGGCCGGTGGCGGCGACCCGGTCATGTTCCAGCACATCTTCTGGTTCTTCGGTCACCCCGAGGTCTACATCATGATCTTGCCGGCCTTCGGCATCATCAGCCAGGTCATCCCGGCTTTTTCGCGCAAAAAACTGTTTGGCTACGTCTCGATGGTGTATGCCACTTCAAGCATTGCCATCCTGTCCTTCATCGTGTGGGCGCACCACATGTACACCACCGGCATGCCGGTCACGGGCCAGTTGTTTTTCATGTACGCCACGATGCTAATCGCGGTGCCAACCGCAGTCAAGATTTTCAACTGGATCGCCACCATGTGGCAGGGTTCCATGACGTTCGAGACGCCGATGCTGTTTGCGGTGGGTTTTATCTTTGTGTTCACCATCGGCGGCTTTACCGGTCTGATTCCCGCGATGGCCCCGATCGACATCCAGCTTCAGGACACCTACTACATTGTGGCCCACTTCCATTACGTGCTGGTGGCCGGCTCCCTGTTTGCCATGTTTTCGGGTTACTACTACTGGGCACCCAAGTGGACCGGTGTGATGTACAACGAAACGCGCGGCAAAATTCATTTTTGGTGGACCATGATTGCGTTCAATGTCACGTTCTTCCCGATGCATTTCCTGGGTCTGGCCGGCATGCCGCGTCGCTATGCCGACTACCCGATGCAGTTCGCCGATTTCAACGCGGTCGCTTCCGTAGGAGGCTTCTTCTTCGGCTTTGCACAAGTCTATTTCTTCCTCTTCATCGTGCTGCCCACGATGCGGGGTCAGGGCAAGAAGGCGCCCCAGCGCCCCTGGAACGACGCCGATGGTGCCGGTGCTGAAGGTCTGGAGTGGGAATTGCCCTCGCCCCCCCCTTTCCACACCTTTGAGACGCCGCCCAAGCTGAATGCGGCGGCCAACAAAATCATTGCTTGATATTTGAGAATTTGTGGGACAGTCCGAAGCGCAGCGAAGCTCTGTCCCCAACCGATTAAGGTAACCATGTCACCTGAACAAAAGAAAGCCAACCTGAAAACCGGCCTGATCCTGGCGTCGGTGGCGCTGGTATTTTTTGCTGGCATTGTGGTCAAGATGATTGTCCTGGCCAGATAAAACATGAATCTGCGGCACGAAAATATCAGAATGGTGAGCAAGCTGGTGGTGGTGGCGGCTGGCATGTTTGCCTTCGGTTATGCGCTGGTGCCGATTTACAAAGCCATTTGTGAGGTGACGGGCATCAACATTCTGGCACTCGGTGAGCGCAATATTCCTGGCGCCAAGGCGACCCTGCCCGCCAACACCCAGGTCGATACCAGTCGCAGTATTACGGTGGAGTTCGATGCCAATTCGCGGGGGCCGTGGGAGTTCAGGCCGGCGCAGCGTTCACTGCAGGTTCACCCGGGTGAGCTGACCACTGTGATGTACGAGTTTCAGAATGTGCAGAACCGGCGCATCTCTGCGCAGGCGATCCCGAGCTATGCGCCCAAGCAGGCCAGCGCCCATTTCAACAAGCTGGAGTGTTTCTGTTTCAACCAGTACACGCTGGAGCCGGGCGAAAAGAAATCGTGGCCGGTTGTTTTTGTGATTGATCCCAAGCTGTCCAGGGATGTGACTACCATCACCCTGTCCTACACTTTCTTCGAGGTGGGGGGCAAAACACCAGCGGCGCCGGTGGCCGACGCCAGCGCACAGGTAGCCGTCGGAGTTGGCTCATGAGTGGGGTCGCGAAGACCTCCAACTCTGCGCCGACTAGGTCGGTCTGGCGCAGTATCAAGATGGTGGGTTGGTCATTCTTCGGAATCCGAAAAAGCAGCGAATCGCTGGAAGACATGGCCCGCGTCAACCCGTTTCATATCATTGCCGTGGGCATTGCTGGTGCCCTTGTTTTTGTCCTTGGTTTGATTGTGTTGGTGAACTGGGTTGTGGCTAAATAAGGCATCTGCCCGCACCTCAAAAAAATTGAAAATTGAAAAACTGGAAAGAATGGATCTGAAATGAGTTCAACAACACAGGCTAAAACGCCGTATTACTTTGTGCCCAGCCCATCGCGGCATCCCGCGATGGCCGCGTTGGGTCTGTTTTTTGTCTTCTTTGGCGCAGCGCAATGGATCAATGGCGCCGACTGGGGCAAGTATTCGCTGGCCTTTGGGATGGTCTGGTTTCTGGGCGTGCTCTACCAGTGGTTCAGCGAGTCTGTAGGAGAAAGCGAAGGAGGCCAGTATGGAGGCAAGATTGACTTGTCTTTCCGCTGGAGCATGAGCTGGTTCATCTTCTCGGAAGTGATGTTTTTCGGCGCATTTTTCTCCGCATTGTGGTGGGTTCGCGCCCACTCGGTGCCGGAATTGGGCAGCCTGGACAATGCCTTGCTCTGGCCTGATTTCAAGGCTGTTTGGCCCAGCCTGGCGGCGGGTGCCACGGCCTCGCCGGCCGGCATCGTGGAACCTTTTACAACCATGGGACCGTTCTGGCTCCCCACCATCAATACAGCCTTGCTGCTGAGCTCGGGCGTGACCATCACCATTGCGCATCACGCCCTGATCGGTGGCAACCGGGGCAAGACGTTGGCTTTTATGTGGCTCACGGTGTTGCTGGGTCTTACGTTCCTGAGTGTTCAGGGTTACGAGTACTACCATGCCTACCATGAACTCAACCTGAAGCTGACCTCAGGCGTCTATGGCTCGACCTTTTTCATGCTGACCGGTTTTCACGGTTTCCACGTGTTCATCGGCATGTTGATGTTGCTGTTCATTACCTTGCGTCTGCAAAAGGGCCACTTCACGGCTGAGCGTCATTTCGGTTTTGAAGGTGCCGCCTGGTACTGGCATTTTGTGGACGTGGTGTGGCTCGGACTTTATGTGTTGGTCTACTGGCTATAGAGGCGCGCGGCTACTGCGCGGGCGCATTGCGTCGTTGGGCGGTGCTCGCAATCCTCACGTACCTGAAAGTACGTTCCGGTTGCTGCGCTCCGTCCGCCTAGCACTGCATCCCGCTCGCTACGCCGCGTTGTTGGCGGGAAAAAACAAAAGCCGCTTCGCGCGGCTTTTGTTTTGATGGGAAAAGACATTCGTGTCTCTATCGATTTATTTCCCAGCAGGAATGCCGGTCGGGTGGATGTAGCCGAGTTTCCAGGCCAGCAGGATGCTGGCAAAAAGCAGAATTGAAATGCCGACCCGCAGGGCCAGCGCACGCGCCATTTTGCGGCCTCTGGATGGGCCGTCATCATGGGCCTTCATCATGAAAAACAGGGCCGTGCCCAGGCTGGCGATGATGGCGACAAACGCAAGGATGACTAAATACTTCATGGACTCGATTATCTCGTGAATGCGCGCTGGAAGTTCTGGCTGATTACCGGGGTCGCCTTGCTGGCGCTGGCTGTCACGCTGGCGCTGGGGCGCTGGCAGTTGTCGCGTGCGACCCAGAAAGAGGCCTTGCAGGCCCGCATCGACGCCCAAGCCACACTGCCAAAACTCGATGGCCAGGCCTTGGCAGCGCGGGCTGATCCAGCCCTCGATCTGCACCGTGGAGTGATTCTGCGCGGCCGCTGGATCGCGCAGCAAACGGTGTTTCTGGACAATCGCCAGATGAATAGCAAGCCGGGCCTGTATGTGGTGACGCCCATGAAACTGGAGGGCAGTGCGGCCGTAGTGCTGGTCCAGCGCGGCTGGATTGCACGTAATTTTGTTGATCGAACGAACTTGCCGCCGCTTCAAACGCCGACTGGTGTGCTTGAAATTGAGGGCCGCATTGCCCCGCCGCCAGCCAAGTTATATGAGCTCGGTGGTCCTGACACCGGGCGCATCCGGCAAAATCTCGATATTGCCCGGTTCAGTGCTGAATTGGGCTTGCCGCTGCTGGCAGTTTCTGTGCAGCAGACCGGTGTTGCCAGTGAGGGCTTGCTGCGTGAGTGGCCGCTTGCTGGCAGCGGCGTAGACAAGCATTACGGTTATGCTCTCCAATGGTTCGGACTGAGCGCTCTGATCGCAATTCTTTATGTCTGGTTTCAAATTGTTAGACGATTCATCACCCCGCGACGCGCCTGACGCTGCTGCACGCTCGCACGCCAGCCGGGGCGATCAGCCGCTGGGCCTGACGGTTCATTCCATACCGGCACCCGAGCAGGCGATGGACCGAGAAGCCCGGCGCACCGGCAGTGGGCGCTGGAAGATGCTCGCCATTTTTTTGATCTGTGCGGCACCGGTGGTGGCCTCGTATTTGACCTACTACGTGGTGCGACCGGAGGGGCGCCGCAATTTCGGCGAGTTGATCGAGCCGCAGCGACCCTTGCCCGACCAGGCCAGCGTGAGCCTGACGGGTCAAACGGCCAGCCTCAAGGCGCTCAGGGGGCAATGGCTGTTGCTGAGCGTGGCCGGTGGCGCTTGCGACGAAGTCTGCAGCCGCCATTTATACCTGCAGCGTCAACTGCGCGAGAGTCTGGGCAAGGAAAAAGAGCGGCTCGACTGGGTCTGGCTGATCCCGGATGACGCCCCGGTGGCCGACAAACTGCTGCCGACCCTGCAAAATGCCACGGTGCTGCGTGTCCCCCTGGCCGGCGTGTCTGGCTGGCTGGCACCCGCCAGCGGCCATCAGCTCACGCAACACCTCTACCTGGTGGACCCGATGGGCAACTGGATGATGCGCTTCCCGCCCAATCTGGACCTGACCAGCGCGGCACAGGTCAAACGTGATCTGGAGCGCCTGCTGCGTGCCTCCGTGTCGTGGGACCAGGCCGGGCGCGAAGCCAGGCCTGAAGCTGCCAAGTAGGACGTGTGATGCAAGAAGTGCAAACACTCTACGACCTGTCGCCGCTGGCGAGCTTGATGTGGGTCGGCCTGGTGCTGGCCCTGGGGCCTTTGGCCTGGGTGTTGTATCAACACCGGCGCGCCACACCGTTGCGGCGGTTTCGGGCGTTGACGCTGCTGACCATGTTCCTCACCTTTGACCTGGTTTTGTTTGGTGCTTTCACCCGTTTGACCGACTCGGGTCTGGGCTGTCCCGACTGGCCGGGCTGTTATGGCAAGGCCAGCCCGGTCGGCGCCAATGCCAACATAGCGGCGGCCCAGAGCGCCATGCCAAGCGGCCCGGTGACGCATGGCAAGGCCTGGGTTGAAATGATTCACCGTTATCTGGCGACCGGCGTTGGTGTGCTGATCCTGGTACTGGCAGTGATGGGCTGGAAAGCTTGGAAGGGGCGCGGCCGAAAAATGCAGCAGCATCCGATCAATCCGTGGTGGCCCACACTGACACTGATGTGGGTTTGCATTCAGGGCGCTTTTGGCGCGCTGACGGTCACGATGAAGCTGTTCCCCGCCATTGTCACGCTTCACCTGTTGGGCGGACTGGTGCTGCTCGTGCTGCTGTGCGTGCAGGTGGTGCGGTCTGGGCAGATGGACGCGGGTGTTGCACCGGTTGCCATCGCCCCTGGTTTGCGACGGCTGTTGTGGCTGTCTTTTGCGCTGCTGGTGCTGCAAGTCATCCTGGGCGGCTGGGTCAGTACCAATTACGCCGTGCTGGCCTGCACCGATTTTCCGAGGTGCCAGAACAGTTGGTGGCCCCCGATGAACTTCCAGCAGGGCTTTGAGCTCTGGCGCGAGCTCGGTCTGACTGGGGCGGGCGAGTACATCAGTTTTGCTGCGCTGACGGCCATTCACTACGCTCACCGCCTCATGGCCTTGCCTGTGCTGGCGGTGCTGGGTGTGCTGGCCTGGCAACTGAACCGGGTGGCGGCGCTGCGCAGCGCCTCACGCTGGATCGCCGCACTCACAGGTCTGCAACTGGCCACCGGATTGAGCAACGTGGTGCTGGACTGGCCGCTGCTGGCCGCCGTTTTGCACACCGGCGGAGCGGGTGCGCTGGTCATTGTCATGACATGGGCGATGGCCGCCAGCCGCACGCGTTCCCACACCCTGGTGCCCGCTGCCCCGGAACTATCAGTAGCGAGAGGCCCCGCATGAGTGCCAATTTTCTCAGTGTTCAAACTTCCGTGTTCCGGCAGTTCTATGCCTTGACCAAGCCACGCGTGATTCAGTTGATCGTGTTTTGCGCCCTGATCGGCATGGTGCTGGCCGTACCGGGCGTACCCTCATGGGCTGAGGTGAGACTGGCGCTGGTGGCCTGCCTGGGTATCTGGCTGGTGGCAGGCGCAGCGGCGGCCTTCAATTGCGTTGTAGAAAAAGGCATCGACGCCAAAATGAAGCGCACCGCCTGGCGTCCCACGGCCAAGGGCGAGTTGGCCGACCGGCAAACCCTGCTGTTCTCGGCCGTGCTGGGCGTGCTGGGCTCAGCGCTGCTGTATCTGGGGGTCAACCCGCTGACCATGTGGCTGACCTTTGCCACCTTTGTCGGTTATGCGGTGGTCTACACCTTGATTCTGAAACCCCTGACGCCGCAAAACATCGTGATTGGCGGCGCATCGGGCGCCATGCCACCGGTGCTGGGCTGGGCCGCCATGACGGGGGACATCGGTCCCGAGGCCCTGATTCTGTTTCTGATCATTTTCCTGTGGACGCCGCCGCACTTCTGGGCGCTGGCGCTGTACCGCGTGGAAGACTACCGCAAGGCGGGCCTGCCGATGCTGCCGGTTACGCACGGCAATGAGTTCACCCGCTTGCAGGTGCTGTTGTACACGCTGCTGCTGTTCGCCGCCTGCCTGCTGCCCTTTATCTACGGCATGAGTTCCTGGATTTATCTGATTGCGGCACTGGTTTTAAGCACCGGTTTTTGTCTGTATGCTTATCAGCTCTGGCGCGACTACTCGGATGAGCTGGCGCGCAAGACCTTTCGTTTCTCACTCATTCACCTCAGCGCGCTGTTCGCGGCCTTGCTGGTGGACCACTATGTTCTCTAAACTTTGTGGGAAAGACCGCAGCTACGCGCAGCGAGCCAGCTCTGTCCCCAACTGACTAATCATGAAAAAACGAAATGCACTTAAATTTATAGCTGCCTGCGCTGGTATGACGGGGGCTTTCACCCTTCTTGCGGCCTGTTCCGAGAAGAAGCAGAATTTTTCTGCGATCGACCTCACCGGCGCCGACTACGCGCGCGATTTTGCCTTGACCGACCACAACGGCCAGCCGCGAAGCATCAAGGACTTTGCCGGCAAGGTGGTGGTGCTGTTCTTTGGCTACACGCAATGTCCGGATGTGTGCCCCACCTCCATGACCGAGCTGGCCGAGGTCAAAAAACTGTTGGGTAAAGAAGGTGAGCGCTTGCAGGGCCTGTTTGTCACGGTCGACCCCGAGCGTGACACGCCCGAAGTGCTGAAAGCCTACATGGGCAATTTCGATGCGACCTTTCTGGCGCTCTACGGCACGCCTGAAAAGCTGGCGGCCACTGCCAAAGAGTACAAGATGTACTTTAAGAAGGCAGAAGGCAAAACACCCACCAGCTACACCATGGACCACTCGGCCGGCAGCTACGTGTATGACACACAGGGCAAGCTGCGTCTGTACACCCGTTACGGCACCGGCGCCCAGCCGCTGGCGGCCGACATCAAGCTGCTGTTGCAGAATTCATAGAAAATTGTCATTGCAGCCCTGGATCAGGTCCGGCATGAACGCAAAAAACTACTCCGGTTTGATGCCGCGCAAGGCAATGATGCCGCCCAGCACCGCTGTGTCAGCCTTGACGCGGCGGGCCAGGCCCTCGGCTGAGGTGCCCACCACCTGCCAGCCCTGCTGAAACAGTTTTTGCCGTATTTCAGGGGAACGTGCGATGTCGCTGAACAGGGTGGCCAGTTTGGCCGCCACCGGCTTGGGCAGCGAGTTCGGCGCGGCGATGGCGTTCCAGATTTCCAGGTTGAAATCCGCCACACCGGCCTCGGTCATGCTGGGCAGTTCCGGCACAATCGTGCTGCGTCCGCTGGACGTCACACCGATGGCGCGCAGCTTGCCGCTGCGGATCTGCGCCATGGCCAGCGCCGGTGGCAGCAGCGACAACTGGAGTTGTCCGCCAAGCATGGCGTTGGCCACCTGGGGGTAACCGGGGTAGGGCACATGCACCGGGTTGATCTGGGTCTTGCTCTTGAGCAGCTCCATGCCGATGTGGCCGACCGTGCCGACGCCTGGCGAGCCGTAGCTCCATTTGTCGCCAGCGTTGCGGGCCGCCACAAAAAACTCCTGTGCGCTGGCGCCAGGCGCGCCTGCCGGAGCCGTCAGTACCAGCGGCGACACGCCGATCAGGCTGATCGGCGTGAGGTCCTTGAGCGGGTCGTAGGGCAGCTTCGGGTTGAGCAGCCTGGCAATCGTCAGGTTGCCGTTGATCATCAGGCCGAGGGTGTGGTCGTCGGTGGCTTTGGCGACGTAGTCGGCGGCGATATTGCCGCCAGCGCCGACCTTGTTTTCCACGATCACCGGCTGGCCCAGCGCTTTGGAGAGCGGCTCGGCCAGGGTGCGTGCCGTCAGGTCGGGCGACGAGCCGGCTGGAAAGCCGACGATGATGCGTACCGTCCTGGTCGGCCAGGGCACCTCGGCCGCCGATTCTTTAGGGAATTTTTGGGCTGCAGCCCCAGTGAATAGGGCACAAGTAGCTATAAAAATAGCAGCAAATCGAAACCATTGGCGTGACATGACTGTCTCCTGAAATGAAAAAACCCCTGCGGGCCGTCACCGGCAGGGGTATTGTGGGTCAGACGCGCAGCGTCACGCGTACGCGACCAGCGTCTTTTTCATCTTTTTCATCGCCGCCACTTCGATCTGGCGAATGCGCTCGGCACTCACACCGTATTCGGCCGCCAGTTCGTGCAGCGTCATGCCGCCCGAGCTGTCGTCGTTGACGTTGAGCCAACGCTCTTGCACGATGCGCCGGCTGCGCTCATCAAGCGCCTGCAGCGCGCTCGCAATGCCGTCGCTGGCCAGTGCGTCGCGCGCCCTAGCCTCAATCATCACCGTGGGTTCGTGGCGGCTGTCGGTCAGATAGGCAATCGGGCCAAAGGCGTCTTCGCCGTCGTCCGAGGGGCTGGGATCGAGCAGCACGTCGCCACCGGACAGCCGGGTTTCCATTTCGATGACTTCCTCGCGCTTGACCTTGAGCTCCGCCGCCATCGTCTCGATCTGGGTGGGGCTGAGTGTTTCGCGGTGCGTACCCGTGTCGGCGGCAGCGTCATCCGACTTGTAGCGCTGCTTCATCGAGCGCAGGTTAAAGAACAGCTTGCGCTGGGCCTTGGTGGTGGCGACCTTGACCATGCGCCAGTTTTTCAGGATGTATTCGTGAATCTCGGCCTTGATCCAGTGCAGCGCATAGCTCACCAGACGCACGCCCTGATCGGGGTCGAAGCGTTTGACGGCCTTCATCAGGCCGACATTGCCCTCCTGAATCAGGTCGCCGTGCGGCAGACCGTAGCCCAGGTACTGGCGCGCCACCGACACCACCAGCCGCAAGTGAGAGAGCACCAACTTGCCCGCAGCATCCAGATCGTTGTCTTGCCTGAACTTGCGCGAGAACGCCTGCTCTTCTTCGAGCGTGAGCATGGGCAGGCGATTGGCTGCCGAAATATAGGCATCCAGATTGCCCAGCGGGGGCACCAGCGCCCATGGGTTGGCAACTGCCAAGGCAGCGCCTGAAACTCCAGTTGGATAAGCCATTTCAGAACTCCTTTTAGTTACGACATAACTTGAGTACAAGTTAGTCTCCGCTGAAACTCCGTTTTCGTCATGAGCAGCATATTAGCACTCTCTTGGGGAGAGTGCTAAAACAAAAGTTCAATCGGGTTGATAGTCTCAGCAATGGCGAAATCTACGTGGCCAGCCAGCGGCGGCTGGCAAAACTGAGCGCATCGACCAGCGCCACCAGCAACAGCATGGCGATCAGGATGCTGCTGGTTTCACCCATCTGGAACAGCCCCATGTGGAAGGCCAGCATCTGGCCCAGGCCACCGGCACCGACCACCCCCAGCACGGCGGCGGCGCGGATGTTGTTCTCCCAGCGGTACAGGGTGTAGCTCAGCAACTGGGGCAGCACCTGCGGCAAGGTGGCATAAAAAAACACCCGGTTTTCACTGACACCGCGCAGGCGCAGGGCAAAGCCGGGGCTTGGCGGTGTGTTCTCGATGGCCTCCGCGAACAGGCGGCCGAGCACGCCCGAGGTGTGCAAGCCCAGTGCCAGCGTGCCGGCAAAAGGCCCCAACCCGGCGGCAATCAGCAGCAAAGTGGCCCAAATCAGCTCAGGAATGCTGCGCAAGGCGTTGAGCAGCAGCCGGGTCAGGCTGCGCCAGCGCGCCGGGTCGCCGTCAAAAGTCTTGCTGGCGGGCAGGGCCAGCGCCAGACCGAGCAGCACCGCCAGCAAGGTGCCCAGCGCCGACATGGCCAGCGTTTCCAGCGTCGCCAGCAGCAGCTTTTTAAGGAAGGCCGGGCTGGCTTCGGGCTGTAGCAGCTCGCCCAGGAACTTGCCCATTTTGGTGAACGCCGTTGGGGACAGGAATTGCGCCCACTGCAGGTCGAGCGTCCAAAAACTCAGGGCCACCAGCAGCAGCACACCAGCCCCGAACCAGCAGGCTTTGCAGCGCGCATCAAACAGCTTGGGCGGCAGCCTGTAGACTTCGTTGGCCGCCGTTTTCATGCCAATCCCTTGCGCAGCCAGGCGCTGATGCGGTCGGCCAGCCAGACCAGTGCCATGAACACCAGCAGCATGGTGGCCACCTCGGAGCCGTTGAACATTTTCATGGAAGCGTCCATTTGCTGGCCCAGGCCGCCGGCACCGACAAAGCCCAGCACCGCCGAGGAGCGGATCGCGCATTCCCAGCGGTACACGGTGTAGCTGGTGAGTTCGGCTGCGTTTTGCGGCAGCAGGGCATACAGGAAAGCCTGCAGACGGCCCGAGCCGTTGCGCAGCAGGCTGGTGGTGGCGTGGGATTCGCCACTGTCCAGGATTTCGGCGTAGACCTTGCCCAGCATGCCGGCGTAGGTCAGCGCAATGGCCAGCACGCCGGCGGTCGGACCCAGCCCGACCACGCGCACGAACACCAGGGCCCAGATCAGCTCGGGCACGCTGCGCAGCACGATCAGCAACCAGCGTACCAGCTGGCGCAGCCCGGCAGGAACCAGCGCCATGCGGCCGGTGAGTGCGGAAATCGACAGCACCCGCACCGCCAGCAACGCCAGCGGGATTGCCAGCAGCAGGGCCAGCGTCAGGCCGGCGGTGGCGATGGCGACGGTGCGCCAGGTCTCGCGCGCCACCAGGGCGAGAAAGTCGTGATCGAGATTGGGGGGAACAAAATCAGCCAGGAAGCGCCCAGCGGGCTTGAGCGCGCCCGGCTCCAGCAGCAGCCAGGGCTTGAACTCGGTCAGCACCAGCAGCGGCCACAACAAAACCAGCCCGGCCAGAGTCCAAAACACGCGAGCGCTCCAGGCCGGGTCACGCCGGGCTGGCGGCATCATGCCGCCAGCCGCCGGGTCAGTGAGGGGGCTTGCCATGCGAGCCTGTTAGCGGCAATACATCACCACGGGTGCCGTGGCCGCCGGCGCGTCGGGCGGCGCGCTGGGCGCGCTGCTGTCCAGTTCGTCAAGATGCTGCTCGTACAACTGGTGCAGGCGCTGCGGCGTTACTTGGGCGGCCGGCAGGTCAAAGGCCAGCTCGCCCTCGCGCAGCCCGATGATGCGGGGGAAATGGCGCAGCGCCATCTCGACGTGGTGCAGCGTGGTTACCAGCGTGGCACCGCGCTCGGCTGCGGCGCGGGTGAGCGACTCGATCGCCTGCTGGGCCCGGGTCGGGTCCAGCGCCGACAGGGGTTCGTCCACCAAAAAGAGTCTGGCCTGCGTGGCCAGTGCGCGGGCCAGGCCGACGCGCTGGCGCTCGCCGCCGGAGAGCCGGTCAACCCGCTCGAACAGCTTGTCGCTGATATCAAAATGTGCCAGGGCGCGGTCGGCCAGCGCGATGTCGGTGGGGTAGAACAGGCTGCGCACGCTGGCCCACAGGCTCTCATGCGGCAGGCGTCCGGCCAGCACGGTGGTGACCACGCGTTGGCGCGGTGGCAGCGGTGGCACCTGCGGTGCCAGAAACAGTTGGCCGCGCAGCCGCTGCAGCTCGCCGCGTGACAGTTTCCAGGGGTCTCGCCCGTCCAGTTGCAGCGCGCCACCGGCTGGTTTGAGCGCAGCGGCCAGCAGGTGCAATAGCGTGGTCTTGCCGGCGCCGGAGGGGCCAATGACAGCCAACTGCTCGCCGCTGGCGACGGCCAGGCTCAAGCCACGCAGCGCCGCCGGTGCGTTGGCTCGGGCCGCCGGGTGCCGCCCGCTACAGTCGTCCAAAACCAGTTTCATGAATTAAATGTGGCTCAAGCCCCCGTTGCCAGTGCGCTGTTAGCTATAAATTAAATAGCATGTTCCAGGTTACTTGAGCAGGCCTGCGCTGCGGGCTGCCGCTTCGATGCCCTTGTAGTTGCCGGCTTTGGTGGCAATGAAGCGCGTGGCGCGCTGCGACGCCAGAATTTCCTTGCCTTGCGCGGTGTTCTGGCTCAGGTCCAGAAAGGCTTTCGTCAGCTTTTCGCGCTGGGCCAAGGGCATGTCAGCGTGCACCGTCCAGTTGTAGTCGAAGTAGGCGGGTGTGGTGTAAATCACTTTGACCTTGTCGGTGTCCACTTTCTTGTCGGCCACGAATTTTTCCCAGACCGAAATATTGAGCGCACCGGCGTCCACTTTGCCGGCTGCCACAGCGGCTATTGTTGCGTCGTGTGCGCCCGAGTAAGCCACCCGTTTGAAGTCCTTGTCGGGGTCGATATTGGCTAACAGTAAAAAGTTGCGCGGCATCAGATGGCCCGAGGTGCTGGACTGCGAGCCAAAGCTGACGTTCTTGCCTTTCAGGTCGGCCAGGGTCTTGATGGCGGGGTCGCCGCTGATGAACACCGATCTGAATTTTTCGTCCTCTTCGCGCTGCACCAGGGGCACCGCCTTGCCGCCGGAGCGGATATTGGCCTGCACAAAGGTGAAACCACCGTACCAGGCCATGTCCACCTGCTTGTTGGCCAGCGCTTCCACCGCCGCCGCGTAATCCGAGACCGGGGTGAACTCGACCTTCATGCCCAGTGTTTGCTCCAGGTACTTCACCAGCGGCGCGGCCTTGCGCACCAACTCGGTCGGTGACTCGTCGGGGATGGCGGTCACTTTGAACACCGGCTGCGCGCCGACCACGCTGCTGAGGACCAGAATAGCGCCGGCCAGCAGCGACTTGAAGGTGCGGGAAGGGGTGGAAAAAGAGGACGGTCTGACCAAGTGGTACTCCGGAAGCAATTTGGATAATCTGCGATTAGACTCGAAACCTTCCCCGCTTGCTGGCGCGCAAGGCTGGCAACTCAGGTTGTAAGGTTTTGCCACCTTTCCACGACTAAAACAGGTTTTCTGCCCATGACTCAAGCCCCCCTTCGCGTGCGAACTCCCCGTTTTGTCCAGTTGCAGCAGGACAACCCTGCCGCCGTGCGTGCCGAGCTGGCCGCTGGTTTGCAGGCCAGCGCCGCCTTCACACAGCCGAAGTATTTGTACGACGCGCTCGGTTCACGCCTGTTTGAAGCCATTACCGAGCTGCCCGAGTACTACCCGACCCGCACCGAAGCCAGCATCTTTGCCCAGCATGCATCCGAAATGGCGGCGCTGTTGTCAGTGGGCCTGACCCTGGTGGACCTGGGCGCGGGCAACTGTGAAAAAGCCGCGCGTTTGTTTGAGGTGCTGCGCCCCGCGCGCTATGTGGCGGTGGACATTTCGGTGGCATTTTTGCAGGGTGCCTTGCAGCGTCTGCAGCGCCAGCACCCGGCACTTGACATGGTCGGCGTGGGCCTGGACTTCTCGGCTCATCTGACGCTGCCGCTTGCAGCGGGCGAAGGGCAGCGCCTGCTGTTTTATCCCGGCTCGAGCATCGGCAACTTTACCCCCGCGCAGGCGCTGGTGTTCCTGCGCCAGGCACACCAGGCGGCCCAGGGCGGCGGCTTGCTGGTCGGTGTCGATCTGGTCAAACCGGTTGGTGTACTGGTGCCGGCCTACGACGACGCGCTGGGCGTGACCGCGGCTTTCAACCGCAACATGCTGCTGCACCTCAACCACTTGCTGGGCAGCGACTTTGATGTGGCGCAGTGGCGGCATCGGGCGCTGTACAGCACCCGGCATGCCCGCATCGAGATGCACCTCGATGCCGTTCAGGACGTGAGCGTGCGCTGGCCGGGGGCGCAGCGCCACTTCAGGCCGGGTGAGAGCATTCACACCGAGAACTCGTACAAATACACGCCGCCGCAGTTTGAAGCCCTGTTGCGCGCGGCGGGGTTTTCGCAAGTCAATCAATGGCGCGATGCGCAGGATTGGTTTGCCGTGTTTCTGGCACGCACATGAATAAGCTGCACGTTCTGATCATCACGCCGGCGCTGGCCGAGGCCAACAACGGCAACTGGCAAACCGCCTGGCGCTGGCAACACTTGTTGCGCCCGCTGTTTCGCAGCACCATTGCCAGCCAGTGGCAGGGGGAGCACGCTGACGTGATGCTGGCGCTGCACGCGCGCAGATCAGCGCAATCGGCGCAGGCCTGGGCGCAGGCCAAGGGCTCGGATCGTCTGGCCGTGGTGCTGACCGGCACCGACTTGTACCGCGACATTCAAACCGACCCGCTGGCCCAACGCACCCTGCAGTTGGCCGGGCAACTGGTGGTGTTGCAGGAACGCGGGCCACAGGCCTTGCCCGAAGTGCTCCGGCACAAGGCGCACGTTATCTTTCAGTCGGCACCGCGGCGCGCCACGCTGAGCAAGACCGGCCGTCATGTGCGCGCGCTGATGGTGGGCCATCTGCGCGACGAAAAAGACCCCATGACTTATCTGCGCGCGGCGGCCCGTCTGAGCCACCGCTTGGACATCGTGCTGGACCACATTGGCGCGGCGCTGGAGCCGTCGCTAGGGCAGGCGGCGCGGCTGGCCGCCAGCCGCTGTCCGCAGTACCGCTGGCTCGGTGGCCTGACGCATGCCCAGACCCGCAGCCACATCCAGCGTGCCCATGTGCTGGTGCACCCCAGCAAGATGGAAGGCGGCGCGCAGGTGATTCTGGAAGCGATGCAAAGCGGCACCCCTGTGCTGGCCTCCCGCATTGAAGGCAATGTGGGCATGCTGGGCCCGCACTATGCAGGGTATTTCGATTTGGGCGATGATGCCGCCTTGGAGGCGCTGTTGCAACGCTGCCGTGACGATGCCGATTTTTTACCGCTGCTGCGCCACCAGTGTGAGGCGCGTGCCCCCCTGTTTGAGCCGCAGCGCGAGCAGGCCTTGTTGCGACAACTGGTAACGACGCTGGCTGGTGCTTGATCGGCAGCAAAGATAACGACTTGACGATTCAACTGAAACTAACATGAACACTCCCAACCCGACAACAGGCTCAGGCACCTCAAGCACCATGACCAGCAGCAGAACCGAGCCACGCCTGACCAGCCTGTCCCACGGCGGCGGCTGCGGCTGCAAGGTCGCGCCCGGCGTGCTGTCTGAAATCCTCAAGGGCATCAGCGCCATGCCGATGCCCAAAGAACTGATGGTGGGTATCGAAACCGCCGACGACGCCGCCGTCTACAAGCTCAACGACGAGCAGGCCCTGATTGCCACCACCGATTTCTTTATGCCGATCGTGGACGACCCGTTTGACTTTGGCCGCATTGCCGCCACCAACGCTATCTCGGATGTCTATGCCATGGGCGGAAAACCGATTCTGGCGCTGGCCCTGGTTGGCATGCCGATCAACGTGCTGTCCACCGAGACTATCGCCAAAATTCTGGAAGGCGGCGCCAGCGTCTGCCGTGCCGCCGGCATCCCGATTGCCGGCGGTCACACGATTGACTCGGTGGAACCGATTTACGGCCTGGTGGCCTTAGGCCTGGTGCACCCGAGCCGCGTCAAACGCAACGCCGATGCGCAAGTGGGCGACCGGCTGATTCTGGGAAAACCGCTGGGCGTGGGCATTTTGTCGGCCGCGTTGAAGAAGGAAAAACTAGACGCGGCGGGCTACGCGCAGATGATTGCCGTCACGACGAAGTTGAACACCCCCGGCCCCGAATTGGCAGCGTTGGACGGTGTCCACGCACTGACCGACGTGACCGGTTTTGGCCTGGCCGGCCACGCGCTGGAGTTGGCGCGCGGTGCCAACTGCACGGTGCAACTGGACTGGGCCCGCGTGCCGCTGCTGGGCGGCGTGCGCGAGCTCGCTTTGCAAGGCATGGTGACCGGCGCCTCCGGGCGCAACTGGGCCGGCTATGGCCACGACATTGGCTTGCCCACCGGCTTTGCCGAAGTTGATCAGGCGCTGCTGAGCGACCCGCAAACCAGCGGCGGCCTGCTGGTGTCCTGCGCGCCGGAAGCGGTGGAGGCGGTGCTGGAAATTTTCCGACAGCATGGTTTTGATGACGCCGCCGAGATCGGCGAGATCACGATGGCGTCGGGCGAAGGCAAGCTGCTTGTGGGCTGACGGGGCGCATCTGCCCCCTCGCCGATCTTGAAAACTACCTGCTCACCATCATCTATCCCGCTGGCCTGACGCGCGAGCTTCAGTGGGTGCTGGCTGCCACCGTCGTTGTCGTCAACCTCGTCATCTATGCTTGGCTTGGCTTGGCTTGGCTTGGTTTGGCTTGGTTTGTCCTGCACCGGCCGGCTCAGCCGAGAGATGTCCAAGCTCATGACCGGGCGACGGGCATCGTTAGTTGATGTGCTGTCCGGCGCCACCCGACCAAGAGCCGGTATTGGGTCCGTCGCTCCAAAGCGGCCCTTCGGCAGCCCGAATTCTCAATACCAGTCATTCAACGGGGAGCATCGACTTTTCACCCTGGCTGGCTCTTGAGCAGCGTTTGCGGGTATTCGCGAGTGCCCTATTTCTGCCAACCCGTTTGCGTGTTTTGTTGGCGGGCAACCGCTGTTCGCGGCTTTCATCATGGTCGCGTTTCAGGCAGACTGAAAGGTGGCTAGTACATCAACACGCAAGTTTTGAAACAAAATGTCGACCCGATTTCGATCCGCTTCCTGTCGAGTGAAGTTCCACTCGATGGCTCGCTCTTGGGCATTGCGTGTTTTCTGCCAGGCAGCGACTTCAGACTGCAATAGTTCTCGATTGGCAATGCGCCGATTCCCAGGCATTGGCGACTGAGAATGTCGGTCTCGATCTCGGCCATGTTCAGCCAACTCGCGTGCATCGGGGTGTAGTGAAACTCCACGCGACGCAAGAGTTCCAGTGCGGGCGGTCGAGCGCTGCTCCAGCTTCGCAATGAGGCCTGCCAGCGTGGCGTGAAGGGGCGCTCGACGATGAACAAGGCGAAGCTTGAAGCGGCCTTGATCAGTGACCGTACGCTGCCGCACAGACAGGTCCTCTATCGCGGACTAACGTTACTCAACAATTTACGGCCCGAGCCTCGTGCTCGTTCCATCGTCAACTCACTCAGGAGAAGCACATGAACCCATTGACCACCCCGCCGTCCAACACCGCACCTGCCGACGAAGACCTTGCCGAGCAGGCCCGCCCCGGCCACGGCATTCCGTCGCAGGACCCGAATCCCGCGGCGCAGATTGCGCTGGAGCCCCAGGAAGCGGAGCGCGAGGCCCAGTCGGTGTTGGTGGGTGGCGGCGTGGTGGCCGGTGCGGCTGACCTGCCCCCTCCCAGCCATACCATCGTAAATTCCAGGAAGTCCGTCAACCAGGAGAATGACGGATATGAGAACCAGCAAATACAGCGAAGAGCAAATCATTGGCTTTTTGAGGCAGGCCGAGGCCGGCATGCCA
>JAUXOA010000056.1 GCA_030682475.1 Rhodoferax sp. | reverse complement strand
GCAATACGCGCAACTGGCAGCCCACAGGGCCTGTCACTCTCAACCCGGAACGTGACTCCATCATCTCGGAGCACGCGATGGCAAACCATATTCAGCAGTTGGCTGCGTGAATCAGGCGACAACTACCTTGACGCGCGCCGATCTGTCTTGCCCTCCTGCCGCTTACGTCGTGTAACTCCCTATCCCGATATGAAAATTATTATCCCTGATATTGGCTTCAGTCGCATTAATCCCGGGGAAGCATTGATTTATTCCTTAAGGAAACTCTGCATAACTCCTCAAAAATTGTGTACGTGACACAAAACCAATTCTCAGGATTATTTGTGAGTCTTTCAGCGCTTGATCAATCCGGTTTTCAAACAAACGCACGTTGCTCTGCAGCGATACCTCAAGGCTTTTGCTGAGGATGGACTCCGCCTGCCGCTGCATCACGACAAAGACGGAAATACCCGTTGCCAGTGTTCCCATCAAGAAGAGGAGCCCACCGAAAATGCTGATTCTGTGGTCTTGGCGCTTCAGAAACAAATCATCCTCCTGATTTTTTGATTCCGCTGCGGACCGGAAATTAGTCTGCCAAACCCAATTTTGCCGCAAGCCCTATGCGCTGAAGTTTACCGGTAGCACCTTTGGGTATTTCGGACAGGAACAAGACTTTCTTGGGGACTTTGAAGTCAGCCAATTTGGTAGCGGCGAACTCGCGCAATTCACGCTCGGTCAAGCTGTGACCCTCGCGCAGCACGACGGCGGCGGCCACGTCTTCGCCCAATTTGGCGTGCGGCATGGCAAAGGTCACGACCTGCATCACGGCGGGATGGTCCATCAGCACCTCATCAACTTCTCGAGGCGATATTTTTTCACCGCCTCGGTTGATGATTTCTTTTAAACGGCCGGTGAGCGACAAGTAGCCATCCTCAGTCAAAGTGCCTTGGTCGCCGGTTCGAAACCAACCCTGGGTGAAGGCCTCGGCGTTGGCTCGCTCGTTGTTCTCATAGCCGACAGTGACGTTTTCACCCCGAATCACAATTTCGCCAATGGCGCCGGCCGGCAGGAGCTTGCCCTCCAGGTCCATGATGCCGACTTCTGGGCCAGCCGCTATGCCGACCGAGCCGGGGACACGTTTGGCCGGCGGCAGTGGGTTGCTCGACATTTGGTGCGCCGCTTCGGTCATGCCATAGGACTCAATCAAGGGCGCTTGAAATACTTTTTCAAGTTCCACAATCACCTGCGTCGGCATGGACGATGACGAGGAACGGATAAAGCGCAAGGGATGGGCCTCAATCACATCCATATTGCCGGCGGCGCGGGACAAAATGGTTTGATGCATGGTGGGCACTGCGGTGTACCAGGTGGGTTTGCACTCTTTCATCCAGGCAAAAAATCTCAAAGCATTGAAGCCGGGTGTGCAGAAAATTTGGCTACCCACCGCCATCGGCGCCAGCACACCGGCAATCAGACCGTGGATGTGAAATAAAGGCATGATGTGCAGCTCGCGGTCGGCTTGCGTCAACTTGAGCGTAGCGCTGATGTTGCGCGCTGAGGCGCACACATTGCGATGGGTTAAGGGAACAATTTTGGGGCGCGCGGTGGTACCCGACGTGTGCAAAATCAGCGCCACATCGTCGATCTGTGCCAAACCACTGCCTTGTGCGGGTGCGCCCAGGGCGCTTGCGCTGGTGATCTTAAAGCTGCCGGCGCCTTCTTCGGGCAGCGGCGTAAGGTCCAGCACGGCGATCCCAAGTTGGGTGGCAACGGCGCGTGCGGGGGTGTCGCTGCCGGTGGCCACAATCAAGGCCTTGGCCTTCAAATCGCTCAGGTAAAACTCAAATTCGTCGGCCCGATAGGCCAGGTTCAAAGGTGCTGCGGTGCAGGCACTGGCGACGGCCACAAAAGCGCTTGCCATCTCCGGGCAATTGGGCAGCACAATGCCCACCCGGTCGCCTCGGCCAATACCCAGCGCGTTGAGCGTTTGAACAGTGCGTTGTACCAGTTGCTGCAAGCCGCCATAGCTCAGTGGGGTGGCCGATGGGGCTGACAGGGCGATCGCAGCAGGTGTTTGCTGCGCATGCAGTGCGATCATTTCTGGCAAAGTGGTGAAGTGCGTCATGGAAAGAGGGGTGGTTGGGTTCAGGTAAGCTGATGCGCAATTAGCTGATGCGCAAGATGGCTTTGTTTTTCTGCAAAGTCAGGGCCAGAAGACTGGTGAGGGCATAGACTGCGTCGATGGTTGGCGTTGGCGTTTGGGTGATCTGGCCGAGTTCAATCACGGCCCCCACCAAGGCTTCGAGTTCGAGTTGTCTGCCGCGTTCCACATCCTGCAGCATAGAGGTCTTGTGCTGCCCCACGGCCTGTGCGCCGGCGATGCGTTTGTCCAGGCTGACTTTGAACTGAACGCCCAACTTTTCACCAATCGCTTGTGCTTCCCGCATCATGTTGGCGGCCAGTTCGCGCGTGGCTGGACAGACGCAGATATCTTCCAGCGTGGCATGGGTCAGGGCACTGATGGGATTGAAACTTAAATTACCCCAGACCTTGAGCCAAATCTCAGAACGAATATCGGTTGACACCGGCGCTTTGAAGCCGGCCGCCTTGAACGCAGCGCTAACCGCGCGAATGCTGGGTGTGTCGCTGCCATCAATTTCACCCAGCGTGAAGCGGTTGCCCTCAATGACTTTGATGACGCCGGGACGAATCACTTCGCTCGCGGGATAGACCACACTGCCAATAACGCGGTCAATCGCAATATGCTGCGCGATGGTGCCCTCGGGATCCACGGCTTTAATTGACTTGCCAAGGTAAGGTTGCCCCAGTGCACCCGGCAGCTTGTGAAAATACCACCACGGAATGCCATTTTGCATGGTGACGACACGCGTGTCGGCATGCATCAAGGCCGGGAGTTCTCCCGCAATGGCAGCTACTTGGTGCGCCTTCATTCCCAGAATAATGAGGTCTTGCACGCCGGCCTCTGCGATGACCGAGGTGGCACGAATCGGCTTGGCCAAAAGCTCATTGCCGTTTTCTTCAATCAGCAGCAAGCCGTTTTGTTGCACTGCTGCTAAATTGGCCCCGCGCAAGATCAGCGTGACAGCGTGCCCCGTGAGTGCGAGTTTGACCCCCAGCATTCCGCCAATGGCACCGGCGCCTACGATACAAATTTTCATGTTAAATATTTTTCAAATTCAGGGAGGAAGAGGGCCTATCAGGTCAGCGTTGCAGCCATGAAGGTGTTGCGCAGCGTCCCGACGCCCTCAATGATGACTTCCACAACGGTTCCTGGCTTCATTGGCAAGACGCCCAAAGAGGTACCGCAAGCAATCAAGTCACCCGGCATCAAAGTCATTTCCTGCGACAGCGCCTGAACTATCTGGGTGGGTGAGAAAATCATGTCGCTGCAAGGGTAGTTTTGACGCTCTCTGCCATTGAGCAAAGTTCGCACAGACAGCGCATTCAGATCGAGCCCGGTGGCAATGGTCGGACCAAATACGCCAAAAGTATCGCAGCTTTTGGCGCGAGTCCACTGCGCAAACGAGGTGTCCCGGCTAATCAAGTCCAAGGCGGTGACGTCGTTGACGCAGGTCACACCAAAAATAGCGGCTTGCGCTTCTTCAGCGCTCATATTTTTGCCGGGTTTGCCAATCACCAGGCCGAGCTCGCCCTCGTAGACGGTACGCCCGTCATAACGGGAGGGGGGCACAATGGCTTGCTCGTGTGCACAGTAGCTGCTACTGGCTTTGATGAAGTACAAGGGATCCGCCGGTATGGCAAGACCTTGTTTCGCAGCCTGCGCGTGGTAGTTGTTCCATAAACCGATAAATTTGCCTGGCCTGCAGGGCAAACTGATCTGGACATCGGCCAAGGCAAGCCGCGCACCCGAGTTGCGAGGGTTGGAAAAAAAATCCCCCTCATAAACCTCAATGCTATTGCCATCGAGCAGACCAAAACCGTGCTGGCCCTGGTACAGGTAACCGACCCATTGCGCCATAACTAAGCCAGCCAAGTCTATTCAGTTGATTTCATACGCGACAGCAGCGCCCCGATCCATGGCCAAACCAGCATCAGCACAGCCAAACCTGTGATACTGGCGACCAAAGGGTTTGAAACAAAAACTGCCATGCTCCCACTTGAACCCAGCAGCGATTGCCGAAACGCATTTTCTGCCATATCTCCCAGGACCAATGCCAGTACCAGAGGAGCCAGAGGGTAATTGAGCTTTTTGAACACATAGCCCATGACACCAAAGCCCAACATCAGCCAAACATCAAACATCGAACCATTCACGGTATAAGCCCCGACCGCGCAAATCACCAAAATGACGGGCGCAATGATCGAAAACGGAATACGCAAGATCGCGGCAAACCAGGGAACGGTCAGCAGCACCACGATCAGCCCGACTATATTGCCCAAATATATGCTGGCAATCAGCCCCCACACAAAATCTTTTTGTTCGACAAATAAAAGGGGTCCGGGTTGCAAGCCCCAGACCAGCAAGCCACCGAGCAACACCGCAGCGGTAGGCGAGCCGGGAATGCCTAAAGTCAGCATCGGCAGCAGGGCCGCTGTGCCAGCAGCATGGGCGGCGGTTTCAGGCGCAACAATACCTTCAATCTCACCTTTGCCAAAGTTATCGCCGGTGGCAGAAAAGCGCTTGGCAATGCCATAGCTCATGAATGAGGCCGGTGTAGCGCCACCCGGCGTAATACCCATCCAGCAACCAACCACTGAACTGCGAATATAGGTGAGCCAATAGCGGGGCAGCTTCTTCCAGGTCTCCAGCACCACTTTGGAATCAATACGGCCAGATTTTCCCTTGAAGGCCAGACCTTCTTCCATGGTCAGCAATATCTCACCAATGCCGAACAGGCCAATCACGGCAATTAAAAAATTAAAACCCTTCATCAAGGGATCAAACCCGAAGGTCAGGCGCAATTGCCCGGTCATGTTGTCCAAGCCGATCGCAGCCAGGGTAAAGCCTAAAAACATGGCTGCCAGTGTTTTCCAGGGCGCGCCTTTGCTCATGCCAACAAAGCTGCAAAAGGTAAGCAATTGAACTGCAAAAAATTCAGGGGGGCCGAATTTCAGGGCAAATTTGGCAACCAGTGGGGCGGTAAACGTAATCATGATGACGGCCACCAGGGCGCCAACAAAAGAAGAAGTGAAGGCAGCCGTCAACGCTGCACCCGCCTCTCCCCGCTGCGCCATCGGGTAGCCATCAAAGGTGGTCGCCACCGACCAGGGTTCACCGGGAATATTGAACAGGATGGAGGTGATTGCACCGCCAAATAAGGCGCCCCAGTAAATGCAGGACAACATGATGATGGCGGACGTCGGGTTCATGCTGAAGGTCAGTGGCAGCAGGATAGCGATCCCATTGGCGCCGCCCAATCCTGGCAGTACGCCAATCAGCACCCCCAATAAAATGCCCAGGAACATCAAGCCAATGTTGACGGGGCTCAGAGCGACCGCGAAACCCTGCATCAAAGCTTGTGCTTCTTCCATATTCCCGCCTTGATCAGTAGCCAAGGGCCGCTTCAAGCGGACCTTTTAGAAGAGGTACTTTGAACCAAATCTCAAACATCAAAAACAGCGCAATTGACACACCTACGCCGCTGAGGCTTGATTTCAGAACGCTGAATTTTCCTTGCCAACGCATGAAGACGGCAATAAAAATGGCTGAGGATAGATACAGCCCGAGAAACTGCATGAAGCCCAAATAAACCAGGCAGGGCAGAAAAATGGCCAGTACCAGTTTGAGCTTGGCTCGGGAAACAAATGAAGTGGAATGAGCGTAGCGCAAGGCATGCTGCAAGTTCGCCAAAGTGGCAATCGTCATCAGCAAGCCAACATAAAACGGGAAATAGCCACTTTGTGGCCCGTCGCTGCTCCAGTCGGCACCGATGCGTAAACTGTCCCACATCACGATGGCACCCAGCGCTAAAAAAAACAGCGCGGTAACGACTTCAAGGGTTCGGGTTGAGGCCGCGCTCGTTTCATCCTCACCCCCCGGTGTCTCGTGTTCCATGAAAAACTCCGTTCCAGGGTGCTGTTTTACTTGGCAATAAAGCCGGCTTCTTGCATCAGCAACCGGTGGCGAATTTCTTCGTTCGAAACCCAGCGGACGTAGTCAGAACCCGTCATGAAAGTTTGATTGAAGGCACCTTCCTCCATGAACTTTTTCCATTCTGGTGTGGCGCGAACTTTTTGCATCAGGTCAACATAAAACGCCGTTTGTTCGGCGCTTACACCTGGCGGCATGAAAATTCCACGCAACATGAGGTAATCCACATCCAGCCCGCCTTCTTTACAGGTTGGAATATCGCCCCACGATTTATCCGCAATTTTGTCTTTGTAGGGCATGCGTTTGGTATCAAAAACGCACAAGGGACGAAGCTTGCCACCGCGCCACTGAGCCACGGCCTCGATCGGGTTGTTGACACTTGAGTCGATATGTTTGCCAACCAACTGCACGGCGACTTCACCGCCACCTTTGTAGGGCACGTAAATGAACTTGCTGCCAATCGCCTTCTCGATCAAGGCGGTGATGATTTGATCTTCTTGCTTGGAGCCGGTGCCGCCCATTTTGAGCTTGCCGCCGGCCGCTTTGGCGGCTGAAAAATAGTCTTGCGGTGTTTTGTAGGGCGCCTCGGCATTGACCCACAAAACAAATTGGTCCAGCGCCATCATCGCCACAGGTGTCATGTCCTTCCAACTGAAGGGCACGCCGGTTGCCAGGGGCGTGGTGAACATGTTTGACAGGGTAATGATGATTTTGTGCGGGTCGGCCTTGCTGTTTTTGACTTCCAAAAACCCTTCTGCTCCGGCACCGCCCCCTTTATTGACCACTATCAGGGAAGCCTTCATCAGCTTGTTTTTTGTGACAATGCCCTGAATCAGACGTGCCATTTGGTCTGCGCCGCCACCGGTACCCGCCGGAACAATAAATTCAACTGTTTTTGTGGGTTGCCAAGCGGCCCAACTGAAATTGGCATGGCTTAGCAAAGTCGCAGCGACTAATGCAGTTCCGAGGCGTTTAAATTTAAACAAAGACATGTTGAAGCTCCCGTTTTAGATGGTCAATAGCAAGAATTTTGCAATGCGATAACTGTACCTGATGACAGCAGGTTCCCAGGCTATCGTTTTCCCTAGTGGTGCCGGGTTAATGCAGCAGAAAGTAAGCGGCAATGACGTACAAAGCGCTGGCGAAAACTTTCTTCAGGGGAGCAATGTCAATGCGATGTGCAGTGCGCGCACCCCAGGGCGCCGTGCACATGCTGGCAATTGAGATAACAAGCACGCCGGGTAAATACAGATACCCGATGGCGCCGGGCGGCATTTGCGGCAAGTCCCAGCCGGCCCAGACATAGCTCACTGTCCCTGCCAAGGCAATCGGGAAGCCTAGCGCTGCAGAGCTTGCAACGGCATTGTGAATCTTGACGTTGCACCAAGTCATGAAGGGAACAGAGATGAATGCGCCGCCAGCGCCGACCATAGACGACAGGGCGCCAATGAGTCCCCCCACGCCAAACATGCCGAGCCTTTTTGGAAGCCCACGCGTGGGCTTGGGCTTTCGGTTTAAGAACATCTGGGTGGCAGAAAATGCAACAAACACTGAAAAAAACACGCTCAGTATTTTTCCTGGCAGGGCCACTGCAAGCTGTGCCCCCAACACCGAACCCACCAGAATACCGGGTGCTAAAGTTAACGCCACCGGCCAAAGCACGGCACCTCTTTGATGATGCGCCCGCACCGATGACAGCGAGGTAAAGCAGATGGTGGCGAGAGACGTGGCCACCGCCATTTTGACGACATATTCCGCAGGAAAACCTTTGGCAGTCAAGATGATGCTCAGAAAGGGCACCATCAGCATGCCACCCCCAATGCCGAGTAAACCAGCTAAAAAGCCCGTGACCAAACCAAGACTGAGGAGTTGAACAAGCAGCAGGGGATCAAGGTTCATGGGGGTGGGAGTAGGTGTCTGCAAGTGCCGCCGGACCGGCATCCTGAACCGGGGTTCAGGTGGGCGAGGTCAACTGGACATTGGGTCCATCTGACGCGAGAGGGTCACGCTTGACCAGCAATGTTCCAAGCCCGGCTCTAAGAGCATTGGTTCAAGGAAATAGACAGCCCGGCGAGCACTGCAGACGATGACGATTGTAGAGCTTGACCGGTGGTCAAATCAGACGGCCGTCGTCGCCCAGTGCAACATCCAATCGATTGAGCAGGGAAGTCAGCAGCAAGTCGTGGTCGGCCGACGGCACGCCTTGCGCCGGTGCCGGTGGTGTGCGCGTGCCCCGGTCTGCCAGATCAAATGCCAGGTTCAGCGCCGCCAGCACGGCAATGCGGTCCCGGGCCCTGACTTTGCCGCCATCACGGATCTTGCACATGGCGGTGTCCACGTGTTCGACCGCTTCGAGCAGGCGGGAATCGCCGCCTTCGGGGCAACCCAGCAGGTAGCTCTGCCCCATGATTTGTACTTCGAGTTGTTTCATCAGGCAGTGCGTTTTTGCTTGGGACTGCCCGCCGCTTCAGGCAAGCGCTCCAGCAGCGCATCGACCCGGGCGCGGGCGGCGCCGAGTCGGGATTTGAGGGAATCGCGTTCCTGGGCCAGGGCGTCGACCTGGACGCTGAGCAAAGCGTTGGTGCGCTGCAATTCTTTGTAGCGCACGAGCAAACGCTCCACACGCTCGGCAATTTGGTCGATTTGGGATTGGTTCGACATAGGATTCGCATTGTAGGGTTAGCGACAGCAAGCGGCTGTAAAATAAGAATGTTGGTGCTCGCGGTGTGGTTCACACGCCGCAGTTCAACGGGAAGCAGGAGGGTTTGCCGTCAACAGCAAACCTAACCTGCGCTGCCCCCGCAACGGTAAGTGGACGAATCACCCGATTCCGCTTCCATCACAGCCACTGAGCGTTCTGAACACGCGCTTGGGAAGGCGATGGAGGTTGTTCCACCAGCCCGGATACCGGCCAACAAGGTGGTTGCACGCTTGCGTGCTGCCGTACCGCTCATGCACTGTCGGGGACGACGGTGAGGGCTTTTGTTGATATCTCTTTATTCATGAAAACTTATCCTACCTGTGCACGCTTTGCTGCGCTGCTTTTGGCCTTGGCTACCGCATTTCCGTCGTTGGCTCAGACGCAACTCAAGAATGTTGTGGTGACCGCCACGCGCGTTGCGCAGCCGATCACGGATGTCGTGGCCGATGTAACCATTCTGGACCGCGCTGCCATTGAACGTAGCGGTGCAACTGGTCTGGCTGATGTGCTGGCACGCGTACCCGGGATTGCCATGGCCCGAAACGGGGGGCCGGGTACGAGCACCAGTGTTTACGTGCGCGGCGCCGAATCCCGCTTCACGGCGGTCTTCATAGATGGCGTACGGGTCGATTCGCAATCGACCGGTGGCGCCACCTGGAATGCCATTCCTTTGTCCCGGATCGATCGCATTGAAGTCGTGCGTGGCCCGGCTACAGCCATCTACGGTTCGGATGCCATCGCTGGTGTGATTCAGATTTTCACCCGCAAAGGTGAAGCTGGTTTTTCGCCCTCCATTGAGGTGGGGGTGGGCACGCACGGTACCAAAAAGCTGGACCTGGCCCTCAGTGGTGCGCAAGGCGCCGTGGACTATGCGTTGGGTCTGACACGCGAGACCAGCACCGGTTTCAATGCTCAGCCAACGGCCAACCCCGACAACGATGGTTACCGCAGCACATCGGTTTCGGCTCGTCTGGGCTGGCAGATCAACCCGGCGCACCGCCTGGAAGCATCACTGCTGACCAATGACCTCAATGCCCAATACGATGGATTTACGTCGGGCCAGGATGATCGTGGGCAACACGACGTTCAGACATTTGGCCTGAACTGGTCGGCCCGCTGGACGGATGCCTACACCACGCGCATCAGTGTGAGCCAGGGCGATGACCGCTACGAGACCTCACCCTCTGTCTACCTGACCGACACCAGCGTGACCAGTTACCTTTGGCAAAACGAATACCGAGCCGGGCCGCACTTGCTGACGGCCGCCCTGGAGCGACGCGAAGACCAACTCAACAACGCAAGCACCACGCCGGTGATCACAGATCGCTCGCAGAATGCGCTGGCGCTTGGTTACGGTTACACCGGCGGGCAGCACACCTTGCAACTCAATGCCCGTCATGACAAGGATAGCGAGTTTGGTGGCAATGCCACAGGCAGTGCGGCCTATGCTTTTGCTTTCATGCCCAACTGGCGTGTTACGGCCGCGGCGGGCACGGCTTTCCGCGCGCCAACGCTGTTCCAGCGCTTCAGCATTTACGGTGTACCCACACTCAAACCCGAGTCGGCGCGTAACAAGGAGCTTGGCGTCAAGTACGTAGCCCAAGGGGAAAGCTTCAGTGCTGCGGCTTACCGCAACAATGTCACCGACCTCATCACGTATGTTCCAGGTCCGGGTGCATGTGTCAATGGTGCGGGTGCGTTCCCGGGTTGTTACGGCAACACGGCGCTCGCGCAATACAGCGGTCTGACGCTGGCCGCTTCCCGGCGGGTGGGGGCTTTTGCTTTGACGGGTTCGCTGGATTTGCAGAATCCCAAAGACCTGACAAGGGGCAGACTGCTGGTTAGGCGGGCGAAAAAAATGGCCACATTGGGGGCTGACACGCAGATGGCAGGCTGGAAGCTGGGCGCAGAGCTGCAACTCTCCGGTGAGCGCTTCAACAACGTCACCAACACCCAGCGTCTGGCAGGTTACGGCCTGGTCAACCTGCATGCCAGCACGCAGTTGGCCAAAGACTGGACCTTGCTGGGTCGCATTGACAACCTGGGTGACAAGTCCTATGAAACGGTCCGCGGCTATGCCACAGCAGGGCGCACGCTGTACGTGGGCCTGAAATGGGCGCCGAACTGATCGGCGAGCAAATCGTGTGTTCATCCACGGTTTGCCCTGCCATCCTGATCGCCGCCCCGGCCTCTGGTCAGGGCAAAACGACGGTGGCCTGCGCCCTGGCACGGCTGCATGCGCGGCAGGGGCGCAAAGTGCGGGTGTTCAAATGTGGGCCGGATTTTCTGGACCCCTATTGGCACGCCCTGGCCAGCGCTGCGCCGGTGCATCAACTGGACTTGTGGATGACCGGCGAGCTTGACTGCCGGGCGCGTCTGGCAGCGGCTGCGCAAGACGCAGACTTGATCATCGTGGAAGGTGTGATGGGCCTGTTTGATGGTGAGCCCAGTGCCGCCGAGCTGGCTCAACGCTTCGGTTTGCCGGTGCTGGCGGTGATCGATGCGTCGGCCATGGCGGGCACTTTTGGCGCGCTGGCTTTTGGCCTGCAGCATTACCGTCCTGGGTTGCGCTGGGCCGGTGTGCTGGCGAACCGGGTGGCGAGTGAGCGCCATGCGGACATGCTTCAAAGCAGCGTTCGCGAGCCCGCGCAGTGGCTGGGGGCCGTCATGCGCAACCCGGCCATGAGCTTGCCGGAACGTCACCTGGGGCTGACGGTGGCGAGTGAGGTGAATGACGCGCTGCAGCGGCTCGATGTGGCTGCCGATGCGCTGGCAGCAACACCGCTGGGGCAGATGTCGCTGGCTGACTTGAAGCGTTGGAATGTGAGCTTCGAGGTGGGTAATGACGCGGGGGCGGAGCCCTCGGGCGTCAAACCCCTGGCCGGTCGCACCGTGGCCATTGCCCGGGATGCCGCTTTTTGTTTTATCTACGCGGCCAACCTGGACTGTCTGCAAGACCTGGGTGCCGAGCTGGTGTACTTCTCTCCGCTGGCGGACAGTGCCCTGCCCGAATGTGACGCGGTCTGGCTGCCTGGTGGCTATCCCGAACTGCACGCGGCCCGGCTGGCTGCCAACACATCCCTGCGCGACAGTCTGGCTGCGCATGTGGCGCAGCACAAGCCGGTCTGGGCCGAGTGTGGCGGCATGATGGTGCTGTTTGATGAGCTCGTCGCAGTCGATGGTCAGCGCCACGCCCAGTGGGGCCTGCTGCCGGGTACCGTCACGATGCAAAAGCGGCTGGCGGCGCTGGGTCCGCAGCAACTGGCGATGCACGGCCACGTGCTGCGGGGGCACACCTTTCACTACTCCACCTGCACCACACCGCTGGCAGCCCGCTGTCGTACCGCGCGACCCGACTGCGAGCCGCTGCCCGATGCGGGTGAGGCGGTGTACCAAGTGGGTTCAATCCGGGGAAGTTACTTTCATGCGTGGTTTGCCTCCAGCCCGGCAGCCACGGCGGCATTGTTTGCATCCACATCCACATCCACCGGAGCAGTTGAATGACAGAACGTTTTGCGTTCTCCCATGGCCCGCAGCGCATCGTCTGCCTGACCGAGGAAACCACCGAATGGTTGTACCTGCTGGGGGAAGAGCGCCGTATCGTCGGCATTTCTGGCTACACCGTGCGGCCACGCCGGGCGCGTGACGAGAAGCCGCGCGTCAGCGCTTTCATCAACGCCAAGATCGACAAGATACTGGCGCTACAGCCCGACTGCGTTTTTGGATTTTCCGACATGCAGGCCGATATTGCCGCAGCGCTGATTCGCCAGGGCGTGCCGGTCACGGTATTCAACCAGCGCAGCGTGGCCGAGATCTTTTCCATGATGGCCCAGGTGGCGGCCATGGTCGGGCAGGGCGAGCGCGGCCTGGCGTTGATTGAGACTATGCAGCAGTCGCTCGGAGCCATTGATGATGCCGCCACCAGCCTGCCGCGTCGGCCCAAAATTTTCTTCGAGGAATGGGACACTCCCCACATCAGCGCCATTCGCTGGGTATCCGAGCTGATCGGTATTGCCGGCGGCGATGACTGCTTTCCCGAGCTCTCTGTCCAGTCGCTGGGCAAGAACCGCATCATTGGCAACAGTGATGAGATCGTACGGCGCAACCCCGACATCATCATCGGCTCCTGGTGCGGCAAGAAATTCCGGCCCGAGAAAGTGGTGGCGCGCCCGGGTTGGCAGGATGTGAACGCCGTGAAAAACAAGCAGTTGTTTGAAATCAAGTCGGCCGACATCCTGCAACCCGGCCCGGCAGCGCTGACCGACGGCGTGGCACAGTTGCACCGTATCGTCACCAACTGGAGCTCTCTGCATGGTTGAGGCTTTGACCATCGCCCGCAGCGAGCTGGTCCTGGGCGGCCAGAAGAGTGGCAAGTCGCGTCGCGCAGAATTGCTGGCGCGTGACTGGCTGGCCGCATCACCCACCCACCACGCCGTGCTGATTGCCACGGCCCAGCCTTGGGATGACGAGATGCGTCAGCGCATCGCCCGCCATCAGGCGGACCGGGCCGAGCGCGTGCCACGCATGAACACGGTGGAAGAACCGCTGGCGTTAGCTCAAGCAATAGCGCAACACAGCCGCGCCAACACGCTGCTGGTGGTGGATTGCCTCACCCTGTGGCTGACCAACTGGTTGATGCCAGCGAGCCCTCACCCTAACCCTCTCCCAAAGGGAGAGGGGACGGTTTGCGCAACCCTGGTTGAACAGGCAGGTGCGGGAACTGATTGCCCCCTCTCCCTCTGGGAGAGGGCGGGGGTGAGGGCACCCGGTCTGGCCGAGCAGACGACAGCGTTGCAGGAAGCCATCCGCAGCGCGGTCGGCCCCATCGTGCTGGTGAGCAACGAGATCGGCCTCGGCGTCATTCCCATGGGCGTCGAGGTACGGGCCTTTGTCGATGCACTGGGTCGTCTCAACCAGGAGATGGCACAGGCTTGCACACGTGTCACCCTGATGGCAGCCGGTTTGCCACTGACTTTGAAAGACGCCGGATGAAGAATTGGCACCAAAAGCTGCTGCTGTGCCTGGCCGCCGCCAGTGCCCTGATGAGTACCGGCGCAGCGCAGGCCCTGCAAGTCACGGATGACCGGGGCGTGACCGTGACCCTCAATCAGACGCCGCAGCGCATTGTCAGTCTGCTGCCGTCGCTGACCGAAACCGTGTGTGAGCTGGGGCAGTGCCAGCGGCTGGTGGGGGTGGACCGCTATTCCAACTATCCTGAGAGCGTGCGCGCCTTGCCCCAGGTGGGCGGTGGGTTGGACCCGAACATTGAGGCTATCGTGGCCCTCAAACCCGACGTGGTGCTGATGGCCACCTCATCACGGGTCGGCGAACGCTTGCAGTCGCTGGGCATCAAGGTGGTGGCGCTGGAGCCCAAAAGTCACGCCGATGTGAAGCGCGTGCTGGAGAAAATCGGTCAGGTGCTGGGTGTGCCCGATGCACAACGCGTCTGGCGTGTGATTGATGCCGCAGTATCGGCGGCGGCGCAATCTTTGCCCGCCAGCGTCAGAAAAACGCGCGTGTACTTTGAAGTCAATAGCGCACCTTATGCCGCAGGTGAGTCCTCCTTCATTGGCGAAACCCTGACCCGCCTGGGTGCCCAAAACATCGTGCCGGCCAGCCTGGGGCCGTTCCCCAAACTCAACCCCGAGTTCGTGGTACGGGCCAATCCGGATCTGATCATGGTCGGCGATCAAAATTACGCCGGGATGGACGGGCGTCCCGGCTGGGCTGGTATGCGCGCCATCAAGGAGCAACGGCTGTGCGTGTTTACCGTGGCGCAGTCCGACGTGCTGGTGCGGCCCGGCCCGCGCATGGCGGAGGGCGCGCGCATCATGGCGCAATGCCTGCAAGCCAAGTCAGGCCGGGCGCCATGACCGATATGTGCCACCAGCAGCGCGCTGCGTTCTGGCTGGGGGCGGGCTTGTTGCTGGCAGGCGTGGCGCTGCTGTTACTGGGTGCCAGCGTCGGTAGTACCGGGTTTGAGAGTGTGATCATGGCCTGGAGCGACCCGGTGGCGCTACAGATTGTGTGGGACATTCGCCTGCCACGCACCCTGGGTGCCTGGGCCGCCGGCGCTTTGCTGGGCCTGGCCGGTGCCGTGGCGCAAGGGCTGTTTCGCAATCCGCTGGCGGATCCCTACTTGCTGGGCAGCGCCTCGGGCGCCTCGCTGGGCGTGGCGCTGGCGCTGGCCTTGTTTGGCGTGTCGCCGTTTGCAACGCAGTGGCTGGTGCGCCTGGGGCTGACCGGGGCTGCGTTCGCCGGCGCGGTGGGCGCGGTGCTGCTCACGCTCGTGCTGGCCAAGGGCGTGCAGCACACGCTGCGCCTGCTGCTGGCCGGGGTCATCGTCGGCGTGGTGCTGGGCGCCATGAGCTCGCTGGTCATGCTGAGGGTGCCCGAGGTGATGCAGGCGATGCAGGCCTTCATGCTCGGTAGCACCGGTTTTGTCGGTTGGACCGCCTGTGCCTTGATGGCCGCTGTCTGGCTGGTTTGCATGGTGGTAGCCTGGATGCTCAGTCATGTACTCGACGGCCTCTCGCTGGGCGAAGCCACGGCCGCCAGCCTGGGCTTGCCCTTGCCGCAGATGCGCGCCGCGCTGGTGGCAGTGCTGGCACTCGCCACGGGAACTGCCGTGGCCCAAACCGGGCTGATTGCTTTTGTCGGTCTGGCGGCACCGCACCTGGTGCGCTCGGTCACCAAGACCACCCATGGCCGCCTGATATTTCTGTCCAGTCTGATGGGCGGTGTCTTGCTAATGGCCGCTGACATGCTGGCGCGTTGGTTGATTGCGCCGCAGGAGTTGCCGGTGGGCGTGCTCACCGCGGTGCTGGGTGGCGGCTATTTGCTGTGGCTGATGCACCGCAACACCCGGGCTGCATCGGGCGCTAGTCTGTGACAGATGCTATGACAACAATAGCTATCCACGCACAATCCATCAGGGCCAGCCTGGGAAATGTTCAGGTATTAAACGGCATCGACCTGGCTTTGCCCGCAGGCCGCTGGACCAGCATCGTGGGGCCCAATGGTGCTGGTAAATCGACTTTGCTGAAGGTCTTGGCGAGCTTGCTTCCCCATGCGGGTACGGTCACGCTACTCGGCCAGCCGCTCGCTACCTTGCCGGGGCGTCTGCGCGCGCAGCAACTGGCCTGGCTGGGCCAAAACGAAGGCAGCGGCGATGACCTCACGGTGCTGGACGTCGCCATGCTGGGCCGCTTGCCGCATCAGCGCTGGCTGGCGGCACCCAGTGCGGCCGATCACGCGGCGGTGGAACAGGCCTTGCGCGCCACCCAGGCCTGGGATTGGCGCGGCCGTGCGCTGGGCCAACTTTCTGGCGGAGAGCGCCAGCGCGTGCTGCTGGCCCGTGCATTGGCGGTGCAGGCGCAGGTGCTGTTGATGGACGAACCGCTGGCCAACCTGGACCCGCCGCATCAGGCCGACTGGCTAGCAGTGGTGCGCGCACTGGTTCAGCAGGGCAAGACGGTGGTCAGCGTGTTGCACGAAATCTCATTTGCCTTGCACGCCGACCAGATGGTCATCATGGCCCGAGGCCGCGTTACCCACCAAGGCGCCTGTGATGACAACGCTACGCACCGCGCGCTGGAAGACGTGTTTGACCGGCGCATCGCCATTCATGCCTTGGGCGATCAGTGGGTTGCGCTGCCCAAGGCAAATTAAATTTTGAAAAATTAATTGGAATCTGACCCCAATTAAATTACCAATCATGCAAGTCGAAACCCCGCCATCGGAAAAGCCCTACGAAAAACCCGAGGGCGAGCGCCGCGGCATTGTGATCGTCAACACCGGCGACGGCAAAGGAAAAAGCACGGCCGCCTTCGGACTGGCGCTGCGCGCCCACGGGCGTGGCAAGGCGGTCAAGATTTTCCAGTTCATGAAAGTGCCCAGTGCCCGTTTTGGCGAACACCGCATGTTCGAGCAGATCGGCATTCCGATTGAGGGCTTGGGTGACGGCTTCAGTTGGAAAAGCCAGGACCTGGAACATTCGGCCCAACTGGCGCGTGATGGCTGGCAAAAAGCCAGGGCCGCCATTTTGAGCGGCGACTACTTCATGGTGACGCTGGACGAAATCACCTACCCATTGATCTATGGCTGGATGCCGCTGATTGAGGTGCTGCAAACCCTGCGCGAGCGACCCAGCCATGTGCACGTGGTCATCACCGGGCGGCGTTGCCCGCCCGAAATCATTGCGCTGGCCGATACAGTGACCGAGATGCAAATGGTCAAACACGCGTTCAAGGCCGGTATTCCAGCCCAGCGCGGCATTGAGGATTGAGAACCCCCTATGGCAAACCCTGATCCAGCAAGTCCGGTCGATTCGGCACCCGCAACAGACTTGGCCTTCTCCGCCGCAGAACGCAGCGCGGTGTACCGCGCCATCTTCGAGCGACGCGACATGCGTCATTTCGCTGGTGGCACGGTCGCGCCCGAGGTGATGCGGCGCCTGCTTACCGCTGCACACCACGCACCCAGCGTTGGCTTCATGCAGCCCTGGCGCTTTGTGCGCGTGGCCTCAGCCACCTTGCGCACCCGACTGCATGAGCTGGTGGAGCAGGAGCGGGTGTTGACCGCCCGGGCGCTGGGTGAGCGTGAGGAAGCCTTCATGCGGCTCAAGGTAGAGGGACTGCGGGAAGCCGCCGAGCTGTGGGTGGTGGCGCTGGCCGACGGGCGCGAAAAGCATATCTTCGGCCGCCGCACCCTGCCGCAGATGGACCTGGCCTCCGCCGCCTGCGCGATCCAGAACCTGTGGCTGGCGGCGCGCGCTGAAGGGCTGGGCGTCGGTTGGGTGTCCCTTTTTGATCCCGCTGCCGTCGCAGCCCAACTGCAGATGCCCGTCGGGGCCGAGCCGATCGCACTGCTGTGCATCGGGCCAGTGCACGCTTTTTACGAGGAGCCCATGCTGCAACAGGAGCGCTGGGCAAAGCGCAGTCCGCTGGACGATCTGATATTTGAAGACGCTTGGGGTCAGCCACTGGGGCAGCCGGGGTGAGCGCCTTGGCCTTGCTGGTGGCGCTGACGCTTGACCGCTGGTGGGGCGAGCCGCGTGCGTGGTTGCATCCAGTGGTGTGGATGGGGCGTTATCTCGGCTGGGCTGGGCGGCGGGTGGCTCCCTTGGCGAACGCAGAGCCACAGACACAGCCGGGTGCGCATTCGCCCGTGACGACGAACCCGGAGTTCAAACATTTTTTGCTTGGTGCCCTTGCATGGCTTGTGGGAGCAGCTATTGTTTCTATAGCGGCATGGGCACTCCAAAAAGGCGTGATGGCCCTGCCGGACTGGCTGGGGCAAATCCCCGGTGGCCTGCTGGCCGTGCTGCTGCTGGGCCTCTTTCTTAAACCGATGCTGGCCTGGGCCATGCTGCGCAGCGAGGTGCTGGCGGTGGAAAACGCCTTGTCCCCCGAACAAGGCGGGTCGCTAGGAGCCTGTCGGGCTTTGGGCATCGAAAGCGAGAATCGGCCCCAGCGAGGCCAGTTTGTGCCGGATTTGCAGGGCCATAGTTCCACTATGGGCCAAAAAGACGGTGCAAAATGGGCCGCTGCGGTCGATTCGCAGCCGATGCTCCCAAAGTCCGACAGGTTCCTAGCCGCAGGTCGTGAACGTTTGAGTTGGCTGGTCAGCCGTGATGTGACCCATCTGAGCGAGACCCAGGTGCGCGAGAGCGCGATCGAGTCGCTGGCGGAAAATCTCAACGACTCGGTGGTGGCCCCCATCTTCTGGTTTGTTCTGCTGGGCCTGCCGGGCGCGGCACTCTACCGCTTTGCCAATACGGCTGACGCGATGTGGGGCTACCACGGCGTGCGCAACGGCCAGAACTGGGAATGGGCCGGCAAGTGGGCGGCCCGTGCCGACGATGTGTTGTCGTGGCTCCCGGCGCGCATCACCGCCCTGCTGCTGTGGGGTATTGGCGGCGGCACGGGGTCGGGCAGGGGCTTGCGCGGGGGGTGGACCGCGCTGCGCACCGAAGCTGCGCGCACGCCGTCCCCCAACAGCGGCTGGCCGATGGCCGCGATGGCGCTGGCGCTGGACGTGTGCCTGCACAAGCCGGGCGTGTATGCGCTCAACACCACCGGCCATCCGCCCCAAGCGCAGGACACCCAGCAGGCCCTGGCTTATGCATCAAAAGTGCTGATAGCCCTCGTATTCATTGCGCCATTAGCTATTATTTTAGTAGCATTTGGAAGGGCGCCATGGCTTTGACAGTCTTCATCTCGCCCGCGTCAGCCGCACCGTCACCGCCGCGCATTCACGGTGGCCCCGATGCGCTGGGTGTCCCGCATTTTGATTTCTCCACCAACAGCAATGCCTGTGGTCCGTGCCCGGTTGCCCTGACTGCCGTGCAGCAAGCAGACGCTACTCGCTACCCCGACGCCAGTTATGTCGCGTTGCGCGCACAGTTAGCCGCTTTTCATGGTGTTGACGGGCAGCGCGTACTGCTGGCGGGCAGTGCCAGCGAGTTTATTTTTCGCATCACCGCCTGGGTGGTGCAACGGGGTGGGAGAGATGGCGGACATTTTGGCAAGGGCAATGTGTGCTTGCCACCGCACAGCTATGGCGACTATGCGCAGGCAGCGCAGGCCTGGGGTTGGGGTGTGAGCGCACAGCTTGATGATGCGCAACTGGTGTGGCTGTGTGAGCCGTCCAGCCCGCTCGGCGCACCGCATGCCTCCTGGCCGCGTTGGGTCGAAGGGTCCGCCGGCATTCTTTCGGTGCCGGTGGTGCTGGACCGGGCCTACGAGCCGCTGCGCCTGAGCGGTGCGCCAAGGTTGACCGCTGCGCAATTGGAGAAAGTCTGGCAACTGTGGACGCCCAACAAAGCGCTGGGCCTGACCGGCGTACGCGCCGCCTATGTCATCGCCCCCCTCGGAGCTGACGCTGCGGTGGCCGCGCTGGAGTGCCTATGTCCCTCGTGGCCGCTGGGTGCGCACGGTGTGGCGCTGCTGCAGAGCTGGGTGCAGCCCGAGGTGCAGGGCTGGTTGGCTGAGAGCCTGCACAGCCTGCGCCGCTGGAAGGCGATGCAGATTGACATGCTGAACGGACTGGGTTGGACTTGCCTGCCCAGCGATGCCAACTTTTTCTGCGCCCGTCCGGGCTTAGGCTGTGACTTGAAGCAACTCCGCGCGGCAGGTATCAAGCTGCGAGACACAGCCTCCTTTGGTTTGCCCGGCCATGTGCGGGTGAGTGTGCAGCCACCCGCAGCGCAAGACGCCCTGAAGATGGCATGGCAAGCCATCGCAATATCCCCCGCACCACCACCACCACCCGGACCACCATCAGATAAGGGAATGACATGACCGCCAAATGTGTGATGGTGCTGGGCACCACCAGCGGCGCCGGCAAAAGCTGGCTCACCACCGCCCTGTGCCGCTACTACGCTCGCCAAGGCTTGAAAGTGGCGCCGTTCAAAGCACAGAACATGAGCAACAACGCCCGCGTGGTGGCCAGCGTTAACGGCCAGGGCGAGATCGGCAGTGCGCAGTACTTCCAGGCGCTCGCCGCCCGCGCTGTGCCCGATGTGCGCATGAACCCGCTCTTGCTCAAGCCCGAACGTGACACCCACAGCCAGGTGGTGCTGATGGGGCAGGTGGATGAAGCGCTGTCCAGAATGGCGTGGCGCGGTCGCAGTGCCAGCGTGTGGCCGGTGATTGCCGGGGCGCTGGATGAGTTGATGGCCGAGAACGACGTGGTGGTGATTGAGGGCGCGGGTTCACCGACCGAAATCAATCTTTCGGAAAGCGACATCGTCAACATGCGGGTGGCCCTGCACGCCCAGGCCGTCTGCCTGCTGGTGACGGATATCGACCGCGGCGGCGCTTTTGCGCACCTGTACGGCACCTGGGCGCTGCTGCCCGAGCCTGAACGTGCTCTGATCAAGGGTTATGTGCTCAACAAGTTTCGCGGCGACGCCAGTCTGCTGGCCCCCGCGCCGCAAATGCTGGAGAAACTCACCGGCGTACCGACGGTGGCCACGTTGCCGATGTGGTGGCAGCATGGACTGCCTGAGGAAGACGGAATGTTTCACCCTCTCCCCCCGGGAGAGGGCAGGGGGGAGATCGGGGGGGGTGGCGACTGCGGCAAAACAATCGTCGTCGTTGCTTACCCGCGCATCAGCAACCTGGATGAGTTCCAAGCACTCAAAAACATCCCTGGTGTGCGGCTGAAATGGGTACGCAGCCCCTCCGAACTGGCGGGCCTGTCGCCTGCAGACTGGATCATCCTGCCCGGCTCCAAGCACACCAGTGGCGACCTGGCGTGGTTGCGCCAGCAGGGACTGGACGCTGCAATCGCCCGCCACGCGGGGCAGGGCGGTGCGGTGCTGGGTATTTGTGGTGGCCTGCAAATGTTGGGTGAGGCGCTGATTGACCCGCATGGCATTGACGGCAACGCGCCGGGCCTGGGACTACTGCCTCTGGTGACGGTGTTCGAGACCAACAAAACGGTGCGGCACACCCAGGCTATTTTTGAAGCCGACATGGTGGGGCCGTGGGCCGCACTGGCCGGGGTCAAAATCGCAGGCTACGAGATTCACCACGGTCAAACGCAGCAGCACCCCGCCATGGCACAAAGCGGCGATGTGGCCCGCGTCGTGCTGCCCGCTGGCCTGGGCTGGCAGAACGGCGCCGGCAATGTGCTGGGTTTGTATCTGCATGGTTTGTTTGAAGACCCGGCCGCCTTGCAAGCCCTGTTTGGGGCCAGTCTGGCCGGCCCGGTACCGACGCTGGATTCGGTTTTTGATGGCCTGGCCGACTACATTGAGCAGCATTTCGAGCCGGGTGTTTTGTCGGCTTTGGTCGCTTGACTAGAGACCACAAAAATCGTTTTTTCGCAAGCCATGACCTGGTACGTTTCCTTCCCGCTTTGACTTACCAAATTCCTTATTTTCTTTAACTTGACCCTTCACCATGCACACCTCTTTGCCCACCATCGCCGATATCCGCAACCCCGCCCTCACCAAAGCGCTACAGCACAAACTGGATAACAAAACCAAGCCCTTGGGCTCGCTCGGTCGGCTCGAATCGCTGGCGCTGCAGTTGGGCGAAATTCTGGGCACCGTGTCGCCTGCGCTCGACGCACCGCAGATGGTGGTGTTTGCTGGTGACCATGGCCTGACCGCACGCGCCATCTCGGCCTTTCCCAGCGACGTGACCTGGCAGATGGTGGAGAACTTTCTGGCCGGCGGGGCTGCCGTGAGCGTGCTGGCGCGCCAGCATGGCATCAGCCTCACGGTGGTCGATTGCGGTGTGAACCATGACTTTTTAGCCGGGCAGCCGGCCGACACGCAGCGCCCCAATCTGCTGGTGCGCAAGGTGGCCAACGGCACCGCAGACTCATCGGTGCAAGCGGCCATGACGTCGCTACAGTGCCAGCAAGCGCTGCAAAACGGGCAAGAGATCGTCAAAGGCTTGGCTGGCAATGCGCTGCTGCTGGGTGAAATGGGCATTGGCAACACCTCGGCCGCTTCGCTCTTGCTAGCGCGCCTGGCTGGGCTGGACATTGAGGTCTGCACCGGCGCGGGCACCGGGCTGGATGCGAGCGCCGTGCAACGCAAAACCGCTGTGCTGCGCGAGGTGCTGGCGCGCCACCCGGCGGCCACCGCGCCACTGGACGCGCTGGCGGCTCTGGGTGGGTTTGAGATTGCCACCATGGTGGGGGCCGTGCTGCAAGCTGCGGCTGATCGCCGCGTGGTCGTGGTGGACGGCTTTATTGCCACCTCCGCCGTGCTGGTGGCGCACGCCCTGCAGCCGCTGGTGCTGCAGCGCTGCGTGTTCGCGCACCGCTCGGGCGAGCGCGGCCATGAATTCATGCTGCAGTATCTGGGCGTGCAGGCCTTGCTGGATTTGGGCTTGCGTCTGGGCGAAGGCTCAGGCGGCGCGCTGGCCTGGCCGCTGTTGCAGTCGGCCTGCGCCATTCTGCTTGAGATGGCCAGTTTTGAGTCGGCCGGGGTGTCGGAGAAATCCGCCACAAACACCACGTCTGCTTGACCTGTCTGCGCCACTTTAACTTCAGACTTCCACCTCATCCTCAAGCTCAATGCTTCATTTTCTGCGCCGGTTCCTTCGCCACTACCTGCTGGCCTTGCAGTTTTTCACCCGTATTCCGGTCACCGGGCGGCTGGCCGGGTGGGTCGGTTTCAGCCCGACCATGCTGCGCGCCAGCGTCGGGCATTTTCCGGGCGTGGGCTGGTTGGTGGGCGGATTGGTGGCGGCGTTCACTGCGTTGTTGCTGGCGGGTCTGCCCGACGGTGGGTTTTCACCGCTGGTGGCGGCGGTGTGGGGTACGGCTTTGGGCGTGCTGCTCACCGGCGCGTTTCATGAAGACGGCCTGGCCGATGTGGCCGACGGGCTGGGTGGCAGCCAGGACCGCGACCGCGCCTTGATCATCATGAAAGATTCGCGTGTCGGGGCCTTTGGCGCCATTGCCGTGGTGCTGGCGCTGCTGGCCAAAGTGTCTTTGCTGGCCTTGCTGGGTTCGGTGAGCAGCGTTGTGGTGTGCAGCGCGCTGTTTTTGGCCCATGTGGTGTCGCGCACCTGGCCGCTGCTGCTGATTCGCCTCATGCCGCACGTGGGCGATCTGGGCGATGGGGCGGGCTCCAAATCCAAGCCGCTGGCAGACCAGATCAGTGGTGCCAGTCTCCTCACCGCTTTCCTGTGGTGTTTGATGGCGCTAGCCCTGGTGGTGTATGCGCAATCGGCAATGAATTTAATAGCGATTGGCACAAGCCCGGTGGCCTTGTTGCAGGCCCTGGCGACAGCGCTAGCCGCGTCTGGCATTGCTTTTTTTGCGATGTGGCGCTGGTTCTGGCGTCGCCTGCAGGGCTTCACCGGCGACTGCCTGGGTGCCACCCAGCAGGTGTGTGAGCTGGCGTTTTATCTCGGTCTGGCCTTGAGCTTGTGAAGCTATTGGAGGCACTCGCATGAAGCTGTGGCTGGTGCGCCATGCGCAACCCCTGATCGCGTCGGGTATTTGCTATGGTGCCACCGATGTGGCGGCAGAGCCCCAAGCTACGCTGGAAGCGGCCCAGGCGCTGGCACAGACATTGCCAGTTGGCATCTTGCTAATTTCGTCACCACTGCAAAGATGTGAGCGCCTTGCGCATTGTTTGCAAGGTCTGCGGCCCGATTTGCTCTATAAAACCGATGCGCGACTGGTGGAGATGGACTTTGGTTGTTGGGAAGGTCAGCGCTGGGACGCCATCCCGCAAGTGGACTTTGACAGTTGGATGGCCAGTTTTGGTGACCATCGATTTGGCGGGAAAGAGAGCGTGTTTGAATTGATGCAGCGTGTCGCCTGCGTGTGGGACGAGACGCAGCGCCAGGGGCGTGATGCGGTGTGGATCACCCATGCCGGCGTGATTCGCGCCACGACCTTGCTGGCGCAGGGCGTACGTCAGGTTCAGCACGCGACCCAGTGGCCGACCGAGGCCCCGGCATTTGGC
>JAUXOA010000055.1 GCA_030682475.1 Rhodoferax sp. | reverse complement strand
TCTGGAATCAGAAGTCGATGCCTGGCAGCAAGCCCGCAACAAAGAAAAGCGAACCATCGAGTGGAACTTCACTCGACAGGATGCGGATCGAAAGTTGGGACGACATTATGTTTCCAAACTTGCGTGTTGATGTACTAGTTGGTGGCTAAGGGTTGATTGCTATAGCGTACGGAAAGAATTGATAGTTGCAAGTTTGGTCCACGTGATATCCTGGCCCAAGAAATTTGGCAATACACATTGCGCCCTCCCGACTGCCGAAAAAATCCTCTCGATAGCCAACGCAGCCACTTGAATAGCGCCTATTACCGCCCGGATCAATCAAGGTGTTTATTCTGACTCCTAACCAAGCGCCCAGTTGTTTGGCAACCCCACTTCTACAGTCAATGCAATCGTTGCTCCCATTGGGAGTTCTAATGTAGAAGAAGAAATTAGACAGGGTGTCCGGCGCTTTGAAGCGGTTCGATTTAACGAAAACAGAAAACTGATTTTGAAAAGTAGTCTTACACGCATCTAAATCAAAAGTGGGTGTCAATTGGTTGGCTTTTGCTGCGAGTTCGGCCTCCTGTGCATCTTGTTCCCGTTTGACCTTTGCAGCCAACTCCGCATCCTTTGCATCTTGTTCTTGTTTAGCCTTTGCAGCCAGTTCAGCACTCTTTGCGTCTTGCTCCGCTTTGGCCTTTGCCTTTGCAGCCATTTCAGCATCCTTTGCATCTTGTTCCGCTTTGGCAAGCCGAAGCCGCTTAGCTTCAGCGAGCTGGCGTTTGTTTTCTGCAATGGCAGCGGCCCGGGCCTCACGCGTGGCTTTTTCTTTGGCGGTGGCGGCAAGCTTGCGTTCCAATTCTTTCACTTTGGCAGTTTGCGCTGAGGCTTTTTGTTGGGCCAGCTTCTCGACGTCGCTGGGACTCGCGGCGGGCTCCACCACCCGCTTATAAGGTGGGAGGGGCACATCGTAGCCTTGCTGGGCATGACCAAGGGGTAACACGAATGCCGCGGCAAGCAGGGTCAGCCACCGGTATGCGTTGCACGCGGAGAAACAACGGAGGCTCGATGCCCTGTAGCTCCTGCGCCAGCTCTTCCAGCGTGCGGTCTGTGACGCGCTGCCCCACCACCTTGCCCGTAGCGCGTGCGACGGCGATACCGCTGGCGCCGTCCGCGTTTGTGTCACTTTTTGGCCAATGGTGGTGCGCACAGGTCCTCTCCATTGCGGATCATGTTGGTTTGCACTTTGGCGCTGTGGGCAATCTTTTTGGCATCGGCGCCAGTGTCTTCCGGCACTCGCGCCTTGGCCAGGTACCGCAAGGCGCGCGCTTTGTCGAGTTTGGCAGACCAACACATCAAACTATAGGCCAGCTTGTTTTGCAGATTTTGCGAGGGCATGTCGGCCAGCGCTTGCACCGTCGGCAACACCAAACTCACCGGTGCAACTTTGCCGGACTCAGTGTGGCCCCATTGCCCGGCACGGGCCACCACCCACAGCCATGCGGCGCCGTCAATGCGGTATTGGCGCACGCTGGCAGCGCTGGGCTCCTCGCCAAAGGCCGAGGCCACGCGGCCACCTGTTCGCACCAGGTTGACCAACTTTTGCGCAGCGTCTGCGCGACTGCTGGTTTCGATGGCCGCTGGCTGGATCTTTTGGCGCCACGCGACCATCCCACCAATGGCTTCGTTCACTTGCGCCAGCCACACACCGTGCCCAGCAAGGACGGCCGTGGCATCAAGCCAGGCGAGCATGGGTTTGGAGGGCTCTGGCTTGTCGGGCTTGAGGTAGTGGCTTTCCACTATCCATGCATCTTGCTTGGCCTGCGTGCTGCGCTCCAGATAGGCTTGCTGAATGCCATTCCAGGCGCCGGTGCAGGCCTGAGTGTCAGTGCTTTTGCTAGCGGTGCGGCATAGCCCGGCCAGCTCGTCAACGGCGTTACGCCAGGGCGCCGTGCCGAAGTCCGCCAGACTGACGCTGCGCAGGGTGGCGAGCAGCTGATCGGCTGGGCTGGGGGCCTGGGTTGGCACAGGTGCAGGGACGGTGCTTGGCGCAGCGTTTGCAGGTGGCGATATGGGTTGCGCCGACGGCCCAATGGCTGGCACTGCGGGCTGGTTTAGGGGCTGGGCAGGGGGCTGCTGCGTGGGTGCTGCAATTGTGCCTGCTGCTGGCGACACGCTCGCCGTGTTTGGCGCAGACACGGTGTCTGCGGCTTGCGGTGGGGCCAGCTTCCAATACAGGCCGGCTGCTGCGGTGAGGGCAAGAACGGCCCCGGTAGCGGCGGGTTTCCATGTGGGACGCGGAGGGCGCTTGACTGGCCCGTTCCAGGGCGAGTTGTCGAAGGTTTCCAGCGTAGGATTTACCGCGGTCGCGCCATTGCCAAGCCGAGCAGGCAATTTGATCAGACATTCATTCCAGTTGCTGGTGGTGATGAGGCGGTTGATTTCGTCACAGATTTCTCGGTGCGGCAGATTGGGCCTTGGTACACCGCCTTTGGGCGCGAGTTGATTGAAGCTGCGCAAGAGTTTGGGCAACTTTTCCAGATATTGATAGGCATCATCGCTGCTGCGTGAATACCCCCCCTGAAAGTCAGCCTGATTCAGCATGACCTGCAACGCAATACCCAGCGAGAACAGGTCCACCCCCCAATCGACACGCGGCAGGTCGGCAAATGGATCACTGCGCACGACGACGGATTCCCCGTTCATGCGGTACACACGATCCAGCACAAACTCATCGTCCTTGTCGATTCGCTTGACAATCTCGCCCGCGCAAATGAATTCGCTGTGGCGGGCAGGCACCACAAAGAGCGGCGCGCCGTTGTTGCGGAACCACCCGTCACGTTGGTCCCCCTTGCCCCACAACCCCCGTTTATTAGGTCCGAGGCAAAGCTCCAGGTCGATGATGAAGGGTTGATCCAGCAACAAGGTGTAGCGGCCAGGGCGGGCGTGATCGACACGGTGGCGGATAACGATGTTTTGCGGCAGCAAATCGCAATGGACAAAACCGAGACGATGGAATTCGTAACAAGCCCTGAGCACGCCGCTGACCCAGGCCAGCATGGTGGGCACACTGCGCCTGAACGGTGAGTTGTCACCTTCGGCCAGGCGCATCCAACTGCTGGTGTCGTGGCCGTACCAGCGCGTGCGCGCCACGCTTTTGCGCACGCCCTCCACGCTCATGTTCTCCGAACTGGCCAGTGAGGCCACGTCGTTGAGGAGGGCAGGGAGCCCGCCAACACATAGCAACTGCTGCATTTCGCATTGCTGGCGCTCGCTCAGACTGCGCAGGTAGCGCTTTTCGATGCACGACTTGCCATTGAAGACCACGCGTTGCACTTCGATGCAACCGTCCTTGAGGGTGAGTTTTTCTGACTCTGTGAGTTCGTCGCGCAGCATGGCAGCCAATTGATCAAGTGACCATTCCGTGATGGTGGTGTCGGTTTGGGGCATCGGGGGCATGGCGGCTCCGGCGTGGGTTCCGTATGGTTGTGCGGCGGGTCTACTCGTCCAGCGCGTGATAGGCGGCAAATTTGGCACGGGCCGTGCCCAAACGCCGCTTGAACGTGGATTCGCTGATACCTATGGCGCTGGCGGCCTCGTCGGCGGTGTAGCCAGCTATGTCGTACCACGCGGCCTCCTGCTCCTGCGCGGTGAGCAGCTTGGTCAGGTCACTCAGGAATTCGTGCTCGGTGTCCCATGCCGAATCAGGTTCGGGCAGCGGTGCTGCACCGGGCGCGTTGTCGGCCAGCATGCTGCTGGGCTGGTAGCGCGGCGCGTGGGGCGTTTCTTGCGGTTCGGCGCTGAGCTGGGTGGCGTCCGGAAGTTGCCCAGTGGTGTCATCCTTCGCTTCCCCCAGCGTCGCATAGGCCGAAACGTCGGCATTCGTTGCTGCCCCCGCAGTATCCGCGGCCGGACCACCAGGCTTGAGTTTTGCAGTTCGGGCCACGGTGCGAAAAATTCCCTCCACGGGTTGGTCACGCAAGTGGTCAACAATTTTGTTATGCAAGTAGAAGTTGACCATGGTGCTCATCAACGCTTTTTCGGGGTCGTGGTTCTCCAGGATGGCGGTAGCCCGGGTGTTGGGGTTCGCCAGCACAGATGACACAACGCTGGTGGCCATCTCTTCATAGTCGCGGCGCAAGCGAGCGGGCAGCTTGGCATCCACGCGCATCGCCTTGATTTTGATCAGCGCATCGGCCGCCATCAGCTTGACCAGCAGTTCTGCGGCCTCGGCCTTGAAATGCTGCTCGCCACTTTCGCGCCATTGGCGGGCCAGCTCTTGCACCCGCAGCCATTGGGTCTTGCGGTCACCGGCCCCATCGGCAAGCCCCGAAAGTATTGCGTTTGTACTCATGTTCACCCTCCTTCTGGTTGGTGTGTCATTCGACAGTCTGCGGGCAGTAGCTTAGCAGCAGCACGCTGACGTCATCGTCGCTGCCGCGCGTCAGCGCAGAGCACACCAGGCGGCGGCTCAGTCGCACCAGGCTTTTCACGCTGGCCCCGTCCCGGCCACTTGGTGTGGTGCCGATTTGCATGAACTGGCCGGCCAGTTCACGCGGGGACACAAAGGCGTGCAACCCGTCTGAGCACAGAAGCAGCACGTCACCGGGCTGGACCCGCACCGGCTGGCGGATGGGCAGATGGGGCTGGCCAATGCCCAGCATGCGCGCCGGATTGTCGGGCGGAATGTGGCGTGGTGGAAGTTCGCCCAATTCCGTGTAAGTTTCGTCAGTCGTCAAGGCTTTTAACTCCCCGTGCGCCGCACGCCAGTGGTAAATCCGGCAGTCGCCCACGCGCAGCAACTGGCCCTGGCCTTCCGCGTCGAGCCAGGCCGCCGCCAGAGTGGTGGCCCCCTTCGCCTGGGTGTGCTGCGCCACTGCTGCTTGTACCGTGTCGTCCAGTGCCTGGCTGCACAACTGCGGGCTGGGGGTGGCGAGGCAATAGCCCACAGCAGCTGCGCTGGCCACTTGGCCGCAGGCCCCGCCTGAGACCCCGTCGGCCAGCGCCACAGCGATGTGACCATGGGGGTTCTCACGGTGGCCCAGGCTGTCTTCACACAGGTGGCGCTGTTGCAGGTGGCGCAGGCCAGTACTGCTGCAACTGGCCACATGCCAGTTTTCAAGCTGCGCCTGGCTGCATTGGCTGGCCGGTCGCAGCGTCGGGGTGCTGGTGCTGACGGCTTCGTCGATCAAAGTAGTTTGCATGATGGTCTTTCAGTTTTAGTGACACTCACGCCTTCAGGCAGCCTGCTCAATGCGCATGGCCACGCTGTTGGCTCCCAAATTGCGTTCACCCAGAATGTGCCAGCCACCTTTGCTTTGCAGCGGCACCGGCGTGAGCGTAAAGCGTTCGTCGAGCTTGTCGCCACCGCACCAGGTGCCGCTGCGCTGGTGCGCGGTGTTATGCACCAGCAATGCACCTGCCTGCATTTTTTCCAGGCGCAAATGCACGCGCGAGACGCGGGCGGCAGCTTCGGGAACGGTGCACGCGGCTTCAATCTCGGGCTCGCGGCCAATCTCGAACGGCAGTTGGGTGATGTCCACCAACTGCTCATGGCCGTCGTGCGTGGTCAGGCGCAGACGCGCCAGTGGCCGGAGCGCAGCGCCGGGGCGAGCGGCGGGGTCGTCAAGCAGCGTTGCGGCGCGGCTGCCTTTGCTGACCGGCATGGCGACCAGCGTGGCGGCGGCAGTGTATTGCGCTGGGCGTGGCGCGTCTTGCATGGCTTGGACTGTCATCGTGGGGTTGTGGGCCGTGGGTGTGGTGGGCGATGCTTCGGGCATCGGTTGCGTGGCGCCTGAGTTGCGTTGGGTTGGCATCGAATCCAGGGCCGGCTCAGGCACTTCCACTTCGTCGAAACGACCAAAGAACTGGAAGTTGAGCTTCACGCGATAGGGTCCGTCGCCGGCAATGACGGTCAGTACTTCGCCTTCGGCTGCAGCATCGAGCAGCGCTGTGTCGGGGCTCTGCGCTTCAATGCGCCAGTCGCAGAACTGGCTCAGGTCAAAGCCCAGGCCACCGATCTTGCTGACAACGGCTTTGTTGCGGTGCGCGCGCTTAAGACCTATCACGTCGCCCATAAAGGCCAGGCCTTCGGGCGTACATAGCGTGCGAATTTGCTCCACTATGAAGCGGGTGCCGGGCACCAGTTCGCGAAGAGGGCGCACATCGTTGTACTCGAAGTCGGCGGCGGCTTCGGCCAGGGCTTCGTAGATCAATTGGGTTCGTGGGCGTGGGCCACGCCGCGCTTCGTGGCTGAACGCGGGGTCTACGGCCGGGCCTTGTTCATCCGGGTCTTGGCGAAGTTGAAATTGACCGGGCTCAGGGCCAACCAAGACTGCCTTGACTTTTTGCAGCCAGTTGGTGGTCGCTCTTTTCCCTGTCATCTGGATGGCAGGTTTGGCCGGTGTGGGGGGGGTGAAGTGGTTCATCAATGACTCCTGTGGGTTGGGTTACAGCACCGCGCTGCATTCATATCTACGTGGCGCGGGTCGGTTTTGGTTCAGGCATTTAGAGGTATTTGTGAAAAAATGGTCTTTGGCGCCTGTTCAGCAATCGCTTGGCGCTATGACCTCACTTCTGACTGTGCGAATCTGACGGGCGACAACGCACCAGCAGGCGGCTGTCCGCGCCGCTGCCACCCAGCATGAGCCAGGCATAGCCCTGCGCGGTGAGCCAGCGGCCCAACTGTTGCCGCAGGTGCGCGGCGGTGGGGTCTTGCGCCAAATGCTGTTGCAAGATCAACCGCACCTCATGCGCCTGCCAGCGCCCGACCTGGGTAAACGCGAGGTCGTCCAGCGTGTCTTTCACGGCACGGCTTACTTCGGGTAGTGTTTGCTGCGGCAGGGTGTACTGGCATTCAAGATGTTTCATGTTCAGGCTCCTGTGGGTTTTGCAGCAGACATGGCAGTAGCAGCAGGCAGCGGGACTACCTGACGTGCGTTGGCCTGGCGCAGGCGCAAGTAGTGCATGGCAGCAAACGCAGCCAGGTTGATGCCCTTGTCAAACGCTGCGTCCACATGGCCATTGACTCCGGTTGACCAGTTGCGCTCAATTTGCACGGCGACCACACGTGTCCACGGCGCGCCGGGCGCTGCACTGTCTTTGGCCAGCGCCACATACCATTTGTAGGGAGCATAGGCACAGCGGGCGTTTTCGACGCTGTCTTGGGCTGCCGGTCGGGTCTGGTTGTCGCGGGCAGTAAGCAGCCGCGCAGCCACGCTGTCGCAGTGGCTGCTGCGCTGTGCCAGCGTGAGCGCATCGTGCGGCATGGTGGGGGTGCCGGTCTTGCCGGCCAAGGTGGTGATTTGGTTGCACGCTGCCGCGCTGCCCCAAACCGCTACACAGGCACTGTGTGCCGTGCCACCCTGCGTGTGTGTTTGCGCCATTCCCTGCAAAATGACCGCAGCGAAGCGCGACTCTACCGGGAGGATCTGGGCGTGCGGCAGCTGTAGAGTGGGTTTGTACGCCAGGCCAAACCCCGCACCGGTGTGGTTGGCGGCCGCACCGAGTCGGGCAAATACCGCCGCAGCAGCCACTGGCGTGGCTTTGCCGTCTGACTGGCCCCAGGCATGTGAGGCAAGTTCGGCCAGGTGCTCACCACGGCACTGACTCCATTTGCGTTTGCCGCAGTCTTGCAGCAATGCGTGTTGTGGCATGTCGGTGTCCACCTGCTGCCAAGGGCTTTCACTTTTTGTCGTAGCACGTTCCAGCCAGTGCGGCGCAGGCGTGATGAGCTGACTTGCACTACCTTGAAGTAAGTCAGGAGATTGAAGCCGGTCATTAGTTAAGTAGCCGCCTGTGTAACCCAGGTCCAGACCAGCGCGACCCAGTTTGGCGAGGGGCAGGCATTCCTTCGCAAACGCCTTGCTCTTGCAAAAAATGCGGTCCAAGAAGGCTGGGGTGTCAGAGGTTTTGAGGGCGTTGCGCAGCCATGAAAAGTCCGCCGTTGTTTGGACGGCACCGCCACGCAGAAGTGCCAGTGCCAGCGCAGGCTTGACTAGGCTCGCCCACATCGCCTGGTTGTAGAGCGCGTGGTTATCGTTGCGCCAGGCGTTGCCTTGCAGATATTGCTGCGGCATCGTCGGGCAGTCACTTGGCTGGTCGGCAGCAGGCACCTGGCCGGGCTTGCTTAACATGGCAGCAAAACAGCCGCTGTGGGCACTGGCGAGGGCCTCGACGGCACCGTTGTCGATGCGCATATCCACCAGCGCCAGCATGCGTGCCCCAGCGCCCTCGTGCAGGTAGGCGAAGCGCTTGGGGTCGATTTGCACCGCGCGACAATCTGCCTCACTGCCAGTTGTCAAGCACGAAGCCAGTGTGTTGGCCAATTGCGTTGCCACCGGATCGAGAGTCAGGGTGACATTGGCTGACTTGGCGATGGTTTGGCCACCTACCGTAACCGTCTCGGCGTCGGGTGTACGCGCGTCTGGCGGTGGCGCTATCAAGCGGTACAGTGCGTTGGTCAAGGGTTGTGCATGAGCCGGTACAGCGTGCCCGGACGCCCGGATTGCACCCGCTGGGCAGGCCAGATCCATGCCTTGTGCGAGAGGCCAGTAGGTGACGGCAGCGGTAACGCTATTCTTGAGCATCAGGCAACCTGGCAGCCCGCGCCAGGGGTTGGCGCGCTCGCCGTGGCGAAGGGCTACCGGGGTTTGAACTTGCCGGATGGCGGTATAGGTCAGTGCGGCCAGGCTGGCGAGCACGGCCACGCAGGTGACACGGCGCAAAAAGCTGGGCAGATGGGGGATGGTTTTCATGCTTGTTTCTCCTGTGGATGACGGTTTGTAGAGGCGGGTTGGTGCAACAGCACACCCATACATACGGCGCAGACCAGCAAATTGGTTCCACCAAAACCGAGCAGCGGAAAATTCACGCCAGTCAGAAAGATGGCGCCCACGCTGCCCAGGCAAGTCACCAGCAGTTGCATCAGCGTGAGGGTGACAAAACAGAGTCCAAAAGCGTGCGAGAGGTCGGCGCTGTCAACACGGCCAGACAGACCGGGCGGCTTTGCCACCAGTCTGAGCAGCCAGAGCGCCAGACCCGTGGTGATCAGCAACGCGCCAGGCAGGCCCCACACACCGCTGAGGCCAATCAGGACATAGTCTGAGTGCGTTTCTCGCGAAACCCCGCTGCACGCAGCTGGCTGTGCCATGCTGTCGGCCAATTGGCCCAACGTGCCGCACCATGGCACCTGCCCCAGGCCGTGTCCGGCCATGGGAGTGGTGTGCATAAACCAGCGAATTTCTGAGAGGTATTCGAGCTTGCCGTCGAAAGATGTGCTGAGTGCGGCCACGCGGTGCTGAATGTGTTGAGGCAAATACTCGGCCAACGTGGAAATCAAATCCTGCCCCAGCAACAGCAGGCCACACGCCGCCGCCGCGCCAACGAGAACGCCAATGGCTGGTTGCCTGAACCACGCTGCCAGCGCAAACGCCACCAGAGCACCACAGACCATCGCGGCGGCCCAGCTCAAGGCCATGAGCTGGCCAAACTCATGGATGCCGAGCAGGCCCAGTGCCGTCAGTACCGACATGACACCAACACCCAGCGCAGCCCGCCATGCGTGCCGTGCCTGTGACGACCAACGGTAGACCAGCCATGCCCCCATGACGCAGGCCATCAAGCGGATAACTTCAGCACCCTTGGCCGGGTAACGCACATTGGTCAGCAGCGCAACTGCGGTGATGATGAGCGCGCTCAGCAGCCATGGCAAGACCCTACGCCAGCCCTGCGTTCCCTTGACTCCGGCAATGCGATCAAGACCTGCCCATCCACGCGCCAGCCATGCAAACATCGGCGGCGCGAAACGGGTCGAGAAACCGAGTGCCGCAGACGCCATGACCAGCGCGTCAACATGCTCCAAGCCCAGAAAGCGCCACGCGGGACGGGCGCGGGCGGCATAGTCCAGCAGCCACAGCGCGCCCAAGCCCGTAAACATCACCCAGCCGGGGTAGGCCCAGGCAGAGGTCATGGTTTGGGCTGATAACCAGTGGCGGCGCGTCACACGCGCGGCAATCGGCAACAGAACCACGGCAATGCCGGCCAGCGTCAGTAGGCTGGTGCGCAGGGGGGCCAGTGTGGGTGACGGATACGCCAGACCCAGGAACAGGCACCAAATCGCGATCCATGCGCACAGTGCCGCACCAACCGGCATTGCGACTCTGGCGACGTGCATGGAAATGAAGCCGGCAATGCCCAGTGCGACCAACACCTCGCCGATGTACGTGTTTAGCCAGGCGGCATGCTCAATCAGCTGGTCCTGCCAGTTGAAGCCGTCGGACAGATAGCGGTGACCCAGCCCAAGCGGCGCGTGATTCAATGGCATCGCCAGCAGATAAAGCAGGGCCAGTGTTGCCACCAGAAGCACTGCTTCCGCCACAGCTTTCCGAGCGTCTGGTTTGAACCCCGAGATAGTTGGAATTTGCCTGTCCATTGCCGTACTCCTTTTGAAATTTGCGACCTTGCAAATAGTTGTACGGTTTGGAGATCAAAAATGGTTCAGGCTTTATCGTGCAGACGCAAATATATTTGCGACAGGCTGGCGCAACATTTCATTTGCTGGATGATTTGCAGACGCTCAGTGGTGGGCGTTAGCGCTGGCTTCAATGCCGATTAAACAGGGTGGGAAACTTACGAAGAACTCGACCATCTAATTGCGCTTTAACTGCTTCTTGAGAATGGGCCTGCCCAACTCATTGACGCCGTGAAGTTGAAACACATTCTTTGCCAGATCGATGCCAACTGTTGTAACTTTCATGATGAACGCTCCTGTCTGTTGACGTGGTTGAAAGGCCCCTCAACTTTGGCAGACATTGGTGCCGCTTACAGGTGGGGGCGTCCATCCCATTGATTAGGCTGTGTACATGCTCGGCACGTTTTCACACAATCTCGCTGCCATGCTGTCAACCGCGTTTCCGCCACCAGCGTCAGCAATGTGGATTGCATGCCGCCAATTGAGCGTCAGCAAGCTGGAAGCCTGATCCATCGGTTTTTCTAGTTCCCATAAGCTGCCACCCGTGAGCACCCGCTCCTGGTCGGGTGCGGGTGCTCATATTGTTGAAATAGTCGCCACATTGCTGTCGGTCGAGCTGTAGATGCGAACACCCGCTTTGGAGCGAGCAGATCAGCAAGTCGAAGGACGGGAGTGAGCCTGTAGAAGCGGGCCCACGTTTGGCTTCCATGAACGACATTTCTTGGGAAAACTGTTAGTCTCCAAACTATAAATGAATTCAAGGATATATTTCCTACTAACAGTTAGGGTCATTCAGAACAGTTGCGAACGGGTGTTTCGCCCCAGCCTGAACGGGCAGCCGGTGGTGGTGCTGTCGAACAATGACGGTTGCGCCATCGCGCGCTCAAATGAAGCCAAGGCGCTGGGCATCAAGATGGGGGCACCGTGGTTCAAGATCAAACACCTGGCGGAGTCTGACGGACTGATGGCACTGTCGGCCAATTTCGCCCTGTATGGCGACCTGAGCGACCGCATGATGAGCCTGGCCGCTGGACTGGGACCGGGACAAGAGATTTACTCGATAGATAAATCGTTCATCAACTTGAGCGGGGTGCGTGGCAACCTGGTGGAGCGCAGTCACAAGATACGTTCACGCATCTTGCAGTGGGTGGGCATTCCTTGCGGTATCGGCATCGGCAGCACCAAGACACTGGCCAAGTTGGCAAACCACATTGCCAAGACCGCTGAGCGCAAGCCGGGCAGCTACCCCGAGCACTTGGCGCAGGTCTGCAATCTGGCGACGTTGACGCCTCCAGAGTTTGACGAAGTGCTGGCGGCCACCGCCGTGAACGAGGTCTGGGGCGTTGGTCGGCGCATCACCCAGCAACTGAACGAGGCCGGTATCCACACCGTGCTGGCGCTGGCCCGGCTTGACCCGGCGCTGGTGCGCAGCCGCTGGTCGGTGGTGCTGGAGCGCACTGTGCGCGAGTTGCAGGGCGTGTCCTGTATTGAGCTGGAGCACGCGCCAGCGCCGAAACAAGAGATCGCCTGCACCCGGTCATTTGGCCAGCCCGTGTCTAACTTGGCGGATCTGAGTGAGGCCGTGACCGAGTTCGCCAGCCGGGCTGCCGTGAAGCTGAGAACACAAGGCAGCCTGGCCAACCAGGTGATGGTGTTCATTCGCACCAGCCCGTTTCGCAAAGACCCACAGTACAGCCGCTCCACTACCGTGCCACTGCGCCGCCCCAGCGCCGACACCGCCGTGATCGTCTCTGCTGCACTGGCCGGCCTGCGTGCCATCTACCGGCCAGGCTTCAAGCTGGCCAAGGCCGGGGTGATGCTGTTGGACCTACAGCCCGACAGCGTGCAGCAGGGGGAGCTTGATCTACAGGATGACGAAGTGCAGGACAGGGGTCGATTGATGACGGCACTGGATGAACTCAACCAGCGCTATGGCCGGGGCACCGTGTTGATGGCCAGTGCCGGGCTGGCCGGGGACCGGCGGGCCTGGGCCATGAAGCAGGAGCGCAGAACACCGGGCTACACGACGTGCTGGGCCGACATGCCAGTGGCGCGGGCGTGAGCATGGATTCAGGGACCAGCCGCCACTGCTCGATTAAAGCTGGATTGCCCCTTTTGGGGGATGGTCAGGGGAACACTGCTCCGGTGGTACCTTGATCCATTGCTGGCAAAAATTCAATAAATTTTGCGCTACCTGTTGCACAGAACAGTTGTCCGTTGCCACCTGACCTGGCGTGCGGTGATAGCTGGTCACTGGGCTGATGCTGCGGTCTATTTGCGTAACGCCGCCCTTGAGGTGGGTGGCGAATGGGCTAAGGATGCGCGAGAGGTGGCTGACTTTTGCGAGGGGAAAATTTCGACGTGAGCACGCCGCGCAGAGGCGAGTACCGCAGGTTGGGATTGCCCTGGACTCACTAAGTTTGACGGCATCTTTGTTTGGATATACAATGTATCTACATTTAAAGCGAGGTATTTATGCAAGTTGAAGTCGTTAAGTGGGGCAACAGCAATGCGGTGCGCTTACCCGCCGCCGCAATGAAGGAAGTGCGCATTGCGTTGGGTGACCGTCTGGAATTGAAAACCTTTAACGGAAAGATTGTGCTGGAGCCGTCTGCCCAGGCATACCGCCTTGAAGATATGGTCGCAAGAATCACTGAACAAAATCGGCATGCATTGGTGGATTTTGGCGCTCCCGTTGGACGTGAGACATGGTGACTCGCAAGGCAACAGCACCAGATGTCGGAGATGTTGTCTGGCTTGATCACGATCCACAAGCAGGTCATGAGCAGGCTGGCCACAGACCAGCGTTGGTGCTCTCCCCTAAAGCGTACAACGCTGCTACCGGATTGATGCTGTGCTGCCCTGTTACAACTCAAGTCAAAGGTTACCCGTTTGAGGTGACATTAGTCGGCTCCAAAGGGCTGAAAGGAGTGGTTCTTTCAGACCAAGTGCGCAGCATGGATTGGGAAGCCCGCCAAGCAAAGATGGCTGGACGCGCTGCGGATGATGTTGTGGCTGATGTGTTGGCCAAGTTGAAAGTATTGCTCCCGTTGCGGTGAGCTGGTGGCCGTTACGACGATGCATCGAATGGCGCATTCATTGCTGAGTGTGATCAACCAAATCGATGGGCCGATGATCACGTTTGGTGATGGATCACACCGCACTTTCAGCTTTTGACCGGTTCGCCAGCCAAGCAGCCGGGTTAATGCCCCGGGCAGCAGGATCGTCAGCGGTCCCGCATCCATCCGTCGATCCAGCCAAGCGGATGCCTCGCACCTTCAGTGTGATGCTCATTGCTGATCGTGTCAGGCCGGGCGAGAGCTTCCTGTAGGCAGTATTGTTCATGTCAGACATTTGCCACCTCCAGCACACACGACGGGTTGAAGTTCGCGTTTTCAAAAACAGCGTCCCGGATCGTGCGCATCTGACTTCGATTCTTGATATAGCCCGCCGGATTGGCCACCACCCGGCAGCCACCAACGGAGTAGTCAAATGAGTCGTGCACATGACCGTGCAACCAGAGATCGGGCTTGAACAGCAGTTCCGTGAGGTCACTCACAAACCCGGCATTCAAAGGGTCGCCGATGAAACGGGGAGCAATGCTCAAGGGATGGGGGGCATGGTGAGTAATCACCACCATCTTGCCCTCAAAGGGCATGGCCAGTTCTTCTTCCAGCCAGCGGCGCGACACCTCATGGTCCTGCAGGGTCTGAGCGGCGGTGAGGATCCGGATTTCCGTCGAGATCAGCCGATAGTCATTGAGCCGCTCTTCCACGTATTCCATGGAGCGGCGCTGGGTGAAGCCCCTTTGCCGGAAGTCCGTCCACAGCGTGCAGCCCAGGAACCGCACGCCATCGATGTCGATCCGGTCGTTATCCAGGAAGTGGATTTGGGTGCCATGGCAGGCCTGCCGGATGTCTTTGCGTGTTTGCTCCCATGACTCACCGTAGAACTCATGGTTGCCGGCCAAGTAAAGGACCGGCACGGGCCAGTTCCTGAAAAGCTCGACCGCCCGGGTGCCGAGATGAATG
>JAUXOA010000046.1 GCA_030682475.1 Rhodoferax sp. | reverse complement strand
CACTGGCACACCTGCACAGCACCCACAAGCCCCAACCCAAACTGATTCCAAGGAGTAATTCAAATGAACGACAACAACATGACAGCCTACGCATGGTCTGATTTCAACGATGCAGAAGCCCAACAGTCGGGGTTCAACCTGATTCCCAAGGGTGCGCTCGTGCCGGTGCTGATGACGCTCAAACCCGGTGGCCACTATGACGCTAGTCAGGGCTGGTCGGACGGCTATCCCACCCAGTCACCCAAGACGGGCGCGGTCTATCTGGCTGCCGAGTTTGTCATCACCGGTGGCGAATATGCCAAACGCAAGATGTGGTCGAACATCGGGCTGTACTCGCCCAAGGGTCCAACCTGGACGCAGATGGGCAGAACCTTCGTGCGCGCCGCACTGAACAGTGCCAGAAACGTCCTGCCGCAGGACAACAGCCCCCAAGCTGCTGCCGCCAGGCGCATCCAAGGCTTTGTTGACCTCGATGGTCTGGAGTTCGTGGTGCGCGTGGATATCGAGAAAGACGACCGGGGTGATGACCGCAACGTCGTCAAGACGGCAGTGGAGCCCGACCACCCGGACTACGCGCGCACCATGGGTGTGCCTTCCAAGTTGACAGCCAACGCGGCTGTGCAAGGCAGTGCCGCACCGTCTTCAGCCCCAGCGCAGACCAACGGATCAACAGCGCCAACGCCCCAACGCACGCCCGTCTCTGGCAAACCCGCCTGGGCGCAGTAAGGAGCACCAGCCATGAATGCCTCTTTACCTACGCCGCAGACCTACCACCCGGGCTGCTTCAGTGACGCGTCGCAGTACCAGCAGTGGCGCACCTATGCCATCAAGACCCGTGCTGGTGACAGCGACTACTGCACCGACTGCACCCGGGCCTATCAGCACCAGATGGTCAAGCAGTGCCGCTGCGCCCATGCCAAAACCCGCTTCTTTGTTGACTGCGACGGTTACACCGAAGGTCGTCGCCCGGTCAGTGAACGTCTTGTCAATTGCAAGAAGAAAGGCAGGCGATGAAATGCTGGGTCTGCTCACGTCAAGCCCGGGGGTACGGTCATACCGACAACCGGCATCGCGCAGGACAGGCCCAGCGGTATCCGCTGGACTGGGTCTTTTGTTCCGAACGCTGTCAAAAAGCGTTTCACGCCATGTACGGCAACTGGGTCAGATTGAAAGACGACGTCATCAATGCCAAGGGGGTCGCCATGGTCAATCTCTCTGAAGTTGAGCAAAACGCCATGGTCAAGTGCCTCAAGCCCTTCGGCGAAGCAGCCGGGGCCATCGGGTTCACAAAACCACTGGGTGACTATTCTGAATCCGAGGCTTTGAAGGTGATCGACTCCATCGTCACCTGCTTTACGCAGGCCATGGTGGAGCACCACGAAAAGTCCAAGTACCCACCGGTGCGTGGTCTGCCAGAGGTTCCGGATCCCATGGCGAATTTGGTCGCCAATCCGTTTGCCGACATGGAAAACGATCTGCCCTGGGAGGATGCCAAATGATGGACTTCAACTCATCAACGAGCGTCAGTGGTCAGATCAGCACGCTGATCGATCTGGGTCTGCAAAGGACCCGCTCCAAAGAGAAATCCCGCCAATATCTGGGCGCATCCCGTCTGGGCGTGTCGTGCGAACGCGCGCTGCAATACGAGTACGCCCAAGCGCCGGTGGACCCGGGGCGGGAGACGCAGGGGCGGATTCTGCGCATTTTTGAGCGTGGCCACGTCAACGAAGACAGCATGGTCGCGTGGCTGCGTGCCGCCGGTTTCGATTTGCGCACGCACAAACCCAATGGCGAGCAGTTTGGGTTTTCAACGGCTGACGGTCGCTTGCAAGGACACATTGATGGTGTCTTTGTCGGCGGGCCTGAAGGGTTTACCTATCCGGCGCTTTGGGAAAACAAGTGCCTGGGCTCCAAATCCTGGCGCGACCTGGAGAAAAACAAGCTCGCGGTCTCCAAGCCGGTCTACGCCGCCCAAGTGGCCATCTACCAGGCCTACCTGGAGTTGCATGACAACCCGGCCATCTTCACGGCGGTCAACGCCGACACGATGGACATCTACGCCGAGTTGGTGCCGTTTGATGCAGCGCTGGCTCAGCGTATGTCCGACCGGGGCGTGAAGGTGATTACCGCCACCGAGGCAGGTGAATTGCTGCCTCGCGCCTACCTTGATGCCACTCATTTTGAATGCAAGTTCTGCTCCTGGCAGGACCGCTGCTGGAGGACAACCCAATGAACACAACACAAAACGAATTCCAAATTGATGCCGAGCCCATGGTCGATGCCAAGCAGGCCGCGTGCGCGCTGCGGCTGCCCCTGTACTGGTTTGCCGACCCCAAGATGCGAGCCAAGCACCGCATTCCGCATTACCTATTGGGCGGCTTGGTTCGCTTTCGCATGAATGAGCTGAGCACTTGGGCGGCGCACAGCAGCGCCGCTGGCGACTCTGACACCCAGGCAGACCAATCGAAGGGTGTCAGTCATGATGGACTTTAACGATGTGACGCCGGTACCCACCCCGTCCAACGATGGCAACCGCGAAGATATTCGCGCCAGCTTGTTGCTGCGGCTTGAGTCCGTGCTGATGGCCATGTTTCCCGCTGGCAAGGTCAAGCGAGGTAAGTTCCTGGTGGGCGACATCCTGGGCAGCCCGGGAGACAGTCTGGAGATCGTGGTCACTGGCGAAAAGGCCGGACTGTGGACAGATCGTGCGACTGGTCAGGGTGGAGACATCTTTGACTTGATTTCCGGCCACTTGGCCATCAATGTCCATTCTGACTTTGCCAAGGTTCTGAGCTTTGCCGCGCAACTGGTCGGCAAAGTACCGTCGCAGGCAACTCGAAAACG
>JAUXOA010000044.1 GCA_030682475.1 Rhodoferax sp. | reverse complement strand
ATGGTGGTTTTGGGCGGAAACCCGCAAAAAACCACAAGTCTGCATTTCGACGTTGAAATCGAGACCAGAGTCAAACACTAAATTTAACAAGTAAATCATTAACTTACGACGTCCTGATGTGCAAACGTTGGGACACTACTGGTTATTTAGGAGAAAAGAATGGAAGACATCGTTATCGTTTCAGCCACCCGCACCGCCGTCGGGAAATTTGGCGGCGCTCTCGCCAAAACTCCCGCCACCGAGATCGGCGCTGCTGTCATCAAGGAATTGCTGACCCGCACGGGCTTGGGCGTCGACCAGATCGGTGAAGTCATCATGGGCCAGGTACTGGCGGCAGGCGTGGGCCAAAACCCGGCGCGCCAGGCGCTGATCAAGAGCGGTCTGGCCAAAGAAACCCCGGCCCTCACCATCAACGCCGTCTGCGGCTCCGGCCTCAAAGCCGTGATGCTGGCGGCGCAGGCAGTGGCCTATGGCGACAGCGAAATCGTCATTGCCGGTGGTCAGGAGAACATGAGTGCCTCGCCCCACGTTTTGCTGGGCTCACGCGATGGCCAGCGCATGGGTGACTGGAAAATGATCGACTCGATGATCGTCGACGGTCTGTGGGACGTTTACAACCAGTACCACATGGGAATCACCGCCGAAAACGTGGCCAAACAATATGGCATCACGCGCGACATGCAGGACGCATTGGCCCTGGCCAGCCAGCAGAAAGCCGCTGCCGCCCAGGACGCCGGCAAATTCAAGGATGAGATCGTTCCGTTCAGCATCGCCCAGAAGAAGGGTGATCCGATTGTGTTTTCGGCTGACGAATACCTCAACCGAAAGACCAATGCCGAAGCCCTGGCCGGTCTGCGTCCCGCTTTTGACAAAGCCGGTGGTGTGACGGCCGGCAATGCCTCCGGCCTCAACGACGGTGCTGCTGCCGTGCTGGTGATGACAGCCAAGAAAGCGGTGGCTTTGGGCCTCACGCCGCTGGGCCGCATTGCCAGCTTTGCCACCAGTGGTCTGGACCCGGCGCTCATGGGCATGGGCCCGGTGTCGGCATCAAAAAAGGCGCTGGAGCGTGCCGGCTGGAAGGCGGCTGACCTCGATCTGCTGGAAATCAACGAAGCATTTGCGGCGCAGGCCTGCGCCGTCAATCAACAGATGGGCTGGGATACCTCGAAGGTCAACGTCAACGGGGGCGCCATTGCCATCGGCCACCCCATTGGCGCGTCCGGTTGCCGCATTCTGGTCACGCTGCTGCATGAAATGCAGCGACGCAATGCAAAAAAAGGCATTGCCAGCCTGTGTATTGGTGGCGGTATGGGGGTTGCCCTAACTATCGAGCGCTGAATTTAGTAGTTCAACCAAGGAGATAACACAATGAGTCAAAAGGTAGCTTACGTCACCGGGGGCATGGGTGGCATCGGTACCGCCATTTGCCAGCGCCTGGAGAAAGAAGGTTTCAAGGTTATTGCAGGCTGCGGCCCGACGCGCGACCATCCCAAGTGGATTGCCGAACAAGCCGCCTTGGGCTTCACGTTTTACGCCTCGGCAGGCAACGTTGGCAACTGGGATTCCACCGTGGAAGCCTTCACCAAGACCAAGGCCGAACACGGCAAAATTGATTTGCTGGTGAACAACGCCGGCATCACGCGCGACCGTATGTTCATGAAAATGACCCGCGAGGAATGGAACGCCGTGATCGAAACCAATCTCAACTCCATGTTCAATGTCACCAAGCAAGTGGTGGCCGACATGGTGGAAAAAGGCTGGGGCCGCATCATCAACATCTCATCTGTGAATGGCGCAAAAGGCCAGGTCGGCCAGACCAACTATTCGGCCGCCAAAGCCGGCATGCACGGCTTCACCATGGCGCTGGCGCAGGAACTGGCGACCAAGGGTGTGACCGTCAACACGGTGAGCCCGGGCTACATTGGCACCGATATGGTCAACGCCATTCGTGAAGACGTGCTGGCCAAGATCGTCGCCACCATTCCCGTGAAGCGTTTGGGAAAACCGAGCGAAATTGCCTCCATCATCGCGTGGCTGGCGTCCGATGAAGGTGGCTACTCCACCGGCGCTGATTTCTCGGTGAACGGCGGTTTGCACATGGGCTGACCTTCGGATTCGCAATCGTCTGACGACGATTGCGAAAGTGCATGACCCGAGGAAGTGTGCGAAGGAGCGGGCAGTTAAAATCCAAAGTTTTCACGGTCAGGCCCAGTCAGCGCCTGTACCGTGAGTCAATTTTCAACCCCGTCAGCCCCCAATCCAGGCCATCAAAGTGACCCTGCATATCAGCCAATTCGAGGGCGGCAGCGCTCTCAGCAGTTTCCGTATCCAGCAGCTTTTGCCCAGCCTGCAAGCCGTTCACGACAAGATCAATGGGGTGGCTGCACGGTTTGTGCATCTGGTGACGTCTGACGTCGCGCCGCCGCCAGCACTCAAAGTGCAGTTGGTGGCTTTACTGACCTATGGCGAGCCTTATGCTGGCCCGTCCGATGGACCCCTGATTGTGGTGACGCCGCGTTTCGGCACCGTGTCGCCCTGGGCCTCCAAGGCGACCGATATTGCCCACAACTGCGGCTTGGGCGTAAGACGGGTGGAGCGGGTGCTTGAATACCGCGTCACGTTTAAGAGTGGTTTGCTGGGTCGGGCGGCCACCCTGTCCGAAGCGCAACTGGCGCAGATCGGCGGACTGTTGCATGATCGCATGACGGAGAGCGTGATGTTTGACCGCGCCAGTGCCTGCGGCCTGTTTACCGAGCTGCAGGCCGCACCGATGGCCCATGTGGACGTGCTGGGCGGTGGCCAAGCGACGCTGCAAGCGGCCAACACCCAGTTTGGCCTGGCGCTCGCGGCCGATGAGATTGACTACCTGGTGCAGGCCTTCACGCTGCTTAAACGCAACCCCACTGACGTGGAGATGATGATGTTTGCGCAGGCTAACAGCGAGCACTGCCGCCACAAGATCTTCAACGCCCAGTTCACGATTGACGGCGTGGCGCAAAGCATGAGCATGTTCGGCATGATCCGCCACACGCACCAGACCCACCCGCAGCACATGCTGGTCGCGTACTCGGACAACGCCTCGGTCATGGAAGGCACCCAGGTTGAGCGGTTTATCGCTAAATCGGCTGCCAGTCCTCTCCATTCAGAGGTCAACAGTTATCAAAAATACAGCGCAACAAACCACATCCTGATGAAGGTGGAAACCCATAACCACCCGACGGCGATCTCGCCGTTTCCTGGTGCCGCCACCGGCGCGGGCGGCGAGATCCGCGACGAAGGCGCCACCGGGCGCGGCTCCAAACCGAAGGCCGGTTTGACGGGCTTCACCGTGTCAAAAATTAATTGGAATCTGACCCCCATTAATTACGGCAAGCCCGATCACATCGCCAGCCCTTTGCAAATCATGACCGAGGGGCCGCTGGGAGGCGCGGCCTTTAACAACGAATTTGGTCGCCCAAATTTGCTGGGCTACTTCCGCGAATACGAGCAGAGCCTGACGTACTCGGTGACCGACGCAGCGGGCGTGTCTACGCAAATTCAGGAGCAGCGCGGCTACCACAAGCCGATCATGATTGCGGGTGGCCTGGGCGTGATCGACGCCACGCAGACCCACAAGATCGAGTTTCCGGTCGGCAGTTTGCTGATCCAGATCGGTGGCCCCGGCATGCGCATTGGCATGGGCGGCAGCGCGGCCAGCTCCATGGCCACGGGCGCCAACGCCGCCCAACTCGACTTTGACTCGGTGCAGCGCGGCAACCCCGAGATTGAGCGGCGCGCGCAGGAAGTCATCAACCATTGCTGGGTGCTTGGAAATGATGGCGGCCCCGGCGCAAGCGAAGGAGGCCCCGGCGGTAGCTGCAATCCCATCCTGGCGATCCACGACGTCGGCGCGGGCGGCTTGAGCAATGCCTTCCCCGAGCTCACCAACGACGCCGGGCGCGGTGCCCGTTTTGACTTGCGTGCCGTGCCCTTGGAAGAGTCCGGCATGGCACCGAAAGAGATCTGGTGCAACGAGAGCCAGGAACGCTACGTGCTGGCCATCGCGCCTGAATCGCTGGCGCTGTTCAAGGCCTTGTGTGAACGCGAGCGCTGCCCGTTTGCGGTGGTGGGCGTGGCGACGGAGGAACGCCAACTTGTCGTGGCTAACCACCCCGTTCGGGCTGAGCCTGTCGAAGCCAGCCCTTCGACCAGCTCAGGGCGAACGGCTCCGGTCAACATGCCGATGAACGTGTTGCTGGGCAAACCGCCCAAGATGCACCGTGACGTGAAAACGGTGGAGCGCACGTTTGCGCCGGTCGACCTGACCGGCGTGGATCTGCAACAAGCCTGCATCGCCGTGCTGGCCAGCCCGACCGTGGCGTCCAAGCGCTTTCTCATCACCATCGGCGACCGCACCGTGGGTGGTTTGAGCCACCGCGACCAGATGGTCGGTCCGTGGCAAGTGCCGGTAGCTGACTGCGCCGTGACGCTGGCTGACTACCGGGGCTTTGCTGGCGAGGCCATGAGCATGGGCGAGCGCACGCCGCTGGCCACGGTGAACGCGCCGGCCTCTGGTCGCATGGCCGTGGCCGAGGCCATTACCAATCTGCTGGCGGCTCCCATCGAGCTGTCCCGGGTCAAGCTCTCTGCCAACTGGATGGCCGCCTGCGGCGAGCCAGGGGAAGACGCCGCACTCTATGCCACGGTGAAAGCCGTGGGGTTGGAGTTGTGCCCTGCGCTGGGAATCTCCATCCCGGTGGGCAAAGATTCGCTGTCCATGCGCACGCAGTGGAGCGAACCGGCAGGCTCACCCGGTAGCGGCAGTGTTGCCAAAAAGGTCACGTCGCCGGTCTCCCTGATCGTGACCGCTTTCGCCACCCTGGCCGACGTGCGCGGCACGCTCACACCCCAACTGAACGCGACGGAAGACAGCACACTGCTGCTGATCGACCTGGGTCGGGGCCAGAACCGCATGGGTGGCAGCATGCTGGCGCAAACGCTGGGGCAGCTCGGCGACCAGGTGCCGGATCTGGACGACCCGCAAGACCTGGTGAACCTAGTCAAGGCCGTCAATGCCTTGCGCGCGCAAGGACAGATACTGGCCTACCACGACCGCAGCGACGGCGGCCTGTTTGCTTGCGTTTGTGAAATGGCATTTGCCGGCCACGTCGGTGTCTCGCTCAACGTCGACCTGTTGGTCACCGAGGGCGACGGCATTTCTGACAGTCGTATGGACGCGGGCGACAGCAAAAACTGGGCCGGGCAGGTCAGTGTCCGGCGCGAGGAACTCACGCTCAAAGCGCTGTTCAACGAAGAGCTGGGCGTGGTGCTGCAGGTGCGCACAGTGCAGCGCAACGAAGTCATGCAAACCCTGCGCGAGCATGGCTTGAGCAAACACAGCCACGTCGTTGGCACAACCCGGTCGGTCGACTCAAGCATCCAGGTCGGTGTGGGTGAGGTCCAGGTCTGGCGCGATGCCAAAGCGGTGTTCGCTGCCCGGTTGCAGGACCTGCATCAAGTGTGGGACAGCACCAGTTGGAAGATTTGCCAACAACGCGACAACCCGGCCTGTGCTGATGCCGAGCACGCCGCCGCCGGAGACCCATCTGACCCCGGTTTGCACATTCATCTGGTGCCAAATCAGCCGCTAGCCCCGGCCTTGATGTTGTCCCGCCCCAAAGTGGCCGTTCTGCGCGAGCAGGGCGTCAACTCCCACGTCGAGATGGCCTACGCTTTTAACGAAGCAGGCTTCGAGGCGTTCGATGTGCATATGAGCGACCTGCAAAGTGGACGTGCCAATCTGACCGATTTCAAAGGCGTGGTCGCTTGCGGCGGCTTCAGCTACGGCGACACACTGGGCGCGGGCATCGGCTGGGCTCGCTCCATCACTTTCAACCCGGCGCTGACGGATCAGTTCAAGGACTTTTTCGCCCGCACCGACACCTTCGGCCTGGGTGTGTGCAACGGTTGCCAGATGTTTGCCGAGCTGGCCGACATCATTCCCGGCGCCCAGGACTGGCCGCGTTTCACTACCAACCAGAGCGAGCGTTTTGAAGCCCGCCTCTCCATGGTCGAAGTGCTGGACTCACCTTCGCTGTTCTTCAAAGGCATGGCCGGCAGTCGATTGCCGATTGCCGTGGCGCACGGCGAAGGCTTCGCCAACTTCAAGTACCGGGGCAATGCAGCCAAAGCCATTGCCACCATGCGCTTCACTGATAACCTTGGTGCGGCGACTGAGGTCTATCCGTTCAACCCGAACGGCAGCCCGGCCGGCCTGACCGCCGTGACCACGCTTGACGGCCGCTTCACCGCCATGATGCCGCACCCCGAGCGCGTGTTTCGCAATATCCAGATGAGCTGGACCGATGGCGATCCGTCTGCTTTGAGTCCGTGGATGGCGTTGTGGAAAAACGCGAGGCGGTGGGTGAGGTGACGGGTTATTCGATCTTGGCCTTGGCGCGCAGCTCTTCCTGGTATTTGTTTATCTTTTGTTGCTGCAATTGCTGGGCAATCTGGGGTTTGACATCCTCAAATTTCGGCAACTGGGCATCGCGGACATCGTCCAGACGAATGATGTGATAGCCGAACTGAGTCTTGACGGGAGCCTCTGTCAGTTTGCCTTTGGCCAGCTTGGTCAGGGCCGCAGAAAACTCGGCAACATAGTTGCCCGCACCGGCCCAGTCGAGTGCGCCACCGTTGGCACCAGAGCCGGGGTCTTTGCTTGATTTTTTGGCGATGTCTTCAAATTTGCCACCCTTTTTCAATTGGGCAATGATGGCTTTAGCCTCGTCTTCCTTCTCAACCAGAATGTGGCGGGCACGGTATTCTTTGCCACTGTTGGCGGCTGCAAATTTGTCGTACTCGGCCTTGATATCGGCATCGGTGATGGGATTGGTGTTCTGGAAATTGCCAAACAGTTCACGGATCAGAAGTGTCTGGCGTGCCAGCTCGATCTGGGTTTTGAAGTCGTCTGTGGTGTCGAGCCCCTGTTTTTGGGCTTCCTGCATAAAAATCTCGCGCGCAATCACTTCATCCTTGATTTGCCCCTGCATTTCAGGTGTCACCGGGCGGCCCGAGCGGGCCAACTGCTGGGTCAGTGCGTCGATGCGTGATTTGGGAACAGCTTTGCCGTTGACGATGGCCACGTTTTGTGCCAAAACAGGCGGCGCCAGGGTGACCAACATCATGGCCGTTGCGATGGCTGTTAAAAGTTTCATTTTCATGCGGGTTTCCTAAATAAAAAGTACTAAATAATGAGGTTCAAACGGGGGGTAAATGGGCTTCAATGGCCAGTGCGTGCAGGCCCTGGTCAATGAAATCTTGCAGCGCATCATACACAAGGCGGTGGCGCATGACGGCTGACTTGCCGACAAACATAGTCGAAGTGATGCGGACCCGGAAATGAGTGCCGAAATCGGTGCCATTGGAACCCGCGTGGCCAGCGTGCGAAGCACTTTCATCCAGCACCTCAAGCGTGAGGGGTTGAAGGGTTTCGCGCAAACGCTGGTCGATCTGTTGTGCGCTAGGCGTTGTTGACAGGATAGGGCTTGTCATGCTGAGGGGCCTTCGGTCTTGGGTTCGTCGGATTTGAGGTAACGCGCAATATAGAAGCCCTGGCCGAAGATGAAGACCAGCGGAAACGCATAGCCCCACAGCTTGAAATTGACCCAGGCTTCCGTGCTGTAGTAGGCGGCCACGTAGGCATTGATGAGCGCCATGAAAGCGCAGTAAGCCACCCAGACCAGGTTCAGCCGCCGCCACACCGGGTCAGGCAATTCCATGTGGCTGCCCAGCAGCAGTTTGAGAAAGTTTTTGTTCATGACCCAGACCGCCACTGCCAGCCCAATGGCCATGGCGGCGTACAACACCGTGGTTTTCCACTTGATGAAGCGGTCGTCGTGCAGCACCAGCGTCAATGTGCCAAAAATCAGCACCAGAGCCAGCGTGATCTTGTGCATGGCCGTCAGTTTGCGGTCAATCGCGTAAATCAGGCCCATCTGAAGCAGGGTGGCGGCCATCAACACACCAGTGGCCACATAAATGTCGTAAACCTTGAAAGCGCCAAAAAAGAGCAGGATCGGAAAGAAATCAATCAGGATTTTCATGGGCTGATTATCGGGGTTTGAAATCCAGCGAAGCCGAGTTCATGCAATAGCGCAGCCCGGTCGGGGTCGGACCATCATCGAACACATGGCCAAGGTGGGCGCCGCACTGGGCGCACAGGGTTTCGGTGCGCACCGTGCCGTGGCTGCGGTCCACGATTTCAGCGATGGCGCCAGGCTCAGCGGCCTGGGAGAAGCTGGGCCAGCCGCAACCCGCATCGAACTTGGTACCGGAGTCGAACAGTTTGGCGCCACAGCAAACGCAGGCGTAGCTGCCCTGGTCCCAGTGGCCTTCGTACTTGCCGCTGTAAGGTCGCTCAGTGGCCGCGTGACGGGTGACATCAAAGGCCACGGTCTCGGCCCCTTTGTTTGCCAACAGGGCTTTCCATTCGGCATCGGTTTTTACAATTTTGTAGGTCATGAAGGGGGGTTAGCTGTTTTACTGCATCGCTCAGGAACTGCAACTGATCTCGATGCTGCTGGCCCAATCGGGCGGGAAGGAGGCGTATTCATCAAAACCGGGATGCTCCTCAAATGGGGACTCAAGCAGCGCCAGCAAGGTGTTGACTTCAGAAAAGTCTTTTAGTTTCGCTCTTTTGATGGCCTGCTCACCCAGATGATTGCGCAGCACAAACTTCGGGTTGGTTTTTAACATCAAATTGGTTACCAGACTCCGTGGAATATGTGCAAGACGCTCCGCATAGCGCAGCAGCCAGGCACCGGAAGCTTCCCGATCCAGAAACAGATCACGCACCGCCTCCGTGTCAGTGCCGGCGTTGGAGTGGCTCAGGCGGCGCCAGAAGATGGTGTAGTCAACGCGGTCTTTGGCCAGCAGCTTCAGGAGGTCTTCAATCAGGGCCCGGTCATCTGCTGCGGTGCCGTTTTGCAAATCGGTGATGCCCAGCTTGGCGCGCATCTGCTTTTCAAGGGCGGCGGGAAACACTGTCTTAAACGATTCCAGGGCGGCAATGGCAAGTCCTTGCGCCTGAATCAGGGGCAACAGGGCCTGGCCCAGACAAAACAGGTTCCAGTAAGTGATGTTGGGCTGCTTGTTGAAAGCGTAGCGACCTTCGGTGTCGGAGTGATTGCAAATGTGATCGGGGTTGAAGGCGTCCAGAAACTGGAACGGGCCATAGTCGATGGTCAGGCCCAGTATGCTCATGTTGTCGGTGTTCATCACGCCATGGCAAAACCCCACCGCCTGCCACTGCGCCACCATTTTTGCCGTACGTTCGCTCACTGCCTCCAGCAAGGCCGCATACGGGTTGCCATCAAATTTGCTATTCGAGCGACATGCCGGGTAAAACTGCTCAATCACGTAGTCGGCCAGGGCTTTGAGCTGCAGATGCTGGCCGCGGTGTGAAAAATGCTCAAAATGTCCGAAGCGCACAAAGCTGGGCGCCACCCGCGTGACCACGGCGGCAGTCTCGATGGTTTCGCGTCGTATCGGCGCATCCGAGCCGGTGACGCACAGCGCGCGCGAGCTTGCAATGCCCAAGCCGTGCATCGCCTCGCTGCACAAAAACTCGCGGATGCTGGAGCGCAGCACGGCACGTCCGTCGCCCATGCGGGAGTAGGGCGTTCGTCCCGCGCCCTTGAGTTGCAGTTCCAGCCCGGCGCTGGTCTGCCCCAGCAAAATGGCACGGCCATCACCCAACTGCCCGGCCCAGTAGCCAAATTGATGGCCGCTGTAGACACTGGCCAGGGGCTGCGTGCCAGCGATCGGGCGGTTGCCGGAAACCGCCTCCAACAGTTCGGGTGACGCCAGCCAGGACTCGTCCAGGCCCAGTTCGCGGGCCAGCGACGTGCTACAGCCCACCCAGTAGGGCGCAGGCAGTGGCTGCGGCGAGAGCAGGGTGTGAAAATCTTCGCCCAACTGGGCAAAACTGTTGTGCCAGGTCAATCCCAGATCGAGATTGCCGTGCTTGTCGGTGGCCATGGTCATGGCCGGATTGTCTCGCAGTGGCACTTTGCCCGAAGCTTGCAGGGTTATCCCCAAAAACCGCAGTACCATGCGTCAAGCCAATTAAGAGGAGTTTATTCATGCTCGGGTTGATGCAAAGCCAACAGTTATTGATCTCGTCGCTGATCGAGTTTGCCGAACGCCACCATGGCGAAGGCGAGGTCGTGTCGCGCCGGGTGGAAGGGGACATTCATCGCACTACCTACAAGGATGTGGCATCGCGTGCGCGACAGGTGGCCAACGCGCTGGATGGTTTGAAACTGGCCTTCAGTGACCGGGTGGCGACACTGGCGTGGAACGGCTACCGCCATCTGGAGTTGTATTTCGGGGTCAGTGGAACGGGGCGTGTCTTGCATACGCTCAATCCGCGCCTGCACCCGGATCAGATTGCCTGGATTGCCAACCACGCCGAGGACTCGGTGCTGTGTTTTGACATGACATTTTTGCCCATCGTGAAGGCCATCCACAGCCGTTGCCCCACCATCAAGCACTTTGTAGCGCTGTGTGATGCGGACAAATTGCCAACTGACAGTGGCATTCCTGGCCTGGTCAGCTATGAAGCCTGGATTGGCGCCCAATCCAGCACCTACCAGTGGCCTTCGTTTGACGAAAATTCAGCCTCCAGCATGTGCTACACCAGTGGCACCACGGGCAACCCCAAGGCCGCCTTGTACAGCCATCGCTCGACCATGCTGCATGCCCTGGCCGGGGCCTTGCCGGATGCCTTGAACATGAGTGCGCGCGACACGGTGTTGCCGGTGGTGCCGATGTTCCACGTCAATGCCTGGGGTTTGCCGTATTCAGCCGCCATGACCGGTGCCAAACTGGTGTTTCCGGGGCCGGCGATGGACGGCAAGTCGATATTCGAGTTGATTGAGACCGAGCGCGTGACTTTCGCGGCAGGCGTTCCTACTGTGTGGCAAATGATGCTCGGTCATATGCACAGCGGGGGTTTGCGCTTCTCCACACTCAAACGCACGGTGATTGGTGGCTCGGCCTGCCCACCCGCCATGATTACGGCGTTCAACGACGTTTATGGGGTGGAGGTGCTGCACGCCTGGGGCATGACGGAGATGTCGCCACTGGGTACCGTTTGTACCCTCAAGAACAAGCATCTTCCCATGACGGCCGAGGAGAAAATGAAAGTCCGGCTCAAGCAGGGACGCGGCATTTTCGGGGTGGACATGAAGATTGTCGATGACGAAGGCCATGAGCTGCCCTGGGACGGCAAGACCTATGGCGAGCTGCTGGCCAAGGGGCCGTGGATCATTAGCGCGTATTTCAAAGGCGAGGGCGGCTCGCCCTTGGTTGATGGCTGGTTCCCGACCGGCGACGTCGCCACCATCGATGCTGACGGCTACATGCAAATTACCGACCGCAGCAAAGACGTCATCAAGTCCGGCGGCGAATGGATCAGTTCCATCGACGTGGAGAACATTGCCATGGCCCATCCCGCCGTGGCGATGGCGGCTTGCGTTGGAATGAAGCATCCCAAGTGGGACGAGCGGCCCATCATCGCCGTGGTCAGGAAGCCCGGGGCAGACGTATCGCGTGACGAACTGATCAAGTTTTATGACGGCAGATGCGCCAAATGGCAGATCCCGGACGACGTCGTGTTTGTCGATGCCATTCCCCTGGGCGGCACCGGCAAGATGCAAAAGACCAAGCTGCGCGAGATGCTCAAGGATTACAAGCTGCCTGACGCCTGATGCTGGAATCGACCGATCACGTGCAGGGGAGGTGTATGCTGCTGCCCTATTAGAGACACTAGGGGAAAGCCCTCGTGATGCAAGGCACAATTGCTTGTACGCTTGGCGGGTGTTGATTGTCTAAAACTAAGGAGATTTATATGAAATTTGCATTGAAGGTGGTTGCAGCCACGGCTGCTGTTTTGTGCTTCGGTAGCGCCTTGGCCCAAAAGGGTGAAACTGTCAAGATGGTTCGGATTGATGCACTGAGCGGGCTACTCGGCCCGGTCGGACTCACGCAACAAAAAACCTATCAATTTCTGGCCGAAAAGTTCAGCGGTGCAGGCAATCCTGCGGGAGTCAAGTTTGAAATGTCTTTCATCGACAACAAGCTCAGTCCGGCCGAGAGCCTGACTGCGCTGAAGTCGGCAATTGACCAGGGCGTTCGCTACATTGTGCAAGGTAACGGCTCCTCGGTGGCATTGGCATTGTCCGACGCCATCAGTAAACACAATGAACGTAATCCTGGCAAGGAGGTGATTTACCTGAACGACTCTGCCGTGGATCCGGATCTGACCAACAGCAAATGCAGCTACTGGCACTTCCGGTTTGACGCCGACACGTCCATGAAGATGGAAGCCATGTCGAGCTTCATGGCTGAGCAAAAGGACATCAAGAAGGTGTATCTGCTTAACCAGAACTATTCTCATGGTCATCAAGTGGTCGTGTATGCCAAGGAAACGCTGACACGCAAGCGTCCCGACATTCAGATTGTTGGCGAAGACCTGCACCCACTGGCGCAAACACGCGACTTCGCGCCCTACATCGCCAAGATCAAGGCGTCGGGCGCAGACACGGTGATTACAGGAAATTGGGGTTCCGACCTGTCGCTGTTCATCAAAGCCGCCAATGAGGGGGGTTACAACGGCAAGATTTTTACCTACTACCTGAGTGCAACCGGTACGCCGACGGCTTTAGGTACAAATGGCGCAGGTCGGGTGTATCAAATTGCAGTAGGGCACTCCAACATGGGCGGGCAGATGGGTATATGGAGGAACGACTTCAATGCCAAGTTCAAGGATGATCTGAGCAGCGTGCAGTTTGCGCACATTTTCCAAGTGTTGGGCTCAGCAATGGCCAAGGCCAAATCGACCGACCCGACCAAGGTGGCGGCAGCGATGGAGGGTTTGAAGGTGAAAAGTTTCAACGGTGAAGTGGAAATGCGCAAAACCGACCACCAGTTGCAGCAACCGCTGTACATGACGGTGTGGGAGAAGGCCAGCGCCAAGTTTCCCTATAGCCCGGAAAACACCGGCATGACGTTGGCACTGCTCAAGGAGTACCCCAACTATGTGTCAAGCACACCCACCAGTTGTCAGATGAAGCGTCCCTGATTCCCTGACTGGTTGACGCTGGAGCCCGAACGGGTACACCGTATCGGGCTCTTTCTTTTTTTGCTGCACAAAAAGGACTTTCTGAATGGAGTTTTTCATCATCTCGATGCTCAACGGACTGAGTTACGGCTTGCTGTTGTTCATGCTGAGCTCGGGTCTCACGCTGATTTTCAGCATGATGGGCGTTCTGAATTTTGCGCACGCCTCTTTTTACATGCTGGGGGCCTACGTGGGTTTCAGCGTGTCGCGCCTGGTCGGTTTTTGGCCGGCGTTGGTGATCGCGCCACTGGTGGTAGGCGCCTTGGGGGCTCTATTTGAGCGCTTTTTTCTGCGAAAGGTTCACAAGTTCGGACATGTGCCGGAATTGCTGATCACCTTCGGTCTGACGTTCGTCATTCTTGAATTGGTGCAACTGATCTGGGGCCGAATCGCCCTTGACTTTCGTCCGCCTGAAATGCTGCAGGGGCCAGCCTTCACTTTAATCAACCATTCTGTCAATGGCCTGAGCTTGCTGTGGGGCGCCGCACCAGCCGAATTGTGCAACGCGGCAGACGCTGCGGTGCGTCTGGTGTGCTCGCCATTTCCTGCCACCCGCAGCTTCTTGATGCTGGTCGCTTTGATCATGCTGGGGTCGGTCTGGCTGCTGCTCACCCGCACCCGTATTGGTCTGGTGATACAGGCGGCGCTGACGCATCCCCATGCGGTCGAGGCGCTGGGGCACAACGTTCCGGCCGTCTTCATGCTGGTGTTCGGGGCTGGTTCAGCCCTGGCCGGGTTGGCCGGTGTGATTGGTGGCAGCACTTTCCTGACTGAGCCGCACATGGCCGCCAGCGTTGGAGCGGTCATCTTTGTGGTCTGCGTGGTGGGCGGCATGGGCTCGCTTTCAGGGGCGTTTCTGGCGTCGATTCTGATCGGTCTCATTCAGACATTTGCAGTCGCTTTTGATTATTCAATTGGGACGCTGGCATCGCAGTTGGGTGTGCGACTGGGGCCGGACGCGCTCGGCAATTCCTTTGTCAAACTGACCTTGTCACAGGTGGCGCCGATCCTGCCCTACCTGTTTCTGGTGCTGATCCTGATCTTCCGGCCCAAGGGCTTGCTGGGCACGCGGGAGGATTGAAGCATGAACAAGACTTACCAATTCAAACCCCTCAACGTCGGTCGCTGGCTGATTTGGTCCCTGTTCGCCCTGGTGCTGGCGCTGGTGCCGATGCTGTTCACCAGCGGCCTGTCGATTACCATTCTTTCGCAGATGGGCATCGCCATCATTGCCTGTCTTTCCTACAATATGCTGCTCGGACAAGGTGGCATGCTGAGCTTCGGCCATGCGGTGTACACCGGGCTTGGCTCGTTTCTGGCAATGCACGCGCTCAACACTATTTCTGCTGGATCACTGCCGATTCCGGTGTCTGCGGTTCCCCTGGCAGGGGGTGTTGCCGGCATGGCTTTTGCGGCTCTGTTTGGCTACGTGACCACGCGCAAGGCCGGCACCACCTTCGCCATGATTACCCTGGGTATAGGCGAACTGATTTTTGCCATGTCGCTCATGATCCCGGAATTTTTTGGCGGGGAAGGCGGGGTATCAGGCAACCGTGTGGCAGGCAAGGCATTCATGGGCATCACGTACGGTCCCCCGATTCAGGTTTATTACCTGATTGCGGTGTATACCTTTCTGGCAGTGGCTGCCATGTTTGCCTTTACCCGTACCCCGCTGGGGCGCATGCTCAACGCGGTGCGTGACAATCCTGAACGTGTTGAATTCGTGGGTTACAACACGCACAGAATTCGCTATACGGCGTTTATCATCGCCGGGTTTTTTGCTGGTATTTCGGGTGGGCTGGGGGCGCTAAATTTTGAAATTGTCACGGCCGAGGTGGTCGGTGCGGCACGCTCAGGGGCTTACCTTCTTTTCACCTTTCTGGGCGGTGCGACCTTCTTTTTTGGCCCCATCATCGGTGCCGTCCTGATGGTACTGGCGTTCGTGCTGTTAAGCGAGTTCACCAAAGCCTGGCTTCTTTACCTGGGGCTGATTTTTCTGTTCATGGTGATGTACGCACCCGGTGGTGTTGCCTCCATGATCATGATGAATCTGCGCCTGGCGATGTTTGGGCATCTGCGCCGGCTGTGGGTGAGTTACCTCGCCCTGGCGGTGACCGGCCTGGTGACACTGCTGGGTGGGGCGGTCATGATCGAGATGGTGTATCACCTGCAGCTCAATTCTTCACTCGGTTCAGAGCTCAAGTTTATGGGCGTCACGCTTGACTCGAAGGGCCTCAACAGTTGGTTCGGTGCCGGCTTTGTGATGCTGACGGGGCTGGGGTTGTTTGAAGTCTGTCGCCGCCAGTTCGTGCAGGAGTGGGGTCAGATTCAGGAGAACATAGAAAAAGAAATCAAGCGCAGGGCGATGCTATGACTTATGCGTTGGAATTGAAGGACTTGCGCAAGAGCTTTGGCAAGACGGAAATCATCCGCGGGGTGGACCTGGCTGTAAACGCCGGCGAGCGGGTTGGCATCATCGGCCCGAACGGCGCCGGCAAATCAACCCTGTTCAACCTGATCAGCGGCCGCTTTGAGCCCAGCAGCGGGGACGTGCTGCTCAACGGCCAACGGATCAACGGCAAAAAACCGTTCGAGATCAACCGGATGGGTTTGAGCCGCAGTTTCCAGATCACCAATATTTTTCCCAAACTCAGTGTTTTTGAGAATTTGCGGTGCGGTGTGCTCTGGAGCCTGGGTTATCAGTACACCTTCCTCAAATTTCTGGCGGACCTGGACGATGCGAATGAGCGGGCTGACGAGTTGATGGAAATGGTCAAGCTGGACAAAAAACGTGACATTCTGGCCATCAACCTCACCTATGCCGAGCAGCGTGCGCTTGAGATCGGTATCACCATTGCCGGTGGTGCCAAGGTCATCCTGCTCGATGAGCCCACTGCCGGCATGAGCAAGTCCGAGACCAGCCGATTCATCAAGCTGATCAAGGATGTGACAGTGGGTAAAACCCTGCTCACTGTGGAGCACGATATGGGCGTGGTTTTTGGCCTGGCCGACAAAATTGCCGTGGTGGTGTACGGCGAATTGCTGGCCTACGATGTACCCGACGCCGTGCGTGCCAATGCACGCGTGCAAGAGGCTTATTTGGGCTCGTCGGCTGCCGAGTCTCAGCCAGCGGGGGGGCATTGATCATGTTGAAAGTCGAGAAGCTGCACGCGTTTTACGGCAAGAGCCATGTGTTGCACGGCGTTAACTTCGAGGTTCAACCTGGCGAGATCGTTGCGCTGCTGGGGCGCAATGGCTCGGGCCGCTCGACCACGGCCAAGGCCATCATGGGCCTGGTCGACTGTCAAGGCTCGCTGCTCTGGAAAGGGCAGGAGATACTGGGCCGCAAGACTTTTGAGATTGCGCACAGGGGTATCGGCTACGTGCCCGAAAGCCGTGACATTTTCCCCAATCTGACGGTTGAGCAAAATCTGTATCTGGGACAGAAAAGTACCCGCAAAGCCGGACGCTGGTCGCTGGACGACATATACCAGATGTTTCCACTGTTGAAAGACCGACAGCACACGCAGGCCGGTGTGATGTCGGGTGGCGAGCAGCAGATGCTCACCCTGTGCCGCACCCTCATGGGGGATCCGGACCTCATCATCATTGACGAGCCGACCGAAGGACTGGCACCTAAAATTGTCGAGCTGGTGGCGCAGTACCTGAAGGAACTTAAAAAGCGTGGCATCTCGGTGTTGCTGATCGAGCAAAAACTGACTATTGCCATGGCCATTTCAGACCGCTGTCTGGTCATGGGCCACGGCAGTATTGTGTTTTCCGGAACCCCGGATGAACTGCGCAACGACAACTACATCCGCAAGGAATGGCTGGAGGTCTGAACAGCCTGTCCCACCGGTGACAAAACCCGGTTGAAGCGCCTGACTTAGCTCTTACAATCAAAAAAGCGCATGATCGTTCTATTTTTATCTTTTGAAACATTGCGGGACAGTCCGCAGCCGCTTTGGCGGCAAGCTCTGTCCTCAACACTTTAGGAAAAGCATGAGCACCGACTACAAAGTGCATGGCGATATCGCCGTGATTACACTCAACAACCCGCCCGTCAATGGTTTAGGCTTTGCCACCCGTCTGGGCATTGCGGACGGCCTGGCCAAAGCCAATGCCAATGCGGCTGTGAAGGCCATCGTCATTACCGGCGCCGGTAAAGCGTTCTCGGGGGGTGCTGACATCAAGGAATTTGGTACACCCAAAACGATGCAGGAACCCAATCTCTTGAGCGTGATCCTGGCGCTTGAAAACTCGAGCAAACCGGTGGTCGCGGCGATTCATTCGGTCGTCATGGGCGGCGGTCTGGAACTGGCTTTGGGGTGCCACTACCGCGTGGCCGCGCCCGGCTGCAATGTGGCGCTGCCAGAGGTCAAGCTGGGGCTGATTCCAGGTGCCGGCGGCACGCAGCGCCTGCCGCGCGTGCTGGGTGTGGAGCCGGCGCTGAACATGATTGTGAGTGGCGAGCCGGTCAAGAGCGAAATGCTCGCCATGCTGCCCGGCCAGAAACTGTTCGACAAGCTCGTCGCATCGACCGACACGCTGACCGAAGAAGCTTTTGTCTTCGCCCGCTCGGTCGCTGATGTGCGCCCCTTGCCGCTGGTTCGCAACCTGCCTTGCAAACATCCCTTGGGCGACGCTTACTTCCAGTTCGCACGCAACATGGTGAAGGGCATGTCCAAAAACTTCCCGGCGCCAGGCAAGTGCGTTGACGCCGTCGAGGCGGCCACCAAGCAGAAGTTTGATGCGGGCATGGTCACCGAACGCGACATCTTCATCAACCTGATGTGGACCCCGGAGAGCAAAGCGCTGCGCCATCTCTTCCTGGCCGAGCGTGCGGCATCAAAAATCCCTGATGTTCCCGCCGATACACCCCAGCGTGCGATCAACTCTGTCGCCGTTATTGGTGCTGGCACGATGGGTGGCGGTATCGCGATGAACTTCCTGAACGCGGGCATTGCTGTGAAGATGCTGGAAATGAAGCAGGAAGCCCTCGACCGAGGCCTTGCCACCATTCGCAAAAACTACGAGTCACAGGTCAAGAAAGGCAAGCTCAAACAAGACAAGTACGAACAGCGCATGGGCCTGCTGAGTACCACGCTGAGCTACGACGACCTGAAGGACGCGGACCTGGTGATTGAGGCCGTGTTCGAGGAAATTGGCGTGAAAGAATCGGTGTTCAAGGAGCTTGATCGGGTGATGAAGCCGGGAGCGATTCTGGCGTCGAATACCTCCACGCTCGATGTCAACAAAATTGCCGCGTTTACCCAGCGTCCGCAGGACGTGGTGGGCATGCATTTTTTCAGCCCGGCCAACGTGATGAAACTGCTGGAAGTGGTGCGTGGCGAGAAGACCGCCAAGGACGTGATGGCCACTGTGATGGGCCTGTCCAAGAAGATCAAGAAGACGGCCGTGGTATCGGGCGTGTGCGATGGCTTCATTGGCAACCGCATGATCGAGCAGTATGGCCGTCAGGGGGGGTTCCTGCTGGACGAGGGTTGCACCCCCCAGCAGGTGGACAAAGCGATCGAAAAATTTGGTTTTGCCATGGGCCCGTTCCGCATGGGCGACCTGGCGGGCAACGACATTGGCTGGGCCATCCGCAAGCGCCGTTACGGCGAAAAACCAGACATGAAATACAGCAAGACCGCTGACCTGCTGTGCGAAAAGGGGCGCTTCGGCCAGAAAACCGGCGCCGGCTGGTACGATTACGTGGCCGGCAAACGCGATGCGATCCCGAATACGGACGTGGTGAAAATGATTGAAGAGAACCGCAAGTCGCTCGGCATCACAGCCCGCAAGATTTCTGACGAAGAGATCGTGCAGCGCCTGGTGTATTCACTGGTGAACGAAGCGGCCCGTATCCTCGAAGAGGGCATTGCCTCCAAGGCCAGCGACATCGACATGGTCTACCTGATGGGCTATGGCTTCCCGATCTACCGGGGCGGCCCGATGAACTATGCCGACCAGGTTGGACTGTTCAACGTCGTGCAGGCTATGAACCGCTTTGCACAGAACCCGCTGGACGACGCCAAATTCTGGCAACCCGCGCCGCTGCTGGCCAAACTGGCCGCTGAAGGCAAGACGTTTAATTAAGGAATTCACCATGACTTCAGCCGTAATCGTTTCCACCGCCCGCACGCCGCTCACCAAGAGCTGGAAGGGTGCTTTCAACATGACGCACGGCGCCACGCTGGGCGGTCATGCTGTTGAACACGCCATTGCCAGAGCCGGCATTGAAGCCGCTGAAGTGGACGACGTCATCATGGGCTGCGCCACGCCTGAAGGCGCCACTGGCGCCAACATCGCACGCCAGATCGCCCTGCGCGCCGGCTGCCCGGTGACAGTGTCGGGCATGACGGTCAACCGTTTTTGCTCATCGGGTCTGCAAACCATTGCGCTGGCTTCTCAGCGAGTCATCGCCGGTGAGGGCGATATTTATGTGGCCGGGGGTGTGGAAAGCATTTCCTGTGTGCAGCAAGAGATGAACACCCACATGCTGGCCGACCCCTGGCTGGTCAAAAACAAGCCGGAGATTTACTGGAACATGCTGCAAACCGCCGAGAACGTGGCCAAGCGCTACAACATCAGCCGCGACGCCATGGACGAGTACGGCGCTGCCAGCCAGCAGCGCGCGACAGCCGCGCTGGCGGCCGGTCTGTTCAATGACGAGATTGCCCCGATCACTGTCACCATGGGGGTGGCAGACAAGGTCATGGGCCTGAGCACTCGACTAGTCACGGTCAGCCAGGACGAAGGTATTCGCGGAGGTACCACCAAGGAAGGCATCAGCGGCCTGCGCTCTGCCGTGCCGGGTGGTTTGATCACGGCCGGCAATGCCAGCCAATTTTCGGACGGTGGTGGCGCTGTGGTGGTGATGGCCGAGGCGCTGGCTGAGAAAAAGGGCCTCAAACCTTTGGGTCGCTTCCTCGGCTTTGCCGTGGCCGGTTGCGAGCCTGACGAAATGGGCATTGGCCCGGTGTTTGCCATCCCCAAGGTGCTGGCACGCCTGGGCCTCAAGCTCAGTGACATCGATTTGTGGGAGCTCAATGAAGCTTTTGCCGTGCAAGTGATTTACTGCCGCGACAAACTGGGCCTTCCGGGTGAGCGCCTGAACGTCAATGGTGGCGCTATTGCGGTGGGCCACCCTTATGGTGTGAGTGGCCAGCGCCTGACCGGCCACGCCCTGATCGAAGGCAAACGCCGCGGCGCCAAGCGGGTCTGCGTCACCATGTGCATTGGTGGTGGTATGGGTGCGGCGGGCGTGTTTGAAGTGCTGTGAACGCTTGAAGGGCTGTGACACACAAATCTCAAACACACACGGCACAATCTGCCATCCAGGCAGCCACTTACAAGGAAGGAAGCACCATGACCCGTACTGTTCAACAACTTTTTGACCTCAGCGGCAAGACCGCCCTGGTGACCGGCGGCTCACGCGGCCTGGGCCTGCAGATGGCGCACGCCCTGGGCGAAGCCGGCGCCCGGATCATGCTCAGTTCGCGCAAAGCCGAAGACCTGGAGCAAGCCACCGCTGAACTCCAAGCCGCCGGTATTGATGCGCGCTGGGTTGCGGCCGACTGCGCCAAGGAAGCCGAGATACGCCGGCTCGCTGACGAGACCCTGCAACGCATGGGCGATGTCGATATTCTGGTGAATAACGCCGGTGCCGCCTGGGGCGCGCCGGCGGAAGATCACCCGATTGAGGCGTGGGACAAGGTGATGAACCTCAACGTGCGCGGCTACTTTATCCTGAGCCAGGTCATTGCCAAAAAGAGCATGATTGCGCGCCGTTCAGGGCGCATCATCAACGTGGCGTCGATCGCCGGTCTGGGCGGCAACCCCGAAGGCATGAACACCATTGCCTACAACACGTCCAAAGGTGCGGTGATCAATTTCACCCGGGCGCTGGGCGCGGAATGGGGCAAATACAACATCACTGTCAACGCCATCTGCCCCGGCTTTTTCCCGAGCAAGATGACGATGGGCACACTGGCCGCATTGGGCGAGGAAAAGCTGGCCGCCCATGCGCCACTGGGTCGCCTTGGGGATGACGAAGACCTCAAGGGCTTGTGTTTGCTGTACGCGTCCGACGCCGGCAAACACATCACCGGCCAGTGGCTGGCGGTGGATGGTGGTGTTAGCGTGGTGACTGGTGGCTGAGCAGGATTTTGGCATGGGCTTTGGGGTTGAAATCCCGTTTGTCGATCACCTGGGCTTTGAGCTCCGGCTGTTTGACGGCGGTTTTTCCGAACTGGCTTACGTGCCCAAACCAGAACACCTCAATTCGTTTGCCGTCACGCATGGCGGCGCACTCATGACCCTGCTCGATGTCACCATGGCGGTGGCGGCGCGTAGCGTGCAAAAAGACATGGGGGTGGTCACCATCGAGATGAAGACCAGCTTCATGCAGCCAGCGCGCGGCAAGCTCATCGGCAAAGGCCGATTGATGCACCGCACCGCCACCATGGCCTTCACCGAAGCCACGGTTTTTGACGAAAAGGGGCACGCCTGCGCCCACGCTACCGGCACCTTCAAGTACGTCAAGCGCCTGCCAACCGGTCCGAAAAGTGCCAATGCGCTGAATCTGATCCCCGGCGTTATCGCAACCGATTGATATTTTTTTCAGGAGTTTTCGATGCCGCAAAACAAGCAGATTCATCTGGACAACCGCCCCGTGGGCCAAGCTGTTGTCAGCAATTTCAAACTTGTCATCAGCGACACGCCAGCACTGCAGGACGCTCAGGTGCTGGTGCGCCACCATTTCCTGAGCCTGGACCCCTATATGCGGGGCCGCATGAACGATGCCAAAAGCTACGCCGTGCCGCAAGCCCTGGGCCAGACCATGGGCGGCGGCACCGTGGGCGAAGTGGTGGGATCAAAAAATACCAAATTTGCGGTCGGTGACAAGGTTGTTGGCATGGGTGGCTGGCAGCAGTACAGCGTGGTGGACGGCGATCAACCGGGGGCCCTGCGCAAGCTTGATACCAGCCACATTCCCCTCAGTGCCTACCTGGGCGCGGTGGGCATGCCGGGCGTCACTGCCTGGTACGGCCTGGTCAAAATTATCGAACCCAAAGTGGGCGAAACCATGGTGGTGAGTGCTGCTACCGGGGCCGTGGGCAGCGCCTTTGCGGCGCTGTCCAAAGCGCGTGGCTGCCGCACGGTCGGCATTGCCGGCGGCCCTGCCAAATGCAAATACGCGCTTGAAGAACTGGGTTTTGACGCCTGCATCGACTACAAACTGCACCCGGATGCGCCGTCGCTGTCGAAGGCACTCAAGGATGCCTGCCCGACCGGTATCGATGGTTATTTTGAAAATGTGGGGGGTATGGTGCTGGACGCCGTACTGTCGCGCATGAACGCTTTTGGCCGCATTGCCGTCTGCGGCATGATTGCCGGCTACGACGGCGCGCCGCTGCCGCTGGCCTACCCGGCGCTGATTCTGATGAGCCGGCTCAAGCTGCAGGGCTTTATCGTCAGCGAACACATGGAAATCTGGCCCGAGGCGCTCAAAGAGCTGGGCTCCTTGGTGGCCACGGCGAAGCTGCGCGCGCGCGAGTCCATTGCACAAGGCATTGAAGCCGCCCCGGAAGCCTTTCTGGGCTTACTCAAAGGCAAAAATTTCGGCAAACAACTGGTCAAACTATTCTGAAACCCCGTCTGGCATCAACCGATGCCTGGCGCACGCGGGACAGACCGAATTTTGAGACTTTGCGGGACAGACCGCAGTTACGCGAAGCGAACAAGCTCTGTCCTCAACTATTCAAAGAACCAGCTCTGTCCCCAACTGATAGAAACAGGTAGCAGCATGATCACGAATTTCAAAGGCAAAACAGCCGTTCTCACTGGCGCCGGTTCCGGCTTTGGCCTGGAATGCGCGCGTATGGGCGCCAAACTGGGCATGAACCTGGTGCTGGCTGATGTACAACAGGACGCACTCGATATAGCTGCCATGGAGATGCAAACCGCTGGTGCGCAGGTGCTGGCGGTCCAACTGGACGTGTCTAGGGCCAGCGAAGTGGAAGCTTTGGGCCGGGCGGTGCAACAGCGCTTTGGCGCGCCCCACTTCGTCTTCAACAACGCCGGTGTCGGGGCCGGGGGCCTGATCTGGGAGAACAGCGCCCAGGATTGGGAATGGGTGATTGGCGTCAACCTGATGGGGGTTGCTCACGGTGTGCGGGTTTTCACGCCCATGATGCTCGATGCCGCCAAAAAAGACCCGACCTACCGGGGCCACATCGTCAACACCGCCAGCATGGCCGGCCTGCTCAATGCCCCCAACATGGGCATTTACAACGCCAGCAAACACGCGGTGGTGAGCATCAGCGAGACGCTGTATCAAGACCTGGCGCTGGTCACCGATCAAATCAGCGCCTCGGTGTTGTGCCCGTTCTTTGTGCCGACCGGCATCAGCCAGAGCCATCGCAATCGCCCGTCAGATTCTGTCCCGGTCCAGCCCACCAAAAGCCAGCTCATCGGGCAGGCCATGAGCGACAAGGCGGTGCGCTCCGGTAAAGTCAGTGCCGCTGACGTGGCGCAAAAAGTGTTCGATGCGATTGCCGCCAACCAGTTCTACATCTACAGCCACCCCCAGGCAAAAGGCTCGGTGCAGGTCCGGCTGGAAGACATCATGCTGGCGCGCAATCCGACCGATCCATTCAGCCACAAGCCGGAACTGGGCCTTGAATTGAAGCGGGCATTCAGAGCTGAATAAAAATCCCCGCCCCAAGGGGCGCAGTATTCAGAACGTAAGCGATCCACGAACCACAGACTTGCCGCCGGAATCTGAATTCGACATGCTTGGGCCATCGAAATTCAGATGGAGTGACCTGCCCCCTCCCAGCCATACCATCGTAAATTCCAGGAAGTCCGTCAACCAGGAGAATGACGGATATGAGAACCAGCAAATACAGCGAAGAGCAAATCATTGGCTTTTTGAGGCAGGCCGAGGCCGGCATGCCAGTC
>JAUXOA010000038.1 GCA_030682475.1 Rhodoferax sp. | reverse complement strand
CTGCCGCGCTTTCAGGCGGCAACAACCGAGCTACTGCCCGGTCCTTGAATGATTTTCCGTAACGTGCCACTGATATCCTTCATCGCCGCCCCCGTGTTCTTGGTTCCTAAGGAGGCGACAACTATTGTGACGCGGGGGGGTTCTGTCAGGGCTGGAATTGTTGTCGGTGGCAAGGCGTAGCCCCGCGATGAAAAAGGCCCTTGTCTGCCTGCTGCTGGCGCTGGCCTGCACTGTCAATGCTGAAACCATCACCGGCAAGGTTGTAGGCGTGGCCGATGGCGACACCATCACGGTGCTGGATGCCGATAAGGTGCAGCACAAGATTCGGCTGGCCGGTATTGATGCGCCGGAGAAAAAGCAGGCGTTTGGCAATCGGTCCAAAGAGTCGCTGTCTGACCTGGTGTTCGACAAGACTGTGAATGTCGAGACCAGCAAGCGAGACCGCTACGGCCGGGAAATTGGCAAGGTGCTGGTCAATGGGCAGGATGTCAACCTGGTGCAAGTCGAGCGCGGCATGGCTTGGTTCTATCGACAGTATCAGCGCGAGCAGTCACCCAACGACCGCAGGCTGTACGAGGCGGCAGAAGACGCAGCCAAAGCTGGCAAGCGGGGTTTGTGGCGCGATACTGAACCTGTACCGCCTTGGGAATTCAGACATGGCAAGTCCAAATCATAAATTTCAACAACATATTTGATAGCGCCTTGCTCGGATTCCACGATGGCCAGCGATTGATTTGGAATACAAGTGCACGGCGCAAGGGCTTGATCAGCTACCGCGACGGGGCAAGTCATGGTTCATTTTGAAATGAAGGCTGTTACAAAAGAATTTAGTGCCGGTAACAGTCGAATGCCCGGTCAAACCAGAGCACATAAAACACTGGACCGTCTCTGTAGCCAATCATGGGCTTCAATCCGGAAAAGCGGAATGCAATGATGTTTACGTCATCAGTCAAGTGCTCAGGGACGGCAACTTGCAAAGAATTTCTGCTTATTTGCTCAAAGCCTAATCCGTGACGTGGCATCCCATTAATCTCAGTCCAGAGCTTGCCGGTTAGGATGCGCACCTTATCCGCAAAGGAGCGAGTTTCGGAATCATCACAGCCCGAAATGCAGTGGCTATACCTGATGTACCGCAAAGAAATCGTCAGGTATTGCGGTTCCGTTTTTGATGTCGGTGGTTCTTTAAGTTTTTCCCCTTTGTTTTTCAGGGGTGCCTTCAACTTCACAATTTATTGAAGTTGAGTCTTAAAGTATTCAGCGAGCGAAGCGTGGCTGATTTCTTGGCCCATGGACGCGTTTTTCCAAGGAGCTTCGTCATGAGTCATGTTGCGCAGCTTCCAAGCTGAAAATTGACCATACACATCGTAGACCTCATCCATTAGATCGCGGTCCTCGTTGCTAAACACGCTGAGATCCATCCCGTCTGGCCGTGGGAGGGCGGCGCTGTTGTGGCTGCTGTAGGCATTATAGAGAGCCCTAACAACCGGCCCATGCTGCCATGCTTCAATCGCCTCCGGGAACAACGGGCGCCCATGCATAGCCAAGCAAAAACCCTGCGCATAATACGCAAGTTTTTGAAGCTTTAAGTTAGAAATCAGGTCGCCGGATTCGAGGTCTTGCTTAGCAAGAATGTATGCGGCGACTTCATGACAATTGGCCATTTCGTAGCGCTCCTGTATTCCGTGTCGTTGTTATTGATGGACTTGCCAACAGGCTATCCACAAACTTATCCAAGCATGTTATCGCCAAAACTGGCGATGCGCTATTGATTTTAACTATCGACTTCGATTTGACGGCTCTGCCAAGCATTGGGGTTATTGGACTTTAGCGAGAGAAGCCGACTTAAGCGGCTGTTTCGCTCATCATTACGATATCTTCCATGCTCAAGAGGTTGGTTGAAACGCCGGCCTCCATCGCTGGCGTGGTCTTGATGGTTTTGTGAATCTTCACGAAGTTGTAGACCATGAAGTAAAGGCTACCGCGTGCATGTGGTTTTCCATCTGACGGCGGCAGACATTGACGACCCTTCGGCGCTCGATGTTTACGGGTGATCGCCACCAGCGCGGTCATGCCGGGCGCGCTGCCTGCTGAATGGCGCTGCGCGCTGGTGGCAGCGCACCCCACATCACCGCTTTCGTTTTGCGTGAGTCTGTAGCTTTAGTCAGTGGCCAATGCGGAGTACCGCAATGGCCAAGCAGCACCAGGCCACGGCTCGCTGTCGCATCGCCACCAGCGGCCAGCTTGCGCGGCCTGGGACGTGTGACAAGCACCAGCGCGGCCATGTACCGCCGCCATTCGCTGCACTTTTGTGGCCGCCGCGCCAGACCGCTTGATTTCTGCTGGGAGGTTATGGCTTTGGCAGACTGCCCTGCCACGCCAGCAACGCAGACCCATCGAGCAGCGCGGTCAGACACTCTGGCCAGTCGTTACGCTCTTGTCAGCGGCACATCACCGCTTTCGGTTTGCCAGCAGGGTGGTTTCAGTCAGTGCGCACAGCTCGGCTTCGCTATGCGCAAGTGCTGGGGAGGTACATCGCCAGTGCTCCGCAAGTGTCGGTCAGTGACGACAGCACAACCCTGCGGCGCGCGACGGCCAGTGCTCACGGCCACCAGCGCGGCCATGCCCGGAACGCGGCCCTTTGTTTGAGCTGCGCTGCGCGCTGTGGGGCAACGTACCAGGCATCACCGCTTTATTTTGCTCGACGTTCTGTTGGTTTAGCCAGTGCGCGCGGCTCGGCTTCGCCCCGCGCAGACTGCACGCCTCGGCTCGCTTGCGCATCGTGCTGGAGCAGCCGTAGCCTGCGGCTCGGCCTGGCAGCCGTGGTGTTCGTGGCAGTTGTGGCACACGCCCGCTACGGCCACCCGCTGCGCTTTTACATAAGGCCCCATTTTGCAAAGTGTTCGCCAGTCGCTACGCTAAAGCTGCGCTTTGTGTCGTCCACCGCTTCCGCGCCCTCACGGGTTCACAAAACAGGCCTTATGTAAAGTGGCCTTCGCTGGATACGGTCGCCCAGCCGTCGGCGCTCCCCGGTCAGTTCCTGCCCTACGCGCCGCCGTCTGCGCGCCCTGGTGGCTGGCGTGGCACCTTGCCATTAGTCAGTTGCGTCGCAAGTATTCCAGCCAGTGGCCTGCGGCCATATATCTTGTGCCTGCCCCCACCCCTTCGGCCCACCCGGGCGCTCGTTCGTTCCTCACATTGCGCCTGCCTTGGCCCATCCCTTTCCCCTCCCCCCAAGGGGGCGGGGCCAGTCCCTCCCAGGCAGGCGGCAAAGGCAGGTGCTCTCCATGGGGGTCAGGATGTCAGGCGCGGAGATACGCCACCTGACGGTGGTGGCTTGCATCACCAGTCTTTAGAGGAGTCGTGTGTCTATTAATTTGACTAAGTTCAGTCTTGTTGTGGTCGCTGCGCGGTGTTGATAGCAGCAGAAGTGCCTTTTATTTATCGCGGCAACGTCACGGTGCAGGCATGAACCAAAAGCGCCTTCACCGTCACGCCACCGCTGCCGTGTGCGGGCCGTGTGCGCCAATGAAAAACCCATGCCGGACAAAACCCCCGTCACTGGCTTTTCCATTGCCACACACCACCCTGAGAGTCAGGCTTGGTCGCTGCGCGTTCTGTCTTTTTATCCCCGCCCACCCAGCCTGTCATAACCAGCGACTTGGCTGGTGTTGTTTGGCAGCCTAGTCGAATGGCTAGTTGTTTTACTCAGGGTGTAGAAATTCTGGTGCAGATAGAGGATGGGAGAGGGTGGTTGTATGGCAATCACAGCCAGCCTTGCGCTGGATTCTGATAGGATTCGCAGTTGATCAGTACACCGGATAGTCGTTACAGAGATAACGTCGCTGACCCTTATAACTGTCACATAACAAGACAAATGAAAACTACACCCGAAACGATGAACTCACAGCTTGCGCTGCTAAAAAAACACTTTGCGAATTGCTTTGATAAGCATGGAAGTTTTATTCCCGCCAAGCTGCAAGAGATTGTTCAAGCCAGCGGTGTGGCACTCTCCAAAGAAGGTTACAGCCTCAACTGGTTAGGCAAGTCCTATGCAAGGTTGCTGGCAAACGAGAATATCCGCACCTTGCTTAAAGCCGACACGGCACACAACGCCAAACCCGCCAACGCCTCCAGTCAAAACCTGTTGATAAAAGGCGATAACCTCGAAGTGCTCAAGCACTTGATGGGCGCGTATAGCGAACAAGTGAAAATGATTTACATCGACCCGCCGTACAACACGGGCAGCGATGGGTTTGTATATCAGGATGATCGTAAATTCACCGTTGAACAATTGAGCAGCTTGGCGGGCATAGATGAAGATGAAGCCAAGCGCATTTTGGAATTTACCAGCAGCAGCTCCAATAGCCACAGCGCGTGGCTTACCTTTATGTACCCTCGTTTGTACCTGGCAAAACAATTGCTGCGTGACGACGGGGTGGTTTTTATTTCGATAGACGACAACGAACAAGCGCAGCTTAAAGTGCTGTGTGATGAGGTGTTTGGGGAAGAGAATTTTGTTGCCCAATTTCCATGGAGAAAACGCACTGCGAAAAGTGATGTTCCTTTTGGCGTGTCGCAAGACTTTGAGTGGATTGTCGCGTATGGCCGCCCCAATTTTTTAGCAGGCATGGCGCATGAGCGTAAGTATTACACAACGCCAGATTTCCCGAATGACCCTTGGCGGCTTTCTGATTTAACGACTCAAAAAAGTGCTGATGAGCGACAGAATAGTGCTTTTGTCATGGTTGATCCTAAAACGGGAAAGCAATATCCATTTAACCGAAAGCGAACATGGGGCGTTACCACTGACACCTTTCAGGGCTATTACGACAAGGGAAAAATTGTTTTCCCTGATGATTACGATTTTCTAAAAATAGCGATTCCTGCTTATCGTGTTTTTGAAAGCGAAGATAAGGCGAAAGCAGTTAAAAAGTATGGTGTTGAAACCAGCATTAAAGCGGCATCAACTCAACTGCCTAAAGAAATTGGCTTGTCTGAAAATGGAAATAAAGAAATTGTTGAACTGTTTGGAGGGAAGTTATTTTCTTTCCCAAAGCCATCAACGTTGATTAGGTTTTTTGTTGATTTAATCAATGAAGAAGATTGCATCATTCTCGACTTCTTCGCAGGCAGTGGCACAACCGCCCATGCAGTGATGCAACTCAACGCAGAGGATGCCGGCAACCGCCAATTCATTTGTGTACAAATAGACGAAGCCACCGACCCGAAAAGTGAAGCCTACAAAGCGGGTTACCAAACTATTTTCGACATCACGCAGGCTCGCATCAGCAAAGCCGCTGCAAAAATCCAAGTAGCGTATCCCAACTTCAAGGGCGATTTAGGTTTTAAGATATTTGAAACTCCTCCTATGTTCGACAAGTATTTAGACTCACCTGAGGAGTTGACGGAAAATTTAGAGCTGTTCGATGTGAATACGCTGAGCCAGGATGACCGCCACAACCTGATGCTGACCTGGGCATTGCGCGACGGTATTAAGCTAGATGCGTCACTCGCGCCCGTTACCTTGGGCGATTACACCGCCTATGCCGCCGACAAGATTCTGTATTTTGTTGAGCCGGATATTTCACTGGATGCGGTGGTGGCCTTGCTGGAGCAGCTAGACAACAACCCTGATTTTTCACCCAGCCGTTTGGTGGTGCTGGGCTATTTGCTGGACAGTAAGGCGCAGCGCGAAATGACCGAGGCGGTGAAGCATTACAACAACCGCAAAGGTATCGAGCTGACGCTGGATATTCGGTACAACTGAGATGGCAGGATTTTTATTTGAGCGGGACTTGCCGCACCAAACCGCCGCCGTGGAAGCAGTGATCTGTGCTTTTGATGCGATAGGCTATAGCGTGCCCACGTCGCACGTTGCAAACCCTGTCATGGGGCTGGCGGCAGGTGTGCCGCAACTCAAGAAGAACCTGCTTGCCTTGCAAGAAGATGGCGACTTGAAAGAACCCCTACACCTCGAAAATCCCCAAGATTTAATTTTTGACGTAGCGATGGAAACAGGCACGGGCAAAACCTACGCCTATACCAAAACCATTTTTGAGTTGAATAAACGCTTCGGGCTGTTCAAGTTCATCATCGCCGTGCCGCGTGTGGCTATCAAAGCGGGCACGGTGAGCTTTTTAAGTTCGGATGCTGCGCGTGAGCATTTCAAACTGGATTTTGATAAGCAGATCAAGGTCTATGAGGTGCAAAGCCAAAAGAAGACCAAGGGCAAAAAAGAACGGATGCCTCAGGCGATCATGGATTTTTGCCGCGCCGATAGTCGCACCAGTACCAATACGATTCATGTGCTGGTGATTAACTCGGGGATGATTAACTCGCCGACCCTAGCAAAGAAATTCGATGTTGCCTTGTTCGATCAATTCAGCGTGGCGTTTGATGCTATCGCCCACACCCGCCCCGTGCTGGTGATTGATGAGCCGCACTTATTCAAAACCGACAACAAAACCTTTGCCAATATCCGTAACTTCAAGCCGCAATTTACCTTGCGCTACGGTGCGACCTTTGACGGTGACTTTCAGAATTTGGTGTATCAACTCAATGCCGTGGATGCGTTTAATCAAGACTTGGTAAAAGGAATCGTGGCGCATGTTGAGACCTTTGACGAAGGCAGCAACACCACGCTCAAGCTGGTAGGTTTGGAGGATGAAGCGATCTTTGAACTGAATCAAAACGGTACGAGAAAAACATTCAAACTTGCTAAAAAAGAAAGCCTGTCGCGTGTGCATCCTGCGATGAGTGACCTGGAGGTGAGTGAATTCAATAAAAGCAAACTGGTACTATCCAACGGTTTGGAGATGCGCAAAGGGGATGTGATTAATCCATTCTCTTATGCCGAGACTTTGCAGAACAAAATGATTCAGCAAGCCATCGTGCGCCACTTTGTAATAGAAAAAGAGCTGCTTGGCCAGAGTCCACGTATTAAGCCATTAAGCTTGTTTTTTATTGACAACATTGCAAGCTATCGCGACAAAGACGGTGCAATGCGGACGTATTTCGAGCAGTCAATCAAGGTGCATTTGGAGGGTTTGATTGCCGCTGAAACGGATGCGTTTTACAAGAAGCATCTAGCGGATGCGCTGAAAGATATATCGGCTGTACATGGTGGATATTTTTCAGTTGACAATAGCGACAAGGATGAAGCCATTGAGCAGGAAATGGTGGAGATTCTGCATGACAAGGAAACCTTGTTGAGTTTGGAAAATCCACGGAGATTTATTTTTTCCAAATGGACGCTGCGAGAAGGTTGGGACAATCCCAATATTTTCCAAATATGCAAACTGCGTTCAAGCGGCAGTGAGACTTCCAAGCTGCAAGAGGTTGGACGCGGGCTGCGCTTGCCAGTTAACGAATATATGAGCCGCGATAAGAGCAAGTCGCACGACTTGCATTACTACGTGGACTTCACCGAGCAGGACTTTATTGCTAAACTCACGCAGGAAATCAACGATAAATCGGGTGTGAAGTTTGATTCGACCAAGTTGGATGAAGCCTTAATTAAAGCACTGTTGAAGGCCTATCCTGAATTTTTAATGGAAGATGATAAATTGCTGGAGACGCTGGGCGATGCCGGGATCATCAAGCGCAACAACGATTTCAAAGACGGTGGTTTTGATAAGCTCAAGGCAGCATATCCCAAAGCATTTGGCTCTGGTTTGAAGTCCGGCAAGGTCAAGACGGGCGGCAAAACAAAACACACTGCCAGCATTCGGTCTGGCAAATATGATGAGCTGAAAACCTTGTGGGAGGCGATCAACCAAAAGGTGGTGCTGGAATACAAGCTGGATAAAGACCACGACTTTAAGGAGCTATTCAAAAACTATCTGCTTGAGCATGACGATCAGTTTGTAAAGACGGGCAGCATGAGCCAGCAGCAACGTCTGGTTGTTGAGAAAAACAAAGCGAGTTATCGCGTAGAGCACAGCGCGAAGACTGAAATCTTGCCCTTCAAGATGATGGGCTATCAGGCATTTGTTACCGCGTTATCCAAAGAGACTGCGCTAGGCATTGCCATGTTGCATGAGGTGTTTGGCGAGTTGCTGGCCGGCAAGCAATTGGACATCAATCCCTACATGAGTTTGGTCACGATTCGTGAAATCAAAAAAGGCTTTAACGAGTATCTGATGGCACATGTTTTTGGAAAATTTACCGTGAGCTATCGGCACACCAGCAATTCAGTGCACCCGACCAGATTAACCAATGCCAGCGGGCAAGTGCTGGAGAGTATTGATAGCGCAGGTGTTGGCATTTTTGCCAGCAGTGACAGCCCCCCCGATAGTTATTTGTTTAATGAGATTTTTTACGATTCGGCGTTGGAGTTGAGCAATATCAAAAGTGCAATTCAAGAGGTGATTGTCTATTCCAAAATACCCAAGAGTTCGATACGCATCCCCTTGGTCGGCGGTCATACCTATTCGCCCGATTTTGCTTATGTGGTGAAAAGTGCAGATGGAAAATGCGTGCTGAATTTGGTAGTTGAATCGAAAGATAAAACCGAGCTGGGTTTAGGTGGCGATGAGAAGCAAAGAATTTTGCTTGCCGATGCATTCTTTAATCGGATGAATGACAAAATTACGGTGCGATTCAAGAAGCAACTCCAGAACAAAAGCATGGTGGACATCATTAAAGAAGTGTTGAGTTAGAACAATTATGTAATTCTGTTGCAATAAAAATGGGGTCATGTTGTTGCCGCCGACACGTCAGGCATCGAGCGTGGTTCACACAGCGCTACCATGCAGTAATTCGATGACAGCTACCGAAGCCAATAATGCCCACAGCCCGCTTTTCCCCCGCCAAAAAACAGCAAGTGTTTGTCGTTTGCGATTCTGCCGAGGTCACTGCTGGCGACATATCGGCTGTGCTGCGCGCGCTTAAAAGCCTCTCCAGTGACCGTTCTTCCGCCATGAGCGCCGAGGGTGCGGTAACGCTGGTGTTCCACGGCTACGACGCCGATCCCCGCGAACTGGAGGCCATCCCCGAAGTGCGGGCATGGTTTGCCCAACTGTTTGCGGCCTGGCCGTATTGGTCTTTCTTCGCCAACCGCGTTGACCAGACGGTGCCGCTCGTCCTTGCGCTGTTGCTGCCTGGTGAGGCCGTCGCCGGTGAACCGGGCATGGCCGGCTGGAGCTTCGACGTGGACAAACTGGGGCCATTGCTACTGAAGATGTTTTGTCACCAAAACGAGCTAATCGAAAGGCTCGATATTGGCGAGGATGTGAACGAGCGTGTTACCTATGACTTCACGGACGCGGTGCAGGCGTTCTTTAACTGAAACTGCACCACCTAGCCACGTCGCCGCCAATTGCCACTGGTTTAGCGGGTGCAAGCCCTGTAGGGAAACCCTGTCTCAAATCTGCACAAAAGTTGCCTTTGAAAAGAGGACTGATTTAGACCATACGTTAACCACTTGTTTTCTGTATGTATTCAAAGCGCCCTAGGTCAACCTCAACCATGACTTGGCCCGCCAGCCCCCTACGCGCTGCGCTCTATGCCCGTGTCTCGACAGACCGGCAACCAGGTATTGACATCATCGTCATTTTTGACGATGATTCGACATATGCAATATCCTGGCGGCAAAGGCAAGACCTATCAACACCTAATCAACCTGATGCCTCCTCACGATGTGTACATCGAGACACACCTGGGCGGGGGGGCTGTACTGCGAAACAAGAAACCTGCGTGTCGATCAATCGGTATTGATCTTGACGAACGAGTAATCGATGCTTGGAAAAGGCATCCTCAAGTGGCCTGCGAGCTCGTGTACGGTCGCGCAGAAAACTTCTTGGCAGGGTTCGAGTTCAAAGGCCAAGAGTTAATTTACGCCGACCCCCCCTATTTGCCGAGTACGCGGCGCCGAGAATACGTCTACAGGTGCGATTACACGCAAGCCGATCACGAGATCCTTCTCTCCAGCCTCTGTGCACTGCCGTGCAACGTCATGATTTCAGGTTACGCCAGCGAGCTCTATGACGAGTTTCTCTTCGGTTGGAATAAGACCTCATTCAATGCAATGAGTCACACAGGTGTACGAGAAGAGACAGTTTGGTTTAACTTTGAAGCGCCAACCCAGCTTCACGACACACGATATATCGGCAACAGCTTTCGTCACCGGCAGGCCATCAAAAGGCGATTCCATCGCTGGAAGGCCAAGTTCGATGGCATGGAACCGGTCGAGCGGCACGCCTTGATTGATTGGCTATATGAAACCTACCCAAGAGGAGAGATCACGTGATGCAAACAGGTGCAGTATTTATGGATGCGACTACGGTCCGTGTAGACCTTCCATCCCCTCTTGTTGAGTTACTGCCGGGGGTCAAATGGGGATCCATCGATGCTTTCCCTTCGCCAGCATACTGGGCGTATCAAGTTTTTGCGAAGAGAATCCTCGGACGGACTATCAACTACAAGCTTGGCGCGACACTCAGGGAGGAGGTCGGAGCCTGCTTGTTGGGCGGACATGGTATTCCCGCCGCGATAGGGCTTGCGGCCTACAACCATTTGCGCATGCTTGGTGCGTTTGATGAAACCCCACCCGATGAAGCGACATTGTATGAATGGTTGTCTCAACCGCTTCACATGGACGGACGCAAAGTTCGCTATCGCTTCGCTAGGCAAAAGGCCAGATATTTGGGAGCAGCGCTGAAACGCCTTAGTCAGGAAAAGGCACCGGACGAGACTGGACGCGCCCTGCGTGACTGGCTTATTGATACTCCTGGTATTGGGTATAAAACCGCCTCTTGGATTGCAAGAAATTGGCTGAGGGCCGATGACGTAGCCATTCTCGATATACATATCCTGCGAGCAGGGCAGTTCGCTGGGGTTTTTCCTGCAAATCTGAAGGTCGAGCGGCACTACTGTGAGCTAGAAGCTCTGTTTCTTGAGTTCAGCAACAAACTAGGGGTAAGAGCCTCCGAGCTGGACGCTGTGATTTGGCTTGAAATGATGTCGTCCCCAAACACTGTCAGGACAATGATGAAGCCAAGCGAAGCGCCGCCAAAGCACAAGCGACAACCTAAGCGCTTACGAGCAAGATCCAACAATAGCCAGACCGACGCCGACCAGACGGCCTTGTTTGTCTAACTGACCGGCCCAAGGCTCTCCAGTGACGCCCAGGGGGCAGAACGAAAGTCGTAGAGCATGCGCAGCGAGAGAAAAGTAGCCCAGTAAGACTCCAGCATCGCGCCATACTAGGCTATTCGCGTCTGCATACTTGGAAAACGTCTTTCCAGGTTCGGCCGCAAACATGAGGACGACGCCCGCTTCCGAGGGAACGATCGAATCTGCATTCAACCGTGCTGTAGCCGATGTCGCGTAGCTATCAGGAAGCGTAACGAGTGCATGTTCGAGAGGGTCATACCTCATCCATCCGGGCTTCTCGGGCAAGCTAATGACTACGTGGATTGGATGGATGGATCCCGCAGATGGACACGGGCGCAAAGAGAGCGGAAAACCTAAGTCTGCACGTATATTCCCCTGAATCCGACAACACAACCATAGCAAATTTGAGAGCTGTTTTTCGTCAACGAGGCCGAACGATCGCTTGCTGCGCCGCGAATTAAAGACTTCAACGAGATTGGGTAGTTCCAAAACACCCGGCGGTGATAGCTGCGTGGTCGTACCAGTCGGCCACTCAAATGGGATGTAAGGAAGGGGGCTAGGCCGTGGCGTGGGATTGCCCAGATCGATCCAAGTCATGTCCAAGCTCCAAGTATGTTTGAAAGTACTTATTGCAGCCTCTGCAATTTGAGCATGGGACATCAGCTTTATGGCAGCTATGAGCCCATGCCAGAACATGGCTGGGGATACCCGACGCTCTGATCAACTCGGTAGTTGACATCTCTATGGCAGGTGCCTGAATTTGAAGGCTGCCCTCTTGGAATGCGATCAAGCTATTCAATAGCTCCACAAAGCGCGGCGTGCCATCTTTATGATTTCCGTCTGACTTGACGGAACCAATCCAAAGGGTGTGCACCCCCATAGTGATCGCCCTCATTGCGACCAAAGTCACCAGGAGCTGATTGCGATATGGCCACCAATCGCTGCTCGGCGCCGCTGCATCGGCTTCGCCATGAGCCATATCGCCCGAGCCCAATGGACTACAGTCGGCAGTCAATACCTGGTGTTCGATGCCCAAACGGGTACAAACCGCAGCGGAAGCTTCCCGCTCCGCCTGGGCGGCCTTTTGTCCGTAGTTGACTGTAAACGCGACGTCCGGCCGCTTCCACCACGCGATGGAGAGCGAGTCCATCCCCCCTGACAGGAGCAATCCCGTTTTCACAGCTTGGCCGCTTCCCAGAGCGTCGCGTAGATTGCAGTCGTGTAGTCGCTGCAAATCACGCAGCCAGACCCACTCATCATTTTCTTGTCTTCATCTGATTCGTTTTCACAATACATAACAACGGGCTTATTGATCGCTCGCGCATAGCCGATCTCGTAAAGCGTGCCTGCATCCATCCCATCCCCTACTGCGAACACAATGTCGGCGTCCTTGATGCCTTGTATGTCTTTTTCGACTACATCATCGGCACTGCCGTGACCGACATCATGGAATGGCGAGAAAACCGTTAATCCAACCTCTCTCAGATTGGTCCGGGCCTGCTCAATCATCCATCTTTGTGTCAAGCTGAAGAAGGGACCGGCTAAGTAGACATTCGGCAGATACCCGCCGAGGTAGCGGTCGGAAAGTTCTACCTCTGGAACGGAGAATTGATTCAACAAGTCTCTTGTAGGAAAGCCCTGTGTTGAGCAGTAATAGGCTGTCGCTTTGGAGGCGGCTTGAGCTGCTACTGCTGGAGTTAAGCCTTCATGCATCCAGGCCCGCGCAAAATGCGCCACAAAACAGTCTCCAGAACCGATTTTCCAAACCCTATTTGTGCGATAGGCAGGAATTTGCGCAGCCATACCATTCGACCAAACCATCGCGCCGCAGGGACCCATTTTTATGACTACAACTTCGGCATCTTGTTGTTGAGAGAGTGCTTTTGCGGCGTCTTCTGCTGACGCCTCCTTCAGCCCAGACATTTGCCGGGATTCATGGAGATTAAGTATTAAAGCGAGATGCTCTGCCTTGGACCCATTTTGTGCAAACGGTGCTGGAACCCCGAGGTTCTGAGGATCGTAGACCGCATACTTCGCGTCCACTATTGCTTCACCTTCAAGCATGCCGAAGCGAACTATCTTTTCGGCGTGGACTTGGATAGGCGCATGCTGTAGTTTTGGTATTCCAAAGATGCTTGGCGTGGAAAGACCATGGGCATACTCAAATCCGATACTGCGAGGAATTGAGGTGGATACTACTGCGAAGTCTTCAAGCAAAATGCGCGAATTCAGGATGTCCAAGCTTTTGTCATCCGCATAAGAATGGAGCGTCGTCGGAACGCCCATCGCAGCTAGTGCAGAAGCTGCGCGACCGGCAGAGCCATAAGTTTCTCGCCACGCGGGGTGCATGCAGTATTCACCATAAACCCCGCCTACAACCGTGATCACTCGGCGCTCACGACGAAAGCGCTTTGACGCGCACCTTGACTTGTCCCTCGTTGACGGAGAGTACAGTTGCACCATACTTAAACCCAGCCAAAATGCATTCGCGAAGACGCTGCACATCTGGTGCCGTCAGGCCACCAGCCAATTGACCATCACATAAGACAATAATTGTGTAGGCACTGCCTTGCAGCTTAAGGTCAATGTTCAGAACATTGCCCGGCACTATGCCCTTAATGACGTCAGCTTTGGGCGAGCTGAGTTGCGTTTCAAATGCCAAAGATTCACAGGGGATCGGATCACCTGCGCCACCACCACCACCTCCACCTCCACCGGAACCAGACATATGGGGACTCCTCGCGAAATTGTTGTGAGGCAAATCGTAACAGTTTCTCCGGCTTGTGGCGCCCGCAGTTTAGAGGATGCTTGTTTTTTGTTAGCTTATTAGCTAGCCGTGGCGATGTCTCCTTAGTGCAACCGAACCGCATCTTGCGAAACAGATTCAGGGTTCCAGCAGCCGGTGCAAGAAACCGAACTTGCGGCCAATGTCGTGGAAGCTGATCTGCACCAAGGCATCGTGGTGGCTTTTGAGCCGCTGGTAGGTCTTCCTGTGCATGCCTTTGGGTTTACTGCCATCGCCGTGAGCAATACCCGCCACCCAACCCAGGCGTTTCCTGATCCTATCGGCCTGTCGCATTGCCCGGTCGCCTGCACCTTCCTTCTGAGTGGCGTATCCCAGCCCACCGCACTGGCGGCAGGCAAAGTAACGGCCCGGCGCGTAGAGCACCGCCACCCGCTTGCTGCACCGGGGGCAGGTGAACCAATTGCGCTGGCCGCCCAGGTGGCAGGGTGAGGTTTGCGTCTGCACCCGTTGTTCGACCACTTCGCCGGTGCTCTTCATGCGGTAGGACAGCACCATGCTTTGTAAATCCACGCGGACGCTGATGCCCGCCACCTGGCGGTCGTTCACCAGCCATTGCCAGCTAAAGCGGCTGCCCGGCACCATCAAGCCCTTGCGCGTGATCTTGCGAATGTCCAGCGGCATGGAATCGCTGGTTTCCGCTTTGCCGCTGTAGCTGCTTTGCCGCCCATTTCCGCGTCCACCCATTTTTATTCTCCGGTTTCTGCCGAAATCAATTGGCAAGTTGAACAGGTGTTTTGATCTGAAAGTTCATCAAATGTCCCGCAACCCGCATGGATACTGGGTTTTTGGTGTTTTGAGTGTTGCCGGAAAATGCGCATGTTTTTACGCCGTGCGGCTGCTTCTGAGGTCTTTGAGCTTGATCAGCATCGCCAAAGTACGCTCAAACTTGCGGTCCAGGTGCGTTTCGTAGCGGGAAAGCTTCTCCAGCCGGTAGGCTTGCAGTCCTTCGCCAATAGTTTGGTTGACGATAGCGTCATGGTGGCGGGACTCTTTTTCTTGCTGGTAGACAAAGGGCGTGACGTGCTCAGTGATGAACGCCGCCAGCCCCGTGGTATCGGCGGGGTATTCCTCATCGTCAACATAGTTCTGCCACCACTCACGGGTGTCGGGCAAAAGGGCGCGTAGGGCCTTGTCATAGGCGCGGTCGCCGCCTTTGCGCAGGATGACGCTGGCCTTGTTGGTGGCATCTATGTCGTGCCGGGCGCTTTGATGACTTTCTGCCACGTCCTCGGGCGTCAGGTCCATCAGGTTGCGGATGTCGGTGCTCTCGCCCGACAGCCCCATTTCAAACGGTGCCGCCGCCGGGATGACCGACTTGGCACTGCGCGCCGAAACTTTCAGCCCCTGGTTGATGGTCGCCCCCTCTGCTTGCAACACCCGGCGCTTGCGCCAGATCACGCTGGCCAGCTCTTCAATCAGATGCTGTTCGGTAGCACCGGCGGGCAGGTGTTCGTCCATCAGCGAGTTGACCAGGCTTTCATAGTCGGCATGGCTTTCGTGGCTGAGCACGGTGTATCGGCTCAGGATGCCGTGCTTGAGGGCGTTGAAGCGCACCACTTCGTAGGGCTGGGGTTTTGTCTCTACGGGGAGCGGTGCTGATTGATTTGTCGTGGGCATCAGGGTCGCGCTGCTGGAAGTGGTCGTGTTCATGGTGGGCTTTCAAAAATGGGGTTGGAACAGGGTGTCAATGGCGGCTTTTCAGGGCGCGTGCACTTCATTCGGAATACGCCCGCCAAAGCGCCACACCAGCACCACAACGTTGTCCGTCCCGGCTGCCACGACCGGCGGCGATGCAGGCCGGGCAATTGAAGTGATGGGCGTGGTAGGCCGCTGCGAGCTCTTTCCAATCCAACGGGTTCTCAGGTGGATCGGGTGCGTGGCTGGCCGCATCATTCGCGGCCGTTAACCAGTCGATCAGAATTGCCTTGCTGCTGCGGATGAGGTCACGCAGGTCTGCCGTCAAATGGCTGGACGGTGCCACCGCCAGCCCCCCGGCGGGTGCCAGGGAGAGGTTCAGGCCAGCATGGTGCAGTTGATCGACGATGGCGCTGACAGAGTGGGCGATCATTTAGAACACCTCCACTTCGTCGTCGGCATCCAAGTTTTCTGATTCCACTTGCGAACTGTGCGGAATCTGCGAAGTGTCAACATCCATGCGGGCTACCGCTGGGTTTTGGGCTGTGGCGGACTCAGCGAAGTGTGCGAACTCTGGCAGGTTCTCTGTTTCAACGGCGTCCACACTTCGCTGACTTCGCACGTTTCGCGCAGCGGCAATATCAGCCGTTGAAGCCGGTGGCGCTTCACGTTCCGCAGAATTCGCTGAGTTCGCCGGTTTGGCGTGCATTGCACAAGGTTTGTAATACTTGGATGGTGAGCCGGGTTGCCCGTTGGGCCGTGGTACGGTGGCAACCTCAATGGCGGGTGGACTGGCCGTTATCAACTCGTCCAGTGCCTTATCCAGCCTTTCTTTGCTGACGTGGCCGGCAAAACAACCTTTGGACAGTTCCGTGCGGGTCGCCTGTCCGCGTTCGGTCAGGTAGGTGACGATGCGCTGCGCCGTGTCGGTGGTGGCCGCCGCGCCCGCTTCGTCAATGGCGCTTTGGAATATGAATTTGACGGAATCCACCCAGTAGCGCACCCAGGCCATTGCGGCATTGATGTGGTCCACCGCAATGACGCTGGTCTTGTCCGTCAGCGCAAACAACATTGCCAGGCGCAACAGCACGGGTGCCCGGCGGTCCAGCAAGCCGGTGATGTGTTCGCCCGCCGATCTGTCGCGTAGCTCGCCACGGTACAGCCGCGAATAAAGCGAAGCCGCCTCCGGCGAAAACTCCATGCGCATCACGTCTTTGTCCACAGGGCGATCAGCACCGGCAAACTTCAAAACCTGTGCAACGCGGTCGGCCAGCGTTTCCACCACGTCCTTGGGTGTGTACTGCGGGAACGGCAACACCTTGTCACCCTCAGCCCAGAAGAAGATGAACCGGTTGGCGAAACCGTTGGTCAGCTCGCGGGTGTGCATCAGCTCGCGCAGCTCTGAGGGAGTCACGTCGCCAATGATGCCGATGTGCGGGTCACTGGCCCACACTCGGCAGGTCTTCACGGCTGGGCGGATGCTGGTGCCGTCCCATGCGTCACGCAGCGCGGCGCTTAGGGTGTTGCCATCGCGCTTGCTCTGATGCAGGATGTTGGCAAACTCGGACTCCACTACCAGTAGCCGTTTGTCCTCAATGGCAGGCACTTCGTTTTTCCCTTCCTTGTAGCCATCGTGAATCATCAGCGCCAGCCCTTCGCGGGTGGACAACCCGCCACGATGCACTTGGGGCACAAGGTATTCATCCAGCGCCTTCACGGTATTGTTGATTCTGAATATCAACTTCTTGGCCGTGCCCTTGCGCCCGCGACTTGACCGGCCCACATGCACCAGGAATAGGCGTGCATGGTTCCAATCGTCGCCAATGGGCATGTACGGCCCACGACCAACCGCAGCGCCCAAATAGGCCAGCATGGCCGCCGCAATGGCGAATGGATTGGCCTCGGTGTTGGTGCTGCCAGCGCGCGCTACGTCGCCCACCAAGCCATAGAGACACGCGGGGTCGGGGCGGGGTGCATTGCGGTGTGTATCCACGAATACATCATCAAATTGGCTGCTAGCGCCTGTAAGGCCAGCATCCTCATCCAGACTGGCGGCGAAGTGGTCATAGTCTTTCTTTTTCATGCGAACGCCTCCACCAATCGATTGATGCGGTTTGCCGCCACCATCAGCCGTGCGCGGTCGGCATCGGTCAGCGTCACGCCGTTGGCCACATTGCCCGCAGCCACGGCAGCGAGCGTCGATTCAAACGCCATCACGGACAGCGCCAGGCGCGGACTGAGCGGTGTGGGTTTGGTTTGCACTGGCGGACGGCCATCGTCCACCCAGCAGCCCAGGGCTTTGGCAGCGTCCACAAATTCCTTGCCACCGTCCTTGATTTCATAGGCCAGCACGTCGCCACCTTTTTCGCCACAGCTCATGCAAACCCATGCGCCAGTGGTGAGGTTGACGCGCATGGAATCAGAGCCGCCGTGAAAGTTACAGGCGGTGGTTTTCCACTTGGCAGACCGTGGGCCTTTGAGGGTCAGCCCTTGGTTTTCAAAGTAAGTAACCGGGTCGGGGAGTAGGTTGCGGTCAAATGCCATGGTGCAACCTTTACGCTTGGGTCTGCGCCGTCATCCAGGCCCGCACCGCGCCCACGTTCCAGCCGGTCACGCGCTCGGAAAGTTTTATCGGTTTGGGGAAGGTGCCCGCCTTGACCTTGCGCCACAAAGTCGGCGCAGAAAATGGCAGAGGTGCCGGTGTGTCTGGCCGCTTGGGGCTTTGCACCAGTTGCGATTCTCGAATGAAGGCACTGTCAGGTAGTGCGTCGAAAACTGAATGATTGATGGATGCCTTGACCGCCGGGATGCTGGATGCAATCGGGGTTTTAGGTGTGGTGGGTTTGTGTGACATTGTTTGCCGTCCTGTGAAGTTGACGGCCCGAGAATGTCGGGTTTATCCCTCGGTGTGATTGAATTCGGTATCACCTAAACCGAATTCGGTTTTCCCCTATGACTGGCGTGGCTTTGCGGGTAACACCGTGTCTGCCGCTTGCTTCAAATACTTGCGCACGGTGTCGTCAGAAACGCTCATTCCAAGGTTTGCCAGGATGTCCGCTACCTCCTTTGGCACGTTGCTTTTTGCCGCCGCTGGATCGTGGCCATAGCCGTCCACCGCCATGCCAATCACTAGCTTTAACAGGGTGTCCCGCTCACGGGTAGTCAGGGGCTTTTCCTCCTTTACGACCCCATCCCCAATTGACTTCTCCAAGGCCAATAGAGCTGATGGCGTTACAACAATTGCAACATCCTTTGGTAACCCGCCTAACGGATAGAAGCTTGTTGGCTTGTGATTTTTTCCAGGTAATTTGCCTTTGAGCTGAAAAACCTTTTGGCCTTGTGACACCCATGTTCCGTGCATGTTCGTCGTCTCAATTCTCGGCCCGCCTGCACTCTGCCAATATTGGAATTCAATATCGTCGTGTTCGCCGCCCATCATGACCAGGTCGTATGGCTCATCACTATCGAGCGAAAAAACCTCTTCTTGGCTCTGTAGAGTCTGTCCATTTGCCGCGTAAGTTATTTGTCCTCCGATAGGTATCTTCAAGACTCCAACTCCGTCTAGCGTTGGCACTTCTTTGTATCTAATGTCTGCATCATCCACGGGCTTGCAAAACGATGCCCATGCGCCGCCAACAAATACAGCCGATAGTTTTAGTTTGCCATCCAAGGCCAGCCTGAGAATGTCCGTTTCGGTCACCGGCTCACCGAATAGGATAGATAGATGGTTTGCAGTCTCTTGCAGAGTGAGCCAGCTTTTAAGCTTGAACAATTTTCCCATACGTCCCTAACGCCCCCGATAGAAAAGCAGCGCCGCCGGGTCAGGGTGACCCGGTTTTCACCATCGGGGATCAGCCGATGGCTAGGCGTGGCTTCAAACTGTTTTACTGTGTCGCCGTGCGAAGCGGAATCACCTCTGCACCGATGCGGAGCTTGTCCAAGTAGTTCGCCCAGTTTTGCATCATCACCCGCCGTGCTGGCAGGTGTGCAGTGCGGTTGTAGGCGCGTCCGTTTGGGTCTTTCACTGCATGGGCCAATTGATGTTCAATCAGATCCACCCGCTCGCCCATAACTTCATCCATGATGGTCCGTGCCAGTGCCCGAAAGCCATGCGCCGTGTGAACCTCTTTGCTGTAACCCAAACCGCGCAAAGCTGCATTGATGGTGTTTTCGCTCATGGGACGTTCGCCCGTGCGCAAGCTGGGGAACACATAGCGGCCATGCCCGGTAATCGGTTGCACGCTGCGCAACAACGCGACCGCCTGCGTGGACAGTGGAACCAGGTGGTCTACCTTCATTTTCATTTTGCTGCCGGGTATGCGCCACTCTGCCCCGTCCAGGTCAAGCTCTGCCCACTCCGCCGTGCGCAGTTCGCCGGGTCGCACAAACACGAGCGGGGTTAGCTTGAGCGCTACCACGGTGCAGGGATGCCCGGTGTAGTCAAATATGGAGCGCATCAAGTCGCCTGCCTGCTTGGGCTCCGTGATTGCCGCAAAGTGTGATGTAGGTATGGCGGCCAGCGCACCGCGCAGGTCTGCCGTCACGTCCCGTTCAGCAAAGCCAGTGGCTACCGCGTACCTGAAAATCTGACCACATATCTGCTTCGCCCGGTGTGCCGTGTCGATAGAGCCGCGTGCTTCGACCTTGCGCACCGCTTTATCCAGAACGTCACGCGGTCCGATGGTGGATATGGGCATCTTGCCAATGAAGGGGAAAACGTCCTTTTCCAGCAACGTGGTAATTCTGGATTGCGTAACCTCTGCCCGTTTGACCGCCGTCTTGACTAGCCAGACACGCGCCACCGCCTCGAAGGTGTTGGCCGCCGCATCCATCTGGGCCTGCTTTTCTTCGCGCTTGGCGGTGCCGGGGTCGATACCATCGGCCAGTTGCTCCCGCGCCTTGTCACGCCGAGCTCTGGCCTTGGCCAGGGAAACCGCCGGGTACACGCCCAGCGCCAGGGTCTTTTGCTTGCCATTGAACCGATAGCTCATGCGCCAATACTTCCCGGCTTCCTTGACGTGGAGATACAGCCCCTGTCCGTCAGTGTGCTTTTCACCAACGGGGGTGCCGCTGGGTTTGATGTTCTTCACGAAGGTGTCTGTTAGCGCCATGGGAAACCCCTGTTTTGTTGGTATCTCGATTGCTGGTATCAGCAAGTACCAACAAAATTACCATCAAATTGTTGGTATGTCATGATACCGCCTGAAATCACTTGAGGCAAGAAAAAACCCGCTCTCCAATGAAGAAGGCGGGTTTTGAGGTGTTATGACACGTTATAAAACGGTCGTCTGGTGCGGCTGGCGGGGATCGAACCCACGACCCTCGGCTTCGGAGGCCGATACTCTATCCACTGAGCTACAGCCGCAACTCTAAAAAAGACCAATGCTCACATTTCAGCAAAAACCCAGGGTGACCATAAGCTTCGGAGGCCAATACTCTATCCACTGAGCTACAGCCGCAAACCGAAGGCTGCATTGTAGGTGTTTTCGCAGGGGCGACAGCTATAATTGGCGGTTGCACCCAACGCGCCCTGTTTTTAAAGGACACCATGAGCGACAACCGCCACGCCAATGTTCACGATGAGGCACACACCGGCCCCATCAAAACTCCCAAGCAATTGCTGCTTGCCGTTTTCTTTTCGTTTGTGGTTCCCGTATTCGCCATTATTGGCCTGGTCTACTACGTGACATCCAACAGCAAACCCGCTGCCGGCGCAGTGAATGTGGAAAAGGCCGTGGCGACCCGGATCGAGAAAGTTGGCAGCATCGAAATTCGTGATGCCAACCGCCAGCTCAAGGGAGGTGAAGAAGTCTTCAAGGCCCAGTGCACGGCCTGTCACAGCACCGGTGCCGCCGGCGCACCCAAGTTGGGCGATATTGCGGCTTGGGCGCCCCGCATCAAAACCGGTTATGAAGCACTGCTGGCCTCTGCTGTCAAAGGCAAGGGCGCCATGGGCGCTCAGGGCGGCGGTGATTTTGAAGCGCTGGAAATCGGCCGCGCCGTGGTTTACATGGCCAATGCATCCGGCGGCAAGCTCGAAGAACCGAAAGCAGTTGCCGCACCCGCTGCGGCAGTCTCGGCAGCCAAATAAGGCAGGGCTGCAGCTACTTTTTTTGCAGCCTTTGCGGGCTGGTCACATAGCTGAACCGCTGCGGTAAATCAGCAGCAACCACGTCTTGCACAAGCCACTGGCCTTGCTCCACAGCGTCAGCCACGTGGCCCGTGTCCATGCTGTGCACCAGGCCAAATCCGGTGTCGGCCTCCAGATACACGTGCCCCTGCTCGTCCAGCAGGCAGCGCTGCACGCGCCCGGGTTTGTTGGTGTGGTCCTGCACCTGCAAATCGTCATTCACACGCCAGATCAGTGGCGTGGCCTGCAGCTCCACGTAAACGCGCTGCGGTCCATTCTGGAAAAACCACTGCCCCTGCGCATCCGGCTGATAGTTGCGCCGGATGAACTCGATCAGCTTATCGTGCTCTAACAGTGAGCCCTTGCTCTGCACGCTACCCCCGGCGAACGGCCCCTGGGCCTGAACGCGCTCGTCGCGCATGAACCAGTTGCCGCGGGTATCGAGGCCCAGCCAGCCGTAGCAATCAGGCACATTGGGCCATTTGGCCAGGGCTTGTTTAACAATATCATCCATCAACCTGGCCTATTTCTTCAATGCAAGAGGTGGGGCGTTTCACTTATTTCCTGCGCCTCCTGCAGGGTTCCCGGACTGGCATGGTGGGCCACCAGGCGCCAGCCTTGCGGCGTTTTGTGATAAACGTTGGTAGCGATGACGTAGGCTTCGCGCGGCCCCTGGTCGGTCAGAACTTCAATGCGCTCGCGCACGTTATGCACGCTGCTGGCCAAGGACTCGATCTTGCGCACCCCCTCAGGCCAGGCCCGGATACTGCCGTTGGCGAACATGGCATCAAACGCGGCCCGGATGGCACCGATCCCGATCAGCCGTGGCCCGCCCGGGTGCACGCAGACAATGTCGTCTTCGTCAGCCCAGCACGCCATGAGTTTTTCTATGTCAGCGGTCTGCAAGGCCTCATAAAAGGCAGCTTCAATATCATCGGCAGAGCCGCCTAGCGTCGCGGTCTGTTTTATTGCTTTAGGCATGGTGGTGTGGTGTGAACGATAAGGTCGATTTTGCCGTGATTCGGAAAGACTTTGTCGGGACGACGCCTTTTCTCAAATCAGGTCAAAATTGGGTAAACCCGTTTATGCTACTGTCATGCACCCTCAAGTTGGAGAATATTTATGACACGCTGGTTTCTGATCCTCATGAGCGCACTCGGACTGTCGGGTTGCGGTTACAACGATTTTCAACGCCTCGATGAGCAAACCAAATCGGCCTGGAGCGAAGTGCTCAACCAGTACCAGCGCCGCGCTGACCTGGTGCCCAATATTGTGGCCACGGTCAAAGGCGAGGCGGCCTTTGAGCAGGAAACACTGACCAAGGTGATTGAGGCGCGCGCCAGGGCGACCTCGATCCAGGTGACGCCAGAGACCTTGAACAACCCGGCAGCATTCCAGAAATTTCAGGCTGCACAGGGTGAACTGGGCAGCGCCTTGAGCCGTTTGATGGCGGTGTCTGAACAGTACCCCAACCTCAAAACCAATGAAGGTTTTCGTGACCTTCGGGTGCAGCTTGAAGGTAGCGAAAACCGTGTCACGGTCGCCCGCAACCGCTACATCCAGGCGGTGCAAGCCTACAACGTGCTGACACGCAGTTTTCCCAGCAACCTGACCGCGATGGTGACCTGCCCCCTCCCAGCCATACCATCGTAAATTCCAGGAAGTCCGTCAACCAGGAGAATGACGGATATGAGAACCAGCAAATACAGCGAAGAGCAAATCATTGGCTTTTTGAGGCAGGCCGAGGCCGGCATGCCAGT
>JAUXOA010000037.1 GCA_030682475.1 Rhodoferax sp. | reverse complement strand
GACTGGCATGCCGGCCTCGGCCTGCCTCAAAAAGCCAATGATTTGCTCTTCGCTGTATTTGCTGGTTCTCATATCCGTCATTCTCCTGGTTGACGGACTTCCTGGAATTTACGATGGTATGGCTGGGAGGGGGCAGGTCAGATCTGATTGATCTTTTTCTGGCGATTACTCGCGATGAACTTGAGCAAACTTTGAAATACTTGGGTATTGCCATTGAAAGAAATCGAGTCCATCAGCTACTTTTCTTATTTGAAAAAGTTGGGCTAATCACAAGAATTACTTACGGTGAACAACCTTTTTACTTACCCGCTACGGCGGGTAAGTATGTTTTGTTGAACTACAACTCAGCATGGAAATCAGAACCTTTTGACCGTTTTCGCTGGCGCATTGAAGTCATCCAGGAAATCGCAGCTCAGGGTCCGCGGCGACGTGTTTGCGAAACACATTTTGGAAAGGAGAAATTCCAGTCATGGATATCCTAACCAGAATGATGGCCGAGCTACCATTTGGCAGCGGTGAAATGCTGTCATTGATCGCCAGTGCCCCACGTCGATACAAGGTCTATCAAATTCCCAAACGAGCACCTGGAAAATTCAGAACGATTGCACATCCATCTCGGGAACTAAAGTTTGTTCAACGATGGTTAGTAAAGCGAGTGCTAACCGGACTTCCAGTACATCCCGCGGCGACCGCGTACCGAACTGGTACATCAATTTTGGACAATGCTCAAAGGCATGTTGCACAGCAGTACCTTTTAAAGATGGATATTAAGGACTTCTTTCCGTCGATCAAGCCGCGTGATTTCCTAAAACACTGCGAGCAATATCTACCCAATTTGAGCCAGTCTGACCAAAGGGCACTGACACAAATTCTTTTTAGAAGAAACAAGCAAACTGATCTTCTTGAGCTTGCCATTGGCGCACCAAGCTCACCATTGATTTCGAACTCCGTTTTTTACCCACTAGACGAAGAAATTGCTGCTTACTGCAATGAGCATGCAATTGCATACACTAGATACGCGGATGATTTGACGTTCTCTACGAATCACCCGCATATCCTGACCAAAATTCCAACTTTTGTTACCGAGATTCTCGCAAAGGCAAACTATCCAAATCTGACTGTCAATCTGGAAAAAACAGTTCACTCTTCGAAAAAGCATCACAGACAAGTTACTGGTCTTGTGTTGACTTCTGACCAGAAGGTATCAATAGGGCGAGAGAAAAAGCGGATCCTAAAGGCGTTGATTCATCGTTACACGTTGGGACAGTTGACAAGTGAAGACATATCAAACTTGAGGGGGCAGCTTTCATTTGTGCATTCGGTCGAACCCACTTTTTTGACCACACTCGAAAATAAATATGGTGTCGCGAAAATGTCAGCTCTTATCGGCTACGCATCCCGCTGAAATTTTCCAGATTCGAAGAATGAATTCAATGTCCCGCCCCCAAACCATCCAAATTTTCCTCCCCGCTGGCGACCCGCGGGGTGCAGCGGAAGGCAGCCAAGGGCAAGACGCTGTACCAGGTGACGCAGCAAGTCGTGAGCGGGGCGGACTAGCTTTAGCTACACTTTTAGTAGCTGCTTGCGCTTGTCCCACGGGGGATAGAGTCATTTTTATAATAAAACCCCATTTAGGGTATTATCAGACCCATTATGGGTATTTCAAACAGAAGTAAAACCCCCTCCAGCCTAGCGGACGCTCTCTTCCCCAAGGGGCGGCAACGCGTGCTGGCGGTGTTGTTCGGCAACCCGGGCCGCAGCTTTTACGCCAACGAGGTGATTGCGCTGGCGCAGTCGGGCACCGGTGCCGTGCAGCGTGAACTGGCGACGTTGTCTGAGGCGGGTTTGCTCAAGGTCACCAAACAAGGCAATCAAAAGCATTACCAGGCCAATGCGGATGCGCCGGTGTTTGCGGAACTGCGCGGGCTGGTGCTCAAGACCATGGGGCTGGCCGACGTGCTGCGCGCGGCCCTGGCGCCGCTGGCGGCGCAGATTGACAGCGCCTTCGTTTATGGCTCGGTGGCCAAACAGCAAGACACCGCCCATAGCGATATCGACGTGATGATCGTGAGCCCCAGCCTGGGTTATGCCGATATATTTGGCGCGCTGGAGAGCGCCACCACCACACTGGGCCGCAAGGTCAACCCCACGCTGTACACCCCGGCTGACATGGCCAAACGCGTCGCCAAGGACAACGCGTTTGTCACACGAGTGATGAGGCAGCCCAAAATATGGCTGATGGGAACAGAGGAAACATTCCATGCCCGGCCCGCTTGACAATCTGTTCGGCCCCGGCAAGCAGCTGCAACTTGAGGCGCCGGATGCTCAGGAGTTCGCGGGGCTGGTGCGCAGCGGCATCGCGCGGCTGAAGGATGCGCGCAACACCTCCCTGGCGTTGGAAAGCCGCTTTGACCTGGCGTACAACGCCGCGCACTCGCTCAGCCTCGCCGCCCTGCGCCGGCTGGGCTACCGCGCGGGCAACCGGTACATCGTGTTCCAAGTGCTGCCGCATACGCTGGGGCTCGGGCCCGAAGTGTGGCGTGTGCTGGACAAATGCCACAACATGCGCAACCTGGGCGAATACGAAGGCTTGCTGGATGTGGATGAACGGCTGGTGACAGACCTGATTGCTGCCACGCAAGCGGTCGTTGATGCGTTACCAAAATGAGCACCTCCTGGTACGACCGCCACATTCTGCCCCACGCGCTGGACATTGCCTGCGGGCTGCCGATGGTGAGCCGGCAGCGCCAGCTCGTGGTGCCGCTGGCGCAGGGCCGCGTGCTGGAGGTGGGCGTTGGCACGGGGCTGAACATGCGCTACTACGACAAGAGTCGCGTGACCAAGATCACCGCGCTGGACCCGGCGCTGGAGCTGCACCCGCTGGCGCGTGAGCGCATCGCGCAAGCCGGGCTGGACGTGGAGCTGCTGGGCCTGTCGGCCGAGCAAATTCCGCTGCCCGACGCGAGCTTTGACACGGTGCTGATCACCTACACGCTGTGCACTATTCCCCAGCCACTGGCCGCGCTCAGGGAAATGCGCCGTGTGCTGGCGCCCGGCGGGCGGCTGCTGTTTTGCGAGCATGGCCGCGCGCCCGATGAATCGGTGCGGCGCTGGCAAGACCGGCTGGATCCGCTGTGGGGCAAAGTAGCCGGTGGCTGCCACCTGGGGCGCGACATCCCGGCCCTGCTGCATGCGGCGGGCTTTGCGTTGCCCGACCTGCACACGCGCTACCTGCCCGGCCCGCGGCCTTTCACCTTTCACTACTGGGGCGAAGCCCTCGCCGCATGAACACACCGCACCCATCCAACCCCGCCAAAGTGCTGGCTTTTGATGTCTTCGGCACCGTGGTGGACTGGCACAGCGGCATTGCCCGTGAGGTGCAGGCCCTGTGTCCGGGTGTGGACGGCAGTGAATTTGCGCTGGCCTGGCGTACCGGTTACCAACCTGCCATGCGCCGGGTGATGTCCGGCGAGCTGGGTTGGACACTGATCGACGACCTGCACCGGCTCATCCTGGAGCAGATTTTGGAAAAATTTGGCTTGACCGACCTGACTGAAACGCAAAAACAGCATCTGAACAAAGCCTGGCACCGGCTCGACCCCTGGCCCGACGTGGTGGCAGGTCTGACGAGGCTCAAATCGCGCCATACGATTTGCACGCTCTCCAACGGCAACATCGGTCTGCTCACCCATATGGCCAAACGCGCCGCACTGCCGTGGGATTGCATCCTGTCGGCCGAGGTATTTCGGGCCTACAAGCCCGACCCGGCCACCTACCTTGGCGTGGCCAGGGTGTTTAACCTGGCCCCGGCTGAAGTGATGCTGGTGGCCGCCCACCAGGACGACCTGGCCGCCGCCCGCGCCTGCGGCCTGCAGACTGCCTACATTGAGCGCCCGGCCGAATTCGGCTCGGCTCACCCAAAAGACATATCACCCAACCTCGCCAACACCTGGCATGCCAAAGACCTGCTGGCCTTGGCTGACAATCTGGGCTGCTGAGGCCCGGCAGGCAGCAACCTGTGAAAGCGGTGTCATCGAATTTTCTGTGAAAATGAGGCATGTTCTACCTTGACCTTTTCTCAGCGTTTCATCGGCACAAGGTGGATTACGTGCTGATTGGCGGTCTGGCGGTTGCGTTGCATGGCGTGGAACGCAACACAATGGACATTGATGTAGCGGTCGTCACCTCACCTGAAAATCTGGCGCATTTGATCAATGCGGCCAGTGAGCTTGGGCTCACCCCGATGCTTCCGGTGCCCTTGAGCACCTTGGCTGACATCGACCAGCTCAAGCGCTGGCACATCGAGCGCAACCTGCAAGCCTTTGCACTGCGCGCGGCTGGCATGGCGGGCGTGACAGTGGATGTGTTGCTCTTTCCGCCCGTGTTGCCGACCGACATGTGTGCCCGTGCCGTTGTTTTTGATGTCTCAGGCGTCCCGGTTGCCGTGGCGAGCATCGACGACCTGGTTTCGCTCAAGCAAGCTGTGGGGCGCCCGATCGACCTGTCAGATATCGAACACCTGCAACGCATCAAGGGGTCAGCATGAGTTTTGACCGTGGCGACCGCACCTATCACGTCAGCGACGAACGTCTGCGCGAATTCGCCAAGCTCAGCGCTGCGCAAAAACTGGCCTGGGTTGAGCAGTGTTCGGCCTTCATCCGGCTGTCACGCATCAAGCCTGCCACTCGCGTCAATCAGTCAACGCAAGATTCAGGCAAGGCCGTCACGGACCGGCCAGACTAAAGCCGGACCGCGTCAAACGTGCCGCCCAGCAGTTCAGGCAGCCGCTCCCGCCCCATCTTGAAACCGCAGGCCTGCGCGTGGCCACCCCCGTGCATACTTTCTGCCAGGGGAATGCAGTTAAAGCTGGGTTGCGAGCGCAGCCCCACCTTGATGACGCCGCTCTTGTCGACGCTCCACATCAGGGCGAAGGTGCTGCTCTGTTTCGAGAGCATGTGACCGATAACGCTGTGGAAGACGCCTGACGCATTGACCATCAGCCCGCTCACGCCATTGAAGGTGAGGGCCTGGGCGCCCTCAGCGATACCGGCTGCCAGCTTGCTGAACTTCTCGTCCATGGCCCGTCCACGCTCAATGTAGCCGGACAACTGCATGGCATCGAACGCGGCAATCTCATTCCAGCGCGCAAACTCGAACGGCTCCATGTCCAGCGCCGCCAGAAAGCCCGCGCTCTCGGGGTATTGCCAGACCCAGATGTCGCGGTCTTCAACAAAGCGCACCAGGTCGGGCACCGCTTGCCCGGGCTGGAAGAACTCCCAGGCTAACTTGGCGCCCGACTTGTGCATGTCGAAATGGACGATGCCGCAGCGGCAGGAGAAACCGGTCAGCCTGTCAGCGGCGCTCTTGTGGTGGTCGAGCAGCACCAGCTTGGCGGCGCGTTCTTCAATGCGGCGCAGGAGTTCGAGTGAAAACGAAAAATCAAGAATGTAGACGGCGCGGCCAACCAGCGCGGGCAGATCATCCACCGACTTGATGTCGCCATGGTCCAGCCCCAGGAACTCGGCCTGGCCGGCGTAAAAAAGCCATGCCGCGAGCGCCGCCGCAAAACCGTCCGGGCAGTTGCGGCCGTGGTAGATGACCAGCGGCTGGGGGTCGTTTTTATCGGGCTTAATCAGCAGACTCAGGGGAAGAATAGTTTTCATACGGGTGATTGTCGCCGCACTGCCGATGCATGCCGTCCTGGCTACGAGTTTTCGGGCCGTGGCGGTCGCGGGATTTTCTTGAACCGGATCGCACGGTCGAGCTCAATCGCGTCTTTTTTGATCTGCCGCTGGGCATCGAGTTTTTGCCCCGCTGCCAGCCATTCGGCAAATTCTTCGGGCGTTTCCAGCGTGATACGGCCGAACGCTGCGGCGCGAAAATCGTAGATCACGATCTCGGCCGCTTTTTGCAGATTGACGCGTTTGCCCCCCTGCAGGGCACCACGTTTGCGGCCAATGGCTTCCAGCAATTCTTCATCGGTCAGGCTGGCCACCGCATCGAGCTTGAAGCGCGTCTCCACCAGAGCGGCGTAATGGGTTTTCAGGTAGTCCAGCAGCGCCAGCGCCACTTCTTCTTCGTTGAATGCGTTGCGGCCAATGGCGCCGCTGGCGGCCAGGTTGTAGCCGCTTTTGGCCACGATGATGCGCGGCCACAGCAGGCCCGGCGTGTCATACAGGTAAAAGTCATCGGCCAGTGAAATGCGCTGCTCCAGTTTGGTGATGCCCGCTTCGTCGCCGGTTTTGGTGGCGCGCTTGCCGGTGAGGGTGTTGATGAGCGTGGATTTACCCACATTGGGGATGCCGCAAATCAGCACGCGCATGGGCTTGACCATGCCGCCACGATTGGGTGCCAATTCAAAGCACGCCGGAACCAGCGCCTTGGCCGGTGTGGTAACGCTGGCATCGAGCCCAAGCGCCCGCGTGCCGGGCTGGCTGTTGTAGTGCGCCAGCCACTGCGCGGTGCGCGTGGGGTCGGCCAGGTCCTGTTTGTTCAGCACCTTTAGCGAGGGCTTGCCCGCAGTGAGTTCGGCCAGCATCGGGTTGGCGCTGGAGCCGGGCAGGCGCGCGTCGAGCAACTCGATCACCACATCAATGTTTTTAATGCGTTCGCTAATGGCTTTTTTGGTCAAATGCATATGACCCGGAAACCACTGGATAGCCATGCTTTCTTTTGCTCCTGTTACCGACGAAACCTGGTCCGTCAAGTTACTCATCGACCCGGCCGCGCAAGGCCTTGGTCTCTGATCGCTGACTCTTGGCAACGCGCAGTCTTTGCTTCGAGCCATAGCTGGGCCGGGTGGCACGCCGAATCTTGGGCGGCAGCGCCACACTGTTCACCAGTTCATGCAGGCGCAAAAAGGCGTCCAGCCGGTTCATCTCCTGGGTGCGGTGCTGCTGCGCCTTGATCACCAGCACACCGGCCTTGGTGATACGACTGTCATGCAGCGCAAGAAGGCGCTCCTTCACGTCCTGCGGCAGTGACGAGGTGCCAATGTCAAAGCGCAAATGAATCGCGCTGGACACCTTGTTGACGTTTTGCCCACCCGCCCCTTGCGCGCGGATGGCCGTGATCTCGACCTCAGCCTCGTTGATTTCCAGCAGCCTGGAGGGAGCAGGTTCAGCCATGAAGAAGTCCCTCAGGCAATTCCTGGATTGACCGCGCCCTCAAGCGCTGGTGCCGCCACGTAGCGCGCCACAAAAGCACCTACCGCACTGGCCGGCAGCGGCAACCACACGATGTGGCCGCTGCCCGGTGCCACCATCATGGGCTGCGCCTCGACGTTCTCCATGCGCGTGAGTTGTACATTGTGGTTGCCACCGGGCTGGATGATCTCCAGCCAGTCGCCGACAGCAAAGCGGTTCTTCACGTTGACCTCGGCCAGAGAGCGCGCGGCGTCAAATGACAGCACATCGCCCACATACAGGCTGCGACCCGACTCGGAGTAGCCGCGCAGGTAATTTTGCGTCTCCTGCGGCGTGTGGCGCTGAAAAAAGCCGGAGGTATAACCGCGATTGGCCAGGCCTTCGAGTTGCCCCAGCAAGGCCGGGTCCAGCGCGCGGCCCGCCACCGCGTCGGCAATCGCCTGGGCGTAGCTCTGCACCGTGCGCGCCACGTAATATGGGCTCTTGGTGCGGCCCTCTATCTTGAGCGAGTCGACGCCAATTTCAACCAGACGCTTGACGTGCTCGATGGCGCGCAAGTCTTTGGAATTCATCACGTAGGTGCCGTGCTCGTCCTCTTCAATCGGCATGAAACTACCCGCGCGCTGGCTCTCTTCAATCACGTAAACATCGCCGCTGGCGTCTTCTGTAGCGGGTTTGACCTTGTAGTCCCAGCGGCAGGAATTGGTGCAACTGCCCTGATTGGCATCGCGGTAGTTGAAGTAACCCGACAACAGGCAGCGCCCCGAATAGGCGATGCACAGCGCACCGTGCACAAACACTTCGAGCTCGGTGTCCGGGCACTGCTGGCGAATCTGCGCCACCTGGTCCAGGGAGAGCTCGCGCGACAGAATCACCCGGCGCACACCGACGCTTTTCCAGAAACGCACGGCAGCGGAATTGACTGTGTTGGCCTGCACCGAGAGGTGAATTTCCATCTCGGGCCAGGTCTCGCGCACCATCATGATCAGACCGGGGTCAGACATGATCATGGCGTCGGGCTTCAAGGCAATCACCGGCGCCATGTTCTGCAGGTAGCTCTTGATCTTGTTGTCATGCGGAAAAATGTTGGACACCAGAAAGAACTTGTGGCCCAACGCGTGCGCCCGGTCGATGCCTTGCTGTAACACTTCTATATCGCCAAAGTCGTTGTTGCGCACCCGCAGCGAATAGCGCGGCTGGCCCGCGTAGACTGCGGTGGCACCAAAGGCGAAGGCCGTCTCCAGCATCGTGAGCGATCCGGCCGGCGCCAGCAGCTCAGGGGTTCGCAAAGTCATGCTCAAACGCCCGTCTGCATGTCGGCCAGGCCAGCAATGGCCAGGGCGTAGCCGCTGACCCCAAAACCACACATCACGGCCCTGGCCGCCGCCGAAATGTAGGAGTGATGGCGATACGCCTCGCGCGCAAACACGTTGGAAATATGCAACTCAATCAGGCTAATGCCGGTGCCCTTGATGGCATCCAGCAGCGCTACCGAGGTGTGCGTGTAGGCCCCGGCATTCAGGATGACGCCGGCCAGCGTACCGGCCGCCTGCAGCCGCCCGGCCTCGTGCAGCCAGTCCACCAGTTGACCCTCGTGATTACTTTGGCGAAAGTCCAATGCGAAACCGTGGCTGGCACAGGCCTGCGCGCACAGCTTTTCCACATCGGCGAGGGTTTGCGCGCCATACACCGCCGGTTCACGCGTGCCCAGCAGATTGAGGTTGGGACCATTCAGGATCAAAGCGGTTTTCATAAAGTTGTTTCCAATACAAAGCGTCTCTGGGACTGATTATCGGTGCATTGGCGTGGCCACCCTCACGCTGGCGGTCGACGCCAAGCCCTGAGCGCCAACCCTAAACCGACGCTTTGTTTAGAGGCTCGAATCGTTGCGTGGAGCGGGTCTCCCGACTGAGACAGTGGGTTAGCGGAAGTCGGCAGCCTGGGTCAATTTAGCATCGGCGCCAACACTACGGCAAGATTGGCATGCCGATACCATCCAATTTGCTAGCCAGAATCGCATAGCGTTGCAAGTTCTTCAATTCGGTATGCCCCGTGATGAATGCAATCTCCAGAGTCTGCACCGTGGCGCGCTCGAAAAATCTCGCCACCGCCTCGTGTCGCAAGTCATGGATATTGCTGGCGTGAGTGCAATATCCGCAGAATATCAATCACGTCGCTGCCGACCTGATAAACCACGATGTAGTTCGGGTGCACTACCAGTTCACGCGTGCCAGGCACGCGACCCGGGCGGAACAGATAGGGCATGAGGGCAAGGTTTTCCGCCGATTGCACAATGGCAGCGTGCAGGTTTTGCGCCGCTGTGGCGTTGCGCTGCTCAATGTAATCAATGATGTCCACCAAGTCGGTGGTTGCCTCCTCAGACCACCGGATGGTTTGCACGGGCTTTGCGGCGTTCTTCGAGCATGGTCTGAACCTTGGCCATGGCGGCATCGTGTGGCAGGCGGGGCTTTTTGCTGAGCAGGGCTTCCTCAACCTTGGCGCGAAACCAAAGGTTGTAGCTTGATTCCTGTTCTTCGGTCTCGAACTCGGAAACGATGGGGGATAGCACGGCACTCATGGGGTAAAGGTTAGCACAAAGTTGGCAGGCCTACACCATCCAACTTGCTAGCCAAAATAGCCGGTCTCAGATTCGCATACCTTTTCAGGGTCTCCAAACCGGGAGTCTCTCCGATGTGGTGGCGCTTTATAGGGGGTGAATATGAGGGGTGAAAGTCAAAACCAAGAAAGCAAAAAGCCCTTATAAATCAATGACTTAACGGATAGGCATTTCAACCGTATGCCCCCTTGAAACAGCCATCAACCGGCGTAAAACCCTCGCATCTCCCGCAGCAATGCGCGGCCTGGTCGATCTCCCACCAGAATGCGCGGTCCAGGATCGTGATTTCCGGCGCGCGGGGCATGCCGGATGCACGGCGACCCCGCAGCGAATCCGAGCCGCCGTTTCGCTCAGTCACCAGTTGACGCGCTGATCGATCTCATAGTCGGGTGCGGGTTGCGCCGCCAGATCCCAGTCTGGCTCGACTTCGACACCCTCGCCCATCTGCGCATCACACTCATCCCACAGCGGTGGCCCGCGTGCCGGGGATATGCGAGGGGCTTGTGAGTCCACACCGATGTGGCCCAGAATCTTCTTGATCTGCGCGCCTTCTGTAACTTGTGGCCCAACGCGTGCGCCCGGTCAGAAGTGGCTGGCTGCGGTCGACGCCAAGCCCTGAGCGCCAACCCTAAACCGAGGCCTTGATCGGCTTCAGACTCACAGCCACATCGCCGCACTGGGCCCGGTGCCGCAGCGCATGTTCCATCACCACCAGCGCCAGCATGGCCTCGGCAATCGGCGTGGCACGAATGCCGACACAGGGGTCGTGTCGACCTTTGGTGATGACCATGGTGGAATGGCCCGCCATGTCAATCGATTCGCGCGGGGTAATGATGGAACTGGTGGGTTTGACGACAATCGACACCTCCAGGTCTTGCCCGCTGGTAATGCCGCCCAGCACGCCGCCCGCATTGTTGGAGCGGAAGCCCTGCGGCGAGAGCGAATCACCATGGCTGCTGCCGCGTTGCGTCACGCTGGCAAAACCGGCTCCTATTTCCACCCCTTTGACGGCATTGATGCCCATCATGGCGTAGGCAATGTCGGAGTCCATCTTGTCAAAGAGAGGCTCACCCAGCCCCACCGGAACGTTCGATGCCGAGACGCGAATGCGGGCACCGCATGAGTCACCGGCCTTGCGCAGTGCATCCATATGGGCTTCCAGCGCGGATACGTCAGCGATCGGCGCAAAAAACGCATTGTTGGGCACAAACGCCCACGACTCAAAACCGATGGGCAGCTCGCCCATCTGCGTCATGCAGCCACGAAACACCGTGCCATAGTGTTCCGCCAGCCATTTCTTGGCCACGGCACCGGCCGCCACCATGGGTGCGGTGAGGCGAGCTGATGCGCGCCCGCCCCCGCGCGGGTCACGAATGCCGTATTTCTGAAAGTAGGTGTAATCGGCGTGCCCCGGGCGAAACGACTCCAGGATGTTGCCGTAATCCTTGCTGCGCTGGTCGGTGTTCTTGATCAACAGGCAAATCGGCGTGCCGGTGGTCTTGCCCTGGTAGACGCCGGAGAGTATTTCCACTGCGTCAAGCTCCTTGCGCTGCGTGACAAAGCGGCTGGTACCGGGGCGGCGACGGTCCAGATCGGGCTGAATGTCGGTCTCGCTCAAGCTCATGCCCGGCGGACAGCCGTCAATCACGCAGCCAATGGCCGGGCCGTGGGATTCACCAAAGTTGGTGATTGCGAATAAGTTTCCGAAGGTATTGCCGCTCATGGGGTGGATTATCTCAGAGTAGCCGAAACCTGGACCTTATGTGGCCGCCTCATCCCCTTCCGGCCAGTCGCGGATGTAGGCCTTGAGCATTTTGTTCTCGAAATTCTGGCTCTCCACCACGGCCTTGGCGACATCGTAAAAGCTGATGACGCCCATCAGCATTTTCTGGTCCATGACCGGCATGTAGCGGGCATGGCGCTCCAGCATCATGCGGCGCACCTGATCCAGATCGGTCTCGGAAGTGCAGTTCAGCGGGGCAGTGTCCATGGCGGTGCGAACCACCGTGCTGCCGATGGTGCCGCCGTTTTTCACCAGGGTTTGGATGACCTCGCGAAACGTCAGCATGCCAACCAGATTGCCGTGCTCCATGACGACCAGCGAGCCGATGTCTTTCTCGGCCATCAGTTCAATCGCCACTTCCAGGGACTCGTCCGGTGTGACCGTGTAAAGGGGGGAGGCCTTGACGCGCAAAATGTCGCTGACTTTCATCATTTTTCTCCTCGTGACTGGTTGATGACCCGAAAATGACCTGTTATCTGCGAAATATAGCCCACAATAAGCAAATCCCCAAGCCCGACCAGCCAAGGATGGAACTGAATATTTGTCCCGCAAAAACGAAAGGAAACCATGCCCGGCTACTCAGACCCCGGTTTTGACACCCTGGCACTGCACGCCGGTGCCGCACCCGACCCCGCCACCGGCGCGCGGGCGGTGCCGATTCACCTCACCACCTCGTTCGTGTTCGAATCCAGTGACCACGCCGCCGCCTTGTTCAACCTGGAACGCGCCGGCCATGTTTACTCGCGCATCAGCAACCCGACCAACGCGGTGCTGGAGCAACGCGTGGCGGCGCTGGAGGGTGGCATTGGTGCCATCAGCACGGCCAGCGGCCAGGCCGCGCTGCACCTGAGCGTTGCCACGCTGATGGGCGCGGGGGCGCACATCGTAGCCTCCACCGCGCTCTATGGCGGCTCGCAAAACCTGCTGCATTACACGCTGCGCCGCTTCGGCATCGAGACCACATTCGTCAAGCCGGGTGACATCGACGACTGGCGCTCCGCCGTGCGGCCAACTACCCGCCTGTTTTTTGGCGAAACCGTGGGCAACCCGGGGTTGGAGGTGCTCGACATCGCCACCGTCTCTGCAATAGCCCACGAAGCGGGCGTGCCACTGCTGGTGGACTCCACGCTGACCACGCCCTGGCTGATCAAGCCGTTCGACCATGGCGCGGATCTGGTCTACCACTCGGCCACCAAGTTTTTGAGCGGCCACGGCACGGTGATTGGCGGCATTGTGGTGGACGGCGGCAGTTTTGACTGGGACAAGTCGGGCAAATTCCCGGAGCTCAGCACCCCTTATGACGGTTTTCACAATATGGTGTTCAGTGAGGAATCAACCGTGGGCGCCTTCCTGCTGCGCGCCCGGCGCGAGGGCCTGCGCGACTTTGGCGCCTGTCTGAGCCCGCATTCGGCCTGGCTGATTCTGCAAGGGATCGAGACCTTGTCGCTGCGCATGGCGCGTCACATGAGCAACACGCAGAAGGTAGTTGAATTTCTTAGTCAGTCGGCGTTTGTAGCGCGCGTGGGTCATCCGCTACTGGAGAGCCACCCCAGCCACGCGCTGGCGCAAAAGCTGCTGCCGCGTGGCGCCGGTTCGGTGTTCAGCTTTGACCTCCAAGGCAGTCGGGAACAGGGCAAGAAGTTCGTCGAAGCTCTCAAGATATTCAGCCACCTGGCCAACGTCGGCGACTGCCGCAGCCTGGTGATTCACCCGGCCAGCACCACGCACTTCCGCATGAGCGACGAGGCTCTGGCCGCTGGCGGCATCACGCAGGGCACGATCCGCCTCTCAATCGGCCTGGAAGACCCGGATGATCTGATAGATGACTTGAAACGCGCACTTAAAACCGCAGAGAAAACCGCTTAGAAAAGAAACTACAACTTCCGTTCGGGCTGAGCCTGTCGAAGCCTGCCCTTCGACCCTTCGACTAGCTCAGGACAGGCCAAGCTCAGGGCGAACGGTCTGGAGACCCATCAAGATGTATTTGCAAGTCAACGGCCACAACACCTATTGCTACACCGGCGGCAAGACGTTTGAAGCGGCCAAGCCCACCGTCATCTTGATCCACGGCGTCTTGCACGACCACAGCGTGTGGATTCTGCAAACCCGCTACCTGGCGAATCACGGCTGGAACGTGCTGGCGGTGGATATGCCCGGCCATTGCCGCAGCGCAGGCGAACCAGCGGCCACGGTGGAAGACGGCGCCGATTTTGTGATCGCCCTGATGGACGCGGCGGGCCTGAATAAAGCAGCACTGGTCGGCCACAGCTTGGGCTCACTGATCACACTGGAAGCCGCCGCGCGGCTGCAAGACCGCGTCAGTCACCTGGTACTGGTCGGGACGGCCTTTCCGATGAGGGTCACTGCGGCCCTGCTGGATGCGGCACTGAACGAGCCGATGAAAGGCATCGCCATGATCAACGTGTTTTCCCGCAGCACGCTGGCCGCGCCGCCCTCGGCGCTCGGCCCCGGCACTTGGGTGTACGGGGCCAACACCGCCCTGAACCGGCGGGTACTGGCCAGCAACAGCCGCGTCAACCTGTTTCACACCGGTTTCAAAGCCTGCGACAGCTACAGCCATGGCGAGGCGGCAATGGAACAGGTGCAATGTCCGGTGCTGTTTGTGCTGGGCAGCGTGGACCAGATGAACCCACCCAAAGCCGCTCAGATTCTGATTCAAAAGGCGCGACACGGTAAAGTGGTTTACCTGCCCGGCGGCCACCATCAGATGAACGAAACGCCAGAGCCCATGCTGGTGGCGCTAACCGGGTTTCTGAAAGCCTGAATTTACAGTGCCTGGCGTAACTTCATCGCTACCCAGCGGCCGTTTTGCCATAAATTGCGCGTGGTGTCTTCCTGGCGCAGCAACAGTGCGTTGAGCAGCGGTGCCAGCGGGGTGGTGTCGGGATCTGCCAGCAAGACGTAGCGCGCCGCTTCGTCCGCCAACTCTTGCGCGAGCAGACCAATCCAGTCCAGCTCAGCCAAGGTCTCCAGCACCGGCTCCAGTTGCAGCGCGTCAACCCGCAACAGCAGGGACAGTTGCTCCATGGTCAAGCCCCTAGCCCCAGTGGCACGCACGCGGTCGAGCTGCTGCAAGGTCTCCAGTGCCAGCAAAAACTGCCAGCCATGGGCCCGGACGCGGCGCTGCACGCCGGAGAGCAAGCTGGGTAAATAGGCCGTGATCACGGCACCCAGCAACACAATCACCCAGGCCACGTAAATCCAGACCAGCAGAATAGGCACGGTGGCAAATGCACCGTACAACACGGAGTAGGTAGGCACTTGGCTCAGGTACAGGGTCAGCAATTTCTTGGCCAGCTCAAAGCCAGTCGAGACAAACAGGCCGCCGGCCCAGGCGTGCCCCCATTTCACCTGGGTATTGGGCACATAGTGGTACATCGCAGCCATGCCGCCGGCCATCAGGAAAAACTGCAACGCGTCCAGCAGCAGTTGCACCCCGCCCGGCATCCCACCGACCACGCCTTTGGAGGCCGAAATGGCGTAGGACGTGATGCTCAGGCTGGCGCCCAGCAACAGCGGCCCCAGGGTGATGGCGGCCCAGTACACCGAAACCCGCTGTCCAAAGGGGCGGGGCTTGCGCACCCGCCAGATGCCATTGAGCGTGCGGTCAATGGTAAAAAACAAGGCCAGTGCCGTGATCAACAAAATAGCCAGCCCGGCCACCCCCAGCTTGTTGGCCTGGCCGGCAAACTGAGTCAGGTAGCCCAGCACCTGGCGCGCGATGTTGTCGGGAATCAGGCTTGCAATTAGCCACTTTTGCAGCACGTCCTGAAACTTGGCAAACATCGGGAAGGCCGTGAAAACCGCCAGCGCCACGGTGATGAAGGGCACCAGGGCGATGGTGGTGGTGAAGGTCAGGCTGCCGGCGGTCAGGCCCAGGCGGTCTTCCGAGAAGCGCTCGCGCAGGGTGAGTACGGTGCTCTTCCACGGAAAGTGCGACAGGCTCCTGCGCAAGGTTTCCAGGCGCTCGGCCAGGGTTGGGCGGGGGGTCGGCGTTGAAGTGAGGGGCGGGACAGGTGGCAAACTCATGGCCGCTATGATGCCACTTCAATGAATACGTCAATCAACACAGAACAAAACAGCGCTCCCCGGTTCGTCAGCACCACACGTAGCCTGGCCGTGGGCAGTTTGCTGGGCCTGATCGTGCTGGGCCTGGCCTGGGAGCTGTTTTTGGCCCCGCTTCGCCCCGGTGGCTCCTGGCTGGCACTCAAAGTGTTGCCGCTGTGCATCCCGCTAGCCGGGCTGCTGAAAAACCGCATGTACACCTACCGCTGGGTCAGCCTGCTGGTGTGGCTTTATTTCACGGAAGGGGCGGTGCGCGCTTACAGCGACCGGCCACCCAGCTCGTACCTGGCGATGGTCCAAGTGGCGCTCTGCCTGACGCTGTTTGTCGCCTGCGCCCTGCATGTTCGCCTGCGTCTGAAAAATGCACACTAGCCTGAAACCCCGCCGGGCATCGCCGATGTCGGGCGCAAGTGGGACAGACCGAATCCTGAACCTTTGCGGGACAGACCGCAGCTACGCGCAGCGAGCCAGCTCTGTCCTCAACTGATTAAGGAACAAGCTCTGTCCCCAATTAGAAAATTATGACATGCTTACCCTGTTAAATGAACTTCGCCACATCGTAGGAAACGCCCACGTTTTCACCGACGGCGACTTGACGCCCTGGGAGCAAGACTGGCGCAAGCGCTCACATGGCAAAGCCCTGGCCGTGGTGCGGCCCGCTTGCACCGACGAAGTGGCACGGCTGGTAAAAGCCTGCGGTGTCTATCAATCACTGAACCCAACAAAGGGCCTCAGCATCGTGCCCCAGGGCGGCAACACCAGCCTGGTCGTGGGCGCCACACCGGATGACTCAGGCCGCCAGATTGTGCTGAGCCTGCAACGCATGAACAGCGTGCGCCGCCTGGACGCAGACAACCTGACCATGACGGTGGAGGCCGGCTGCATTTTGCAAAACCTGCAGCAACGCGCCGAGGAATCAAATTTACTGTTTCCGCTGAGCTTGGCCGCCGAGGGCACGTGCACCATCGGTGGCAACCTGGGCACCAACGCGGGCGGCACCCAGGTGCTGCGTTACGGCAACACGCGCGACCTGTGTCTGGGGCTGGAAGTGGTCACCGCGCAAGGCGAGGTGTGGCATGGTTTGAGTGGCCTGCGCAAGGACAACACCGGCTACGACCTGCGCGACCTGTTCATTGGCAGTGAGGGCACGCTGGGTATCATCACCGCCGCCACGCTGAAGCTCTACCCCTTGCCCGCCGCCCAGCTCACCGCCTGGGTCGCCGTACCGTCAATGGAAGACGCTGTCAAATTGCTCGGACTGACGCAGCGTCACCTGGGCGCGGGGCTCACCGGCTTTGAAGTGATGGGCCAGTTCGCCCTCAGTCTGGTCGCCAAACACTTCCCGCAGTTGCGGGCGCCGATGCGCCTGGACTCGCCGTTTTGCGTGCTGCTGGAAAACTCGGACCACGAGTCCGAAACCCATGCCAGAAGCCGGTTTGAACGTCTGCTGGAAAGCGCGCTCGATCAGGGCTTTATCATCGACGCCGTGGTGGCTGAGAACCTGTCACAGGCCCGACAACTGTGGCAGGTCCGCGAAAGCATTCCGCTGGCGCAGGCACTTGAGGGCCTGAACGTCAAGCACGACATCTCGCTTCCGGTCTCCAGCATTGCCGATTTCGTGCGCACCACCGATGCGCTGCTGCAGCAGGCCATTGCCGGCGTGCGCCTGGTCAACTTTGGCCACCTGGGTGACGGCAATCTGCACTACAACGTGCAGGCGCCCGAAGGCGTCGATGCAGCGGTGTTTCTGCGCGAGCACGAGGAAGAGGTCAACACCCTGGTGTTTGATTCAGTCCACGCCTTTGGCGGCTCGATCTCGGCCGAACATGGTGTGGGCAGTTTGAAAGTGGATCATCTGACGCATTACAAGTCGCCCGTGGCGCTGAACATGATGCGCGCCATCAAGCGCTCGCTGGACCCGCACAACCTGATGAATCCGGGGCGGGTAATTCGGGTTTGAGGAAAATATTGAGGTCAATGACACCTTCTATCGCAACATTTGCAGATGAACAAACACTCCTGTTTCCAACTCTCTCAAAGCCAAGTCAAAGCACGTGGCTGCGTAAATTTTGGATAAAACATGACTCTGAAGCGCTCAAAAACGTCTGCCGTAATGGCTGTCAAAGACCTGAAGGCCATGGTGCTTGAAAGAATACCGAGCGCGGCCATCGCTCCACCGACAGCGCCAATCAACCAAAAGAATCCATGCCTTCTCAAGACGCACAAAGTATTTTGTTACTATTCTTAACAAGAAACGACCGACATAGATCGGCTTGCTGTGCAAGACAACGGAGGGGATGGATGGAACTTTCGCAAACCAGTGAAGAGTCGCTGCGGCAGGAAAATACCTTAATGGACCCTCAGGGCGTGAAGGTCTGTTGGCAGATATGCCATATGGAGAACTGACAATGACCGAGTCTTCCTCCAATCCTTATTCCGCCGGTGAACAGGGACTTGGGTACATCTACCAAGGACGGTGACCTGCCCCCTCCCAGCCATACCATCGTAAATTCCAGGAAGTCCGTCAACCAGGAGAATGACGGATATGAGAACCAGCAAATACAGCGAAGAGCAAATCATTGGCTTTTTGAGGCAGGCCGAGGCCGGCATGCCAGT
>JAUXOA010000036.1 GCA_030682475.1 Rhodoferax sp. | reverse complement strand
ACTGGCATGCCGGCCTCGGCCTGCCTCAAAAAGCCAATGATTTGCTCTTCGCTGTATTTGCTGGTTCTCATATCCGTCATTCTCCTGGTTGACGGACTTCCTGGAATTTACGATGGTATGGCTGGGAGGGGGCAGGTCAGCTTGACAAGCTGGAAGTCGCGAACACCTGCGAAGGTACTCACGACACGTCCATGCGCTGATTCTTGAACGGGCCATCACCGGTATTCCGGCCTTCGCCAACTGACCCGCGAGGCCGAGACGAAACAAATTCTGGAGCCACCTATGCAACGTATTATGCAATCCCTGGAAAATCACCACAAACACTGCGATGACGCTTTCGCCGCCGCGGAAGCCGCCGTAGTCAAAAGGCAATGGGACGAAGCCTCCCGGCTGCAGGATGCCTTCCGCGCCGCGATGGAAGCTCATTTCGAGGCGGAAGAGTCGCTGCTTTTTCCGGCCTTTGAAGCCGCGACAGGACATACCAGCGGCCCGACCGAAGTCATGCGAACCGAGCACAGCCAGATACGCAACTTGCTGGGCGCCATGGCTGACGCCTTGGCAGGCAAGGACGCCGACGATTTCTTCGGCCACGCAGGAACGCTGGTCATCATGATGCAGCAGCACAATCTGAAGGAAGAAAACATTCTTTATCCGATGTGCGATTCATCCTTGTCCGGAAATGCCGACGAACTTGCCGAACGCTTGCGCAGCGCGCTCGATTCGGGTTCCACCTGATCGGGGGCGTTTTTTCCGTCCACCCTTAACCGGAGTCATGACCATGCTGTCTTTCCAGCAAGCGCCACCCCTTTCAGTCCCGCTGCGGTTTTTTCTGACAGCCCCGCTCTTCGGGGTCGGGGCCGGGCTGGTACTGCTTTGGCTGGGGCCGCAGGCGCTCCTGAGCCGCTGGGCTCCTGCGACGGTGGCGCTCACCCATCTCATGACGGCCGGGTTCATGTTGCAGGTCATGTGCGGGGCCTTGTTTCAATTCGTTCCGGTGGCGGCCGGGGGCAACGTCTGGCGCCCGAAGTGGGTCGCCGGTTTCGTGCATCCGACGATCAGCATCGCTGTCGTGCTCTTTGCGGCCGGATTTCTGAGCAGCAACTATGCGTTGCTCAACGCAGCGACCGTTCTTTTCATGGCATCGCTCGGCGTCTTTGGGCTGGCAATTGGCCTTGCCGTCACCCGCACCCCGGCCAACAGCCCGACGGTCATGGCCATCCGTTTTGCCGTCGGCGGTCTCATCGCAACCGTCGTGCTCGGTGCAATACTGGTCACAACGATACAGGGCGGAACCTCTTTGCCGTTGCACGCGCTCACTGACGTTCACGCCGCCTGGGGACTGGGCGGGTGGGGATTGATGCTGCTCATGGGCGTGTCGTTTTTCGTCGTGCCGATGTTTCAGATGACCCCACCCTATCCGAAACGCCTGCAGCGGTATCTGCCGCCGCTGCTGATGGCGGTCCTGGTCTTGTGGTCGATACAGCTTTGGGTGATTGATGCGGGACTCTGGAAAACCATGGTATTCGCCTTGCTGGTAGTGTGCGGTTCGGTCTTTGCCAGTGTGACGCTTTTTCTGCAGGAAAAGCGCAAACGCAAGGTCACCGACCCCACCTTCCAGTTTTCCCGGGGCGCCATGCTCTGTCTCCTGGCCGCCAGTGCTTCCTGGGCCCTACTGCGCTTCGCCCCTGAATCAGCCGGCTACCCCGAGACGCTGCCATCTGGATCGGTGTGCTGATCGTGCCCGGCGCATTCGCTTCGGTCATCTGCGGAATGCTCTACAAGATCGTGCCCTTCGTGATCTGGCTGAATCTCCAAAATCTCGATGCCTCCGAGTCATCTCGCCTGAACACGCGCATGATTCTGTCCGAAACGGCGATGCGCCGCCACATGTACCTGCACTTCACAGCACTGATTTTGTTGCTTGTAGCCGTTCTGGTGCCCGCACTGATTCGACCGGCTGGCGCGTTATTTGTGCTGTCCTATGCCTGGCTGGGCTGGAATCTCGTCGCGGCTGTTCGGACTTACATTCGGCTCCGCGGCCCCTAGTCTTACTGTGTCATAAATGTAATCTCTGACTTATCCAATTGCAATGCGGACAGTGTCCCACCAATGCTATGAAATCCGTAGCTTACATCATGACTGGATGTGACTTGTGTATAACGAAATGGGTAAAACCCCGGTTTGCGTAAAACACCGCGGCCGCCCACGGGCCATGCGTGCCGGTCATGGCGATGGTCATGACATTGTGCTGGCGCAGGTACGCGAGCACTTTTCGGGTCAACGAATCGTCCATATAAACTTGCGCGGGGCGCTGACACACACTGACATGGCCCGCATCAAACGGTTTTCTTCGCACGAACATTGTCCACAGTATTCGCGCATTTTTGTTGCTCAGCGCCAAGCTACCTTTCCCCGACATGCCCGGAGGCGCTCCCCCAATCGTCAGAATTTGCACGATCCAACTCCGGTCGATGCGACACGACAACGCCGAGGTTCCAGAGCGCCCAGTGGAGCTCCATGTCGGCATTGCGCAGCATCATTTCGATCTGCGGAGAGTCGCAGTTCTTCAGTGCCGCGGTAATGAGCGCGCGTGCCTCATTGATGCGGGCGATTTGTTCGTTCATGGCCATAAGTGTCCTCTTTAGCGATCCAGCGCGCGGCGGAATCCCTTCGGTCGTTGGTCGACGATACGTTTGGTCTTCAGCTCGTAGCGCGCCAGGCTTTCCGGTGCAACGACGACGGTGCGCAGCCGCACGTGCAGGCCCGCATGGATACGGTCGCTCAACCGCTTGGCGATGTCGTCCCAGGCATCGGGCTTGTCGGCAAGCGCTTTCACCGGTTCGAACCGGATGGTCATGACGTCGTTGTCCTCCTCGCGTGTGAGCACCAGCTCGTAGGAGTTGCTGATCTCCGGCATCTGGCCAATCAGATTCTCGATGGCCGTCTGGTAGACGTTGGTGCCGCGAACCGTCACCATGAAGTCCGTTCGGCCGAGCACGGCGCCCTCGAACTTGGTCCAGGTGCGGCCGCAGGAACAACCGGACCCGCGGCGCACCAGGTCGTGGGTTCGATAGTTGAGAAGCGGCTGCCCGGTATTGGCATAGCTGGTGACGACGTTCTCGCCTATTTGGCCGTCGGCGACCTCCTCGCCGGTGTCGGGATCCATCGACCAGGCAAAGCAGTTCATTTCGTTGAGATGCACACCATCCCCGTTGGGGCACCCCGGCGCCAGGGCATCGATTTCGGCAATGCCCAGCAGCTCGCCCGCCTTGGCGCCCCATGCCTTCTCGATCGCCTCGCGCATTGCCGGCAGCGCGGTCGGTCCCGGCTCGCCGGCGTGATAAGTATATTTGATCGACGAACTGGCGAGATCGACCCCCATTTCCGCCGCGACCGACGCCATGCGCAGGGCGAAGGTCGGCGTAGAGATCAGGACGGTCGGGCGCAAACGCATGATCGCCTCGATGTGTCCTTTGGTATCCAGTCCTCCGCCGGAAATTACTCGGCAGCCCAGCCGTCGCGCGCCCCAGTAGGCGCTCCAGAAGCCGGCGAAATTTCCCCATCCAAACGCAAAATAAAACGAATCCGACGGCCGAATTCCGAGCCCCCAGAACCCGTAAACCCAGGATTCGCCGTAACGAACCGTGTCGTACATCGTATACGGGATGGAGAGCGGCTTGCCGGTCGTGCCCGAAGTCTCGGCGTGGTGGGCGACGAATTCAAACGGCAATGCGAGCGTCGGACCGTAGGGCGGATCGGCTAGTTGTAGGTCGATGAATTCGCTTTTCTCGGTGGGCGGCACCTTGCGCTTGTAGTCTTCCAGCGTTCGGATATCCAGCGGCTTCAGCCCGATATGGTCGAATTTTTGCCGGTAAAACGGACTATGTTCATAGACATAGTGGACCAAGGCCTGTAGTCGGCTCAGATGAAGCGCATTGAGCTTGTCGCGCGGCATGGTCTCGGTGTATTGATTCCAGAACTTGCTTTCACGCGCGGCCCGGCCGAGCATGGATAACTGCGTGGATGTCACTTTCGTCTCCTCCTGTTCGATGCTATTACTCCACCGCCGATCGCCGTATCGGCGATCGGCGGCGGCACACGGACGATGTCCGATCTCATAATGTTACTAAGTACGCTTCACTGCGTCTTGTCACTGAAAAGCTGTTCCCTACCCGTTGCCCTCCTTCACGATTAATATCTCGGTGCAGTCGTGAAATTATCGACACAGGCAAGGCTAAATTTGCGCCGAGGCCGTAGTGCGCGCAAGAAGGGTGGCGGCGAGGAAAGAAATCGCAAGAACCGCCACCACGATCAAACCGAAGGCGAGTTCCCTGCCTTCACCGAAGCCGGCCACCGTCGGGTAGAAATACTTGAGGACGCCATGGGCGGCCACCAGCAAGCTCAGTCCCGCCACTGCCAGGCCCATCACCCGGGACGCCACGCAGGCAAGCTGATCGGCCCGGCGCAGCAGCCGCGCGATCCACAGGCCATTGACGCCATCGGTCACCATCATGCCCGCCATGAACAGCAGGCCCAACAGCGCCGAGTGCGCAACGCCGCCGAACTGGGTTCCCGCCAGTGCGAACAGTGCCGCTTGGCTCATGGTGTCGAAGGACAAGGCAAACAGCGCGCCCACCAACGCGATGAGCAGCGGGTTGGCGGTGCTGGCGAACCGTCCCAGCAGCCGGCCCTTGAGGCCGACGGGGCGCACCACCTCGTGGGGTTTCGCGGAGAGTACGGCGGCGAGATTCAGGACCCCAAGCGCGGTGAGAAAGCCGATGGCGATCCAGGCGCCCAGATCGTCCACCCATTGCGGCACCTGCCAGGTCCGGGCGAGCGCGCCCACACCCACCGCGACAGCCATGACCACCATGCCGTGGCCCAGGGAGAACAGGAAACCGCACCAGCGCGCCACGCGCTTTCCAGCATTGAAGCGGGTGAGCCCGTCAATGGTGGCGAGGTGATCGGCGTCGAAGCCGTGCTTCAGCCCCAGCGTGAACGCCAGGGCGAGCAGGGCGAACCAGTCGTGGGGTAGAGAGTCCATAGGAGCGTTAGAGGACTATTTATTGGGTTTGGAAGTGAGAAATGCGGCTCAAGCGTCCGACGCGGGGTGGCGAACCTGGCCGGCCGGGCGCCGGGCGAGGGTGAAAACCGCAGCGGCGAGCACCAGGGCTGCGGCTCGAATCGGAAACGACGGCACGAGCAGGCCGATGCCTGCCGCCAAGGCCAGTAGGCTCAGTCCCGCCACCGCCAAGCCCATCAGTAAGACTGGGCTGGGACATCTTCCCATTGATAAACAGTTCAAGCCGGATCATTGCAAGGCGGTCAGTTCGGCTGGAGGTTGACGAGTTTCACCACTCGGTCGTACTTCTTCTTGCTTTCGCGCAGATGTTCGCGGTATTCGTCGGGCGAAGTCCACTTGATCACGGAGAACTGGGCCTTGAACTTGTCGATAAAGTCCGGGCTTTCCGTCGCTTGTTTCATGGCGCGCGAGAGCTTGGCGACGATATCCGGTGGTGTGCCAACCGGGGCCATTATGCCGAACATAACCGGATAGTCATAGTCCTTTACCACTTCGGACAGCGCGGGCACGTCCGGGTGGCTCGCCAACCGCTGACCTGTGGTGACAGCTAACAGATTTAGCGCGCCCGATAGGATATGCGGGCCGGAGGCGGTGAAAGCGGTGACGGTAATAGGAACGTCGCCGCTAAGTATCGCTAGGATCGACTGGCCGCTGCCCTTATAAAGGTATGTGGACAATGTCCAGGCCAGCCTCGAACTTTAACACTTCCATGGCGATGTGGTGAATGCTGCCAATGCCCGATGATCCGTAGCTGAGCTTCCCAGGATTGGCCTTGGCCTGGCGGATCAGGTCCTGCAGTGTCTTGATCGAGGTCTTGGCGTTCGAGACAATCAGCAGCGGGTCAGCGGCTATCAGGCCCACTGGCACGAGGTTCTTTAGGGCATCAGCGCTTTTGAACAGGTGAGGCGCCATCATCAGGGTCGCGGTTTCGACCAGAAGCAGCGTGTGCCCATCGGCTGGCGCATTGGCCACGAAAGCATCGGCCAGCGAACCGCCGGCACCGGGCTTGTTTTCCACCACAAAGGGCTGGCCCAGGCTTTCAGACAGTTTGGTCGAAAGGACGCGCGCCAAGAAGTCGGGGGCGCCTCCCGGAACAAAGCCGACAACCATTTTCACGGGCTTGTTGGGATAGGGCTGCGCGATGGCACTGGTGCAGGCGAGCAGAACGATAGCGGATGCTGCGATTATAATCTTAATCATCATGTCTCCTAATTGTGGTAATTCAGGTAAGGCGGGTCATTCAACGAAAAATTGTTGTGGGGCAGCGGGTCCATATAGGGGCGTGTTAGAGAGCTATTGGGTGTGTATGCGAGCGCCTCACACCGCCGCCAACCGCTTCTCCCCAGGCTTCTGGGCGCCCAACTGGTGGATGGCAGAGGAGAAGTCGGCATCGGTGAGTGGCGGCATCTCCTTGTAATTGGTGCGTCTCAGCGCGTTCATGCGTGCCTGCACGCACACCCCGTGGATATCGGCGCCGGACCAGCCCTTCGTCTGCTGGGCCAAGCTCGCGAAAAGTTGCTCCGCGTTCGCTTTGAACCTCAGCCCGCGGGCCTCGATGGCGAAGATTTGCACCCGGTCGCCGTAATCCGGCAGAGGAATGTAGAGATGCATCCCCAGCCGGCCCAAGCGCACCACCGAGGGATCCACCAGGTCGATGCGGTTGGTGGCGGCAATCACAGTCACGCCGCCCTGCGTTGTTTCCATGCCGTCCAGCTCGGCCAAAAGCTGATTTACCACCCGCTCGGTGGTGCGTGACCCGGAGTCCACCCCCCGCAGCGGAGCCAGGGCATCAAGTTGGTCGAAGAACACGATGCTCGGCGCAAGCTGCCGTGCCACGCGGAAGATGTGACGAATTGCTTCCTCCGACTCTCCCAGCCACTTGGTGAACACCTCGGGTCCATCCATGGCCAGGAAGTTGACGCCACACTCCTTCGCCAGGGCCTTGGCCAGCAGCGTCTTGCCAGTGCCCGGGGGGCCGTAAAGCAAGAGACCAGTGGGCGGCGCCACCCCGGCGGCGCGGAACGCCTCGGGTTGCTTCAACGGCCGCTCCACGGAATTGCGCAACTGGTCCTTCACCTCGGCCAGTCCGCCCACATCCTCCCAGGAAACGTTGGGAATGGTAACAAATGCCTCGCGGATGGCCGAGGGCCGGACCTGGGTCAGGGCGACATCGAAGTCGCGCGCTTCCACTTCCAGCATGTCCTCTCGGAAACGGAACGCCGCCAGGTGATCGAGTAACCCGGAGGAACTGCGGCGCAGGGCGTTCAATCCCGCCTCGCGGCACAGTTGCATGATATCGGCGCCCACGAAGCCGTGGGTAACCGAGGCCACGTGGGGCAGGTGCTGGAGCGCGCTATCGGTAAGGGGCATCTCGCGGGTGTGAATATTGAGAATGTCGAGCCGTCCCTCGGAGCCCGGCGGGCCAATAAAGATTTCGTGGTCGAAGCGCCCGGGACGCCGCATGGCCACGTCGATGGCGTCCACCCGGTTGGTGGTGCCAATGACGACCAGCCCATCCACCTTCATCAGACCGTCGAGCAGCGACAGCAACTGCGTCACCATGCGCACGTCGGATTGCGATCCCGACTTTTCGCGGTGGGGCGCGATGGCGTCCAGCTCGTCGATGAGCACCAAGGAGGGGGCATGATGCGCCGCCTCGGCAAATATCTTGCGCAGGTTGGCTTCGGTTTCCCCGAACATGGTACCCACCACGTCGGGCCCGTTGATGTAGTAGAACCCGGCCTTCACCTCGTTGGCGACGGCGCGGGCAAGATAAGTCTTGCCGCTACCCGGGGGGCCGTAGAAAATAATACCGCGCGGGGGCACGATGCCGAGCTGGCGATAGACTTGAGGAAACTGCAGGGGCAGATGCACCAGTTCGCGCACCAGCTTGATTTCCTTCTGCATGCCTCCCACATCATCGAAGGTCAGTTCCTGGTCAACCTTGATGCCGCCGATCTCCGGGACCTCCAGGTGGATATTGGTCTTCTCCGAAACAATCCCAAGTTCCGGCTGGCACTTCATCACCTTATAGGTGGTGCCGGCCACCGAATCGTGAAACGTGGCATAGACCACGGAGCCCCGTCCCAGCGGGGTGCGGTTGGTGATGAAACCTTCCTTTAGGTGCTCGATCAGGTGGTGGGCGGTGGAGACGTCGATGGGCGGCATCAGCGTCAGGCTTTCCAGCACCGCCACGAAGGGGATGACCTCGATCTCCAACTGCTGGTTGATCTTGGCCTTGGTGGCGGTGCGCAGAAAGCGGTCGAGACGGATGATGCCGGTGCCGCGGTCTTCCTCGTAGCACTCCCCGATGCGGGCTGGAATCGGATATTTGGTGGACTCGGTGCTGATCTGGACGACGTCGCCTACCTTGAGGCTATGGGTTTCCATGACCGCAGGATCCAGATGCACCAGACTCTGGCTCGCCACGTTGGTAAGCTCGGACTTCAGGCGGTCCACGCTGAGCTTGATGCGCATGTCAAATTCTCCTGTTGCAAAATGGCCGAAATTTCGGTCTCGGCATTAAATTTCTTGTCCCGCGACTGACCTCGCGGACGAGGCAGTCTCGGCTTGGCAAGCCTGCCTCGTTCCTCTGATGATCACCGGCTCCCTCTCTGGCGTACCCATGGGGGTCCAGGCGGCGCTGCGCTAACCCTTGTAATCGGGTGACACCTCCAGTTGATCGAAGCCGGAGCCCCGATCCACCCAGGCCGACTGGAAGGCGTTGGGCTCGCAGCAAATAAGCATGACGCGCTTGTCGGGGTCGGTATTGAAGTGTTGTATCGTATTGCCCTTCAAGCGCAATGGGAGCTGCACCACGTCGTTCTTGGACCAGTGGTACTTCTGACCGTCGATGGTCGTGTAGCCCTGGCCTTCCCAGATAAAGATTACCTGGTTGCCCGGGTGTTGCATGCGGCCGCTGCGGCTGCCTGGCGGAATCTCTTGCGTGAAGAGCATCTGGGTATTCATGCAAGGCCCCTTGAGCAGGGGGTGCAGGTACCATTTCATTAGGCCCTGCTTGTTGGTCTCCATAGGCAACTGGTCGCCCTTGACCAGCCACACCGATTTTTCCAGATCCTTGCGCTGCTCGTCGCGCATCTCGAACAGCTCGTTCCAGAGATTGCGGCCCTTCATATTGTCGAGCATCCACTGCATGCGGTCCGCGCCCAAATAAGCTCCTTTGTCGCTCATACTGTTCTCCTTTGAGATTTTGAATTAATAAGTTTGTCGGTTAGCCGCCGGACCGCTGCTGGAAATCCGGGCTAATCTCTATTTGCGTCAGCTCGCTTGCCACATGGTTCCAACTGGGAATGTGAATGAAGGCGAGCCATTGGGCGGGCTCCGTCCCATAGTTGTAGTGCTTGTGCTCAAGACCCTTCGGGTGCATGGGCAGCATCACGCAGTCGCCCTTGTGCCACTCGATGAGTTCACCATTCACCTCAGTGGCGCCGTGGCCCTCAATAATGAACAGTACCAGGCCGCCCTGGTGGCGATGCTTGCCCGAGACCTTCTTGATGTCATGGATGAACACCCACCAGTCGTTGAGTACGGTCTCGGGGTACTCTTTCTCCAGCAGGTACCATTTGATGTGGCCTTGCTTGTTCAATTCCCATTCCCGGTCTGAGTCCTTGACCACAATCTGGCCGTTCATTGCATGCTCCACGAAATCGCCTCGACTTTTATATGCGTGGTCGTATTTCAGCGCGGGCACCGCCTCCAATTCACGCGACTTGGTACGTGTCAAATCAGTCATAACCATGGTCCTCCTAAATGGTCTACAATGTAAAAAGTTTTGTCGAGTAAGACAGCCGAAGAGTAGTCAGAAAAATTCAACTTGACAATGGGTTGGTTGATAAATGTAGTTCCATATTATGGCCATTAAGCACCGCTCCAACAAGACTGCCGCAAAAAACCGCAACGAAACCCTGGCAAAGAGCGTCACCGGCGCACAGAGCATCCACCGCGCCACCGGGGTATTGCGCGCCATTACGTCCCGCAGCCGAGATGGCGTACGCTTGGTCGATATCGCTCGGCATTGTGATCTGGAGAGACCTTCATGCTGCTCTCCTTTTGTGGTGGGAAGCCTGGATCAGGTTCAGGCCGACACGCTGATGCGCGGCCAGAACACGCGCCAGATGCCTTTGGCCGTGGCGCAGACTTTTCCATGGGTATCCAGGAAGCGGCCCTCGGCGAAGGCGGTGCTGCGGCTCACCCGCACCACTTTGCCGTGGGCCTCGAAGCGGTCACCCATCGCCGCGTTGAGGTAGGTGATGTCCAGGTTGATGGTGAACTGGCGCAGCTCGAACGGGTCGATCTCCAGCGCCTCTGGCATAGCCAGCAGCGAAGAGATGATGGCCCAGCCCAGCGCGCCGTCGAACATGTAGGCGACTACGCCGCCGTTGAGCGCATGTCCGGCGCTGCTGCCGCCGCCGCGTTGCGACGGCAGCACTTGCGGCAGCCGCACCACCACTTCGCCGGTGCCGATTTCTTCGACTTCGAGGCCCTGAGCTTTCAGGAAGGCGGCCTCATTCCATTGCTGCTTGCATTCGGCGATGCGTCGGTATTGGGAGGGGTCAGCATTCTTTTTTGAGGCTCCGTTGGGTTGGTGTTGCGTCGAGTAGGTGTATTCAAAGCATCGCCAGTTGCTCGATGCGTTGCACATGGGCCATGAGTGATCTGTGGGCCAGCGGCCAGAGCGCTTCGGGCGTGTCGTCATAGGCCAAAGATACCCACGCGTTGGGACCGCCGTGCGGAATGGCGCGCATGGCGGCCAGTACCTTGGCCTCGCGCCGCAGACGGTGGGCCTTGAGCTGTGCGATGGCCTGCGCGGCCTCGCCGATGACGTGGCCGTGCGCCGGCAGGATGAATTCAATGCGATCCTGCTCGCAGGCCTGCGCCAGACGGTCCAGCGAATCGAGGTAGGCGCTCATGTCGCCGTCCGGCGGGTCGATGATGGTGGTGCTGCCACTCAGGATGTGGTCACCCGAGAACAGCAAGCCATCTTCTTCGAGGATCAGGCAGAGGTGGTTGGCGGCGTGCCCCGGCGTGTGCACCACGCGCAGGGTGATGGCGTGGTCGCCCGTGGACTCGCTGATGTGCAACGCCAGACGCTCGCCGTCGCCCAGGGCGCGGTCGGGTGTGAAGTGAGAACTGGCGCGCGCGGTGGCGGCCGAGGCCAGGCCCAGCACTGGCGGCGTGTGGCCACTCAGGCGGGCGCAGGCTTGGGCCAGCGGCCGTGCCGCCGGAAAGTGGTCTGGGTGCGAGTGGGTGCAGACGATGGCCGTGATCTGGCCCGCCGTGAACACCAGCAGGCGGTCAATGTGGTCGGCTAGCAAGGGGCCCGGATCAATCACGATGTAGCCGCTGGCCGCGTCGCCCACGATGTAGCTGTTGGTGCCGGGGCCGGTCATGACGCTGGCGTTGGGGGCGGTGAGGCGATGCAGGTGCCGCAACAGGGGCACCGGCCGCTCGTGCTGCCAATCCAGCGCATGTTCAAGCTGGCCGTCCGGGCACACCAGCGCGAGTTCGCCGTACGGCGGATCGTGCTCCATGTAGCGCTGCACCTGGCCGCCGACGTAGCCGGCGCGCGGGCAGGACGTCCACAGCGGCTGGCGGTCCGCGCAGGCTGCGAGCGCTGCGTCGACGGTCTGGAACGGGGACAGCCAGCGCAGCGTGCGCAGCGTCGGGAAAATCATCGGCAGGCGGTCGGCGGCGTGCCGCTCCAGCGCATCGGCGGCGCGTAGCCAGAGCGGCTCAAACTGTTCGGCATCGTCCGCCACCGCCTGCTGCCCCTCCGGCATGCGCGCCAGCAGGAAGGTGGTGTCGAAGCGCTTGGGTATGCTGCGGTCGGCGATCCAGCGCGCCAACAGTCGCACCTCGGCGGCCGCCAGCCGCAGGCCCAGCGCGCGCACTTGCGGGTACAGCGGCCGGGTGCGATCGAGCTGGGCCAGGTCGCTCGCGTCGAGCGGCGTGCCGTCCCCGCGCAGGGCGAGCAGGATGCCAAGCTCCTCAAAGCTTTCGCGCAGCGCGGCCAGCGCGTGGGTCAGCGGCTCGGCGGTCTGCCCGGGGCGCGTGCTCGCGAGGTCGTGGGCCTCGTGATCTGCAGCGTCGACGCGACCGCCCGGAAACACGAAGGCGCCGGGCAGGTAGCTCGCCGCCGGTGAGCGCCGCGTCATCAGTACCTCGGCGCCGCCGGGCGCATCGCGCAGCAGCAGCAGGGTGGCGGCCGGGCGCGCCGTGGGGGCGGTATACGGGGGGTGGAGTTGCAGTGTTGGGCGGACCATGATGAGGTATTTGAGGACTCTATGCGTTCAGGCGCTGGCCGAGTGGCTGCGCAGCAGCGCGTCCAGTGTGCTCTCCAGGTGCGCGATGGAGTTGCATTCGCGCGCGATGTGGCAATAGGGCGCGTAGCGTTTCATCTCCGAGTCGCCCAGACCCCAGAACGAGACTGGCTCGGGGTTGAGCCAGATCACCCGGCGCGCGCGCTGGTAGAGCAGTTGCATGACTTGCGCCTGGGCTTGGCCGCGGTTGTTGCGCGCGTCGCCGAGAATCAGCACGGTGGTGCGGCGATCAATGTCGCCCAGCAATTGCTCTTCGATGTCGAGCAGAGTCTGTCCGTAGTCGGTGCCGCTGCCGCCGACCGCCTGCATCACTTTGTCAACCGCCTGCTCGACCGGCAGCGACTCGAAGGTGTCGCTCACCTCGACCAGGTGGTTGGTGAAGGCGAAGCTGCGCAGGTCGCTTGAGTACAAGTTAGTCTCCTCTGAAACTTCGTTTTCATCTTGCTTGGGTCATGACGTCAACACGTGCCACCGTATCGCCATGTCCAGCCAGCCAGCCCGCCAGCGCGGTGGACAGTGTGGTGTTGGGGCCGGGCGTGAAACTGGCCGCTGTGGCCAACACCATCAGCGCTGTGAATTCAGCGGCGTTCATCTGTAAATCCACTAAACCAGTTCGTTCCGGATGGCGTAAACCGTTAGTTCGGCGTTGTTTGAGAGTTTCAATTTTCCCAGCACCCGGGAGCGGTACACGCTGACGGTTTTGGGGCTTAGCATCAGCTCTTCGGCGATGTCAGACAAGCGCTTTCCAGACGCAATTTTCACCAGGGTCTGCAGCTCGCGTTCCGACAGGGATGCGTGCAATGTCGCATTTTCAGGTGTGCTCAGGCTATCGACCAGCAGTTGGGCGACATTGGGAGTCACGTACTTGCGCCCTTGCGCTACGGTTCGTACAGCGCTGATCAAGTCGGCGGGGTCCCCGGCCTTGTTCAGGTAGCCTTGAGCGCCAGCACGAAGACAGCGGATGGCGTACTGGTCTTCTGGAAACATGGACACAATCAATACTTTGATCGGCGAACGGGATTCCCGCAAGCGCGACAAAACTTCCAGTCCGCCTCGCCCGGGCAGATTAAGGTCGAGTACCAGGACATCACATACCGAGCTTCGCAGGGCTTCCCGAACCTCGGCGTAGCTCCCTGCTTCTGCGGTGACTTGAATGTCGACGGCCTCAGAAAGCGTATCCCGGATGCCGCGGCGCACCATGGCGTGATCGTCGCAAAGAATAACGCGAATCATCTCAATCGGCTCCCGGTTTCGTACCTGAATGGGGTGGTAACAAAGGCACTGAGAGAATGATTGAAGTTCCCGTGTTGCAGTGGGTGCTTACGTCTAACCAGCCGCCAACTGTCTTGGCCCGTTCATGGAGACCCCTGATGCCAAACGCTGTCGGCTTGTTGAGCTCTGTTTGCGAGATGCCTTTGCCATTGTCCTTGACTTCGAGAGTCAGTACATTTTCGGCGTCCGAAAGGTCGATGGTGACCTGGTCGCAATCTGCGTACTTGGCAATATTGGTCAAGGCTTCCTGTGCGGTCCGGTAGGCGACCAACTGAACGGCACGGGACAAAGAGCCTTTTTCAGGAAATGCATGTACCGTTGTTTCTATGCCGGTACGTTTCGTGAAACCCCCTGCCAGCCATTGGACAGCAGCGACCAGACCCTGATCCAGAATGGCCGGGCGCAGATTCATCATGATGCGCTGGCTCGCGTCAAGTGCATGTTGCAGCAGCTCGGTTGCCGCGTTGACATGTTCCCGGGTCAGGGGATCGGCTGTGTGGCGGCCGATCCAGGAAAGATCAAACTTTACAGCGGTCAGAGCGCCGCCAATGTCGTCATGAATTTCGCGTGCAATCGCGGCGCGCTCCTGTTCTATCGTCATCTGCAAATGCTCGGCAAAATCCGCCAGCCGCCGCTCTGACAAGGCACGCTCAGTGTCAGCTATTTCTTTCGCCCGCCGGATGCGGCGAACCTCCATGGAGCGGCGGATAATTTGCGCCAACTGGCTCAGGTCGTCTTTAGCCAGGCAGTCACTAATACCCATTTTTATGGCGCCATCGGCGGCAGACTCGCCGATGGCGCCGGACAGCAATATAAACGGGGGGGAGTGTGTTTGTTGTTGCAGTATCTGCCAGGCCTCCAGGGCCTTCAAACCAGGCGGTCGATAGTCCGCCAGAATGACATCAAAATTGAACGATTGGACCTGCCGCTCGAACTCCTCCAGAGTTTCCACACGTTCCAGTTCACAATGCTCGTGCGCATTGTGTAAAGCAAGTCGGACCAGCTCATGATCAACCGTGGAATCCTCTAGATGCAGAATTCGCAATGGGCGGGGTGGGGGGTATTCTTGCAACATGATGAACGCTAGCATTGTCCACGATATGCGCGGATTGGGTAGAAGGGTTCGAGGCTGGGGCAATGGAGCCTGTTATTTTGACCGTTACCGGGTGCGAGGGTCAGTTACCCGAGAGTTCATCCCAGCGGGCAAGTGCGCTCAGTATTTCCTCTTCAACGGCAGCGTCACGCGTGTAAAGCCCGGTGGCCCGAAGCGGGTCTTTGGCATACAGGCTTGCGTCAGCCAGCTCGGCCCTTAATGCCGCCTGTTGCTGTTCCAGCGCCGCTATTCTTGCTGGCAAAGCGTCGAGTTCGCGCTGCTCTTTGTTGCCGAGTTTTTTGGGGGAGAAGGACTTTTTGAGACTGGCAGCATCAGCATCATTTTTGACCTTGGTCCCGGTCTGCTGTGCATTAGCGGCTATTGAATTTCTGGCAAGTTGAATCTCCTTGCTGCGTTTGGATTGAATCAACCAGTCCTGCACACCCCCTTCATATTCGCGCCACAAGCCATCGCCCTCATACGCAATCGTGCTGGTTACCACGTTGTCAAGGAAAGTCCGGTCATGGCTGACCAAAAACACGGTTCCTTCGTAGCCTTGCAGCAATTCTTCCAGCAATTCGAGGGTCTCAATGTCCAGGTCATTGGTCGGCTCGTCCAGTACCAACACATTCGCTGGCCGGGCAAACAGGCGTGCCAACAGCAGGCGGTTGCGCTCGCCGCCGGACAGGGAGCGCACCGGGGAGTTGGCGCGGGCTGGCGAAAACAGAAAGTCGCCCAAGTAGCTTTTGACGTGCTTGCGCTGGTTGCCGATCTCAATCCATTCGCTGCCCGGACTGATAAAGTCCACCAGCGTGGCGTCCAGGTCAAGCGCATTGCGCATCTGATCGAAGTAGGCGACCTGCAGATTCGCGCCTTGCCGAACCTTGCCACTGTCCGCTTGCAATTCGCCCAAAATGAGCTTGAGCAGCGTCGTTTTACCGGCCCCATTGGGGCCAATCAAACCAATTTTGTCGCCCCGCACAACAGTGGCGGAAAAGTTCTTGATGATGATTTTGTCACCGAAGGACTTGCTGACCGCCGTCAATTCGGCCACCAGCTTGCCGCCCAAAGCGCCAGCGGCCACGTCCATCTTGACGCTGCCAACGGCATCGCGGTGGGCCTTGCGGCTGGCACGGAGTTTCTCCAGTCGCACAATGCGGCTTTGACTGCGCGTGCGCCGGGCTTCGACGCCTTTTCTGATCCAGATTTCTTCCTGCGCCAGCAGCTTGTCGGCCTTGGCGTTGATCACGGCTTCTTGCGCCAGTTGATCTTCTTTGAGCATCAAATATTGCGAAAAATTACCGGCGTAGGAGCGCAACTGTCCCCGGTCCAGCTCCACAATGCGGGTTGCCACGCGGTCCAGAAAACTCCGGTCATGGGTGATGGTGACCACGCTGCCCTTGAACGCAATCAGCAGATCTTCCAGCCATTCGATCGAGTCCAGATCGAGATGGTTGGTCGGCTCGTCCAGCAACAGTACATCGGGCTGTGCTACCAAAGCCTGTGCCAATGCGACCCGTTTTTTTGTGCCCCCTGAGAGCGTGCTGATCACCGCGTTCTCGTCCAGGTGCAGGCGATGCAGGGTTTCCGTCACCCGTTGCTCCCAGTTCCAGCCATCTTGCGCTTCAATCGCGCTTTGCAAGGCGTCCAGATCACCCACACCTTCGCAGTATTGATCGATCAGGGCGATAACCTCCGAAATACCTGCACTAGCAGCTACAAAAACAGTCGCATTCTGGTCGAGCACCGGTTCTTGGGCAACATACGCCAGGCGCAGGTTTTGTTGCAGTTGCAAGCTGCCATCGTCGGCTTTTTCGAGTCCGCCCAAAATTTTAAGAAAAGATGATTTGCCCGTGCCATTGCGCCCAATCAGGCCAACCCGCTCACCGGTTTCGAGGGCAAAGTCGGTGTGATCGAGTAAAGCCACATGGCCATAGGCGAGTTGGGCGTTGAGAAATGTAATAAGTGCCATAGTGGGGGCGATTATCCCGCCCACCTGGCCTCCTTTCTGGCGGACGCATACATGCGCGTGTCGCCGGGCACCGGCAACTGTCAGGCATTTCTGATCATTAACCCATCGCGTGAGGCCGCGCCTGACCTGACCAGTTCCTGGATAAGGTGGTCGACCCATTGTGAAAAATCAAGAGCGGAAAAATGATGGCTGTGAATCAACAGGAAATAAGGCGTAGCACGCGCCCAGGCGATGAATGCGGGCAGTTCAATCGCCTGCAGTTCAAGCAGCTTGAACTTCAGAAGCACTTTGGCAGCGTACTTGATATGTTTGTCTGGATTCGCCACAAAACCGTCCAGGCGCTTGCGGGCAGCAGCGATGGCGTTCGCAATGCCGGAAAAAGCGGGGCCATGACCAGGAATCACCATCTGTGGCGAAAGTGATTCAATCAGGTCGATGGTTTTAGCCACCTCATCAAATGCATCAGAGCCTTCCAGTTCGGGGAAAACAACACCGAAACCGCTTTCCCACAAGGCATCTGCCGACACCAGAACGCGGGAAGCAGGTTCAAACAGGACCACTGCGTGGGGATCGTGTCCGGCTGCCGCGTGAACCTGCCACGTCAAGTCACCGAGCACGATTTCGGTACCCGGCAGCAGCAGTCTATCGAAGCCGAACTGCGGGCAACTCTGGCCGGTGGGTGAGTAAGTAAGGGCGTCGGGGTCCCAACTGCGCACGTGTTGCGCCATACCGGGCGGAATCCATGTCAGCAGATCCGGGTAGCTGTTTTGCAGTGCCGCGTTGCCGCCGCAATGGTCGCTATGCAAGTGGGTATTGACCAGCACATCAAGTTTGTTCCCGGCCAGCGCGGCTTCAACCAGCGCCAGCGTCTGCGGCGCATGCGTGCAGTAACCACTGTCAATAAGAGCAGAGGACTCCCGGCCGCAAATCAAAATGTTATTGGACGAGAGCCAGCCGCGCTCAAGGACTGTGACGCCATGGGGAAGCATGGGCTGATCAGGCATAGGACCTTATGCACACGGGCTTACTTGCCAACGCGCAATTCGCGCCGAAGAACTTTTCCCACGTTCGACTTCGGCAGGTCGTCACGGAACTCAATGTATTTCGGTCGCTTGTAGCCGGTTAAATTCTGTTGGCAATATCTGGCAATATCATCCTCGGACAAGTGAGGATTGTCCCTGATCACAAAAACCTTGATCGCCTCGCCTTGTTTCTCGTCCGGTACGCCGATCACGGCACATTCCAGCACGCCATCGCATAAGGAAATCACGTTTTCCAGCTCACTGGGGAAAACGTTGAAACCGCTGACCAGAATCATGTCTTTTTTGCGGTCCACAATTTTTGTGTAACCACGCTCGTCCATGATGCCGACATCGCCGGTGCGCAGGAAGCCATCGGCCGTGAAGGCTTGCCGGGTCTCTTCTGCTTGTTGGTAATAGCCCGTCATCACATTCGGTCCCTTGATGCAAATTTCACCGGATTGGCCCTGCGCCAGCGAGTTGCCCGCGTCATCTTTGATGGCGATGTCAATGCCTGGCAGCGGCAAGCCGATGGTTCCAGAAAATTCTTTTGAAAGCACCGGGTTGTTGGTGCCGATCGCGCAGGTCTCACTCATGCCCCAGCCTTCGACCATGGGGCAGCCGGTGGTCTCCAGCCAGTGCCTGGCGGTGCCCGCCGACGCCGCCATACCACCTGCCTGCGTCACGCAAAGACTGGAAAAATCTACCTTCTTGAATTGCGGGTGCTGTAGTAGCGCGTTAAAAAGGGTGTTCACCGCCGGCAGCAAGTGAAAGCGGCGTTTCTTGAGCGTTTCGACGAAACCGCCAATATCCCTCGGATTTGGAATCAGGGTCAGATGCGAGCCCCACCTGATGGCCAACAGAGACAGGGTAAGCGCAAATATGTGATACAGCGGCAGGGCAGTGATGCTGTTGGTCTGCCTGATGTCGCCCACACGCTCAAGGGCGGGCGTGAACCAGGCCTGCGCCTGCAAGACTGCCGCAACGATATTGCGATGCGTCAGCACGGCGCCTTTGCTCAGTCCGGTGGTGCCGCCGGTGTATTGCAAAAACGCAATGGAATCAAGTGTGCTGGCAGCCGCTTTGAAGGGCAGCGCCGCACCCTCTGCGATGGCCTGCTTGAAAGAAGTGGCAGTTTGCCCTTCTGCCAGCGTCAGCGTGTAAGCCGGGACCATCTTGGCGAGGTGTCTGACGGCAAAAGTGATCCACTTGCCGTACCAAAACCCGAGCAAGTCCCCCATGGAGGCCAGCACCACATGCTGGACCTGTGTGTTGTCAATGACCTCTGCCAGTGTTGCTGCGAAGTTTTCAAGCACCACAATGACGGTCGCACCGGAGTCCTTGAGCTGGTGTTCGAGTTCACGCGCGGTGTACAGCGGATTCACATTGACGCAGGTGTAGCCGGCCCGCAATACGCCCGCCATGGTGACGGGGAACTGGGGAATGTTGGGCAGCATGAGGGCCACCCGCGCACCCGGCTCCAGCCCTTTGCCTTGCAGCCAGGCCCCGAATGCGCCAGAGAGCTGGTCGAGCTGCCCATAGCTCATCCAGCTATCCATGCAGACCGCAAAGGGACGGGCTGCATTTTTCTGGAATGACTCCTCCAGCAGGTGCGTCAATGACCGATATTGTTCCGGGTTGACGTCATGCGCGACGCCGGGTGGATAGTTTTTGAGCCATAATTTTTCCATGAGGTACTCCTGTGTCTTCATTTTCAGTCAGGTTCGCTGGTAGCAGTTAGCGGGCTTGTCCCAGCAGCCGCGCAATTTCCATCTCGCAGGCGACAGCGTCGGCGCTGGACCAGTTTGCACTTTGGGCTGGTCATTCTAGGAAAAACCGATATAGTCCCTTCCATGGTTGAAACAAAGACTTTGGTCAAGGCATCGCTGGAAGCTGGCGAGGGGTTGTTGCACCCTCTTTTGGAAGGTTTGACGCCGTCGGTTGATTCCAGAAAGTTGCCGTTGCTGGTGCCCATCCGGTCACTGGGGGCGAATCATCGCGAGCGGATCGCCCGCCATTTGATGGCGCTCGATCCGCATGATCGCTACCTGCGCTTTGGTTTCATGGCCAACGACGAGCAAATTCAACGTTATGCGGACAGCCTGAATTTTGAGCGTGACGAGATATTTGGTATCTACAACCGGCGTCTTCAACTGATTGCCATGGCGCATCTGGCGTTCTCCGCCGACAGCAGCCTGGCTGCGTGCGCCGAGTTTGGCGTCTCTGTTTTGAAGTCGGCCCGTGGGCGCGGCTATGGCGCCCGCCTGTTTGACCGGGCTGCCATGCACGCCCGCAACGAAGGCGTGAGCCGGATCTTCATTCACGCCCTGAGCGAAAACAGCGCCATGCTCAAAATTGCCCGCAATGCCGGTGCCACGGTCGAACGTGACGGGTCTGAATCCGAGGCCCATTTGCGTCTGCTGCCGGCCACGCTTGACAGCCGTTTGACCGAGCTGTTTGAAGAGCAGGTGGCCCAGACCGACTACCGCATCAAGGTGCAGGTCAAACAGTTCCGGGACGCTCTGGCCGGGGTGCAGGCGCTGCGTCGTGGCGTGCAGGAAGCGCAGCGAATCACTCCGAAGTGATGCTGTAACAGGGCCCGGCACAAAAGGGTCGCGGCAATCCGCTATCCTAGAGGGTCTTAAACAACCGCATGTCCTGCTCTTCTGGCTGTGTCAGACCCCCACCCCGCGCGCCTTCCTGACAAGGAAGACAAGCGCACTTTCCTGCAAAAATTGGCCGAATTCATCCACCCGGGGCCAGATTCAACGGCCGAGCTGATCGAAACTCTGGCCGAAGCTGAAGAAAACAACATCATTGGCACCGAATCGCGCGTGATGCTCGAAGGTGTGATCCGCATGGCTGACATGACGGCGGGCGATGTGATGGTGCCTGCCACCCGGATGGATCTGGTCAATATCGGTGAGCCTTACGAGCTGCTGCTGCATGGGGTGATCGACACGGCGCACTCGCGTTTTCCGGTGTACGAGGGCGAACGCGAGAATATCATTGGCATCCTGCTGGCCAAGGACTTGCTCAAACTCCAGCGCGCGCCCGAACTCAACCTCCGGGCACTGCTGCGCCCGGTCGTTTTTGTGCCGGAAAGCAAGGGACTCAACGATTTATTGCGTGAGTTCCAGGGTAACCGCAATCATCAGGCCATCGTGATCGACGAATTTGGCCGGGTCGCAGGCCTCATCACGATTGAGGATGTGCTGGAGCAAATCGTGGGCGAGATTGAAGATGAGTTCGATATCGCCGAGAACGATGGCGATATTTATGGCTTGGCGGACCGCACTTACCGCGTCAGCGGGAACGTCTCCATTGCGCGCATTGAGGACGCTTTTGGCGTCAAGCTGAGCGCTCGCGATCCGGACGACGAGTTCGATACCATTGGCGGTTTGATTGCCCATGAAATGGGTCACGTGCCCAAGCGCGGCGAGCGCTACATCCTGGCGGGGCTCAATTTTGTCGTGCTGCACACCCAAGGCGGAGCCGTGAAATGGTTCAAGGTGTCGCCGCTTGCCGATGAACCTTCCTAGGGCACAGAGCCGGTGGCCCGCCAGGTTGGCGTCGCTGCCGCAAAATTTGAGCTGGCTTCAAATGGCGCTGGCCCTGATGGCAGGCGGCGCGCAGGCGGCAAGCATGGCATGGCCATTGTCGTTTCAGCCCGCTGTTTTCCTGCTGCTTGGCTTGCGCCATGGTCAGCCGGTTTGGTGGCTTCAGCTGCTCGCTTTGGGACTGCTGGCGTGGCTGCTGGAGGGCAGCCGAAGTTGGCGGCTTGCCGCGCTGTGGGGCTGGTTGTTCGGCACCGCCTGGCTGGCCGGCACTTTTTGGTGGACCTTCGTGGCGATGCACACCTATGGTGGTTTACCGGCCATCCTGGCGGCGCTGGCGGTGTTCGCCCTGGCGGCGCTGCTGGCCTTGTACTACGGCGCAGCTTGTGGGCTATTCGTCGCTCTAGAGCCCGTCAGCCGGGCGTGGGCGGCTATTGTTTTTGCTGCACTCTGGTTGTTGGCTGAGTTGGCACGTGGCATTTGGTTGACCGGTTTTGGCTGGGGTGCCTCCGGCTACGCCCATGTGGACGGGCCGCTGGCGGGTTTTGCGCCCTGGCTGGGTGGGTACGGGCTGTGTGCCCTGGCGGCGTGGTTGGCGATGACACTGGTTCAGTGGGTGCACCCGGTTAACGCCTGTCAGGCTGGCGCGTGGCGCAATCGGATGGCCGGCCTGCCCGCCGTGCTGTTGGTGCTGGCCCTGCCGTCCGTGTACCGGATGGATCAGCCGGACCTGTCAAAGTCGGCCGGAACCATGTCCGTGACACTGCTGCAGGGCAACATACCCCAGAACGAGAAATTTGAGACTGGCACCGGTGTGCCGCTGGCCTTGCAGTGGTACGCAGAGCAATTGCAAAACAGCAACACGGCGCTGGTGATTGCGCCTGAAACTGCCATTCCGGTCTTGCCGCAGCAACTGCCGCCCGGCTATTGGGCGGCGTTGCAACAACGCTTTGGCACCGGTCAGCAGGCGGCCCTGATTGGCACGCCCTTGGGCGACCACCAGGCAGGCTACACCAACTCGGTGCTGGGACTGAAGCCAGGGCAGGCGCTGCCCTGGCGTTATGACAAACACCATCTGGTGCCGTTTGGCGAGTTCATTCCGCCATTTTTTAGATGGTTCACCGCGATGATGAATATCCCGCTGGGGGACTTCAATCGCGGTGCCCTGCGGCAGCCGCCATTTGAATGGCAGGGGCAAAGACTGGCGCCCAATATCTGCTATGAAGACCTGTTTGGCGAGGAGCTGGGCCTGCACTTCTATGACCCGGCCCAGGCCCCCACCCTCTTCGTCAACGTCAGCAACCTGGCGTGGTTCGGCACCGGACTGGCGCTGGACCAGCACCTGCAGATTGCGCGCATGCGGGCGCTGGAGTTCGAACGTCCCTTTGTGCTCGCCACCAACACCGGTGTGACGGCCATCGTGGACCATCGCGCTCGCATCGTCAGCGCCCTGGCACGCGGTACCCGGGGCGTTCTGGTGGGCGAGGTGGAGGGCCGCACCGGTGTGACGCCGTATGCCTGGTGGGTGTCCCGTTTCGGGTTGTGGCCGTTTTGGCTGTTGGCCCTGGGCCTGGTGTTTCTGGCGCTGCGCCACAGTTGGCGAAAACACTAGCCTGTTACGCCCGGCTGGCAGTCCGGAACCCCCGTAAAATCGCGGTTTGCACGCGAACCTCGTGTTTGTTTCCGAAGCCCAGGGCGCAGCCCGTCGAAGTCCATCCAAGTCATGTTGACCTTCCAGCAAATCATTTTGAAACTCCAGTCTTACTGGGACGCCCAGGGCTGCGCCTTGTTGCAGCCTTATGACATGGAAGTCGGCGCCGGTACATCGCACACCGCTACATTTTTGAGAGCGCTCGGGCCGGAGCCCTGGAAGGCCGCCTATGTGCAGCCGAGCCGCCGCCCGAAAGACGGCCGCTATGGCGAAAACCCGAACCGCCTGCAGCACTACTACCAGTACCAGGTGGTGCTCAAACCCGCGCCCAGCAACATTCTGGAGTTGTACCTGGGCAGCCTTGAGGCGCTGGGCTTTGATCTGAAGAAGAACGACATCCGCTTTGTCGAAGACGACTGGGAAAATCCCACGCTGGGTGCCTGGGGTCTGGGCTGGGAGGTCTGGCTCAACGGCATGGAGGTGACGCAGTTCACCTATTTCCAGCAGGTCGGCGGCATTGACTGCAAGCCCATCACTGGCGAGATCACTTACGGCCTGGAGCGCCTGGCCATGTACCTGCAGGGCGTGGACAACGTTTTCAACCTGAAGTGGACCGATACCCTGAGCTATGGCGACGTTTACCTGCAAAACGAAAAAGAGCAATCGGCCTATAACTTTGAGCACGCGGATGCCGACTTCCTGTTCACGGCGTTTGTCGCCCACGAGAGGCAGGCCAAGCACCTGATTGAAGTTCAATTGGCATTGCCAGCCTACGAGCAGGTGCTCAAGTGCGCGCACAGCTTCAATCTGCTGGATGCGCGCGGTGCCATCAGCGTGACCGAGCGCGCAGCCTATATCGGCCGCATCCGCAACCTGGCACGCACCGTGGCGCAAAGCTACTTGGAGAGCCGCGAGCGGCTGGGCTTCCCGATGGCACCGCGTGAGTGGGTGGCACAGATGACGAAGAAGGTTTCCTGATGCTTGGGGATAGACCGCAGCGCGAAGCGCAAGCTCTGTCCCCTCTGTTTAAGGCGGGACAGACCGCAGTTACGCGAAGCGAACCAGCTCTGTCCTCAACTGCTTAAAGAATATGACCACCCAAAATCTTCTGGTTGAATTGTTTGTGGAAGAGCTGCCACCCAAGGCGCTCAAGAAGCTGGGCGATGCGTTTGCGACCCAGTTGGCGGAACAGCTGCGCGCCCAGGGTCTGGCCAGCGCCGAATCCGTGGTGACGGCGTATGCTTCGCCGCGCCGTCTGGGCGCACACATCAGCCAGGTCTGGCGCAAGGCCGCCGACAAGGCGGTGCAGCAAAAGCTGATGCCGGTGAGCGTGGGCCTCAATGCTTCAGGCCAGGCCACGCCCGCGCTGCTCAAGAAACTACAGGCGCTGGGGGTCGATGTGTCCGATCCGGCTGCTACCGTGGCTGCGCTCAGAAAAGCGCCCGATGGCAAGGCAGAAGCCCTGTTCTATGACAGCCTGGTCAGCGGTGCCACGCTCGACACCGGCCTGCAAAAGGCGTTGCAGGAAGCGATTGCCAAACTGCCGATCCCCAAGGTCATGAGCTACCAGCTCGAGACTGATTGCGAGCTGCCCGGCTGGAGCAGCGTGCACTTTGTGCGTCCGGCGCATGGTCTGGTGGCGCTGCACGGCAGCACGGTGGTGCCGGTCAAGGTGTTGGGTCTCACGGCCGGCAACAGCACGCAAGGCCACCGTTTTGAAACGGCCGTGTCGCCGGTGGTGATTGCGCACGCTGATAGCTACGCCGCCACGCTGGCCCAGGACGGCGCCGTGATCGCCGGGTTTGATCAGCGCCGCTTCGAGATCGTTTCGCAGCTGGCCCGGGCCGCCGAGAAGCTTGGACCCAGTTATCAGGTGTTGATGGACGAAGACCTGCTGAGTGAAGTGACCGGCCTGGTCGAGCGCCCGAATGTGCTGGTCTGCGAGTTCGAAGAGCAGTTCCTGGACGTGCCGCAGGAGTGCCTGATCCTCACGATGAAGGCGAACCAGAAATATTTTCCGCTGCTCGATGCGCAGGGCAAGTTGACGAACAAATTTCTGGTGGTCAGCAACATCAGTCCGGCCGACGCGAGTGCCGTGATCGGTGGCAACGAGCGCGTGGTGCGCCCGCGCCTGGCTGATGCCAAGTTCTTCTTTGACCAGGACCGCAAGAAAACCTTGGAGTCGCGCGTGGCGGGGCTGGACAAGGTGGTTTATCACAACAAGCTGGGCACGCAAGGCGAGCGCGTCCTGCGTGTGCGAGCCATTGCCAAAGCCATTGGGCAGCAATTGGGCGGTGATGCACTGGCTGCGCAGGCTGACCAGGCGGCTAATTTGGCCAAGTCAGATTTGGTCACCGACATGGTGGGCGAATTCCCCGAGCTGCAAGGCATCATGGGCGGCTACTACGCCCGCCATGACGGACTGAGCGAAGACATTGCTTTTGCGATTGAAGACCACTACAAGCCGCGCTTTGCCGGCGACACCCTGCCACGCAATCAGGTTGGCGTCGTGGTCGCGTTGGCCGACAAGCTGGAGACGCTGGTTGGCATGTTTGGCATCGGTAACGTGCCCACCGGCGACAAGGACCCGTTTGCGCTGCGTCGCCATGCGCTGGGGGTGATTCGGATGCTCGTTGAAAACGACCTAGCCCTTTCCTTGACTAATATTGTTCGCGATGCAGTTTTGATACTCGATGATGAAGAGCTACAGAAAAAGTGGTCTTTAACGCAGCACGAGATTGCGCTCGCGGAAATGCAACGAAAAGGTATAGGTGGTTCGATTGGTCATGGATATGCCAAATTTCAGATTGATAAAAACACCGCTAATGAAGTGAGTAGCTTCATCTACGACCGCCTGGCTGGCTCCCTTCGTGAGCAAGGCTACAGCGCACAAGAGGTCGACGCCGTGCTGGCCCTGCGCCCACAGCGCCTGGGCAACATCCCCAAACGCCTGGCTGCCGTGCGCGCCTTCGCGGCCCTGCCTGAAAGCCAGGCACTGGCCGCCGCCAACAAGCGCATCAGCAACATCCTGAAAAAAGCGCAGGACGTCGACCCCCATGTCAGCGAAGTGCTGCTCAAGGAACCGGCCGAAATCGCCCTGTACGCGGCCATGAAGGACGTGGCGCCCAAGGCGAAGGCACAGTTTGAAGCCGGCGATTACACCGCCTCGCTGCAAACCCTGGCTGCCCTGCGCGCGCCGGTGGATGCTTTCTTTGACGGCGTCATGGTCAATGCCGAAGAAATGGACTTGCGCCTGAACCGCCAAGGCTTGCTGAAAAGCTTGTTTGATGCCATGAACCGTGTGGCCGATCTTTCCAAACTTGTTAGCGGAGCTGCATCGATATGAAACTTGTCATCCTCGACCGCGACGGCACCATCAACGAAGACAGCACCGAATTTATCAAGACTCCGGAGGAATGGACGCCCTTGCCCGGCGCGCTGGAGGCGATTGCCCGGCTCAACCATGCGGGCTGGCACGTGGTGATCGCTTCCAACCAGTCCGGCCTGGGGCGTGGCCTGTTTGATGTGGCCACGCTCAACGCCATGCACGCCAAGATGCACAGAATGCTGGCGGCGGTGGGCGGGCGGGTTGATGCCGTGTTTTATTGTCCGCATGCGGCCGATGAGGGATGCCGCTGCCGCAAGCCGGAGCCCGGCCTGTTCGAGCAGATTGGCGAGCGTTACGGGCTTGACCTGCACGACGTGCCGATGGTCGGCGACTCAGCGCGCGATATGCTGGCCGGTGTGGCCGCCGGATGCGAGCCGCATCTGGTGTTGACTGGCAAGGGCGAGGCCTACCGTGGCGGCAGCTTGCCCGACACCTTTCCCAAAGCGACGCGGGTACACGTCGATCTGGCTGCCTTTGCCGCTTTTCTGATTGCGCAGGAAACTGCGGCAGCGTGATGTCCTTGATTCGATCACTACTGCACATGGCGTGGATGCTGATCACGGTCATCCCGTGGGGCCTGACGCTGGTGGTGATTTCAGTGTGGGTGCGCCGCACACCGCTGTGGTGGTTTGCCGTCAACTGGTTTCGGCTGGTTATTTGGGGAACGCGCGTGATTCTGGGCATTCAGGTGCGGGTCAGTGGCATGGAAAATTTGCCCGATGGCGCGACCGCCCCCGCAATCTTGCTGTCCAAACACCAGTCCGCGCTGGAGACGCTGCTGTTGCCAACCCTGATGCCGCATCCGCTGGCCTTTGTGTTCAAGCGCGAGCTCTTGCGTATTCCTTTTTTTGGCTGGTCGATGGCGCGGCTGGACATGATCCACATCGACCGCGAATCACGCGCTCAGTCCCTCAAGCATGTGGTGGCCCAGGGCAAGGCACTGCTGGCTCAGGGCACCTGGATCATCATGTTCCCCGAGGGCACGCGCATGGCCCGCGGGGAAAAAGGCACCTACCAGACGGCCGCCACCCGGCTGGCGGTTGAAGCTGGCGCCCCGGTGGTTCCGATTGCGGTGTCGTCAGCCAAATGCTGGCCGCGCAAGGGCTTTATCAAGTACCCCGGTGTGGTCGATGTATCGATTGGCAAACCCATTTCCAGCGTCGGCCGCGAGCCCAAAGAGCTGATGCGTGAGGTGGAGGCGTGGATCGAAGCCGAGATGCGCCGGATCGACCCCGAGGCTTACCGGTGAGCAGTAACAGTTAAGCTTTACTGATGAAACAAATAAAATCCGCAAGCCCGCAGGCCCATGAGGTGCGCATCATCGGTGGCCAGTGGAAGCGCACCAAGCTCGCCGTGGCCGACCAGCCCGGTCTGCGCCCGACACCGGACCGCGTGCGCGAGACCCTGTTCAATTGGCTCGGTCAGGACCTGAGCGGCTGGCGTTGTATCGATGCTTTTGCCGGTACCGGTGCGCTTGGCTTTGAAGCCGCTTCGCGTGGTGCCAAAGAGGTACGCATGGTGGAGCACGATACCGCCCTGGTGGTGCAGCTCAAGCGCATTCAGACGCAACTACAGGCCAGCGCAACGCAAATCGTGCGGGGTGACGCCGTGGCCGCGCTCAAGCAGCTTGATCCGGCCAGCATGGATGCCGTGTTTCTGGATCCGCCCTTCGACTCCGTGCTGTTTGATGCGGCGCTACAGGCAGCGGGCCGCGCCGTGGCAGCCGATGGTTTTGTCTATTTGGAGGCGCCGATCGCGTGGACGGATGAGCAGCTTGAGAGCGCCGGGCTGAAAGTGCACCGGCACCTGAAGGCCGGTGCCGTGCACGCCCATCTGCTCAAGCGCCTGGGCTAGCCAATCGCGCTGCACTGCATAATGCGGCGCAGGAGAACCCCAACAGAAGAAGAACCTCCGAGCTTCCCCCTCAACTGACCCACAGACAAACCATGGCCCACAACGTGATTGCTGTTTACCCCGGCACTTTTGACCCGATGACCCTTGGCCACGAAGATGTGGTGCGAAGGGCAACGCAGTTGTTTGACCGCATCATTGTGGCGGTCGCTGCCGGGCATCATAAAAAGTCGCTTTTTTCACTGGCGGAGCGGATGGACATGGCGCGCGAGGCGGTCAAGGCTTACCCGCAGGTGGAGGTTGAAAGCTTCGGCGGCCTGTTGCGTGACTTTGTGGTGGCACGGGGGGCCAAGGCGATGGTGCGGGGCTTACGCGCCGTGACGGACTTTGACTACGAGTTTCAGCTCGCCGGCATGAACCGCAGCCTGATGCCCAACGTCGAAACCGTGTTTCTCACGCCCAGTGACAAGTACCAATTTATCTCCAGCACCTTTGTGCGCGAAATAGCCTTGCTGGGGGGAGAGGTGGACAAATTTGTATCGCCTGTGGTGAATCAACGTTTAATTGAAAAGGTACGGAATCTGAAATGAAAATACTATTACCCGTTGATGGTTCGGCTGTCTCGTTGGAGGCGGTCCGCTTTGCCATTCGCATGGCGCAGGCCGGTCTGGAGACCAGCGTCGTCTTGGCCAACGTTCAGGAAGCCGCCACTTTGTACGAGTTGGTGGTGGCGCACGATCCGCAAGTGATCGAGCAGGTAAGTGCTGCCGCCGGCGCCCACACGCTGGAAGCGGCAGAAGCGCTGCTGAAAGAAGCGCAAATTTCCTATGAGTGCGAAGTAACTTCGGGTGACCCGGCGCACAGCATCATCGACATCCTGGAGCGCTTTGAATGCGACCTGGTGGTCATGGGCGCCAGCGGCACCAGTACCTTGCGCAGTGCCTTGCTGGGCTCGGTGTCGAATGAAGTGCTGCATGCAGCGGCGGTACCCGTGATGATCGTCAAGTCCGGCGAAACCGCTGCCCAAGACCTGCCGGAATGACTGAACTTAGGCAGATTTACAGCACCCGGGGCGGTTGTGGGTGAGATTCATCACTTGACGGACGCGTAGTCTGGCACAGGTGCCAAGCACAGCGATTCATAGTCACGCATGGTGCTTGTCGTTCATTGGACTACACTTGCCGCATGAATTTCGAATGGGGCGAAAGCAAAAGCGGGGAGTGCTTTGTACGGCGGGGGTTTGATTTCGCCTACGCAGCCCGGGCGTTTTTTGATCCCAACCGAATTGTGACGACCGACACCCGACGTAGCTACGGCGAGGAGCGTTACCAGATGATGGGCATGATTGAACAGCATGCGGATCATGCCAGGTACGCCTTGAGCCACTGCGCGCATTGCAGCGGCGCGCCAGCGGGCCAGTGCAGCACGACACTGCGCGCGCCTTGACTGCAGTCGATGCGCACGCTGGGCGAGGAACTGGTTTGGGCTGCGGGGTGCGTGTTGGTTAAGGAAGCTCTGCATAACCCCTCCCGTTCGGGCTGAGCTTGTCGAAGCCTTCTCTAAGTTATTGATTTATAACGAAAGCATTTCGACAAGCTCAATGCGAACGGACTTATGCAGATGTTCCTTAAGGGCTTTTGCCCATCGCCCACATTGACCTGGACAAAGCCAGTTTCCTTGCCGTTACCGGGCCTGCGTCGTGCCGGGGCAATGTTCCCTGATGGCCACCCAAATTCCCCCACTTTTGGCCACCTCAAATTCCCCCACCCTGAGGCGGTGAGATGGCGGGTTAAATCCGGCTGTTTCACCGCCTCGGTCGGCGCCAGGCAGGACGTTACCTTCACCCCCCTCAC
>JAUXOA010000034.1 GCA_030682475.1 Rhodoferax sp. | reverse complement strand
CGTCGGTGACGATGCGCGGGCGCAGATCAGTTTTCCGCGCCATGGTGTGAAGTGGCTGGCGCTGAGTGTGGCCAAGCTCACGCCAGTGCCATGACGCTGTCCCAGTGCAGCACAGGCTGACCCCCCACTTCTCAGACGGATGGCCCTGCCAATCGCCCGAAACAGGGGTTCAAAGTTCAAGTTTTTAGGATGTTCTGGCGTGCCCAAGGCATGCTAGACTTGGCCTCATGCGGTTGAATTTCCTATCCGTTTATCCGTAGTAGCTAACGCGATTGCGGGCAAATCATACCCACGTTTCCTTGGAGCGACCGGTAACACGTCGGCCCCAGTATGAAAAGCAGTCGCCGTAATATTTCCGCATTGACGGCGCACGCACTGCAGCGCCCGCTGGCCAAGTTCGGCGCGATGCTTGGCGCGATATTCCTCGTCGAGCTGAGCGTGATGCTGGCGGCCGACCGGTTGCAGTTTGACATGAGCGGCTGGGCAGGGGCGCTGATCGACGCGGTGACTCTCACGGCGCTCGCCTCGGTCATCCTGTGGCCGCTGATTGTCAATCCGCTTCGTGCGGCCCTTGAGACCGAGCAGGCAATGGCGCAGATGATCCTCGATGCCGCGACCGACGCGATCATCACCATCGACGATCGCGGCATCATTCAGGCGCAGAACCGCGCGGCTCGGAAGATGTTCGGCGTTGCCGACCAAAACGCCATCGGCCGCAACGTAAGCGTCTTTGTTCCCTCCCCTCATCGCGAGCGTCACGACGGCTATCTGGAGAACTACCGCCGCACCGGCGTGAAGCACGTCATCGGCGCGACGCGGCAGCTTGAGGCCACGCGGACAGACGGCGAGGTTTTTCCTATCGAATTGTCGGTCAGCGAGGTCTGGGCAGGCGGCAGACGTCTTTTCACCGCCACGATCCGCGACATCACCCAGCGCAAGCTCACCGAAGAGCGGCTGCAAAAGCTCTCCAGCGCCGTCGAACAGAGCCCGGCGGCCACGGTTATCACGGACACCAACGGCCGTATCGAGTACGTCAATCCGAGGTTTTCCGAAATCACGGGATATGCCCCGGAAGAGTTGATCGGGAAGACTCCCGCCCTGATCAAGTCCGGTCTCACGCCGCCCGAAGTCTATGAGGATCTTTGGCGCACCATACTGTCCGGACGGGAATGGCGCGGCGACATGCAAAACCGGAAGAAAAATGGGGAGCTTTACTGGGAACAGGAAATTATTTCCGCCGTCAAGAACGAACGCGGCGAGATCGTCAACTTTATCGCCGTCAAGGAAGACATCACCGCGCGCCGGCAGGCGGAGGAAGCGCTGCAACAAAAACACGCCAGTCTTCTGGAGGCCGAGCGGGAACTCCTCAAAGCGCATGAATCGCTTGCCGATGCGGCGCGGCTGGAGGCCGTCGGACGCCTGGCCGCCGGTGTCGCCCACGAAGTCAAGAACCCGCTGACCATCATCCGCCTGGGCGTTGACTACCTGTCCAAACAGCCTTCGCAGGAAAGCAACCAGGAGGTTCTGCAGGACGTTCGGGGGGCCGTCGATCGCGCCGACTACGTCATCGGGGATCTGCTGGATTTTGCCAGGCTGAGACAGTTTGCCCGTCGCCCGACCGACATCAACCAGGTGATCGACAATGCCATTAACCTCATCAATTACGAGATAAAGCGCCGCAACGTGGCGATTGTCAGAAACCGCGATGTTCAATTGCCCTATATTTATGCGGACCCGGATCGTCTGGTGCAGGTCTTCATCAACTTGCTGTCCAATGCGGTGCAGGCGATCGGACAAGACGGCAGTATCGAAATTGTCACGCGCTCGATACGCCTGAGCGAGCGTGATTTGGACCGATTCGAGAGGAGCGTGTTCAGGGTCGGGGAGCAGGTGATTGGCGTCGACATCAGGGACAATGGACCGGGAATTCCTGCCATGCACGAAAAGAAATTGTTTGAACCCTTTTTTACCACCAAGCCGTTGGGCGAAGGCACCGGGCTCGGCCTTGCTGTTTCGCGCAACATCGTTATCATGCACAAGGGATCCATTGAAATTTCCAATCGTCCCGAAGGGGGTGCGTCGGCGCGCCTCATGTTTCGGGTTGCTCGAGAATACCTGACCAATGAATAAGCGAATACTGGTGGTAGATGATGAGCCGCATATCACCCGGATGATCAAGCTCGTTCTTGAACAGACGGGGCGTTACGAGGTTCGCACTGAAAACCTGGGAAGACGGGCGATCGAAGCCGCCCGGGAATTCCGGCCGGACCTGATCCTGCTGGATGTGATGATGCCCGGCATGCTCGGTTCTGAAATTGGCACGCAGCTGCAAGCAGACCCGGAACTGAGCGGGATCAAGTTTATCTTTCTCACGGCCTTGGTGACCAAGGACGAGGAGTTGAAGTCAAAGGGTCAGATCGGCGGACATGTGTTCGTCGCCAAGCCCATCAGCGCGGATGAGCTTTGTCGGGTCGTGGAGGAACACCTCCGCCAGTAAAACGGCCACTGAACATCGGTGCCGCGCAGATCGGATGCGGCTTACCCAGACGAAGCTGGCGCCGGCATTGGGATCGTCGCGGTTGAAGCGGCTGAAAGCCAGTGCGATGCCCAGCATAGTTAGTCCGCAATACAGTACGATCGTCGGCCCAAACCTGCCCCGGTTGCCGCGATCAGCGATTCGGCTTCGCTCCTGACCTGCGCGAGCAATGCCGCTGTGTCGATGCGCTCGCCCCCGGGCGGTTGCGGCGCCGATTCCAGCGTGGACAGTGTGAGCAGGTCTTCGATGATGCGTTGCATCCGGTGGCCCTGCTCGGCCATCAGGTTCAGGTAGTCGCGCGAACGGGTGGCGTTTGATGAAACCAAGCGATCAACTGAGGAATCCAGGTTTAATCAGGCGCGAGTTTTGCCGTACCTGAAATGATGCCGGGTTAGGGGGTAGATCCCGGCGGCGGCTCAAAACTGTCGCGGAAGGTGAAATAAAGCGAAGTGAAAAACATGGAGGCCAGCAGCAGGAGAACCGGAAACAGGATGTCGCCGGCGATGCCGGGGCTGCCCAGCAGGGTCGCCAAGGTGGTGACGCCGATAACGACCAGCACCAGTACCGCCAGCCACATCAGTCCAAAAATCGCAAACGCCCTGAAATTGCGCAAACAGGCCACGCCGCTGAAGAAAAGGCTTTGCAGCGGCGGCAAGCCATGCCAGTGAACCAGTGCCGGCGCATGCCAGAACAGCAGCGACAGTGGCAGATGCAGGCCTATGAAAACCCACATGGCAGTCTGAAAGTCGGGCTCCAGCATCATCTCTCGGGTGGGCGTGTCGCCCCCCAGATAAAGACGGGCGAAGCTGCCGTCGTCTACCAGCCAGGACAGCCCCATCGCGGTGAGAAAACCCAGGGCATAGAGGACGCCCAGCACCAGCATGGCGCGCGTCTGTTGCCGGCCCGCGCGAAACCCCGCCAGCAACATGACTGGCATCGGAAAGCGGCCATCGCTCGCTTCCCGGGTGGCTGCCATCAGCCCCAGTGTGGCGGCTGGTAGCAGCGTCATGGCCAGTGCGATGCCAATGAAGGGCACCTGGCTGACGATGGTCATCACCGCCATGAACATGAAAAACAGACCGGCGAGTGCCAACGGTTGTTTGAAAAACGTCCGTATGCCGAGCTTGACCCAGGCGCTGCCGGTACGGGCGGGAACAATGTTTAGTTTCATGTTGAGGTCGCGATGGCGCTGATGAGGACAGGGTGGGTGACCCGCTGCTGTAGCACCCGTTCGAAATGGCCCGGATCGTGGGCCTTGAGCATACTGGCTTCACGCGGCAGGTGGTAATCCCACAGACGCGAAATCCAGAAGCGCAGAGCCGCGCCGCGCAGCATGGCCGGCAGCACGGCCCGCTCTGCCGCTGTCAGCGGGCGCTCGGCGTTGTAGGCGGACATGAAGCTCTGAAAGCGATCATCGTTGTGGGCGCCGGTGTCGAGCTTGACGCACCAGTCGTTCAGGCACACCGCAATATCAAAAAGCCAGCTGTCCACGCCGGCAAAATAGAAATCGAAGAAGCCGCAGAGATGGGGTTCGCCATTCAGGTTTTCAAACATCACGTTGTCCCGAAACAGGTCGGCGTGAATCGGTCCCCGTGGCAAGGCCGCGTAGGCGGACGACAGCGCCATGTGGTTCTGGTAGGCCAGTTCGCTCTTGATCAGAGCAGCCTGGGCGGCGCTCAAATGGGGCAGCACAACCGGCACCGTCTCGTTCCACCAGGCCAGGCCCCGCAGATTGGGTTGCGACATCGAGAAGTCGCGTCCGGCCAGATGCATTTTGGCTAGCGTGGTGCCGACCGCCGCGCAGTGCGCCGGGGTCGGGTCGAGCTCGCTTTTCCCCCGCAGCCGGCTGACCACGGCAGCCGGTTTGCCCTTGACGTCAAACACCAGATCGCCGCGGGCGTTGGCTGTGGGGTCGGGTACCGGCAGGCCGCGCTGGGCCAGGTGCTTCATCAAATGCAGATAAAACGGCAATTGCGCAAAGGTCAGCCGCTCGAACAGGGTGAGGACGTAGTCGCGGGTTTCTCCGTCAAGCTCAGAAGCCACGAAGTAGTTGGTGTTTTCGATGCCACCGGCGCAGCCCTCGATGGTTTTGAGCGCGCCCAGTTTGAGTTGTCGCAGCAGGGCGCTGGCCTCGTCGGCGGAGACTTCTGTGAAAACCGCCATGAATCAGAAACCCAAAATTTTCCAGCTGCGCTCGCCGCTGGTGGGGGCAATTTGATACGCCGGCATACCGCCCTTGGGTTGAACGGTGATGTTCAGGGTTTCGCCGCCCACGCGCAGCTCATCAATGCGTGCGCCAGCGTCTTCAATGCGAATGCGCTCGGTGCGTTTTTCTATGGCACCGGTTGCGCTGGCGGCGGCGGTGTTAACCCGCTCGGCCGGGGCTTGACCAGGCGCTGGAGACTGTGCCTGGCAAATGCCGGCACAAGACAGGGACAGGGTAAAAAGGAGGGCGTGGTGCATGGCCTGATTGTAGAACCACGGGTGGCGCGCCTGGCACAGGCAAAATGGGCACATGAATGACGCCAAAACAATGCCCAAAACTTTGCTGCTGGTGGACGGCTCCAGCTACCTGTACCGCGCTTTTTTTGCCGGCGGCGACAACATGAGTGCCACTTTGCCCGATGGCACGGTGCAAAAGACCGGCGCCATACGCATCATGATCAACATGCTGCAGAGTCTGCGCAAGGAGGTGCCTGCCGATTTTGCGGCCTGCGTCTTTGATGCCAAAGGCCCGACCTTCCGCGATGATTTGTACCCCGAGTACAAGGCGCACCGCTCGCCCATGCCGGATGACTTGCGCGCCCAGATAGCGCCGATTCACGAAGTGGTGCGCCTGCTGGGCTGGAAGGTGCTGGATGTGCCGGGTGTCGAGGCCGACGACGTGATTGGCACGCTGGCCGTGATGGCGGCGCGCCAAGGCATCGAGGTGATCGTGAGCAGCGGCGACAAGGACCTGGCGCAACTGGTCAACGCCCACATCACCATCATCGATACCATGAACGGCAGACGGCGCGACGTGGCTGGCGTGGAGGCCGAATTTGGCGTGCCGCCGCACCTGATGGTGGACTTTCAGACCCTGGTCGGTGACGCTATCGACAACGTGCCGGGCGTGCCCAAGGTTGGTCCCAAGACGGCTGCCAAGTGGCTGCAACAATACGGCTCGCTCGCAGGCGTGGTGGCCCATGCCGACGTCATCGGGGGCGTGGTTGGCGAAAATCTGAGAAAGACACTGGCCTGGCTGTCCATGGGCCGCCAACTGCTCACCATCAAGACTGACTGCGATTTGAATGGCTGGGTACCTGATCTTCCTGCTATGGATTCAATAGTCATTGGCGCAATGGATACCGTGGCGCTGGCTGTTTTCTATGATAAATATGGATTCAAGGGCCTGGCCAGGGCATTGGCTGGAAATGTCGCAAACTCCGTTCGCCCTGAGCCTGTCGAAGGGCCCTTCGACATGGCTCAGGACAGGCTTCGACAAGCTCAGTCCGAACGGGGAGATAACAGCGGACGGGGCGGGGTGAAACGTGAGCCCGGCCTGTTCGACGAGCCTGACTTGTTCAACAATCCTGAAACTGTAGTCACGCCTGCCGCCGCCAGCGTGACCACGCTGGCCTACGACACCATTCTGAGCTGGGAGGCCTTTGACCGCTGGCTGGCCATCGTGCAAGCGGCTGAGCTGGTGGCAGTAGACACTGAGACCACTTCGCTCGACGAGATGCGTGCCGAGATCGTGGGTGTATCTTTTAGCGTGACGCCGGGCGCAGCGGCCTACATCCCGCTGGCGCACAACTACCCCGATGCCCCGGCGCAACTGCCGCGAGACGAGGTGCTGGCGCGGCTCAAACCCTGGCTGGAAGACCCCAGCAAAAAGAAGCTCGGCCAGCACATCAAGTACGACCGCCACGTGTTTGCCAACCACGGCATCGAGGTGCAGGGCTACGCGCACGACACCATGCTGCAGAGCTATGTGCTCGAAGTGCACAAGCCGCACGGCCTGGCCAGCCTGGCGGAGCGCCATCTGGGGCGCAGCGGCATCAGTTTTGAGGATTTGTGTGGCAAGGGTGCGCATCAGATCTGCTTTGACCAGGTCGATATCGCCAAGGCGACCGAGTACTCGTGTGAAGACTCGGACATGACGCTGGAGGTGCATCGGGCCCTGTGGCCTGTGCTTGAGGCGGATGAGAAATTAGGTTTCATCTACGCGCTGGAAATCGCCAGCAGCGAGGCGCTCTACCGCATCGAGCGCAACGGCGTGCTGATTGACGCCCCCACCCTGGCCACGCAAAGCCATGAACTTGGGACACGTATCCTGCAACTGGAAAAAGAGGCGCACGAGCTGGCCGGTCAGTCCTTCAATTTGAGCAGCCCGAAGCAGATTGGCGAGATATTCTTTACCAAGCTCGGCCTGCCGGTGGTCAAAAAAACCGCCACCGGGGCACCGAGCACCGACGAAGAAGTGCTGGAAAAACTGGCCGAAGACTATCCGCTGCCGGCCAAAATTCTGGAACATCGCGGCCTGGCCAAACTCAAAGGCACTTACACCGACAAACTGGCGCAACTGGCGCACCCGCGCACCGGCCGCGTGCACACGCATTATGCGCAGGCGGTGGCCGTCACCGGGCGCCTGTCGAGTAACGATCCGAATCTGCAAAACATTCCCGTGCGCACGGCCGAGGGGCGCCGTGTGCGCGAGGCTTTTGTGGTGCCCGCAGGCTGCGTGATTGCCAGCGCCGACTACAGCCAGATCGAGCTGCGCATCATGGCGCATATCAGCGGCGATGCCGCGCTGCTGCTGGCTTTTCATGACAACATGGACGTGCACCGCGCCACCGCCGCCGAGGTGTTTGGCGTCTCTACCTCCGAGGTCAGCAGCGAGCAGCGCCGTTACGCCAAGGTCATCAACTTCGGGCTGATTTACGGCATGAGCGCGTATGGCCTGGCGCGCGCCTTAAGCATTGACAATACGGCGGCCAAGAATTACATCGAGCGCTACTTTGACCGCTACCCCGGCGTCAAACTGTACATGGACCACACGCGCCAGAGTGCCAGGGCCAAAGGTTATGTGGAAACCGTGTTTGGCCGTCGCCTGTATCTGCCCGAGATCAACTCACCGAATGGCCCACGCCGCAGTGGCGCCGAACGTGCCGCCATCAACGCGCCGATGCAGGGCACGGCGGCGGACCTGATCAAGCTCAGCATGGTCAAGGTGCAGCAGGTGCTGGACGAAGAAAAACGGGGCACCAAAATGATCATGCAAGTGCATGACGAGCTGGTGTTTGAGGTGCCGCAAGCAGAGGTGGACTGGGTCAGGCATGAAATCCCGCGCCTGATGGCCGGTGTCGCGCATCTCAAAGTGCCCTTGCTGGCCGAGGTCGGGGTGGGTGCGAATTGGGACCAGGCGCATTGACCACAACTTCCCGCTTTGCCTGGATTCTGATAAATTTGATTTTCAATTTTATGGAGACATTTCATGCTGCCCGAAGACCTCAAGACTGAATTCAACTCCCTGTTACCGGGCCAGACCACCGAGCAGGGGGCCACGCGCCGCACCGCCCTGCAAGTGGCGCTGGGGGTCGGTTATGCGGCCGCTGCTGTGCCCATCATGGCGCAAACCGCCATCAAAACCTCTTCAGAAGGTCTCAAAACTGGTGAGATCACTTTTGAGGTCAATGGCTTCAAAGTGCCTGCTTTTTATGCGGCCCCGACCGGCAAGACCAAGCTGCCCGTGGTGCTGGTGATACAGGAGATATTTGGTGTGCACGAGTACATTGCCGACACCTGCCGCCGCTTTGCCAAAGCCGGTTACCTGGCCATTGCGCCCGAGTTGTACGCACGCCAGGGCGACCCCAGCGAACACGGCGAAATGGCCAAACTGATAGCAGAAGTGGTGTCCAAGGTGCCGGACGCCCAGGTCATGGCTGATCTGGATGGGGCCGTCCAATGGGCCGGTGCCAATGGTGGCGACACGGCCAAAGTGGCGATCACCGGCTTCTGCTGGGGTGGACGCATCACCTGGCTGTATGCAGCACAAGGCCCGGTCAAAGCGGGTGTCGCCTGGTACGGTCGGTTGGTTGGCGCGAGCAGCGCTCTCACGCCCAAACACCCGATTGATGTGGCAAGCGTCATGCGTGCCCCGGTTTTGGGTCTGTATGGCGAAAAAGACGACGGCATCCCGCTTGACACGGTTGATAAGATGAAAGCTGCATTGGCCACCGGAACGGCGGCTTCCAGGGCGTCCCAGTTTGTGGTGTACCCTGACGCACCGCATGCGTTCCATGCCGACTATCGCCCCAGCTTTCGCCAGGGACCGGCAGAAGATGGCTGGAAGCGTTGCCTGGAATGGTTCAAGGCACATGGTGTGGCCTGACCCGGCCTTGCCGTCTTGAGCCCGAAGCTGCCCTAAGAAAACTCTGCATAGCCCCTCCCGTTCGGGCTGAGCTTGTCGAAGCCTTCTCTAAGTTATTTATTTATAACAAAAACATTTCGACAAGCTCAATGCGAACGGACTTATGCAGATGTTCCCTAATGCGCCAGGGTGCTGCTGACCGCCGTGACCAGCCCGATGCCCACCAGCAACCATGCAATCTGCGCGGCGGTCTCCCTTGCCGTCAAACGTTTTTGCAACTGGGGAATCAAGTCCGCCAGCGCCACATAGACAAAGCTGCTGGAGGCGACCACCAGAAAATACGGCAGGTAGTCCTGCAGGCGCTCCACCAGCCAGTAGCCCAGCAGTCCACCCAGCGCAGTGACGGCACCGGCCAGCGACACTTTGAGCAGCGCCACCTGCTTGTTGCTGGAGCCTGAACGCAACACCATCAAGTCACCCATGTGGTGCGGCACTTCGTGCGCCAGCACCGCCAGCGAGGCGATCACGCCCAGACGCAGATCGGCCATAAAGGCCGAGGCGATCAGCACCCCGTCGCCAAAGCAGTGCACGCTGTCACCCGTCAGTATCGCCCAGCTACCGACTTTGGGTGCATGGCTGTGGGCCTGGGGTGCGTCGGCGTGGTGGTGCTCATGCAGCGCGTCATGGTTATGTTCATGCCCGTGGTGCCACAGCTCGGCTTTGTCGAGCAAAAAGAAAAAAACCAGACCCCCCAGCAGTGTCATGAACAAGTCATGCGCACTGACCTGGCTCTCGAACGCCTCGGGCAGCAAATTCAGAAAAGCGGTGGCCAGCAAGGCACCGGCCGCCAGACTGAGCATGTGCTGCGTGTAGCGTGCCAGCACGCCAAAACTCAAAAGCGCCGCCAGCCACACGCTGCCGATGCCGGCGGTCAGGGTACCCATCACAATTGCTAATAAGATCATAGATATACGCTTATTCCAAGAGGTCCAAGACCCTGTACATATAAAGAACTGCCATTAGGGAACATCTGCATAAGTCCGTTCGCATTGAGCTTGTCGAAATGTTTTTGTTATAAATAAATAACTTAGAGAAGGCTTCGACAAGCTCAGCCCGAACGGGAGGGGCTATGCAGAGTTTCCTTAGAGAACATGGGTGGAGATACCAAAATCTTCATCAATCGTGACGGACGGGTAATGAAACCGCACCGGGCCATCCGGGCGTTCATTCACATACTGGAACACAAGCGGATCGGTACTTTCGCGTACCTCCTCCACAGTACCCTGGAACGCGACCTTTCCATTGTCGAGAATCACAACATGATCGGCAATCTCAAGGGTTTGTTTAAGTTCATGCGACGCAAAAATACTGGTCAGTCCCATGGCGTCATTGAGCTGACGAATCAGGCGCGCTGCGACACGAAGCGAAATCGGATCGAGACCGGAAAAAGGCTCGTCGTACATCAGCAATTCCGGGTCCAGTGCAATCGCACGCGCGATGCCAATACGCTTGGCCATCCCACCCGAGACCTCGCTGGGCATGAGGTCACGCGCGTTGCGCAGGCCCACCGCATTGAGCTTCATCAAGACAATGTCACGGATCAGTGCTTCGGACAAATCGGTATGTTCACGCAGTGGGAAGGCAACGTTCTCAAACACGCTCATGTCGGCAAACAAGGCGCCGAACTGAAACAACATGCCCATGCGACGCCTGACGGCGTAGAGTTGTTTCTGATCCATGGGGCCAATATCTTGCCCATCAAACAGCATTTGCCCCGACCACGCACGGCTCTGGCCGCCCATCAAACGCAGCGTGGTCGTCTTGCCACCGCCCATCGGACCGATGAGTGCCGTGACCTTGCCCCTGGGTATGCGCAGGCAAACGTCATCCAGAACGGCGCGCTCCCCGTAGCCAAAAGTCAGGTTACGCAATTCAACAAGTGATGGGTTGACGGTAGGTGGCATAAATACTCAAACCGGACAGCGCCCGGCACTCAAATGATAAGGGATCTGAGACAGGAAATCGCCCAAGTGTCCAACAAAATGGATGTTGGCGTGGCGGCACCCAGTCAACTGGAGCCGGTCACCATGGCCGAAAGTTGGCCGTCAAATCCAAGGTCACGTAGGGAGCAAGTCGTGCACCTGCATTGCAGCGGAAGCGGTCTTTCGAAAAATCACCCTTTTGAGGGTATTCTAAGCAGGGTGGAGCGTTGAAGATCAACACCTGCGGTCAGCGCTCCACTGGGAACACAATCGACAGAATCACTTCGGAAAGCTTAATCTTGGCCAAGAACGACGTAATACTCATCGACTCACTTCTGCAGCAAATGCAAGCCGCATCACCTGGCATTGAGGTGGGAGAACGCTTCGAACGATTCGTCCTCGAGCAGATTCTCAAGAACTTCGACCTTTCGAATGAGGAGATTGAATTTGGGTGGACTGACGGCTCACTGGACGGCGGCATCGATGGCTTCTACGTTCTAATCAACGGTCGCCTGCTTACTGACCCCACCGACTTTTCATGGCCCAGGAGTGGCGTGGAAATTCAGGTCTATCTCATCACTTCCAAGCACCACGCAACATTCCAGCAGGTGCCTCTAGACGCTATCCTCGCCTCTGTGCAGGAGCTCTTTGATCTATCCCGCTCAAACGCTGAACTCGCAGGAAAGTACTCGGCCGATATCAAACGCTGCAGAGACATGTTTTTTGCAGCCTTTCGGCAGTTGTCCCTTTACCGACCATCGCTATCCTTCAATGTCATCTACGCCTCTCGTGGAGATACGGCACTACTCGGCGCGAGCATCTCTGCGCGAGCGACGCAACTCACCGATCTGTTGAATTCATATTTCAGTGCTTCAACCGCTACATTCACTGCGTTAGGGGCAACTGAGCTTGTAGAACTTCATCGCGAAGTCAAAAGCTTTGCCTTAGATCTACCAGTTCAAGAATGTCTTACGGCAGGTCAAGAAGGTTATGTCGTTTTGGCAAAGCTCAGAGACTACTCTGCATTCGTGCAGGATGAAAGAGGCCACCTTCGTCGCTACTTATTTGACTCAAACGTACGAGCGTATCTTGGTGTAAACCTGGTGAACGCGGACATTTCTGAAACTCTCGCCGCCAACACCGCTCCAAACTTCTGGTGGCTCAACAACGGCGTCACTATCCTCGCCACGAGCGCATCGTTAGTAGGAAAGACACTTAAGCTTCGAGATATTCAGATCGTCAATGGGCTTCAAACTACGGAATCAATACACCGCCACTACGCGACATCGACCCCACCCTCCAACGAACAAAGAACCCTCCTTGTGAAGGTCATCGTCTCGCAGGACGAGAGCGTTCGTGATCAAGTGATTCGTGCGACCAACAACCAAAGCGCCGTAGAGCCAGCAGCTCTTCATGCGACAGATCGAATTCAGCGCAGCATCGAAGAGATCCTGCTTCGTAACGACTGGTTCTACGAACGACGTACCAATTTTTACAAGAATGAGGAGCGGCCTGAAGCGCGGATACTGTCGCCGCTTGCAATTGCAGCCGGCTCAGTGGCACTCCTCCTCAAGAATCCGATCAAGTCATCGAAACTGCGACAGAAGCATCTTCGAACGCCCGAGGCCTACCAGACTGTCTATTCGGAGGTGTTCCCGCTTAATGCGTGGCCAGTTGTGGCAATGTTGATCCGCGGCGCCGAAAACGCAATTGTTCGATTACACAGAACAACACGCTCTCCTCAAGGACAATACCTGTCTGCGTGGCGCGGTGTTTTGGCTTACGTGGTTGCCGCGCGGGCAGTCGGAACATATGGGTTCAATCATCAAGACCTGGTAGCTATTGACCAGGGCAAGGTCACAGATGTCTTCATAGACGAATGCTGGGCAGTAATCTCTAAAGCCGTCGGAAGTCATAGCTCCGCGAAAGCTTCCGAGTTGCTGTTGATGAAAATTGTGCACGCCCTAGACTCGAAATGGGAAATACAGGGCCACCCTGCAGATGGAAAGCGCGGTCTTCCTACGTCAGCTCCAGTCGTGGGATCGGCGGCTTTTCCAAGTCGACCTGAAAGCGAAGAATTTCTAAAGTCGGTCAGCGATGCGCTCCCTCTTCAGCCATGGAAGCCGGGGGTCCATGTCCAAGTCGCGACGACGATAGGTGTCAAGCCGTATAGGGTAACCAAAGCTATTCAAACGCTCATTGCCAGGGGCGTTTGGCTTCAGCAGCTTGATGGCGTCGTATTCGACCGAGCCGGGAAGGAAATTGCGCGAGATGAGTCGCGCGTTAAGAGACATGAAGCACCCTCCGAGCAGTCTTCCGCTCCACAGGCCCATACTGTTGGCCCGCCTCTGCTCGAACATTGAACGACTGCTTTCTGGAAAATTGACCGACCGCCAGCAGTCTGAACCGGTAGTTGGCGCCCGCGCCCCAATGGCACCCAGATCGGATCAAGCAGCAACGCAACGCAAGGCGGGAGTGGGGCGGATGTTGGGGGCGATTTTAAAAAGCGAAGCGCATGAGCCCCCGGCATCCGCCTCGCTCCCGCCAACACCAACCCAGATCGTGAGGCTTCTTCCTATCCCGATTGAACGCTGGGAATAAGTGCTAGGATTCATTCATGAACACTGAAACCATACGTATCGAAGCGTTGTCGCTTCCCGTGCGAGAGCGGGCTGAGTTGGCGGCACAGCTTTTGTCCAGCCTCGATGCGCTGTCCGAAGCTGAAATTGAACCCCTTTGGTTGCAAGAAGCTGCACATCGGGCGGCAGAAATGGACCAGGGGCTTTCCAAGCGCATTCCATCCGACGAAGTGCGCCGCCAGGCAAAAGCTTTGCTCAAGTGAGTTACTTCTTCAATGACGCAGCGCGAGTTGAACACCTTGAGCATGTGGCCTACTACGAGGCTTGCCAAATTGGACTCGGCGCACGTTATCTGGCGGCCTTCGATGCAGCAATGGGCAAGGTCTGTGAAGTGCCTGATCGATACCGCGTTGAATTTCCTCCCGGTATTCGTCGCTACCGTGTACCAGGTTTCCCTTACAACATCCTCTATCGGCAGGTGGGTTCGGACGTTGAAGTTCTGGTCGTTGCCCCGCATCGTCGGCGACCGGGTTACTGGCTCGGCAGGCTCTAACTGGTCGCCCAACCGGACTTCTGCCGGTTACCCGAAAGGAATACCGAAGACGTCGAGTGCGGGTCCAGAGGGCGCCAAGAAGCTTGATGACCTGTTTGGGGGTAGGGGTTGAGTGGTTCCAGGCCCTGCAGCTTTGCTGCCGTCTATATTCAAAGTTTCAACGGCGTTTGCCAACCAAGCCAATGAGAGCAGAGTGACCTCGATGACCATTTCCCTCCTCAACATTGCTTTCGTATTCGCGTAGAACTTGAATATCCAGATCAGAAAACGACTTTCGCAGCAGATCTTCGGTGTACAAACGCGATAGAACGGATGGTCCCCCGGTTCGGTACTCAAGATGCTTCGGTGTGTAGCCCTGAAGTATCAGTGTTCCTCCCGGCTTGAGGCAGCGAACGATGTTTGTAAACAGACGCTCGCGTAGTGCAGGCTCGGCAAACTGGATAAAGATTGCAGCGACACCATCGTAATAATCATTTCGCCAAGCGAACGTGTCGCAGTCAGCTACTACAAAGTTCACCGCAACGTTGTTTGCAAGCGCAAGGCGCCGTGCTTTAGCAACGCCAACATCAGCGAGGTCAAATGCGTCAACGGTGTGACCTTTACTGGCGAGCCAAACGCTATTGCGCCCTTCGCCATCTGCAACACTGAGAATGCGCGAAGGGGTTCGCCAAACGTTTGTGTGTTCTCGCAGCCACTCGTTTGGATCTGTACCGAATAAAAAGTCGTCTTGCGCAAATCGACTATTCCAGGTTTCGGCAGGGTTGGGAAAAGCAGGTTGTTTAGAGTTTGTCACTGGCACGCCTTTATCGCAGTTCGCAGGTCGGTCTGATCGGCCACCATAACACTCTATTTCGCTGGGCGATGCAGTGCGCAGATCTTGTTGCCGTCGGGATCGCGCACATACGCAAGGAAGAGCTTGCCCGCCGGACCTTCGCGAAAGCCGGGGGGGTCTTCGCAGGTCGTGCCGCCGTTGGCGACGCCAGCCGCATGGAATGCGTCACCCTGTTCGGGGGATTGAACGGTAAATCCGATGGTGCTGCCATTGCCGTGCGTTGCGGGCGCACCATTGATGGGGGTAGAAATGGCGAACGTCCCTGTCGGGCTCCGATAGAAATACCTGTTCTTGTTGGCGACCCCAGGACCGATACCCAGCGTGCCCAAGAGGGCATCGTAGAACCTCTTTGAAACCTCGAGATCATTAACACCTAGTACGACATGGCTGAACATAACTTTCTCCTTTGAAGCCCGATACCGGGCGAATTTGAATCGGGCGAATGGTACTCGATGGTTGGGCAAGGCAATGGAGCAGACCGCCTCACTCTTTTCCGCCCCTCCAAAATGGTTCGAGGAGGCGCACCGCGTGAAAGGCGTTTGTCCTTGGTCATGGGGGCTGCGGCCGGTTCAGGCATCATGACTGCATGGACCAGAATCTGCCACCTCTCATCCAGGCCCTGCTGGAGCCGCAGCGTTATCCGGATGCCGTGCGGCAGGTGGAACTGGTTCAGACCCACATCTCCTGGGTGCTGCTGGCGGGGGACTTCGCCTACAAGATCAAGAAGCCGCTCAAGTTGTCGTTTCTGGACTTTAGCACCCTGGCGCATCGCCAGCGCTGCTGCCTCGATGAGTTGCGCCTGAACCGCCGCTTTGCGCCCGATCTGTACCTGGACGTGCTCGGCATTTTCAATACCCCGCGGGACCCGCACTGGCGCGGCGCGGGCGCACCGATTGAATACGCTGTCAAGATGCGGCGCTTCGATGAAGCCGCCCGGCTGGACCGGGTCTGTGCCCGTGGCGAACTCAAGCCCCAACATCTGTCCGACCTGGCTGACACGCTGGTGGCTTTTCACGCGGCGGCGGCAATCGCGCCGCCAGGGTCGCGCTTTGGCTCACCGGCGCAAATCGAGGCCCCGGCGCTGGACAACTTTCAGGATTTGCTGCGCCTGTTGACGCCGGCCGGTGTGCCGGCGCGGCTGCAGGCCTTGCGGGCCTGGACCGAGCTTCAGTTCAAGCAACTCGCCCCGCTGATGCAGGCGCGCAAGAGCGCCGGGCGGGTGCGGGAGTGCCATGGCGACCTGCACCTGGCCAATCTGGTCTTGATCGGCCCAAGCGTGCGCATGTTCGACTGCATCGAGTTCAACGAAGACCTGCGCTGGATCGATGTGGCGAGCGAAATCGCCTTCACCTATGCCGATCTGCTGGCGCATGACCAGCCAGGGCTGGCCGACTGGTTTGTCGACGAAGTCCTGAGCCGCAGCGGTGATTACGAGGCCGCGTTGCTGCTGCGTTTTTATGCGGTGTACCGCGCCCTGGTGCGGGCCAAGGTGGCGGCGATCCGGATCGATCAGACGCAGGGCGATGCCAGCGAGGCCCTGGCCTATGTGGCGCTGGCCGAGCGTCTGGTGGCAGCGCCGCCAGCGCGACTCGTGATCACGCACGGGCTGTCTGGTTGCGGCAAGACCATCGCTTCCAATGCGCTGCTGCAAAACGACCCCGAGGCTGCCACCTTGCGCCTGCGTTCGGATGTCGAGCGCAAGCGCCTGTTCGGGCTGGTGCCCAGTGCGCGCAGCGGCTCAGCCACCGATGCCGGTATTTACGCCTCGGATACCCATGGGCGCACCTACGGTCGCTTGCGCGAGCTGGCGGGCAGCTTGCTGCGCGCTGGCTGGTCGGTGATCGTGGACGCCGCCTTCCTGAAACGCGCTGACCGCGCGGCTTTTCAGGCCTTGGCGGCCGAGGCCGGTGTGGCATTTGGCATCCTGGCGCCGCAGGCCACGCCCGCGCAGTTAAGCCAACGCATTCAGGCGCGCCAGGCGCTGGGGCGTGATGCGTCCGAGGCCACGCTGGAGGTGCTGGCACAGCAGATGCGCGCGCTGGAGCCGCTGACGGCGGACGAAGTTCCGGCCCTGCTGACCTTGTCAGCGCCGTTCCCGGCGCAGCGGCCGATGCCTTAGCCCCTTAAATTCGACACTTCCCACCCCATTTTTCGCTCCCCGGCGGTCTATGGGTAAATGAAATCAACGAGTTACGCGAGTTCTTCTGCTGAAATTTTAAAAGTTTGTAGTGGCACGTTTGGAAGCAAAAGTAGTTTAAAGT
>JAUXOA010000033.1 GCA_030682475.1 Rhodoferax sp. | reverse complement strand
TTGACCGTGCCGCTTTGCATGTCGCCCATCAGCCTGATGCTGCCATTGCGGTTCTCGATGGTTTGCGCCCGGATCGCGCCGGTGTTGTTGACCGCGCTCTGCAACAGGCTGCCCGCCGACCGCGCGCTCAGCAGGACTTGGCCACCGTCGGCCTGGATCAGGCCGCCGTTCTGGACCAGCGCGTTCACCGCGCCCTGGTTCACCATGACATTAAGCAAGCCGTCGCCGGCGACATCAAGGGTGATGGCAGTACCGGCGGCCAGCGCCACCGTGCCGAGCCGGGCCGAGATCACGCCCTCATTGCTGACCTTTGCGCCCAGCAGCGCCACATAGCCGCCGTCGGCATTGATGGCGCCCTGATTGAGTAGCGTCGCGCCGCTGCTGCCGGAGAATTTGTAGCTGCCAGCCATGAAGTCGCTGTCAGTGATGTTGAGGGTGGAGGCAAGCAGAGCGCCGACATTGACCGATGCGCCCTGGCCGAACAGGATGCCGTTCGGATTGACCAGGAACACTTTGCCGTTGGCCGACAGAGTGCCCAGGATGCTCGAAGGGTCCGATCCCAGCACCCGGTTGAGTACCACCGAACTGCTGTTGGGCTGCACGAAGCGGACCGCTTCGGTCGCGCCGATGCTGAAGCTCTGCCAGTTGATGGCCGCGTTCTGCGTCGACTGGTTGATCGTCATCGTGCCAGCGCTGCCCGCGATGCTGGCACTGCCCGCCGACACCACGCCGCCGGTTGGCAAGGCGTAGAGATTGGCGCCAAATGACAGCATCAGGGAGATCGCCAGGGCTTTCAGGGCGAAGCGCGCACGCCCCGCCACCGCAGTTGCGCCAGGCGAGGATTTCTTGCCGGCGCTGCTGGCGTTTTCGGAGACGGCGACAAAGGTGCCGCTGGTGTCGTTCCAGATCGATCGGTAGCTACAGTTCATGGGGTACTCCAGTATTCTTGAATGGCTTGGGGTGTCAGGGTGCGCGTTTTTGCTCATCCGGCTCAGAAATATTTCACGGCCTGGATCCAGAATCGGCCCGAGCGGTCCGGGGCAGACCTTGCCGCTTCATCACCGAGCTTGAAGGCGTAATACGCCCGCACCATGAAATTGTTGGTGTCCGACCAATTGACTCCTACGCCCGCACCGCTCAGGGTTCTGCTATTCGGACCGGTCACCCAAGGGCCAGGGTTCTTGTTCACGGTCACGCTGCCGGCATCGACGAAGCCGATCAACTGCAACTGCCCGGTCATGCGTTCGGAGAACTGTGGCACTTGCATTCGGGCTTCCAGCGTCAGTAAATAGCCCTGGTCCGCATAGGCTTCGCCTGTTGGATAGGCGCGCACGCCATACATGCCGCCGAGTTCCATCTTTTCTGAGACGTCCAGGTTCTTCGAGGCAATTTGCCCGTTGAGAGAAGCGGAAAGGGAGACCGATTCGGTCACGCTCTGCAGCCGCATGGCGCTGAAGCCGAGCTTGTTGTATTGGCCGTTGCTCTGCGCTGTCAACGCGTCAATCGCCCGCACGGCGGGCGTTTGCAGGTCGAGCTGGCCCGCAGTCCAGGTGAGCGAATAAGTGCTCAGCCCACCGCCGCCAACATTGTCACGCTGGTCGCCGTACAGGCTGGCCATCAACACGCGCGCCTTCTTGTCGGCCACGGTTCCGGTCGAGTCCACCTTGTCTTGAAACGTCCTGGCGTCAAAGGTGAGCCCGGCGTAGAGATTGCTGTTGCGCGAGCGGATCAGGGGATAGCGGCCATAGAGGCTCGCGACCTTGGCCGTGCCATTGGCTTGCAGGCTTTTGAATTCTTTACCCAGCTCATAATTCAGGTGACTGTAGGCGACCCCGGCCGTCGCTTTGCCGAACTGCAGTTGATACGAGGCGCGGGCATAGTTCAGCCCGGCGCCCGAAGTCAGCAGGCGCAGCGTGGCGACGTCGCCGTGGCCGGTCGGCTCGTTGAGGTTGATCGTCGCGCCGACGCGGTTGGCGCCGGTGTAACGGTTGCCCGCGTTGTCGGCATCGATGCTGCCGGTGACACGCTGCCCCGGTGTCAGGTCAACGATCAGGTCGGAGGTTCCTGCGGCGACACCCGGAGTCAGGGTTGATTTGACCGTGACGCCGGGCAGGTCGGAGAGCAGCAGAAGACGGTTCTCGAGCGGCGCGGAGACCACCGGGTCGCCGCTGCTCAGGCCGCCCAGCAGGCCGTTGGCCAGATCATCGGAGACGTTCGTTTGATTGCGCAGCGTCACCTTGCCGTAGTGGCCGTCGAGCACGGCGATGGTCACGGCGCCGTCCTTGATGTCCTGCGCCGGCAGGTAGGCTTGGGCCACAAAGTAGCCGTTGCGGTGGTAATGGTCGGCGATCTTTGACGCCATGGCGCGCAGCTCGGAGAGCGAGAGTTCGCTGCCCGGCTGGAACCCGGTGAGCGCCAGCAGTTCAGCTTCGGAATAGGCCTTGGCGCCCGTCACGCGCAAGCTCTTGACGATTATTTTCACACTTTCGGCCTCCGCAATGGCCGCTGCGCTGCCTGGCTTGGCATCGACATGGGGTGCCGCCCTTTGCGGGATGGGGACCGGCCGAATCTGCTGCATCTGACTGCCGGCACTCGGGGCCTGCTGTGCAAAGACACTCTGGCTCAATGCCAGCAAGGCGAACGGGAGGAATTTGTTTTTTAACATGGTGAGTTCCGGTGGGGTCTTGCAACGCGAGATTGACTGCGAGGACAGTTTGCAACCAAGCCCCGTCCCCTGTCAGTGCGCTAGCGAACATAGCGAAGTAACGGTCGCGCGCAGTTTTGTGCGGCCGGCGCCAGGCTGACAGCAAAACGCCCACTGATGTGGGCGTTTTGCTGGTTTGCGCTGGTTTTTGGCGATTCAGTTTGCAGCGCCTTTGGGCGTTGCGCGCGCCATGATGGCGGCGCTGTCAACGCCGCGCGGCAGCGTGCCGTAGTTGTGGTGGCCCACCCGCGCCAGGCGTGAATGGCAGAAGGCATCGCTGACAAAGGCTGGGGCGTTGCGAATCAGCAACGAAGCCTGCAAGGCCAGCGCCATGCGGTCCACCACGTCACGCGCCCGGTATTCGAGATCCCGCAAATCCTTGAGATCGATCGCGAGATTGGCGACGAACCGGTCCAGCGCCGCATGGGTGCCCTGCGCCTGGGTGACTTCGGCAAAAAAGGCGTCGACCACGGCCGGTGTTTTCGACAGGGCGCGCAGCACGTCCAGGCACTGCACATTGCCGCTGCCCTCCCAGATCGCGTTGACGGGAGCCTCCCGGTACAGACGCGGCATCATGCTGTCTTCCATCACGCCGCTGCCGCCAATGCATTCCATCGCTTCATAGGCATGGTTCGGCGTGCGCTTGCAAATCCAGTATTTGCCGATGGCGGTGACCAGGCGCACCAGCAGGTCTTCGTGTTCGTCGGCGCGCTGGTCCATCGCGCGGGCGATGCGCATGGTCAGCGTCAAGGCGGCTTCGCTCTCCAGCGCCAGATCGGCCAGCACGTTTTGCATCAGGGGTTGCTGGTTGAGCACTTTGCCGAAGGCCGAGCGGACGCCGCAGTGGTGCAGCGCCTGGGACGCTGCCATGCGCATGCCGGCGCTGGAGCCAATCATGCAATCAAAGCGCGTCATGCTGACCATTTCAATGATATTGCGCACGCCGCGTCCCTCTTCGCCGACCATCCACGCCAGGGCGCCGCGCAGTTCGGTCTCGCACGATGCATTGGAAGCGTTGCCCATCTTCTTTTTGAGGCGCAGCACTTGCATCGGGTTCTTGCTGCCGTCTGGACGCCAACGTGGTAGCAGGAAACACGAAAGGCCGCCGGGTGCCTGCGCCAGCACCAGAAAGGCATCGCACATGGGAGCTGAAACAAAATACTTGTGCCCCACCAGCTCGTAAGCCTGGCCCGGCCCACCGATGCCGAGCGGGTAGGCGGCCGTACTGTTGGAACGGACATCCGAGCCGCCCTGCTTCTCGGTCATCGCCATGCCGATGGTGATGCCCTGCTTCTGCTCCACCGGTACGTTGCGCGGGTCATACACGCGTGCCGTGAGCTTGGGCTCCCATAATTTTGCCAGCTCGGGCTGCAAGCGCAGCGTGGGCACGGCGGCGAAGGTCATGGTGATGGGGCAACCATGGCCCGCCTCCACCTGACTATGGAGAAAGGTCTTGGCGGCGCGGGCGACATGGGCGCCTGGTCCTGGCGCGCTCCAGGGCGAAGCGTGCAGACCGTGCTCAATGCTGGTCTTCATGAACTGGTGGTAGGCAGGATGGAACTTCACCAGGTCGATGCGCTTGCCGAAGCGGTCGTGGGTATCAAACTCGGGGATGAACTTGTTGGCCAGATGGCCCAGTTCGAGATAGTCGGCAGAACCTGTCAACTTTCCAAAATCAGTCAGTTCGCGCTCGGCCCACTGGGCGCCTTCGCGCCGCACCGCCTCGGTCAGGGCCGGGTCTTCGGTAAACATGTTGTAGTCGCACAGCTCGCTTGAGAGGTTGCTCAGCTCGTGGGTGTCGGCAAGGTAGGGGGAAGCTTGCGCGGGCTCAATACGGGTGTTCATTGC
>JAUXOA010000029.1 GCA_030682475.1 Rhodoferax sp. | reverse complement strand
TGAAAGAATGCGACGATTTCGAGGGTACCGTTTACCCTTCCCGAGACCACGATCGTCGAATACAGCGCATTCTGAGAGGTCAATTTTTCCGTCATCATGTATCGATAGTAACGGTGAGACTTTTTTTACAGCCTCAACGTTGGAAATGTGCGGCGCTCGCGCAGCGAGTGTCCGTACGATTGACCTGTTCTGGCGCGGCCATCAACATCTCTTGGCGCTTGATCTGTCGCATCACTCGACCTCCCCTTTTTTGGTCAACAGCCCACATAGCTGTGTCACTGCGTCCGTACCAAAAGCTCGCTTTTGTCCGCGCGCTGTGTCGCAGCTATGCACGCTACCAGAAAATCGATGCTGTATAAATACCCGGTTCATGTGCTAGCGCCACTGTTTTTGCCGTCGACCGGAACGTAATGTATACCGCAAAACTTGCGAATTAATCTGGCTGCTGCGGATTAATCTGGTCATAAAAAACTCCTGAAAATGGCTTGCAGTCTTGATCCAGAGCCGATATACTGGACAAATAACCAGTTATAAATTTTCCATGAAACCCGGCATACCACCGCTGCAATCGACCCGCCTGCTGGATCAGTTGCGCGAGCGCATCCGGTACATGCACTATAGCCTGAGCACAGAAAAAGTCTACCTGTACTGGGCGCGATTTTTCATTCGCTGGCATGGGCGCAACGGCCAAATGAAGCATCCCCGCACCATGGGCGCGCCTGAGATTGAGGCATTTCTGACGATGCTGGCCGCCGAGCGAAAGGTATCAACTTCGACCCACAACCAGGCCCTGAGCGCGTTACTGTTTCTTTACCGCGAAGTTCTGAATCTGGATTTACCCTGGATGGATGGCATCAACCGCCCGGCGGCCAAGCGCCGGATTCCCAGCGTGCTGACCAAAGACGAGGTCGCTGGTTTGCTGGTGCCTGCCATGCGCTTGCAATTGCTGGCAGCGCGTGCGGTGTGGGGGGCAGATCGTCAGGCACAGCGCGGTGGTGTGGAGCGGCGGCATCATTTGTTTGAAGAGCGCTTGCAGCGCTCGCTCAAGAAGGCTGTGGCACAGGCGGGTATTTGCAAGCCAGTGTCGGTTCACACCTTGCGCCATTCGTTCGCCACACATTTGCTACAGGCTGGCACCGACATTCGCACGGTGCAAGAGCTGCTCGGCCACAGCAATGTCAGTACCACCATGATTTACACCCATGTGCTCAAGGTCGCAGCGGGTGGCACGGCCAGCCCGCTGGATGCGCTCGGCAGCATGGTGCCGTGACTGACTTGCTGTGCCAGCAGCAGGCTACGGGACTGAGGCTATAATTTAAAAAAAGCACGATCGTACTATTTCCTGATTGATTGGTTGATTGTCGAGTGGATGAGCAAGCTGACAGGTGACACCGCATAGAATCCAAGGTTGACGTGCACGTCAACCAAGATGACGCAAGCATCCAATAAATCGCCGTATTTATAACCCTCTGGAGTTAAAGCAATGAAAGCCCTGGTCGCAGTCAAGCGCGTGGTGGACTACAACGTGAAGGTCCGCGTCAAGTCGGACAGCACCGGTGTAGATATCGCCAACGTCAAAATGAGCATGAACCCTTTTGACGAGATCGCCATTGAAGAAGCCATTCGTCTGCGGGAAAAAGGCGTCGTGACCGAGGTCATCGCCGTCTCCTGCGGCGTCATGCAATGCCAGGAAACCTTGCGCACGGCCATGGCCATCGGCGCTGATCGCGCCATTCTGGTTCAAACCGATGTTGAACTGCAGCCGCTGGCGGTGGCCAAACTGCTCAAGGCGCTGGTGGACAAGGAACAACCTGGCCTGATCATTCTCGGCAAGCAGGCGATTGACGACGACTGCAACCAGACTGGCCAGATGCTCGCCGCCCTGGCCGATCTGCCGCAAGCCACTTTTGCCAGCAAGGTTGAAGTGGCCGACGGCAAGGCCAGCGTCACGCGGGAGGTCGATGGCGGGATGGAGACCCTCTCTGTCTCCCTTCCTGCCGTCATCACGGCCGACCTGCGCCTGAACGAGCCGCGCTATGTGACCTTGCCCAACATCATGAAGGCGAAGAAAAAGCAGCTCGACATTTTCAAGCCCGAAGACCTCGGTGTTGACGTGGCGCCCCGCATCAAGACCCTCAAGGTCATGGAGCCGCCCAAGCGCAGCGCCGGTGTCATGGTGCCAGACGTTGCCACCCTGGTGGATAAACTCAAGAACGAAGCAAAGGTACTCTGATGACAACTCTGGTTATTGCTGAACATGACAACGCGACCCTCAAGGGCGCAACCTTCAACACGGTGACCGCCGCGCTGCAATGCGGCGGCGATGTGCACGTGCTGGTGGCGGGTGCCAACGCCGGCGCTGCGGCTGCGGCTGCGGCGCAGATTGCGGGCGTGTCCAAGGTGCTGCACGCCGACAGCGAGGCCTTCGCCCATGGTCTGGCTGAAAACGTGAGCGCGCAGATTCTGGCAGTAGCCATGAACTACAGCCACATCCTGTTTCCGGCGACCGCCTCCGGCAAGAACATTGCCCCGCGTGTGGCGGCCAAACTGGATGTGGGCCAGATCTCTGACGTCACCAAGGTCGACAGCCCCGACACCTTCGAGCGCCCGATCTATGCCGGCAACGCCATTGCCATTGTTCAAAGTCTCGATGCCATCAAGGTCATCACGGTGCGTACCACCGGCTTTGACGCCGCGCCCGCCAGTGGTGGCACGGCAGCGGTGGAGAGCGTGGTGCCGGTGGCGGCCAGCGACAAAGCCGTTTTTGTTGGCAGCGAAATCGCCAAAAACGACCGCCCCGAGCTGACCGCTGCCAAGATCATCGTCTCCGGTGGCCGGGCGCTGGGGTCCCATGACAAATTCATGGAAGTCATGACGCCACTGGCCGACAAGCTCGGTGCCGCCATGGGTGCATCACGCGCGGCGGTAGATGCCGGCTACGCGCCCAACGACTGGCAAGTGGGCCAGACCGGCAAGATCGTTGCGCCCCAGCTTTATATTGCCTGCGGCATCAGCGGCGCCATCCAGCACCTGGCCGGCATGAAGGATTCCAAGGTGATCGTGGCCATCAACAAAGACCCCGAAGCCCCGATCTTCTCGGTGGCGGACTACGGCCTGGAGGCTGACCTGTTCGTGGCGGTGCCCGAACTGGTTGCCGCTCTTTAACCTTGTGCTGAAAATGAGCTACCTGGCCCCCCTTAAAGACATGCTCTTCAATATCAGGTACCTGGCTGATATTGAACAGATCGCGCAGTTGCCCGGTTTTGAAGACGCCGGTTTTGAGACCGCCCAAGCCGTGTTGGAAGAAGCGGCCAAGTTCAACCAAGGCGTGCTCGCTCCGCTGAATTGGGAGGGCGACAAAAACCCCTCTAGCTGGCGCGATGGTGTGGTCACCGCCACGCCCGGTTTCAAGGACGCATTCCAGAAGTTTGCGCAGGCCGGCTGGCAAGGTCTGCAACATCCAGTGAGTTTTGGTGGTCAGGGTTTGCCCAAGACCATCGGTGCGGCCTGCGGTGAAATACAGAACTCGGCCAACCTGAGCTTTGCCCTGTGTCCGATGCTTACCGACGGCGTTATTGAAGCGCTGCTGACGATCGGTTCCGACGCACTCAAAGCCAGCTATCTCGAAAACCTGGTGAGCGGCAAGTGGACCGGCACCATGAACCTGACCGAACCCCAGGCCGGCAGCGACCTGGCCGCCGTGCGCAGCCGTGCCGAGCCGCAGGCCGACGGTACTTACAAAGTGTTCGGCACCAAAATTTTTATTACCTGGGGCGAGCACGATATGGCTGAGAACATCGTCCATCTGGTGCTGGCCCGCGTCAGTGGTGCACCCGAAGGCGTCAAGGGCATCAGTCTGTTCGTGGTGCCCAAATTTCTGGTGAACAAAGGGGGTGCGCTGGGCGCCCGCAACGACGTGCATTGCGTCAGCATCGAGCACAAGATGGGCATCAAGGCCAGCCCGACCGCCGTGCTGCAATATGGCGACGGCATGGCGGCGAGCATAGCGAGCAGCGCCGGACCCGGCGCTGTGGGTTACCTGGTCGGTCAGGAAAATCGCGGCCTGGAATATATGTTCATCATGATGAACGCGGCCCGTTTTGCCGTCGGCGTACAGGGCATTGCCATCGCCGAGCGCGCCTATCAAAAAGCGGTGACGTTCGCCAAAGACCGGGTGCAAAGCCGCCCGGTCGATGGCTCTTTTCCCACCAGCGCAACCATCATTCATCACCCTGACGTCAAGCGCATGCTCATGACCATGCGTGCCTACACCGAGGGTTGCCGTGCTATGGCAACCGTGGCGGCAGCGGCCTATGACGCGGCACACCATCACCTGGACGCCGAGGCGCGCAAGCAAAACCAGGTTTTCTATGAATTCATGGTGCCCCTCATCAAGGGCTACAGCACCGAGATGAGCCTGGAAGTCACCTCACTGGGCGTGCAGGTGCACGGCGGCATGGGCTTTATCGAAGAAACCGGCGCGGCGCAGTATTACCGCGACGCCAGGATTCTGACCATCTACGAAGGCACCACCGCCATCCAGGCCAATGACTTGGTGGGGCGCAAGACGGCGCGCGACGGCGGACAAACGGCCAAGGCTCTGGCGGCCCAGATTGAAGCGACTGAAGGCCTGTTGATCAAGAGTGGCAGTGTCGATGCGCTGGCCGTTGCCAGGCGCCTCAAGGCGGCGCGCGAAGCCTTTGTCGATGTAGTGAACTTTGTGGCGGGCGGGCTTGCCAAGGCCCCTGCAGGTGCCGCCAAGGCCAGCCCCAACGCCGTCTTTGCCGGCAGCGTGCCCTACCTCATGCTGGCCGGTAATCTGATGGCCGGTTGGCAGTTGGCACGGTCGCTGCTGGTGGCGCAGGACGAAGTCGCCCGCGGCGTGGATCTGCCCTTCATGCGCGCCAAGATCAGCACGGCACGCTTTTATGCCGACCACCTGCTGACCAAAGCGCCCGGCATGCGCGATGCCATCGTTGAAGGCGCTGACAGTGTCACTGCGCTGGCACTCGATGCGTTCTGATCAGTTGGGGACAGAGCTGGCTCGCTGCGCGTAACTGCGGTCTGTCCCACAATATTTCAAGTATGGAGACTTCATGTCTAAACTTCCCCCGATCCTGAACCATCTGCCATTCCCGGTGATCGGCGCACCGCTGTTCATCATCAGCAATCCCAAGCTGGTGATTGCCCAGTGCATGGCCGGCGTGGTGGGCGCCATGCCTTCGCTCAACGCGCGCCCGGCTGAGCAGCTCGAAGAATGGCTGATTGAAATCACCGAGACGCTGGCGACTTACAACAAGGCCAACCCGGACCAACCGGCCGCCCCTTTTGCCATCAACCAGATCGTGCACAAGAGCAACGACCGGCTGGAGCACGACATGGCGCTGTGCGTCAAGTACAAGGTGCCCATCATCATCACTTCGCTGGGGGCGCGCGAAGACATCAACGCCGCCGCCCATTCTTATGGCGGCGTGGTGCTGCACGACGTCATCAACAACAAACACGCCCACAAGGCGATCGAGAAGGGCGCTGACGGCCTCATTGCTGTGGCGGCAGGGGCAGGAGGTCATGCCGGTGTAAAGAGCCCGTTTGCGCTGATCCAGGAAATCCGCCAGTGGTTTGATGGCCCCTTGGTCTTGAGCGGTGCCATTTCAACAGGGGATGCCGTGCTGGCCGCGCAGGCCATGGGTGCTGACTTTGCCTACATCGGTTCCGCCTTCATTGCCACGCAGGAAGCGCGCGCCGCCGAGGCTTACAAGCAGGCCATTGTGGACAGCAACTCGGACGATATCGTCTACACCAACCTCTTCACCGGCGTGCACGGAAACTACCTGGCCCCCAGCATCCGCGCCGCTGGCCTGGACCCGGAGCACTTGCCGCAAAGCGACCCCAGCAAAATGAATTTTGGCGGTGACAAGTCCAAAGCCTGGAAAGACATCTGGGGCTGTGGCCAGGGCATCGGCGCCATTACCCGGATGCAGAGCACGGCCGACTACGTGGCCCAGCTCAAGCGCGAGTACAGAGACGCGCGCGCACGCTTGCTGGCGAAAAATTACACCTGATCGGTGGGCTCCAGGCGCTCGCCAACAGGCGCCTGCTGGCGTGCCTTGGCCAGTTCCCACTGCCGTTGTCGTTCCATTGCGCCCTGTTTTTGCGCTTTGCTGGTGTGGTCAACGCACTTGGGGCAGCTCACGCCGGGCTCAAACAAGGGGGACGCCAGGTCGTCGTCAGTGAGCGGCTGGCGGCAGGCCCGGCACAGCCCGTGCTGGCCAGGCGTCAAGCCGTGGCCAACTGACACGCGTTCGTCAAACACAAAACACTGACCCTGCCAGAGACTCTGCGCCTCGGGCACCGTCTCCAGATATTTCAGGATGCCGCCTTCCAGGTGATAGACCTCGTCAAACCCTTGCATGCGCAAAAAAGCAGTGGACTTTTCGCAGCGGATGCCGCCGGTGCAAAACATGGCCACCTTGGGCTTTTTGCCGGCAACGGCTTTCAGTGCCGGCGCTACGCCCAGCCATTCGGGCAGCTTGGCAAAGCTTTTGATGTCCGGGTTGAGGGCGCCGGCAAAGGTGCCAATCGCCACTTCGTAGTGGTTGCGCGTATCGATCAGCACCACGTCGGGGTCGCTGATCAGCGCGTTCCAGTCTTGCGGCTTGACGTACTCGCCGGCCATCACGTTCGGGTCGAGGCCAGGTACACCCAGGGTGACGATTTCGCGCTTGAGGCGCACCTTCATCCGGCGAAACGGCGGCCTGGATGACCAGGCTTCCTTGTGTTGCAGGTCGGCCAGGCGCGGATCACGCCGCAGATGGGCCAACACCGCATGCACGCCCGCAGCGGGACCGGCAATCGTACTGTTGATGCCCTCGGGCGCCAGCAGAATGATGCCCTTGATGTCGTGCTCTTCGCAGCAGGCGAGCAGGGGCGCTTTGAGCTGCTCAAAATCAGGCAAGCCGACAAATTTGTAAAACGCGGCGGTCAGGAAGTTTGTCATGGGTCAGGTCTCAATACTGTTCGTTTAACCGCTACAACCCCGCTCGGGCTGAGCCTGTCGATGCCTATTTTCTTACTGGTAGTCGCTGACCGGCACGCAAGAGCAGAACAGGTTGCGGTCGCCGTACACGTTGTCGACACGTCCCACCGGTGGCCAGTATTTGACTTGCTTCAAGGTTGCCAGCGGGAAGGCGCCGGTTTCGCGTGAGTAGGGTCGGTCCCACGCCGCTCCCATCAGGGACGCGGCGGTATGCGGCGCATGTTTGAGCGGGTTGTTGTCCTGCGGCCATTCACCGCGCTCTACTTTGGCAATTTCTTCGCGGATGGCGATCATGGCTTGGATGAAACGGTCGAGCTCGTCGAGCGTTTCGCTCTCGGTCGGCTCCACCATCAGCGTGCCGGGCACCGGAAAGCTCAGCGTCGGCGCATGAAAGCCGTAGTCCATCAGGCGCTTGGCCACGTCTTCGGCCGAGATGCCGTTGGCGCCGCCACTGCTTTCCTTCAAGGGCCGCAAGTCCAGAATGCATTCGTGCGCCACGTGGCCATTGGCGCTGGCGTAGAGCGTGGGGTAGTGGTCTTTCAGGCGCGCGCTGATGTAGTTGGCGCTCAGGATCGCGACCTCGGTAGCCGCCTGCAAGCCCTCAGCACCCATCATGCGGCAGTACATCCAACTGATCGGCAGTACGGCCGCATTGCCTAAGGGTGCAGCACTGATCGCCCCCACCTTGTAATTCCGTTCGGGTTGAGCTTGGCCTGTCCTGAGTCTGTCGAAGGGGCGAAGCCCTTCGACAAGCTCAGGGTGAACGGAGGACTGGGTGGCTTCGTAGGTGGCGTGCCCCGGCAAATAGGGCACCAGGTCGGCCACCACGCACACGGGACCCACACCGGGGCCGCCACCGCCGTGCGGAATGCAGAAGGTTTTGTGCAGGTTCAAGTGGCTCACGTCGCCGCCGAATTCACCGGGCGCTGCCACGCCCACCAGCGCATTCATGTTGGCGCCGTCCACATAGACGCGGCCACCGTGCGCATGGACCAAGGCGCACAGTTCCTTGACGCTGGTCTCAAACACGCCGTGCGTGCTGGGGTAGGTGATCATCACCGCCGCCAGATGCTGGCTGTGCTGTTCGCACTTGGCTTTCAGGTCGGCCATGTCAACATTGCCTTGTGCGTCGCAGGCGGTCACCACCACCGTCAGGCCGGCCATCTGGGCGCTGGCCGGGTTGGTGCCGTGCGCGCTGGAGGGAATCAGACAGATGTTGCGATGGCCCTGGCCGTTGGCTTCCTGGTAGGCCTTGATCACCAGCAGGCCGGCATATTCGCCTTGCGAACCGGCGTTGGGCTGCAGGCTGATGCCCGCGTAGCCGGTGGCCTGGCACAGCCAGGCGCGCAGTTGCTCGTCGAGCTCGCGGTAGCCTTGTAACTGCTCGTGCGGTGCAAAGGGGTGGATATTGGCGAACTCGGGCCAGGTGATGGGAATCATCTCGCTGGTGGCGTTGAGTTTCATGGTGCAGCTACCGAGCGGGATCATGCTGCGGTCCAGCGCCAGGTCTTTGTCACTCAGCCGGCGGATGTAACGCAGCATGCCGGTCTCGGAGTGGTGCGTGTTGAACACCGGATGCGTCAAAAAGCCAGTTGTGCGGCGCAAGCCGGTGGGGATCAAAGACTCGATGCCTTGCTCGAACGAGGCGACCTTCGGTGGGGTCTGCCCATATTTGGCGAAGAACGACCAGAGTTGTTCAATGTGGTCGCGCGTGGTGGTTTCATCGAGCGACACGCTCAGGCTGGTGTTAGAGACAAAGCGAAGATTAGCCCCGGCCGAATGTGCGCGATCAGCTATCAACTCAGTAGCGTCTGCGGTACGGATGGTGAGAGTATCAAACGCCGTGGCGTTGGCGATCTCAAAGCCCATGTCCTGCAAACCACGCGCCAGCAGGGCGGTGTAGGCCGCCACGCGCTGGGCAATACGCTTGAGTCCGGCAGGGCCGTGGTACACCGCGTACATGCTGGCCACCACGGCCGGCAAGACCTGCGCCGTGCAGATGTTGGAAGTCGCTTTTTCGCGCCGAATGTGCTGCTCGCGTGTTTGCAGCGCCAGCCGGTAAGTGGGGTTGCCGTGCACGTCTACACTCACGCCCACCAGACGGCCCGGCATCGAGCGTTTGAACTCGTCACGGCACGCCAGGTAGGCGGCGTGCGGGCCGCCATTGCACAGCGGCATGCCAAAGCGCTGGGTGGTACCGACGGCAATGTCGGCGCCGAGTTCTCCGGGGGGAGTGAGCAGCGTGAGCGCCAGCAGGTCAGCGGCCATAATGACCACGCCACCTCGGGCCTTGTATTTTGATATCCAGTTGCGGTCGTCGCGCACGACACCGCTGACGCCGGGGTATTGCAGCAACACGGCAAAGCTTTCTTCACGCAGGGCTTCGTCACCCTTGCAAACCTTCACCGTGATACCCAAAGGCCGAGCGCGGGTCTGGATCACTTCGAGTGTTTGCGGCAAGACCTCGCTGTCCACAAAAAACGTGTTGGACTTCGATTTGCCCACCCGCAGTGCCAGCGTCATGGCTTCGGCAGCCGCCGTGGCCTCGTCCAGCATCGAGGCATTGGCCATCGGCATGCCGGTGAGGTCCGTCACCAGGGTCTGGAAGTTCACCAGCGCCTCCATGCGACCCTGGCTGATCTCGGCCTGGTAGGGCGTGTAGGCGGTGTACCAGGCCGGGTTTTCCAGAATGTTGCGCAGAATCACGCCGGGGGTGTGGGTGTCGTAATAGCCTTGGCCGATGTAGCTTTTGAAAACCTGGTTTTTGGCTGCAATTGCCTTCAGATCGGCCAGTGCTGCTGCTTCGGTCACTGCCGCCGGAATATTCATCGCCGATTGGCGCGCAATGGAACGCGGCACGATACCGTCGATCAGTTCGCGGCGTGAGCTGGAACCGACGACCTTGAGCATCAAGACCTCGTCGGCAGCGTCCACGCCGATGTGGCGGGCGATGAATTCAGAGCTGTTTTCGAGTTCGGCGAGCGGGGCAGGTGAGGGTGTTGTCAACATGGTTCAATTTCTTTCACTCCGGATACGACGCATTGAATCGGGGTCAGAGCCCAATTTCGTATTGCATTTCGCCGCTCCGGAAAACTAACTTCCTGAATTGGGATCTGACCCCGATTCAATGCTTGACCGCGTCTTAAGCCTTGGCCGAGAAACTGGTGTAACTGGTTTCGTCCATCAGGGCATCCAGCTCCGACCGGTCGGTGAGTTTGAGTTTGAAGAACCAGCCCGCGCCCAGTGGGTCGGTGTTGGCCAGCGACGGGTCGGCGCGCAGGGCTTCGTTCACCTCGGTTACTTCGCCGGTGACCGGCATGTAGACGTCGGCGGCGGCCTTGACCGATTCGACCACGCCGGCGATGTCTTTGGCGGCATAGTTTGTACCCACTGCGGGCAGGTCCACAAACACAATGTCGCCCAGGGCGTCTTGCGCGTGGTGGGTGATGCCCACTGTAATGACGGAGCCAACGGTCGCGGCGGCGTCGCCGTCAAGCTTGAGCCATTCGTGGTCGGGGGTGTATTTGATTGTCATAGCATCTCCTAAAATCTTTAAACCGTTCGCCCTGAGCCTGTCGAAGGGCAAGCGAAACAGTGGGTTGGGGAGGGCTTCGACAGGCTCAGCCCGAACGGGTTCTATCCTCGGTAGTAGCGGGTCGGCACAAATGGCATGGTCACCACTTCCATGGGCACCAGTTTGCCGCGCACCAGGGCATTGATTTTGGTGCCCAGCGCCGCGAACCCGGGCGTCACGTAGCCCATGGCCACCGGCCGGTCGATGGTCGGGCCCAGCAGGCCGCTGGTGACTTCGCCAATGCGCTGGCCCGCCAGGTCTTGCAACTCGGTGTGATCGCGCACCGGAATCCGCTCCAGCGCCACCAGTCCAACCCGCTTTCTGGTTGGGGTTCCCGTGCCACCTGCGAGTTGCGCCCCTATTCTTGTCGCACCCGGAAAGCCACCGGCGCGCGCACCGTCGGCCCGCCGCACTTTTTGCATAGCCCAGTTCAGACCTGCTTCGACCGGCGTGGTGCTGGTGTCGATGTCGTTGCCATACAGGCACAGCCCAGCTTCAAGCCGCAGTGAGTTGCGCGCACCCAGGCCCACCGGTTTGACTTCGGGCTGCGCCAGCAGGGCCTTCGCCAGTGCTTCGGCTTGCGTCGTGTGCACCGAAATCTCGAAACCGTCTTCGCCGGTGTAGCCGCTGCGGGTGACAAAACACTGAATCAGTTGCTGGGCTCCCGCGCTGTCGCAGGCCATGTTGAATTTGCCGCCGGTCATGAAAACCAACTTTTCGATGCTGGGGCACAGACGCTGTAGGGCGGTCACAGCCTGCGGACCTTGCAGCGCCAGCAAGGCCAGCTCGGGCATCGGAATGACCTGGCAGCGCGTGCCGATTTTGGCCTGGATGTGCGCGATATCGCCCACTTTACAGGCGCCATTGACGATCACAAAAATATCGCCGCCATTCGCATAGTCGCGGTTCACGAACATCAGGTCGTCGATGATGCCGCCCTCGTCATTGAGCAGCAGACCGTAGCGCTGCTTTCCCACCGGCAGGTCGATCACGTCCACCGGCATCAGGCTCTCCAGGGCGGCACCAGCGTCCGGCCCGACCAGGCGCAACTGGCCCATGTGCGAAACGTCAAACAGGCCCGCAAAGCTGCGAGTGTGGTGGTGCTCGGCCATCAAGCCAGCCGGGTACTGCACCGGCATCGAATAGCCGGCAAACGGCACCATGCGGGCGCCCAGCGACAGATGCAAGTCGTTGAGCGGTGTTGTCAAAAGGTTATCGGGCGTGCTAGCCATCAGCGAACTCCAGCGAGAGAAAAAGGGGCAAGTCAAATTCCATGGCCTCAACTGATGTCAAAGCCATGGGCTGCCCCCGCTGTCCGCTTTACCTGAGAGATTCACCGGGTCTGCACGGGCCTTGGCGGCTCGCAGACTGCGGTTTGCTCCTTCGGTGGGTCAAATCCGGATTTAATTCCGGCGTGACCTCTCTCCAGTGGGGAAACGCTCAAGGGTATTGCGACCCGTAAACGTCTGTCAGTCCTTTTGCCTGAGCGTTCAAACCGCTGCAATCAGCGGTCCTGCGCCTTCGGCGGCCTCCTCAAGGAGGAGACTCTCTCCTGACGGGGGGATTCTACCCGCTGGCGGAACTTACATCCCCGCGTAGTTCGGTCCACCACCGCCTTCGGGCGTAACCCAGACGATGTTCTGGGTTGGGTCCTTGATGTCGCAGGTTTTGCAGTGCACACAGTTCTGTGCGTTGATCTGCAGGCGGTCGCTGTTGTCTGCGTTCTTGACGAACTCATAGACCCCGGCCGGGCAATAGCGGGCCTCGGGGCCGGCATACTTCGCCAGGTTGATCGCCACCGGGACGGCGGCGTCTCTCAAAGTCAAATGCGCCGGTTGCTGCTCTTCGTGATTGGTGTTGCTGATGAACACGCTGCTCAAGCGGTCAAAGGTGAGCTTGCCGTCCGGCTTCGGGTAGACGATGGGCGTGCATTCGGCGGCCGTCTTGAGATAGGCGTGGTCCGGTTTGTCGCGCCGCAACGTCCAGGGAAAGTTGCCTTTGAGGGCAAACTGCTCGATGCCGTTCATCAGGGTGCCCACCGTCAGGCCGCGCTTGAACCAGGCCTTGAAGTTGCGTGATTTATTGAGCTCGGTGTAGAGCCAGCTTTTCTCGAACGCCTCGGGGTAGGCGCTTAGTTCGTCATGCTGGCGACCACCCGTGACGGCCTCAAAAGCGGCGTCGGCCGCCAACATGCCGGACTTGATGGCGGCGTGGCTGCCCTTGATGCGACTCACGTTCAGATAGCCGGCTTCGCAGCCTACCAGTGCGCCACCGGGGAATACGGTTTTGGGCAGCGACATCAGGCCACCGGCGGTGATGGCGCGGGCGCCGTAGGCCAGGCGCTTGGCGGGTTTGAGGCCTTTGTCCTGGCCTTCCAGGTAATAGCGGATGTTGGGGTGCGTTTTCCAGCGCTGGAACTCTTCAAACGGGCTCAGATAAGGGTTGGTGTAGTCAAGCCCGGTGATGAAGCCCATGGCGATTTTGTTGTCTTCCATGTGGTACAGGAAGGAGCCGCCATAGGTGGCGTTGTCCATCGGCCAGCCGGCCGTGTGCATGACAAAACCAGGCTGATGGCGGGCCGGGTCGATCTCCCACAACTCCTTGATGCCGATGCCATAGGTTTGGGGGTCACAGCCGTCGTCGAGTTTGTACCTGGCAATGAGCTGCTTGCCGAGGTGACCGCGCGCACCCTCGGCAAAAATCGTGTACTTAGCCAACAGCTCCATGCCGATCTGGAAGTTCTCGCCGGGTTCGCCGTCCTTGCCCACGCCCAGGTTGCCGGTGGCCACGCCGGTGACCGCGCCACTGGCGTTGTAGAGCACCTCAGCGGCGGCGAAGCCCGGGAAAATTTCCACACCCAGATTTTCGGCCTGCTGCGCCATCCAGCGCGTTACAGCTCCCAGACTGACGATGTAATTGCCGTGGTTCTGGCTGCACGCGGGCAGCAAGAAGTTGGGCGTGCGAAAGCCTGATTTCTCACTGAGAAAAATCATGGCGTCATCCGTCACGGGTTGGTTCAGCGGCGCACCCATGGCCTTCCAGTCGGGAAAGAGTTCCGTCAGGGCGATCGGGTCCATGACGGCGCCCGAGAGAATATGGGCGCCGGGCTCGGAGCCTTTCTCCAAAACCACCACCGAGAGCTCCCGTCCTTTCTCCGTGGCCAGTTGTTTGAGGCGAATGGCGGTGGCCAGGCCAGCCGGGCCGCCACCGACGACGACGACGTCATACGCCATTGCTTCACGGGGGCCGAACCGGGCCAGAATTTCCTGGTTTGTCATGGTGTGTCTCGTTTCAGGTGTGTCGCTTGATAATGGGGTGGTGGCTGGTATGCAGGCCATGACCAAGGCGGTCGATCGTGCAACTTATTTTATTCGGTGAATCGGCACAATCAGACGGTCGCTCTTTCTGTTTTTTGGAGACTCGCAAAATGGCTTACAGCATTGATCTTTCGGGCATTTCAGCAGGCGATGGTTTTGCGGTCTGATCCGGGATGCTGACCGGAATCCTGGCTGGCCTGGCCGCAGGGGCGCTGTGGGGGCTGGTGTTTGTGGCGCCGCGCATGACCGTGGGCTTGTCCTCAGTGGACCTGGCGGCCGGACGCTTTGTGAGCTACGGTGCGGTGGCCGCGTTGGTGATGCTCATCACCTGGCGCTCACACAAGCTGCCCTCGGCCCGCCAGGCGCTGGCCGCGCTGGGCCTGAGCGTGCTGGGCTTTACCGGTTACTACCTGCTGCTGGTACTGGCGATACAGCGCGCGGGCACCGAGCTGCCCACCCTCATCATCGGCACCATTCCGATCTGGGTCATGTTGTTGGGCAAGCCACTGGGCCTGAAATGGACCGCTCTGCTGCCTGGGCTGGTGCTGACGGCAGCGGGCCTGCTTCTCATGATGAACGCCACACCCGCCGCCGACCAGGCGGCGCCAGTGCCATCTGATGGCAACTACTGGCAGGGGGTGGCCTTTGCTTTGGCTGCGATGCTGTGCTGGACGGCATTTGCCATTCTCAATGCGGCCTGGCTCAAGCGCCACCCGCAAGTCAATGCCACCGAATGGGCCAACTGGCTTGGGATTGCCACCGGCGTCGGTGCGGTGCTACTCTGGCTGGTCGCGGGTTCGGAGTCAAGGGCGCTTCTTGCCAACGAGAACATTGGGTTTTCAGTTGTTGTTTGTATAGCAACTGGTGTGGGGTCGGCGTGGCTGGCCACTATTTTGTGGAACATCGCGAGCCAGCGCCTGAGCGCCAGTTTATGTGGCCAGTTGATTGTCAGCGAGACCTTGTTCGCCCTGTTGTACTCGTTTGCCTGGGATCGGGCATGGCCTGGTGCGCTCCAGTTGCTGGCTGCTGTGTTGTTTACGCTGGGCATTCTGGCTTCAATCCGGGCGCACCAGTGATGCCGTGGACGATGCGCAACAACTACCGGGGCCAGGTGCGGCGCTGGGTCGGCGCCAGGATGCTGGCCGACAGTCCGCGGGCCTTAAGTGGACAGCCCGTTTTGTCAAGGAAAAGACTATGAAGATCGAGATTCCCGAGAAGAAAAAACTGGTGTACCAGATGCGCATCCCGATTCGCTGGGGTGACATGGACGCCATGAGCCATGTCAACAACACCACCTATTTCCGGTATCTGGAGACTTGTCGCATTGACTGGATGTATTCGATCGGGTGCGTGCCCGACCCCCAAGGTGAGGGGCCGGTGATCGTCAACGCGTTTTGCAACTTCTACAAACAGTTGGAATACCCGGGTGAGGTGCTGATAAAGATGTACGTCAGCGATCCCGGCCGTACCACCTTCGAGAGCTGGGGCACGATGGAGATCATCAGTGAGCCGGACGTGATCTACGCGGCCGGCGGTGCGACCACCATCTGGGTCGACTTCCCGAACCGGAAGGCCAAAACCATGCCCGACTGGATGCGGGAGATTGTCATCTGATTTCTTTAACAAATCTGCCATGGCCCCCGCCGAATAATCGTGAGCAAGATTAACCTTTGACCGCACAAGCTTCGGATTGGCCGGGAAGATGCGTGGTCTTTGTTTTTATCCAACCCAGGAACCCATTGTGGAAGCTCTTTTCATCTCAACTGGTGTTGTCGCCCTCGCGGAAATCGGCGACAAAACCCAATTGCTCGCGTTCATCCTTGCGGCGCGTTTCAAAAAGCCGCTCCCTATCATTGCCGGTATCCTGTACGCCACCTTGCTCAATCACGGCTTGGCGGGCGCATTGGGCGCCTGGATTACTTCGGTCGTGAGTCCCGAGATCATGCGCTGGGCACTGGGCTTGTCATTTATCGGCATGGCGATCTGGACCATGATCCCCGACAAGATCGAGGAAGAAGAAACCCAGATTGCGAAACACCTCGGTGTCTTCGGCGCTACCTTCATCACCTTCTTTCTTGCGGAAATGGGCGACAAGACCCAGATCGCAACGATTGCCCTGGCGGCCCACTATGGCGCTCCGCTGATGGTCGTTATCGGCACGACACTGGGCATGCTGGTGGCGGATGTGCCTGCTGTTTTTATTGGCAACAAGTTCGCCACCAAAATTCCCATGAAACTGGTCCATTCCATCGCAGCTGGCATTTTTGCGTTGATGGGATTGCTGACGCTGCTCCAAGTCGAAAAGCTGTTTCAGTAGCAGCAGAATGGCGGTACCGCGATGAATGGAAGTCGGATTTAGCGATAATCAGTTGAGGACAGAGCTGGCGAACAGCCAACATCCGACGAATGGCTGGGGACAGAGCTGGCTCGCTGCGCGTAGCTGCGGTCTGTCCCGCAAATCATTCCGTTTGTAACTGCGGTCTGTCCCACAAAGGTTTATAAAGGAATTCGATAAGTGAACAAGATTTACCCAAGCGCGGCCAAGGCGCTGGAAGGCATTGTCAGGGACGGTCAGCTCATGGCCGTGGGGGGCTTTGGCCTGTGCGGCATTCCCGAGGCCTTGATTGATGCCCTGTGCGACAGCGGCGCGCGCGACCTGACGGTTATCTCCAACAACGCAGGCGTCGATGGTTTCGGCCTGGGCAAGCTGCTGGAAACGCGCCAGATCAAGAAAATGATCTCCAGCTACGTCGGGGAGAACAAGGAGTTCGAGAGGCAATATCTCGCTGGTGAGTTGCAGCTTGAGTTCACACCCCAAGGCACATTGGCTGAAAAACTGCGGGCTGGCGGGGCTGGTATTCCGGCGTTTTACACCCGCACGGGCGTGGGCACGCTGGTAGCCGAAGGCAAGGAAACCCGCGAGTTCGATGGCCACGTTTACGTCATGGAGCACGCACTGCTGCCCGAGGTGTCGCTGGTCAAAGCCTGGAAGGCTGACAAAAGTGGCAACCTGATTTTCAGACGTACCGCGCGCAACTTCAACCCGGCTGTGGCGATGGCGGGCAAGATCACGGTGGTCGAGGTGGAGGAAATCGTCGAAACTGGCACTTTCGATCCCGATGCAGTGCACTTGCCCGGCATTTACGTGCACCGGATTGTGCTCAATGCCAATCCTGAAAAACGGATTGAGAAAAGAACCATCACCGAGAAAGCAGGAGTCTGATCATGGCCTGGACACACGAGCAAATGGCAGCCATTGCTGCAAAAGAATTGCAGGACGGCTTTTACGTCAATCTCGGGATTGGTTTGCCGACCCTGGTGGCGAACTTTGTCAACCCGGACATCGAGGTCTGGCTGCAAAGCGAAAACGGCATGTTGGGCATTGGCCCGTTCCCGACCGAAGACGAGGTCGATGCCGACCTGATCAATGCCGGCAAGCAGACCGTGACGACCATTCCCGGCTCCAGCATCTTCGGCAGCCACGACAGCTTTGCCATGATTCGTGGCGGCAAGATCAACCTGAGCATTCTGGGCGCCATGCAGGTGAGCGAAAAGGGCGATCTGGCCAACTGGATGATCCCCGGCAAGATGGTCAAGGGCATGGGCGGCGCGATGGACCTGGTGGGCGGCGTCAAGAGCGTGGTGGTGTTGATGGAGCACGTGGCAAAGAAGAAGGATGGCAGCATCGACTTGAAGATACTGCCCAGTTGCACGCTGCCTCTGACGGGTGTGGGAGTGGTGAACCGCATCATCACCGATTTGGCCGTGCTGGACGTGACGCCCCAGGGCCTCAAAGTGGTGGAGATAGCGCCGGGCGTAACGATTGAGGCGTTGCAAGCCAAGACTGGCGTGCCGCTGCATTAACTTACATTGCACTCCCGCCGCAGCAGGGTTAAAGCGTCTTTTAGCGTGTAATCAAAGTCGCTTAAAAGCGTGTGCTGCGCCTCGTCAATAAAGTCCATCCAGATCCGGGTGTAGTCGAGCTGGTGCGGCTCGGGGGCCTGGTTTTGGATGTATTGCCTGGTCAAGTCTGCGTTGAGGCCGGTTTTTCGGATCTTGCGAATCAATGTGGCTGCGCCTTTTTCGGTCAGCATCGTTTTGGGTGCAGCATCGGCAGCCACACACAAAAAGAGGGTGAGCAGCGAGCTGTCATCGCTGTGACCCCCGGTGGCTTTGTTCCAGGCCAGGGATGCCGAGCGGTCATGGTGGTCCACTTCGCTCAAGCCGTCCTCAACCCAGAAATAGCGGCCCATGAACGCAGGTGTCTGGTCAAACAGTTTTCTGGCGGGCAGGGTGGTGTTAAATATTTTCGACAAATCAGCTATGACAGACTGTCGCACGGCCTCGACCACGGTTGTGAAGTGATCGGGCAAGTTTTTCGGGAGGGTGATTGAGAGGCTGGCTTGGGCCGTGCCGTACTTTTTGCGTAGCGCGGCCACCATCTTTTCAAACGTGACCCAATCGGGCATCTTGGTGCGCTGGGTGACGAAGATCAACAGCGCTGTGCGGATGACGGCTTCGGCATCCTTGCCCGCCTCTTCCAGGGTGGCGGCGTCCATGCCCAAGGCGTCAGCCAGCCAAATGGCGGCGTCGATCACTTGCGCCACCTGACTGCGCTTGGCGAATTCAGCCTGGTAGTCGGGCAGGCTTCTGAGTGACCATTTGGCGAGCTGTGGGATGTGGTCGTCCGTGAATCCGCTGTGCTCATTCATGCCGAAGTGGCTGTTCTGTGGCATCGCAATCAAGGTCTTAAGCATGTCTGAGCCGCCTTTGGAACGCGACAAAAACGAGTGATCGCGCAGCGCTTCGGCGGCTTGCCGCAAGTCGCCGCCGCTGCTGCTTTCAAGGTAGAGGCTGACCAGATTGACCATGCGGTCTTTCGCTTTTTCAAGCTCCGGGCGCAAAAACTCAGTGCCAAAGTAACGCGCAATTTGCACCATGCCTTTGGGGGCATCGCTGTAAATAGCGTCCAGTTTCTGCTGGTCGATGATGCCGTTTTGCACGCCGAACAGCAGCGCTTTCTCAAAAAACGCACGGGTGTCGTAAAGTGAGACGGTTGACGGTGAGGGGGATGCGTTGCGCGTTGGCATCGTGGGGAAATTGAATGATCTGGGCCTAAATGGCTGATTCCTCGTCTGACTCCAACTTGGCGGGCGTGGCTTTGCCGCGGTCGGTGTCGCCGGTTTCGAACTTGCCATCGTCATCTTCGCGCTGCTGTTGGGCGTCTTCTTCGTCACCCAAACCAGTGTCGTGGGCGCGTGCCTTGGCACGCAGCACGATCAGCATTTCAATGAAGAGGTCGGGGCACTTGTGGCGCAGTATCCAAGCCAGTTCCATCCAGTCCTGGTCGGCAACTTCGTCTTGTTCGACGCGCGGTTTGACGTAGGCCGAGGCCAGCAAGGCGGCCTCTGTCAGCATCTCGCCGTCGTCTTCTGTCGCCTCAAACGTGCCGCTGCGGGCAAAGGCTTCGACACGACTCCATTTCTCGGAAAAATAGTCAGCCAAGGCTTCGCTGCCGCCTTCCAAATCGCCCATTGCGTTGCAAAATTCAAGCGGGTCAGCGCCGTCTCTGAAAATGATCGAGTTGACCATGCCGCGCAAGTGGGTGCGGGTCAGATCCTTGTATTGCTTTTCAATCACCACGGCGCGCGCGAACTGCGCAGGCGTCACCAGCAGGTTGATGACCGATTCTTTGGAATTGTCGTACTCGCGGATCACCGCCAGAATGTCTTTGGGTGGCAACTGCTCCAGTACCACCATCAGCGCAGCGTCTCCTTGTGTGTCGGCCAACTCGACCAATGCGAACTCGGCGCCAACGATGTCGCCGGCAGCTATCAAACTTTGGGTTTTTGCGATCAGGGCAAGGTGGTTCATGAAGGTTGTCTAATCAGTTGGGGACAGAGCTTGTTCGCTTCGCGTAACTGCGGTCTGTCCCGCAAGGCTTCAGTCTTTTCGGTCAAAACCCTGTTCGACCATCCAGTCAGCGCCAGCTTCTTCGCGGGCGCGGGCGTCGTTTTCTTCATCCGCATCGAACTCGCCCAAATGATCGTCGCCCTCATCCTCGGCACTTTCGTCAGCGAGATTGTCATTCTTTGCGACTGGAGCAGCGTGCGGCTTGCTGTGCATGTATTCCAAGCCGGCGGCCACCGTCAAAAACCACTCGCCCATCGGCTCTTTGCGTACCACTTGGGTCAAGTCCTGCGCCCAGGGTGGCAGATGAAGGGCGTGCGCCAGGCTGTCCCAGTCTGGAAATTCATCCGCTTCATGCGTCAGCAAATGGTCCATCACGGCGGGCAACTTGAAGTGAAAGCCCTGGTGGAATATGACCGCCACCATCTCGGGGCTGAGTTCGATCATTTGGAGCAAAAAGTTGAGTTCTTTGCGTCGCTCGGACAAGCGCTGGCGCAGCACGTCCCGTCCTTCGGAGTCAAACGTCAAATCGTCCAGTTCAGCCTGGTAAGCCGAGCGCAGTCCGAGGAAAAAGGGGGAGATTCTCATGGCGCTTGGTTTTTCATGTCATGGGGCTTTGAAAGTAACTGGTTAAAGTAGTTTTGCCAGATTTCCCGCGCCGTATCGATCGGGCTGTCGAGCAGGTTACGGCGGCGGTTGTCGTCGTAAGCCTGGCGTTTGGCGGCATCAGAGAGCACTTCGTAAGCCTCTTGCACCGCCCGAAAGCGCTCCGGTGCGGCGGCGGCGGTGTTCCTGTCAGGGTGGTGGAGAGACGCTTTTTGGCGAAACGCCTTTTTCACATCGGCCAGCGTCGCGTCGCTGCCAAGCCCGAGGGCTGCGTAGTGGTCTTTCATGCGTGCGTTGGCTTTTGGGGGCACAGCCTGCTATTATGCACCGCGATCTAGCTTTTGCGCTTGCTGGCAAATGCCCCGCCAGCCGTCAGGATGATGGCCAGCGTCCAGAACGCGGGCACCATGCCGGCGGCGCTGCCCAAACCGCCAAACAGCAAGGGTAAAAAGGTCTGGCTTGCATTCATCAGCGTGGCGCGCACGCCCACGGCCTCGCCGGTGCGTCCGGCGGGAGCCACCTTGTGAAGCAGGCTCATCACCATCGGCTGGGTCGAACCCAGGCCCAGGCCGAGCAAAAACGCCAGCGCCAGCAGCACCGGTACGGCGGTGAACAGGGGAAAGAGCAAATACACAAACGCGGTGATTGCTAGCGCGGCGGTCAGCGTCTGCCATTCGCTCAAATGGCGATTGATGCCCGGCATGGCCAGGCGCACGACAAAGGTGGCCACGCCGAAAGTGCCCATGATGAGCCCGATGGTGGAGGCCGACAGCCCGATGCGCGCGCCCTGCACCGGCACCATGAAGGTGAACATGTCCCAACCCATGCTGAGCAAGCCGCTGACGATGAACACGGCGCGCATCGGCGCATCACGGACCAGATCGAGCACATGCGCGTCGTGCGGCCGGGCGCTGTGTGCCGCGCGCGCTGGCGCAGTTTTGCGCACCCAGGCCAGCACGCCCAGTGCCAGTACCGAGAACGCCGCCAGCACGACGAAGGTGGCGCCATGGCCGGCATAGTCGATGCTGAACCCGGCAATCACCGGGCCGAGCACGGTCGACGTGGAAAAACCCAGCGCCAGCAGCGTGAAGGCGCGCGTGCGAGTCGCGGGCGTGCTGGCGTGTCCAACCGCGTTGCTGATCGACACATGCATCAGCATGAAGCCGCTACCCAGCAGTACGCTGGCGATGCACAAGGAGGTGATCGAGGCGTAGAGCGCCGGCAGCAATGTGCCGAGCGCCACCACGCTCAAGGCAATCGAGGCCGGCCGCACGATGCCGACGCGGTCGGACCAACGACCCATGTGCACCGACAGCAACATGGGCAACACCGACAGCAGGCCAATCAACAGGCCGACGGTGAAGGTGGATGCGCCGAGATGGATCGCATACAGCGACAACGCCACGCGAGCGCCGGTAAAGCTGATGTGCGATAGCACCATCATCGCGATCAATGCCATCAGTCTGGTCAGCGCCAGCCGCTGCGAGGCCTGGGAATCTGTCATTGTCGGCGTCGAGGTGAAAGGAATCGAACTGTAGCTGAAATGCAGCGCAGGCTCGGTAGAGATCATATTTTTCGGCACAATGCAGGGATGATGACTGACCCAACTCCCCAAATCGCTGGCCACTTGTTGGTTCAATGCCTTGTTGCACAAGGTGTTACGCATGCCTTTGGCGTACCAGGCGAGAGCTATCTTGCGGTGCTGGATGGATTTCACCGCTACCGCGACCAGATTCAGTTCGTGATCAATCGTCAAGAGGGCGGCGCTGCCTTCATGGCGGAGGCGCACGGCAAACTCACCGGTCGCCCGGGCGTGTGTTTTGTGACGCGCGGTCCGGGTGCCACCAATGCCTCCATCGGCGTCCATACCGCGTTTCAGGACTCGACGCCGATGGTGCTGTTTGTTGGCGACGTGGCGAGTGACGCGCGCGACCGCGAAGCGTTTCAGGAGGTGGACTTCTGTGCTTTCTTCGGTCCCAGCACCAAAGGTTTTGCCAAACGCGTGGAGCGCATTGACGATGCGCGCCGCATCCCTGAATACGTGGCGCGCGCCTTTGCTACCGCCATGAACGGCCGCCCCGGCCCGGTGGTGCTGGTGCTGCCCGAAGACATGCTGACGCAGGCCGTGCTGGCGCACGCCGGTACCGGTGTGCTGCCGCAAGCGCTGCCACGCGTTGCTGCGGTGGAGGCCTGGAGTGACCCCGTCTCCCTGCGTACCCTGCGTGAGATGCTATTGAAAGCAGAGCGACCGATGGTCATTGCCGGCGGTGGCGGCTGGACCGTGCAGGCGGCGCAGGCTTTGCAGCGTTTCGCTGAAAACTGGAAACTGCCGGTGGGCAACGCATTCCGTTTTCAGGACACGTTTGACAACCACCATCCCTTGTATGCGGGTGACGTTGGCATTGGCATCAACCCCAAGCTGGCAGCGCGGATCAAGAATAGCGACCTGATTCTTGCCATCGGTCCGCGGCTCGGGGAGATGACCAGCGGCGGCTACGCCTTGTTTGAAGTGCCCAAACCGAAGCAAAAGCTGGTGCACATCCACGCCAGTGCGGAAGAACTGAACCGCGTTTACCAGGCTGATCTGGCCATCAACGCGACCATGAACGCGGCCGCCTGCTCGCTGGAGGTATTGACGGCGCCGGTGGCAGTGGCATGGGAAGCCTGGACGCAGGCCTGCCACACCGACTACCTGGCCAACCTGGAGCCGCAGACCTTGCCTGGCGACATCGATATGCCGGCCATGGTGGCGACCTTGCAAAAGCATCTGCCTGCTGATGCGGTACTGACCAATGGTGCGGGCAACTTTGCCAGTTGGGTGCACCGCTTTTTCAGGCACCACGGACTGGCCAAGGGCTTCAAGACGCAACTGGCACCCACTAACGGCGCCATGGGCTACGGCGTGCCGGCCGGCATTGCGGCGGCCATAACGACCGGGCGCCTGGTTTTTACCATCACCGGTGATGGTGATTTTTTGATGAACGGGCAAGAGCTTGCAACCGCCACGCAATACGGGGCTAAGACCATCATCGTGCTGCTCAACAACAGCATGTTCGGCACCATCCGCATGCACCAGGAGCGCGAGTACCCGCAGCACGTTACCGGATCACAACTGAAGAATCCTGATTTTGCGGCGCTGGCGCGCGCCTATGGCTATGCCGGTGTGCGCATCACCCAAACAGCCGAGTTTGAACCGGCCTTGCTGGCGGCGCTGGCGCGCGTGCAGGGAACCCTGATTGAGGTGATGCTGGACCCGGAGGTGATCAGCACCCGTGGCACCTTGTCGGCCATCACGCAAGCAGCGCTGGACCGTATGCAGGACGCGCGATAAACAAAAAGGCCGACTTGCGTCGGCCTTTGAAGTAGACAGCGGGTGCTGATTACTTGAGGTGTTTGCCAATCAGGCCAGCCATCTCGAACATGGACACCTGCATCTTGCCGAAGATTTCCTTCAGCTTGGCGTCGGCGTTGATCATGCGCTTATTGGCTGCGTCTTGCAGCTTGTTCTTCTTGATGTAAGTCCACAGCTTGCTGACCACCTCGGTGCGTGGCAGCGGGTTTGCACCCACTACAGCAGCCAGAGCGGCGCTGGGCGTCAGGGGTTTCATGAAGGCTGCGTTGGGGGTCCGCTTTTTGGCGGGCGCTTTTTTTGCAGCAGGCTTTTTCGCTGGGGCGGCTTTTTTGGCGGGCGCAGCTTTTTTAGCTGGTGCTGCCTTTTTTGCCGGTGCCTTTTTGGCTACTTTTTTGGCGGGAGCCGCTTTCTTTGCAGGTGCGGCCTTTTTAGCCAGTGCTGCTTTTTTTGCGGGTGCTTTTTTTGCCGGAGCTTTTTTTGCAGTTGCCATGATTTATTGTCCTTCTAGAAGTTGATTAATCACCAGAGAAAAACTCCTTCTTCACTGGCAAAGTGGATGCTACTGGAGAATTTGTGTGTTTCCAAGGAAAAATGTGTTTTTTTCATTGGGCAGTGTTGTTTTTTCATTGGCGATTTCAGCGGCTGTTCCCTCTGAAAACAGAATTTGATCCGTTCAAGCCACCGCAAAGTGTTCACGCAGTGCAGCAGATGCCGTCATCAACACCGCGTCACAACACGGTATTTCATGTGTTTGCTTGTGCTTGCTTGACGCTGGCACAGGCGGGCAGGGTGGCCAGCACCACCCCCAGCAAGGCAATGGCAAAAGCCAGCAGTTGCACGCCACTCAGTTCTCGCCCAATGCAAACACGCCGACCAGCGCGCTTGAGACCGGCAGCATCACGGTGAACACCCCGGCCTTCGCGGTCGGTACGGTCTTCAGGCCCGTCAACCATAGCCACACGGTCCACACGCTGGCAGCCAGCGCGTAGAAGAGCAACAGCGCCCAGGTGCCTGAGCCCACGCTGCCAAAGTCAAATTTCAGGGCCACGTAGATGCCCATAGGCGTCACCAGCACAAATCCCCACAGGTTGATCAACGACGTGATCCGTTTCGGTGTCAGTGCGCCAGTGAGCTTCTTCCCAATTACGACGTAAGCGGCCTCGCACAATACCGCACCGAAGACCAGCAAATTGCCCAGTAGCATATTTTTTGGCATTTATCCCTTGACGACAAGTAACTTATCGACTATCCTCAAGGCAAGTAAAGAGGAAACCGATCATGAAATACACGTTCAAGCAGTTCCAAGCCGAGTACCCCACGGACGACGCCTGCCTTGACGCGATCATGTTGCGCAAGTACGGCCAGAGCCCGACTTGCCCCGGTTGTGGCGTTGTCGGTGCCAAGTTCTTCCGCATCACTGGCCGTCGCGGTTACGCCTGCCAAGACTGCGGCCACCACGTCTATCCGTGCGTTGGCACCCCTTTTGAAAAGTCCACGACGCCCTTGACACTGTGGTTCCACGCCATGTATCTAATGACTGCCACGCGCAACGGCGTGTCGGGCAAAGAGCTTGAGCGTCAACTCGGGGTCACGTACAAGACTGCCTACCGCATTGGCATTGAGCTTCGCAAGCTCATGGGTGGCAAGAACGACATTGACCCTCCGAAGTCCGGCCACGTCGAGGTTGATGAAACCTACGTTGGCGGAAGAGCAAAGGGCATCCGTGGCCGTGGCGCGAAGAACAAGACTATCGTTGCCGCAGTCCTTGAGCGTGACGGCAACATCACGGCCCGCGTAATCCCGAACGTCAGCCGCAGCACGTTGGAATCCTTCATTGAATCCGAAGTGGTTTCTGGAACCACTGTTAGCACTGACGAACTGGCGAGCTACGGACAGATTAGCAAACTCGGCTACACACACGGAACCGTGAAGCATGGCCAGGAACAGTACGTTAACGGCATCCACCACGTCAACGGTGTTGAGGGGTTCTGGAAGCACCTAAAGGGCGCTATCCGCTCCACTCACATCCACGTATCAGGCAAGCACCTGCAAAAGTACGTTGGTGAATTCAGCTTCCGCTACAACATGCGCCACGATCCGGCTGGCATGTTCGCTCAGCTTATGGCGTCCCTCTGACTGCCGCGTCCAGAAGACCATTAAAGTCTTCTTTGTGAGAAGAATTGGTCTGAGCCGCTTCCAGCACCATCCTCGGATAAATTCTCTCTTGCCAGATCGCATCGCTGCGTTCGCGTTCGCTCTTTAGCTTCGGGTTATCAAGCAATTCCAGAATTTTCCATGCGGGTATGACTGTAGTCATGCCACTTGCGCCGGAAACAATTTTCTTGTTATCTCTATCGAGTTTCAGATTTTCCTCAAACTGCCCAAGATGCACACCAAGCAAGCAAAGCATGCTGCGTGTTAAATCTGGTACTCCACCACGATTCAGAGTGAGTTTTAGATTTGTCCCTGGCGTGCGGTAGGCGAAAACTGGCGACCCAGAATACCCGCTCTTGGAACGCATATCCAAACAATAGCCCTCGCTAGTGGTTTTGCTTGGACCGCGCGCAGGCAGTGGCACAAGTGATGCGCTGATGCTTCCAAACCTTGCCGTTGATAAGTTTCTATCAACGCCATCCATATCTACGAATCGTCCGATCATGAATGCATCATCACCCAGCCCAACATCAAGCCCATTTGGGTCGTGCAACACATCCCTAGAATAAATCAATCCTGCTGGAATTGGTTTGCACTGATGCGTTTTGAAATCTGGGCTCAAGTCAATAACGGCAAGATCATCCCCGTTTGGATCAAATATCCAATCCTCGGGGCCGAAAGAAATCACATCGTTCGACCCGTTGGATGCGTTCAATCTGACAACCGAAAATCCACGACTCACCGCAGCATGCCAATTCGTCACACCGTAAAAATAGGTGATATCAGGCACTCTTTCTGATGGGAATGAAATAACAAATCCAGTTCCGCCGTCCTTAGAACCGACTTTGGCTTCCTGTTCGCTGGAGTACAAAAAAAACGTGCTCTCTAAAACATCTTCAGAAATTCTCGGCATGCCAACCTTCACCCGCTTTAAATATGGTGTGCCGCGTGTCGAGTAACAGGTGACCAGACTTTCATCAAAGTCCAAATCATGTAGACCGAATTCACACTGCATGAGGCCCTCACTATACCAAGAATGCTCCCCTCTCACACACTTGTTCTGAGGGGATAAATGCCTATTTTTTTGAGATAAATTGGCATCCAGCCCCTGCCCAACTTGCATGGATAACTCTGATTTTGACAGGGCAAACAGTCCGATGCCGAAAGCGGCACAGGCAATCGCTGCCCAGACCCGAAGGTCAATCCGCTCGCGCAGGAAAAACCAGCTCAGCAACGCGACGACCGCTGGAATGGATGCCATGATGACGCCCGCTGAGACTGCGCTGGTCATGCTCACACCGTACAGCATGAGGATGGAAAATAGAAAGTTGCCGAGCAAGGATCCCAGAAAAACCAGTTTTTTAGTGGCCAAGGTCATCGGTGCTTCGTCGGCTGGTTTTTTCAGCCAGTGCAGCATGGCGAGTCCGCCGATGCCAAATCGCAGCCAGACCAGTAAAAAGACCGGCAGCGCGGCCACCAGCGGTTTTGACAGGGCGACGTAGCTGCCGACCAGTGACATACTGAGGGCCAGGAAAAAATAGGCCGTCAGGCGCTTGGATGTGGTGTGCAAGAAATCAGGAGCGGGGGCCACGGCAGTTGGTTGCTTTGAAAAAATGTCGGAGCCCTGCATCATGCCCGATGCCTAAAAGTTTGACCGGTTGGCATGGGGATTGCCTGGATCGAGGTCCCTGCCAGAGGTTACCATCCGTTTTTTCAGCATGTTCGATCGATTTTCAGGAGAATGAATTGGGTAGTGCGTTGGGAAACAGCTTGATGGGCAAACTGGTAGAAGGCAACGGGCAGCAGGGGACGGCGCCGTTTTTGCAGATCAAACGCGTCGTCAAGCAGTTCGATGATGTGTATGCAGTGGACGATGTTTCCCTGGATATCCAGCAGGGCGAAATTTTTGCCTTGCTGGGCTCCTCGGGCTGTGGCAAGTCCACACTGCTGCGCATGCTGGCGGGGTTTGAGGTGCCCACCTCCGGGCAGATCCTGTTGGCGGGGCGGGACATTGTGGGACTTGCGCCGTACCAGCGCCCGATCAATATGATGTTCCAGAGCTATGCGCTGTTCCCCCATCTCAGTGTCTGGGACAACATTGCATTTGGCCTGCGAAGAGACGGTCTGCCCAAAGCGGAAATTGAGCTGCGCGTTGATCAGATGCTGGACCTGGTGCAACTCAAGCCTTATGCAAAGCGCAAACCACACCAGTTGTCGGGTGGTCAGCAGCAGCGGGTAGCGCTGGCGCGCAGTCTGGCCAAGCGGCCGCAGTTGTTGTTGCTGGATGAACCCCTTGGTGCGCTGGATGCAAAGTTGCGCGAGAGAACCCAGCTCGAATTGGTGGCCATCATCGAAAAAGTCGGCGTCACCTGCGTCATGGTCACGCACGACCAGGAAGAGGCCATGACGATGGCCACGCGAATCGGCGTCATGAGCGAAGGCAAGATTCTGCAAATCGGGCAGCCGGCCGAGATTTATGAAACACCCAACTGCCGCTTTGTGGCCGACTTTATCGGCAGTGTTAACCTGTTCAAGGGCACAGTTGATGTGGACGAAGCAGACCACGTTGTCATCACCTCACCCGAATGTCGGCACTACGTGAACCACGGCATCACGGGCACCAGTGGCATGTCGGTCCACGTCGCTGTGCGTCCCGAAAAAATGTCTGTCCAGCAAGGATGTCCCCGGGATGACGAGCGGGAGTCGCCGGAGCAGGTCGGCTTCAACATCGCGCAGGGTGTCATCAAGGATTTGGCCTATCTTGGCAGTCTCACCACCTACCACGTCCAGCTTGATGGGGGAACAAGCATCGTCAAGGTCACGCATACCAACGCCGCCCGGCACGATGCCACTCAGCTTACCTGGGGAGACCGGGTGTATGTGTGGTGGTGCGGCAGTGATGTGGTGGTTTTGACAAGGTGAAAGCGGCATGACTGCGTCCGTCAAGCCAGCATCTTCGCTGCACCACAAACTCACGGGCACCTGGGGGCGAAAAGCCGTCATCGGCATTCCGCTGGCGTTCTTGCTGGTTTTCTTTTTATTGCCGTTTCTGATTGTTTTCAAAATCAGCTTGTCCGAAATGGACAACGTGGTTTTTAAAGACCTGGTGCTGTGGGCTGATGGCGCACTCCAGCTCAATGTCAAACTTGGCAACTATATTTTTATTGCGCAGGACGATCTCTATTTTCAAGCCTACCTCAGTTCGCTGAAGTTTGCGGCTGTTACCACCGGGCTATGCCTGTTGATTGCCTATCCATTTGCATATTTCATGGCGCGAAGCCCGGCGGACAAGCGACCGGCCTTGCTCATGCTTGTCATGCTGCCATTCTGGACCTCGTTTTTGCTGCGTGTTTACGCCTGGAAAATGCTGTTGGCCGACAACGGGGTTTTCAATAATTTTGCGATCTGGGCGGGTCTGATGTCGGAACCCTTGAAGATGATGAATACACCGTTCTCATTGGTGCTGGGTATGGTGTACACCTATCTGCCGTTCATGATTCTTCCCCTGTATGCCAATCTCGTCAAAATGGACTTGGCGTTACTGGAGGCTGCGCAGGATCTCGGTGCCACGCCGTGGCAGGCGTTCTGGCGCATCACGGTCCCTCTGTCCAGGAGCGGCATCATTGCCGGCGCCATGCTGGTCTTCATTCCCTGCGTCGGGGAGTTCGTGATTCCCGAGCTGTTGGGGGGGCCTCAGACCCAGATGATTGGCCGGGTGTTGTGGGATGAATTTTTCAGCAACAACGACTGGCCCATGGCGGCCACGGTGGCAGTAGTCATGGTGTTGCTCATCATTGTTCCGCTGGCCCTGTTCAACAAGTACCAGGCTGATGGTGCAGCGGGGGGGCGCGCATGAAGTTCAATGCCGGTCGCGTGACGTCCAGGGTGTGGCTGGGCGCTGTGTTTGCTTTCCTTTACCTTCCGATCCTGACACTGGTTGTGCTGAGTTTTAACAGCAGCCCGCTGGTCACGACATGGGGCGGCTGGTCTTTGCGCTGGTACGAGGCCCTGGCTAACGATGTCGAGATCATTGTCGGCTTCAAGCTGTCCCTGCAGATTGCCTTTTTAACGGCCTGTTCGTCGGTGGTTCTTGGCACATTGGCGGCACTGGCCTTGACTCGTTTCAAGCGTTTTTCGGGCCGCACATTCTTCGTCGGCATGGTGAACTCACCGCTGGTCATGCCGGAAGTCATTATTGGCTTGTCCTTGCTGTTGATGCTGGTGTCGGTTCAGCGTGCCTTCGGTTTCCCGGAGCGTGGTTTGATGACGATTTGGCTCGGCCACACCTTGCTTGGCATGGCGTACGCCACGGTGGTAGTGCAGTCGCGCCTGCAGGAGATGAGCTCCCAACTGGAAGAGGCAGCCCAGGATTTGGGCTGCCGCCCGTGGCAGGTATTCTTTCTGGTGACGCTGCCCTTGATTTCGCAAGCCATCGGCTCGGCCTGGCTTTTGACTTTCACTTTGTCGCTGGACGATGTGGTGCTTTCGGCCTTTCTTTCGGGACCGGGTTCCACCACCATGCCAATCACTATTTTCAGTCGCGCTCGTCTGGGCTTGAGCCCCAGTGTCAACGCGGTGGCGACCTTGACTGTTGCAGTTGTCAGTGTCGGCGTGGTCATTGCAAGCATCTGGCTTGCCCGCGCGCAGCGCAAGCGGGTGCAAGAAATGTCAGCCGCGTTCCGGGGTGTCGGCAGCTGATTTTTTTTAGTAAATTGTTGCACTCAGGATGAAAAACAGACTACCTTTGCGGGCGCTTGCGGCCACTTTTCTTCACCACGATCAACCAATGGGGTACGGACATGATTACAGAAGATAGCACCAAAAAATTGCAGTTCGACGGTCGCTCAGTCATCGACGGCAAGCGTGTGGCGGCCCAAAGTGGCACTACTTTTGACTGCATATCTCCGGTGGACGGACGCTTGTTGACTGTGGTGGCGCGATGTGCCGAGGCCGACGTTGACGCGGCGGTTGTTGCTGCGCGCGCCGCATTCGAAGATCAGCGCTGGCGCGGTTTGGCACCGGCCCAGCGTAAGCGCATCATGATCCGTTTTGCCGATCTGCTGCTGGCGCATGGTGATGAACTGGCACTGACTGAAACGCTGGACATGGGCAAGCCGGTCCAGTACGCACGTGCGGTGGATGTCAGCAGCGCCGCCAACTGCATTCGCTGGTACGGCGAAGCAGTGGACAAGGTCTACGGCGAAATTGCGCCTACGTCCCGCACCGCCCTGGCACTGATCACGCGGGAGCCGGTGGGTGTGGTGGGCGTGATCGTGCCGTGGAATTACCCGATGATCATGGCATCGTGGAAGATTGCGCCCGCCCTGGCGGCGGGCAACTCGGTTGTGCTCAAACCCAGTGAAAAATCACCGCTGACGGCCTTGCGCATGGCTGATTTGGCACTGGAAGCGGGTATTCCACCCGGCGTATTTAACGTGGTGACTGGTTATGGCCCCGAGGCCGGCGCGCCGCTGGCGTCGCACATGGATGTGGATTGCATTGCATTCACCGGTTCCACCCGGGTAGGCAAACAGATACACGTCATGGCGGGTCAAAGCAACCTCAAGCGTGCCTGGACCGAACTGGGTGGCAAATCGCCCAATATCGTGTTCGCCGATTGCCCGAACCTGGATCAGGCGGTGCAGGCAGCGGTGGGCAGCATTTTCTTTAACCAGGGCGAAAGCTGCAATGCGCCCTCGCGCCTCTTTGTAGAGGCCAGTATCAAGGAGCAATTCCTGGAGAAGGCCCTGGCACTGGTGCCACGCTATGCGCCGGCCAATCCGCTGGAGCAGGCTACTGTCATGGGTGCGATAGTGGATCAGACGCAGATGAACACGGTCTTGCGCTACATCGAAAAAGGCAAAAGCGAGGGGGCCAGACTGCTGGCCGGCGGTGAGCAGGTCCTGATTGAGACCGGCGGCTGCTATGTGCAGCCCACCATTTTTGATGGTGTGCGCAACGACATGACGATTGCCCGCGAAGAGATTTTTGGTCCGGTTTTGTCGGTGCTTTCCTTTACCGATGCCGCCGATGTGGTGCGTCAGGCCAATCAAAGTGTGTACGGGCTGCAGGCAGCGGTATGGACGCGCGACATCAACAAGGCGCACGGGGTTGCCCGCGCGTTGCGTGTCGGGACGGTGCATGTGAACCAGTATGACGAAGACGACATCACGGTGCCTTTTGGCGGCTTCAAGCAAAGCGGGGTGGGGCGCGACAAGTCGCTACACGCTTTTGACAAATACACCGAGATCAAGACGACCTGGATACGGATCGACAGTCCGGTCTGAAATCATCGGTCTGCCGCAGTGAATGACGCCGCGTCCAGGGGCCGTTCTGCGATAGGTACATCAAACTAAAAAACCAGGCATCGGTCGACATCCGCCAACCGCTTGGCGAGTTGGCGATGCAACCGCAATCCGATGTGTTTGAGCTTCTCTGGAAAGGCTAAAGGCGTATTTTCACGATACGAAAACAATTTTTCATTTTGTAAAAAGTAACTTGCTGCATCGCGTCATTTTTTCTCAAGGTGAAAAATACTTTTTCATATTGTGAATTTAAGTTCGCAAGCTATTGATTTAATTCAGTTTAAATTACATCTTCTATAAGACATAAGATTAAAAATAAGTCTTATAGAAGACTTAAGATTACGCCATCGGTACCAGACTTGCATAGCGAACGGTACAGACTGTTTTAATCAACCCAAGGAATGTCCTCATGCCGCAAACCATCACCGAACAATTGAGCCGCGAACAACAAATCGCCGCCCTCGAAAAAGACTGGGCCACCAATCCCCGCTGGAAGGGCATCAAACGGGGTTACAGCGCTGCTGATGTGGTGCGCCTGCGTGGCTCCTTCCCGATTGAGCACACGCTGGCCCGCCGCGGCGCGGAAAAGCTCTGGAATCTGCTGCACACCGAGCCCTACGTCAACTGCCTGGGTGCACTGACCGGCGGCCAAGCGATGCAGCAAGTCAAGGCGGGTGTCAAGGCCATCTACCTGTCCGGCTGGCAGGTCGCGGCCGACAACAATACTTATTCGTCGATGTACCCGGACCAGTCACTGTACCCGGTGGACTCGGTGCCCAAAGTGGTCGAGACCATCAACAACACCTTCTGCCGTGCTGATGAAATCCAGCACGCCAAAGGTATTGATGCCGGTGACAAGGGCTACATCGACAATTTCGCGCCCATCGTGGCTGACGCTGAAGCCGGTTTTGGTGGCGTGTTGAATGCGTTTGAGCTGATGAAGGCCATGATCAAGTCCGGTGCCGCTGGCGTGCACTGGGAAGACCAGTTGGCTTCGGTCAAAAAATGCGGCCACATGGGCGGCAAGGTGTTGGTGCCTACCGCTGAAGCCTGCCAAAAGCTGATCGCAGCGCGCATGGCGGCCGACGTTTGCGGCGTGCCTACGCTGGTGATCGCCCGTACCGACGCTGAAGCAGCCGACCTGCTGACCAGCGACTACGACGAGAACGACAAGCCTTTCCTGACTGGCGAGCGCACTGCTGAAGGTTTTTACAAGACCAACAATGGCATTGATCAGGCCATCTCCCGCGCCATTGCCTACGCCGACTACGCTGACCTGGTGTGGTGCGAAACTGGCACGCCTGACCTCGAATTTGCCAGGAAGTTCGCTGACGCCGTGCACGCCAGGCACCCCGGCAAAATGCTGGCCTATAACTGCTCGCCATCGTTTAACTGGAAGAAAAACCTGGACGACGCAACCATCGCCAAGTTCCAGCACGAACTCGGCGCCATGGGTTACAAGTACCAGTTCATCACACTCGCTGGCATCCACTCCATGTGGTACAACATGTTCGACTTGGCGCAAGACTACGTCAAGCGCGGCATGACGGCCTACGTCGAGAAAGTGCAAGAGCCCGAATTCGCGGCCCGTGACCGCGGCTACACCTTCGTGTCGCACCAGCAGGAAGTGGGTACCGGTTACTTCGACGAAGTCACCACCGTGATTCAGGGTGGCAAGTCCAGCGTGACCGCGCTGACCGGCTCCACCGAAGAAGAGCAGTTCCACTGATCTTTATCGGCAGGGTTTGGGCCATTGGCCCCCGCCTCTACTGTCAAAGGCCCAGAAAACGAAGTTTCAGAGGAGACTAACTTGCTTGCAAGTTATGTCGTAACTAAATCGGCGGGGACCAATGGCCCAAACCCTGTAGGTGACGTAGCTGAATTGGGGTCAGATCCCAATTCGGGCTGAGGCATTCGAGGTTGCCGAAACGGGAGCACCGATTTGGGCTCTGACCCCAATTCTGCGGGGCGCGCTGATATGCTGGTTTCATGCCTATGCAGAGCTGAGCGGCAAGAGCATGGGTATTTGCGGTGATTGGTATGCAGCGTTTGCAGTCGGTCACCTGAAGATCGGGAGTACCCGGTCTGGGCCAGAAGCGGACTCTCGCTCTCCATCAGAATTCACAATGTCGATTTGGTAGCTGAGCCAAGACTGGAACGGCCGCACAAGACATTCAAAGAATGATCGAAGGCTCATCGTCCCAATCGGATAGCAGCCATCTGGCCTCGATGCCCACCGGGAGTAGGGCGCGCATCTGTCCAGCGGTGTTCCGGTCTGTGCGGCTGGGAGCGAAGATTGGAAAGTTGGCCGAGCGTCGCAATGCCGCCACGATTTCCGAGGTTCTCCAGAACGATGTAGGCGTCTTGTACTTCGTCCCCTTCCAGGGACCGAAAGTGCCAGCGATGATCGGGTGGGTTCTCAGGGGTCAACACCATGCCGCGCACGCCGATCTGCTGATGCATCGGGAAGGGATTCACGCTGCCATAGAGGGTTCCGAAGTTGTCTTTGATGAGGCCGTCGTCAATCCAGGCCGGGTACCGATCCAGAATGTGGGATGGCGGCGTGTGATGGAACCCAGATACGGTCTTGAGGAATGGCAGCCACGACAGAGATGTGAGGCCAGCAGGCCGTTCGAAGCCGACCCTTGGATGTTGCTCAGGCGTGTCACGGTCGCGCTTCCGTTCGAGCAGCATCGTATCGGCCAGAAGTGCCATCAACCCTGGCGCCAGCGCAGCGTTGTTGTACGTCAGGAGCAGGACGAAGTCCGGATCAAGTAGGCGCAGCCACGCCTGAAATGGTTCCGAGATGGCGCCGTTCACCAATGGCACGACGAGTGACTGACGCCCACCATCGCGGCCAAAACAGTCGGCGAAGATCGCGTCGAGCCAACCGTGCGCATCGACACCGTCTTCCAGCACGTAGGCGATACGAAGGGGTCTGGGTGTGGCCCCGACCTTTGGATCTGGCTTGTTCATGACACATTTTACGAGTCGGCCTAGCCGCCATTTCCTGCCTGCACCCGGATATCTGAGTACATGAAGACCTCGCCCCTCCGACAGCACAGGCGGAGATGCTCCACATTCTGTGGGGGCACTGCCGGCGTACTACAGCTTTCCGGCTCTCCCGCTTCTGAACTGACCGACCGCTTTGGGTCGGGACCTGCCCGTCACGGCGGAAACCGGAATGCCTCCTGGCAGTCTGAACCAGGTATTCGCACCATTGCCGACAAGCCCATTTTCGAAGGCGGGTGGAGGGGTTTGCGGGTCGCGCTCCAACCCGGCGTCCAACATGGCGTTCGAGAGGGACGCGCCAAAAGCGGCGCGCCCCTCAACTTTAAGTTCACGAAATCCGCTGCGATTTCGCGTTGCGTTTAAATCGCAAATATGCTATATTTCCAACATGACTTGGGAGATCAAATACCACGACGACAAACTTCAGGATGCCGTTCTTGGGTTGCCCTCTGGAATCTTGGCTCGGTACTTTCATTGCACTGATCGAATGCAGATTTTTGGTCCAGATTTGGGAATGCCACACACCCGCGCAATGGGGTCGGGGCTGTTTGAGTTGCGACTGAAATCGCAGGAAGGTATTGGGCAGGTTTTCTATTGCACCCTGGTCGGTCGCAAGATCATCATGCTGCATCAGTTTGTGAAAAAGGCAGATAAGACGCCGCCCAAAGAATTGACAATCGCGAACAAACGCATGAAGGAGTGGAAAAATGCTGACACATAAACAATTGCGTGCCGTCGCTCTTGGGAATCCGGAAGTAAAAGCCGAATTCGAAAAGGCAGTTGACGAGTACGCGCTATTGGATGAGTTTCTCAAAGCGCGGGCTGCACAGGGGCTTACTCAGGCGCAAGTTGCTGAAAAAATTGGTACCACCCAGTCGGCAGTCGCCCGGATGGAATCAGGCAAAGGGAAACACTCGCCGTCGCTTGCAACACTGACCAAGTATGCAGATGCCTTGGAGTGTCGGCTGGAAGTTCGCTTGATTCGCAAATCTCGATCAGCGAGAAACTTAACTGGTCGTTCCAACGGATTGCCTACGGCATCCACTGAACTCTGACATTAGAAGGCCCGAAGAACGTTGAGATCGTGGACTACCACTGAAGGAGTTTGAACATGCGCACTGTTCCCCCTGTTTCTCCTGGCGAAATGCTGGATGAAGAGTTTTTGAAGCCGCTTGGCCTGACGAAGTACCGCCTGGCCAAAGACATTGGCGTCCCCCCTCAACGAATCGGGGACATCGTGGCAGGTAAGCGGGCCATCACCGCTGACACTGACCTGCGGCTGTGCCGGTACTTTGGGCTCAGCGATGGATGGTGGCTTCGCGGTCAGGCCAACTACGACACGGCGATCGCGCGCGAAACCATGGGCGAAGCCCTCTCGCGTATTTCCCGTTGCCAACTGTTGGCTGCCTGAGTAAAGCGTGCAAAAAGTAGGGCCGAACCCGGCAGTCGAGAAGGACGCTTCCGCCTGCCGGTTCGCGCCTCTCACTTCCACGTTGGGCGTCTTAGGAACTCACACCCATGGCGAAAGCACGAAATCCAATTACTCTGAGTTGCGAATTTGGCATTGACCAACGAGACCTTGCACGATTGGGCGCACTTGACGTTAACCGGCGTTGAACGCAGGGCAGAAGTCAGCAGAGGGCGTATTAGGCAGGGGCGAGGGCTAAAACCCACAGAGCCGGCTGAAGGCCCGAACGGTACCCCGAGATGGGATTGAAAGAGAGAGGTTGTTATCTTGTTGAAGATTGAGGGCACTGCACCCGGCGAGCCCGAAGGCGCGAGCCTGAGGACTGGGGTGAAGCCCTTGGTGGAAAGACGGGAGACGACGCTTCGGTTTCATCGGTGAACCCTGTGTGTTCGCTGGCGCGATTTTAAAAAGCGAAGCGTATGAGAGCCAGTCTGCCAGACACAAGCCGCCTGCTTCAAAGCGATACTCGCCGCTCACGCGAACCCCGATTTACTTGCTACTCCCGCCACCGAGTTTCAAAAAGTCCCCATCCTTGCCCAGCGACAACAAGCCGCTCTGAGCATAGATGCCCAGCTTGGCCCGCGTATCGGTGATGTCGAGGTTGCGCATGGTGAGTTGGCCGATGCGGTCCAGCGGACTGAACGGCGCGTCTTCCACCTTTTCCATGGACAGGCGCTCGGGCGCGTAGGTGAGGTTGGGGCTTTCGGTGTTCAAAATCGAATAGTCGTTGCCGCGGCGCAGCTCCAGCGTCACTTCGCCGGTGATGGCGCGCGCCACCCAGCGCTGCGCGGTCTCCCTCAGCATGATGGCCTGCGGGTCGAACCAGCGGCCCTGGTACAGCAGGCGGCCTAATCTGCGGCCGTTGTCGCGGTACTGCTCGATCGTGTCTTCGTTGTGGATGCCGGTGATCAGCCGCTCGTAGGCGGCAAACAGCAGCGCCAGACCGGGCGCTTCGTAGATGCCGCGGCTCTTGGCTTCGATGATGCGGTTCTCGATCTGGTCGCTCATGCCCAGGCCGTGACGGCCGCCGATGCGGTTGGCTTCCAGAATCAGCGTCACCAGATCGGAGTATTCGACACCATTGAGGGCGACCGGGCGGCCTTCTTCGAAGCGCACCGTGACTTCTTCGCGGGCAACTGAGACTTCGTCTTTCCAGAAGGCTACGCCCATGATCGGTTGCACGATCTTCATGCCGCTGCTCAGGTGCTCCAGGTCTTTCGCTTCGTGCGTGGCGCCCAGCATGTTGGAATCGGTCGAGTAGGCTTTCTCGGCCGACATCTTGTAGCCAAAACCGGCCTGGGTCATGAAGGCCGACATCTCGGCGCGGCCACCCAGCTCGTCGATGAAAGCCTGGTCCAGCCAGGGTTTGTAGATTTTGAGCGAGGGGTTGGTCAGCAGGCCGTAGCGGTAGAAACGCTCGATGTCGTTGCCCTTGAAGGTGCTGCCGTCGCCCCAGATGTTGACGTCGTCTTCCTTCATGGCGGACACCAGCATGGTGCCGGTCACGGCACGGCCCAGTGGCGTGGTGTTGAAGTAGGTCACGCCCGCCGTGGCAATGTGGAAAGCGCCGGCTTGCAAGGCGGCGATGCCTTCGGCCGCCAGTTGGCTGCGGCAGTCAATCAGGCGGGCCTGCTCGGCCCCATATTCCATCGCCTTGCGCGGGATGGCGTCGTAGTCAGCCTCGTCGGGCTGGCCCAGGTTGGCGGTGTAGGCGTAGGGAATGGCACCCTTGTTGCGCATCCAGTGCAGCGCGGCGCTGGTGTCGAGGCCACCGGAGAACGCGATGCCGACTTTCTGGCCGGCGGGGATGTTTTGGAGAATGGTGGACATGGTGTTTATGTCGTAACGAAATGGCAGATGTAGTGGTAGGGCGCGGTCACGCGGATCTCGAACTTGGTATTGCCGGGCACGCTGAATTTCTCGCCCGCCGAGGACTTGACCCAGGCGTCGCTGCCGGCCAGTTTGTATTCGCAACTCCCCGCCACGCATTCCATGATTTCCGGTGCGCCAGTGCTGAAGGTCAGCGTGGCGGGCAGGATCACGCCCACCGATTTCTTCGTGCCATCGGCCAGGGTGATGCCATGGCTGACGCATTTGCCGTCGAAATAGACATTGGCCTGGGTGCTAACGGTAACAAGGTCGATTTGGGTGGTGTTCATGGTGTGCGGGAGGGGGACAGGTTAAGCAGGGCGCTAAAGCAGGGTTAAGTTGCGATTTTAGGGCAGGTAGGCCAGCAAGGTGGGCGACAATCCACTGCTGTATGAAACCCCCTGTCAACACATTGTCTGACTGGCTCGCCCATTGCGAGCAATTGCACTCCAAAAGCATCGACCTGGGCCTGGAGCGGGTGCGCACCGTGGCCGAGCGCATGCAAATCCGCTTTAGCTGCCCGGTGATCACCGTGGCCGGTACCAACGGCAAGGGCTCGACCTGCGCCATGCTGGAATCCATCCTGCGCCAAGCCGGCTACCGTACCGGGGTCTACACCTCGCCGCATCTGGTGCGTTTTGAAGAGCGCCTGCGGCTGGGTGGCGAGCCGGTGGATGCTGCACATTTAGTGGCTTCTTTTGCAAATGTGGAAAGGACCAGAGTCCAAAATGACGTGCCAATATCGCTGACCTATTTCGAATTTTCCACACTGGCCATTCTGGACGTGATGGCCCGCACTGAACTGGATGTGGTGATTCTGGAGGTCGGCATGGGGGGGCGGCTCGATGCCGTCAACATCATCGAGCCCGATTGCGCCGTGATCACCAGTGTCGACCTGGACCACATGGAGTTTTTGGGGCCGGACCGCGAGACCATTGGCCGTGAAAAGGCGGGCATCATGCGCACCGGGCGTCCGGTGGTGGTGAGCGACCCGATGCCACCCCAAAGCGTGTTGGACCACGCCCGCGACATTGATGCCGATCTCTGGCGCGTTGGCGTTGACTTCAATGTGTCGGGCGACAAGCAGCAGTGGGGCTGGGCCGGCCGGGGCCGGCGCTACAGTGGCCTGGCCTACCCCGCCTTGCGCGGTGCCAACCAGTTGCTCAATGCGGCCGGCGTACTGGCGGCATTGGCGGCTTTGCGCCAACGCCTGCCGGTGACGGCGCAGGCGGTGCGCAACGGACTGGCCTTTGTCGAACTGCCTGGGCGGTTCCAGATCATTCCGGGCCAGCCCACGCTGGTGCTCGACGTGGCGCACAACCCGCATTCGGTGGCGGCGTTGGCGGCCAATCTGGACGCGATGGGTTATTTCCCCACCACGCACGCTGTTTTTGGGGTCATGGCCGACAAAGATCTGGCGCCCATGCTGGACAAGCTCAAGCCCTTGATTGATAAATGGTATTTCACTGATTTGCCGACGCCCCGAGCCGAGTCGGCAGCCCGGCTGCTTGATAAATGGCAAGCCCAAAACACCCGGCGCGACGTCACTGCCTCGGCCTACCCTGACCCCCGGCAGGCCCTGCAGGCGGCGATCCATGCGGCAGACCCCGCTGATAGAATCATCGTCTTTGGGTCGTTCTATACGGTGGGCGGCATTTTGAAGGACGGTGTGCCCCGCCTTCACGCCCCCCACATGCCGAATAGTTGACCCCTGAGATTTGAACTTCTGAACCCCCACAACATGGCATTTTTCAAGTTTCGAAAGAGTGGCGACGAGCCGTCCGCCATGCCAGTCCAACCCGAGAGCGTTGAGGTGATGCGCAGGCGTGCCAAACATCGCCTGATCGGTGCTGCCGTGCTGGTGCTGGTGGGTGTGATCGGCTTTCCGCTGGTGTTTGACAAGCAGCCGCGTCCCATCCTGGTCGATATGCCGATCGAGATCCCGGACCGGAACAAGGTCAAAGCGCCGAATATTCCAGCACCGTCGGTCAAGGGTGTGGTCGGATCGGAGCTTGTTGCGCCGGCGCCTCCCACAGTTCCGGTCATGGAAACTGCCGCCAAGCCAATGATTGAAGAAAAAGCGACGGTTCCCCCCGTTGCTGTTGCGTCAGAATCTTCTAAATTAATAGCAAAAGCAGAACCCCAGCCGGCCGAGAAACCAGCCGACAAGCCAGCGCAGACGGTGCAGCCTGCGGTGAAGGCAGATGAAGCCACCAAGGTCCAGGCGCTGCTGGATGGCAAAGACCCTGACAAGAAGGCGGACGCCAGCGAAGGCCGCTATGTAGTGCAGGTGGGTGCCTTTGCCGATGCCGCCCGGGCGCGTGAAGTTCGCCTGAAAGTGGAGCATGCTGGCCTGAAAACTTACACCCAGGTCGCAGGGACCAAGGACGCACCCAGGATTCGCGTGCGGGTCGGGCCTTTTGCGACCAAGGCCGAGGCGGACAAGGCGGCAGAAAAGATCAAAAAACTTGATCTTCCTGCTGCCCTACTGACTTTATGAAACCTTGCGGGAAAGACCGTAGTTACGCGAAGCGAACAAGCTCTGTCCCCAACATTTCAAGGCGAGCCAGCTCTGTCCCCAACTAATTAAAATATGCCTGCTTTGGACTGGATTTTTTTGGGGGTATTACTGGCCTCGCTGGCGCTAGGAGCCTGGCGCGGGCTAATTTATGAGGTGCTGTCGGTGCTGAACTGGATCGCTGCCTTCATTTTGGCGCAGTGGTTTGCACCAGACCTTGCGCACAAGCTGCCGATGGCCGGGTCGGGCGAGGCGGTTCGTTACGCAGCAGCTTTCGTGCTGGTGTTTGTGGCGTGCGTGTTTGTCGGTGGTCTGCTGGCTGTACTGGTTAAAAAACTTTTTGCAGCCGTCGGCCTGCAGCCTGTTGACCGGGCATTGGGGGCGGCGTTTGGCCTGGTGCGCGGCGTGGTGTTGCTATTGGCGGCAACGGTGGTGATCGGCATGACACCGTTGAAGTCGGACGAATGGTGGCAGGAATCTGTGGGCGCTGGTATCGCACTGGCGGCGCTCAAAGGATTGAAGCCGGTATTGCCTGAAGAGTTTGGAAAGTACTTACCGTAATTCTAGATTCCTCAGTTGACCGCTTGATTTCATCAATAAGTCCGTATGAACATTAACTTTTTTAGCTTCAACACGGTTCACCATTTGGGTGAGAGCGCTACACGCCCGATTGAGCCACTGGCAACGCGCCCGGGGTCGTTGCTCCGCCTGGCAGGCAGTAGCCTGCTGCGTTGTCGCGCCTACCCGGCCACGCCGCCAGCGGCCCACTCGGGCGAGTCCAACTGAGGAATCTAGGATATGTGTGGAATCGTAGGCGTTGTCAGCAACGCACCCGTTAATCAACTGATTTATGACGCCCTGCTGCTGCTGCAGCACCGGGGCCAGGATGCGGCCGGCATCGTGACGCAGCAGGAGCGCAAGTTCTTCATGCAAAAGGCCAAAGGCATGGTGCGCGACGTATTTCGCACCCGCAACATGCGCTCGCTGCCGGGCAATTGCGGCCTCGGTCAGGTCCGTTATCCGACGGCCGGCAATGCCTACAGCGAAGAAGAAGCGCAGCCGTTCTACGTCAATGCGCCGTTCGGCATTGTGCTGGTGCACAACGGCAACCTGACCAACGCCCACGCCCTGAAGGCGGAGCTTTTCAACACCGACCACCGCCACATCAACACCGAGAGCGATTCCGAGGTGCTGCTCAACGTGCTGGCGCACGAGATTGAGGCGACCACGCGCGGCCTGCCCTTGCAACCGCGTGACGTGTTTGAAGCGGTGCGCAAGGTGCATCGGCGCATCAAGGGTTCCTACGCCGTGATTGCGATGATTGCCGGCCATGGCGTGCTGGCCTTTCGCGACCCGTTTGGCATTCGCCCGCTGTGTATGGGGCGTGGCGACGGTACCGTGCTGCTGGCCAGCGAATCGGTGGCGCTGGAAGGCACATCACACAAGTTTGATCGCAACATCGATCCCGGCGAGGCAGTGTTCATCGATTTGCAGGGTACCGTGCATGCGCAGCAGTGTGCCGACCATCCGGTGTTGAATCCCTGCATTTTTGAATTCGTTTATCTGGCGCGGCCGGACTCGGTGATGGATGGCATTTCGGTTTACCAGGCGCGTCTGAATCTGGGCGAGACCCTGGCCAAGCGCGTGATCTCCACCGTGCCGCCGAACGAGATTGATGTGGTCATCCCGATCCCCGAGTCGAGCCGCCCGAGTGCCGCGCAACTGGCGCAGTTGCTCGGTCTGCCGTACCGTGAAGGTTTCGTTAAAAACCGTGCTGTGGGGCGCACCTTCATCATGCCGGGGCAGTCGGTGCGCAAAAAATCGGTGCGCCAGAAGCTCAACGTCATCGCCAGCGAATTCAAGGGCCGCAATGTGCTGCTGGTGGACGACTCGATTGTGCGCGGCACCACCAGCCGCGAGATCGTGCAGATGGCGCGTGACGCCGGTGCCCGCAAGGTCTATATGGCCAGTGCCGCGCCGCCGGTGCGTTATCCCAATGTGTATGGCATCGACATGCCGACTTCTGATGAACTGGTGGCGCACAACCGTAGCGTGGAGCAGATCCGGCAACTCATCGGCTGCGATGCCCTGATTTACCAGGACGTGGAAGGCATGAAGAAGGCCATTGGTTCACTCAACCCCGCCATCACGGGCTTCGATGCCTCGTGTTTTGACGGCGTTTACGTCACCGGGGACATCACTGCCGATGACATTGCCCGGCTCAACGCCAACCGGGCCGGTGGGGATGAAGGTGCCGAGGACAACTCCCGCCTGGCGTTGCCCAATCACGCGGACTGACCATGACTAAAAAACAATTGCCCGATCACTTGCATCTGGACACGCTGGCCGTGCGCACGGCGGTGGATAAAAGCCAGTATGGCGAAAACTCCGAGGCGCTGTATTTGACCAGCAGCTTCGTGCAGCCCGATGCCGCGACTGCGGCGCGCCGTTTCGCCGGGGAGGAAGAAGGCTACACCTACTCGCGCTTCGGCAACCCGACCGTGACCGGCATGGAGCAGCGGCTGGCAGCGCTGGAGGGTACCGAGACCTGTATTGGCACGTCCAGTGGCATGGCGGCCATCATGCTGATGTGCATGGGCTTGCTGAAGGCGGGCGACCATGTCATTTGCTCGCAAAGTGTGTTTGGTTCTACCATCAAGCTAATTGGTGGTGAGTTTGCCAAGTTCGGTGTCGAGAGCAGCTTTGTCTCGCAGACCGATGTGGGAGAGTGGAAAGCGGCAGTCAAGCCCAACACCAAGTTGCTGTTTGCCGAGACACCCACCAACCCGCTGACCGATGTCTGTGACATTCGGGCGCTGGCCGACGTGGCGCATGCAGCCGGGGCTTTGCTGGCGGTTGACAACTGTTTTTGTTCACCCGCCTTGCAGCAACCCGTCAAGCTGGGTGCCGATCTGATCATCCATTCGGGTACCAAGTACCTCGATGGTCAGGGCCGGGTGATTGCCGGCGCCCTCTGCACCACCAAAAAGCTGATTGACGAAAAGTTCATGCCGGTGATGCGCAGTGCCGGGCTGACGCTGTCGGCTTTCAACGCCTGGGTCGTACTCAAAGGCATGGAAACGCTGTCGATCAGGATGAAGGCACAAAGTGACAACGCGCTGCAACTCGCGAGCTGGCTGGAGGCGCAGCCGCAGGTGGCGCGGGTTTACTATCCGGGTCTGGCGTCGCATCCGCAGCACGCGCTGGCGATGCAACAACAGTGCGGCATCGGCGGCGCCGTGGTGTCGTTTGACGTCAAGGCGGGCGACCCGACGCAGGCGCGCGAGCGCGCTTTTCATGTGATTGACAGCACGCAGGTGTGCTCTATCACCACCAATCTTGGCGACACCAAAACCACCATCTGCCACCCGGCCAGCACCTCGCATGGGCGCATTACCGAGCTACAACGACAGGCGGCAGGTATCGGTCAGGGCCTGATCCGCGTGGCCGTCGGGCTGGAAAACATGGAAGACCTGAAGGCTGACCTGGCGCGTGGCCTGGACACTTTGAGCTAAGTGAAATTTCCGTTCAGGCTGAGCCTGTCGAAGCCCTTCGACAGGCTCAGCCTGAACGGTGTCTACTGAACAGTTCCATGACACAAAAAATTCGCACCCGTTTCGCCCCGTCACCCACTGGCTTCATTCACCTCGGCAACATCCGTTCGGCTTTGTACCCGTGGGCCTTTGCCCGCGCCAGCGGGGGTGACTTCATCCTGCGCATTGAAGACACCGACCTGGAGCGCTCCACGCAGGCGGCGGTGGACGTGATTATTGAAGGCATGTCATGGCTCGGGCTGGATTATGACGAGGGCCCGTTCTATCAGATGCAGCGCATGGACCGCTACCAGGCGGTGCTGGCCGAGTTGCAGGCGGCCGGCCACGTGTACCCCTGTTATATGAGTGTGGCCGAGCTCGATGCATTGCGTGAACGCCAGATGGCGAATAAGGAAAAGCCGCGCTACGACGGCACCTGGCGGCCCGCGCCGGGCAAGACGCTGCTACCCATTCCCGACAATGTGCAGCCGGTGTTGCGCTTCAAAAACCCGCAGGGCGGCTCGGTGGTATGGGACGACAAGGTCAAGGGCCGCATCGAGATCAGCAACGATGAACTCGATGATTTGGTGATTGCCCGGCCAGCCCCAAATGGCGAAGCTGTGGGCACCCCCACCTACAACTTCTGCGTGGTGGTGGACGACATCGACATGGCGATAACCCATGTGATTCGCGGCGATGACCACGTCAACAACACGCCGCGCCAGATCAATATTTTTCGGGCTTTGGGCCAGGAACCGCCGGTCTACGCCCATCTGCCCACCGTGCTCAATGAGCAGGGCGAGAAGATGAGCAAGCGCAACGGTGCCAAGCCGGTGACGCAATACCGCGATGAAGGCTACTTGCCCGACGCCATGGTCAATTACCTGGCGCGCCTGGGCTGGAGCCATGGTGATGACGAAATCTTCAGCCGTGCGCAGTTTTTGCAATGGTTCAACCTGGACCATCTGGGCCGCAGCGCCGCGCAGTTTGACGAAGCCAAGTTGCGCTGGGTGAATGCGCAACACCTCAAGGCCATGAGCGACAACGGGTTGGCGCCGCTGGTGGCACAGCAGTTGCAAAAGCGTGGAATTTCCGTTCCGCCCGAGCTTGTCGAAGGCCATCTGCCGCGCATCTGCGCGCTGTTCAAAGACCGGTGTGACACAACAGTGGTCCTGGCTGATTGGGCGGCCAGGTTTTATGCCGACATCACACCCAACCCCGATGAAGTTAACCAGCATGTCACCAACGCCGTCAAGCCGGCGCTCGGTCTGCTGGTGGAGAAGCTGACCACCTGCAACTGGGACAAGCCGTCGATTGCGGCGGCTATCAAGGACGTGCTGGCCGCCTGCGCCATCAAGCTGCCGCAGCTCGCCATGCCGGTGCGGGTGTTGGTGATGGGCACTGCTCAAACCCCATCGCTGGACGCGGTGCTTGAACTTAGCGAAAGAGAAAAAGTACTGGCCCGTTTGCGCGGGCCCTGAATTTTCAGGCTATAATGTAAGGCTTGGAAATTAGAAAGCTTGAATCAAGTTTCTAGGGTATCGGGGGTATAGCTCAGCTGGGAGAGCGCTTGCATGGCATGCAAGAGGTCAGCAGTTCGATCCTGCTTACCTCCACCAAAATTTCTGAGACAAGACCGAAAAGTTTTGCAAGTTGAGACGCAAGTCCAAAGGTTTTGACCCCATCGTCTAGAGGCCTAGGACACTACCCTTTCACGGTAGGTACCGGGGTTCGAATCCCCGTGGGGTCGCCAAATTCATCAGCCGATGAACTAGGTGCAAGTCGGTAACAAGTCGGCCTGCGAGGGCCGGCGAGCAGGCCCGCAAAGGCAGGCAACTTGACTCGAAAGAGCAAACGTTATCACTACCAGGAGTGGTAGTTCAGTTGGTTAGAATACCGGCCTGTCACGCCGGGGGTCGCGGGTTCGAGTCCCGTCCACTCCGCCAAGGTTACGTTTTAGACCGTTCATTACGGTACTAGAAACACCCCTGAAAGCCCCTATCCACGGGGCTTTTTTGTTTTCTAACGTCCAACGATGGGTATTGCAAGCCGATGCTTGTTGGGGTGTTGCCGCCGACCGAAAACTGACCCAGGGGTTTTACTTGCCTTGCCTAAATTTTGGGCAGGGGGCAAACAAGGTGATCACCATGGAAATGTTGGGAAGAATTCGACGGATGTATTTACGCGACAAGGTGTCGCTGCATGAGATAACCAAGCGCACGGGCTTGTCGCGCAACACGGTGCGCCGGTGGCTGAGGGCGCCTTCCGGCGCGCGGGCCACCGCTTTGGGACGACTGTGATGCGCAGGCGGGGGAGGGTGTGGAGCCGGATTGGGACGTATCAGTCCAAATCGAACCAGACTACCCAGTCGACCGGATCGGATTCGCCCTGGGGTAACCCTGCGCCTGGGGTGGACGGTGCCTGTCGATTCGGCCGTTCTTCCAGATGGCAAGTGACCAAACCTGACACATCACTGCTTGCCACCGGCCGCAAAAATTGATACATTAGCTTCGTTACTTCCTGCGGACCGACGTTCCGTATAAAGGAACCACATGCGCTTTGCCCAGGCGACCGGTGTCCGATCAAGGTAGATCTGTTATGAAAAGGTGTTGACCCAATGACGAGTCACGGTGGCGCAAATCCCTCAGCGAATGAAAGTGTCCCGGCCAAGCAGGCCAATGTTCTGGTCGATCCCTACCGCGATTGGTCCGAAGGCGAAGGAATCCCGATCCATCTGGATTTCGGCCACAACCTGCTCGAGCTGGAGACCGGCCCCTGGGACCGGTATGAGGCGCGGGGCTGCTTTGCGCACACCCATGGCGCAGGCGATTTCATGGCGAATTACGTGCTTGAAGTCGCGCCGAGCGCAAAGACTCGCCCGGTCAGGCATTTATACGAGGTGTTTTGTTTCGTGCTCGCCGGTCATGGCTCGACCAAGGTCTGGCTGCCGAACGGGGAGGTGCGTGTATTCGAGTGGGGACCCAAGGCGATGTTCGCGATCCCGCTCAATTGCCAGTACCAGATTTTCAATGGCACGGGTGCGCGCCCCCTCCGGATTTCATGCACCAACAACGCGCCGATTACGATCAATCTCTATCACAACCTCGATTTCGTCTTCGACAATTCATTCGCTTTCCCGGAGCGTGCAGGCCAATCGAAGCACTTTGACGGGGAGGGCGATCACAGCACCTGGATCGCCGCGAATACGATCAAGCGAAATCTCTGGGAGACGAACTTTGTCCACGATTTGTCGAGCTTCAAGCTGTACGAGTTTGAAGAGCGCGGCAAAGGATCGACGAACGTGAGTTTTATCCTCGCCGACGGAACGATGCACGCCCACGTATCGCAAATTCCGAAGGGGCGGTACAAGAAAGCCCATCGTCATGCGGCCGGCACCCATGTGCATGCGGTCGATGGGGTGGGCTATTCGCTTTTGTGGCACGAAGGCGATTCGGAGTTCAAGGAATTTCCGTGGCAGCACGGGTTCATGTACACCCCGCCGTTCTGGATGTTCCACCAGCATTTCAACACCGGGCCAAGCCCGGCACGCTACCTGGCTTGCAGTCTGGGCAGCCGGCGCTATCCATTTATTTCGCTCAGACGTAAAAGCTCCGAGGGCGCGGGTTCGATTTCGATTTCTCAGGGGGGCCGCCAGATCGAATACGAAGACCAGGATCCTCGTATTCATCGCAAGTGGCTGGAGGCGCTGGGAACCTCGGGTGTCGCGTCTGAAATGGGCGAGATATTCGACGAACCGGCGATCCTCAAGTTGCCCCCCGAAGCGCTGAGTGGAGTCATCAGTACGCCGAGATCCATCGGCCCTGCTGTTTAGTACCGCAGGTCGATGACTACGACGATCCAGGCAAGGAGTCAGCGTGGCACATGACCTTGAGTTCGATCACGAACATGATCTGTTGAATGAAGCCGACCAGGCGGCGATCGCCCAGTTGATCTGGGAACAGGAGACCATCGACCTGCGGACGGTCGGCATCGACATCGGAAGCTCGACCTCGCATCTGCTGTTTGCCCGCGTCACGCTCAGGCGGTTGCCGGAGGGATTGTCCAGTCGCTTCATCGTGATCGACCGTCAGATCTTGTGGCGTTCACCGATCATATTGACGCCATTTCTGCCGGACGGCACGATCGATGCCCGCGAACTGGCGCACTTCATCCACCATGCGTACCATGACGCCGGCCTGCGTCGCAGTGATATCGACAGTGGTGCCGTGATACTGACCGGCGAAGCGATCAAACGCAAAAATGCGCGCGCGATCGACGAGATATTTGCCGCCGAATCCGGTAAGTTTGTTTGCGCAACCGCAGGGCATAAGCTGGAATGCATTTTGGCGGCACACGGCTCCGGGGCGACCGATTTATCGCGGCGCAGAGGCGAATGCGGCCTTCACGTGGACGTGGGCGGCGGCACCACGAAGCTGGCATTGATCGATAGCGGGAAGATCATCAGCGTCGCCGCCCTTGCAGTTGGCGGCCGCCTGCTGGCCCGGGACGGAACGGGCGCGTGGACCCGGATCGATGAATCCGCGCATCGGGTGGCCAAGCAACTGGGAATTGAAGCATCACCAAGCACCTTTGCAGAAGAGACAGCTCGGATTGCAATTGCGCAGCGGCTGGCAACGATCGTGGTCGATCAGATCTGCGGAAGTGCTATCGATGAGCTTGGCAAGGCGCTTGAGTTGACCGACCCTTTGTCGAGAACAGTCAAGCCTGGTTTTATTACGTTTTCGGGGGGCGTCGCCGAGTATATTTACGGCCGGGAAAGCGTGGGTCACGGCGACATTGCCCAATTGCTCGCCACTGAAATCGTCAAGCAGGTCAAGGCTCGTATCGCAATCCCCGTCATAGAGCCGATGGAGCGGATCCGTGCGACGGTGATCGGTGCCTCGCAATTTACGGTACAGGTCAGCGGCAAGACCATTTACCTGCCCGATACGGGCGTATTGCCCGTCCATAACGTACCCGTGGTGCACCTCGGCCTGGATCTCTCGGAACACATCGAGATCGATAAGATCGTCGATGCCTTCAGACGGAATGCGGACGCGAGGGATGTGGAACCCGGTGTCCGGCTGGCGCTTGCGTTTGCGTGGGACGGTGAGCCGGATCACTCCCGGCTGCTGGCGATGGCCAAGGCCATCTTGCAGTTTGCGGCGCCTTCCGGCCGCAGAGAGCAGACTCTTTTCTTGATGATCGATGGAGATGTGGGCGCCTCGCTCGGCCGCATCCTGCATGATGAACTTCATCTCGACGGAAAAATTGTGTCGATCGATGGGATCAAGCTGCAGGAGCTGGACTTCGTCGATGTTGGCGAATGGCTTGACCCCCCGGGCGTCGTGCCGATCGTTATTAAATCTTTGCTCTTTCCCGCTGATCATTCCAGCAGTTGAACAATCAGAGGCCGCAGTGCACCCACACCATGCTCCCAGGTAGCATGTGAGGGTCAAACCTAATTAAAATAATGCGGGACAGTCCAAAGCGTAGCGAAGCTCTGTCCTCAACTAATTAAAAGGTGGCTTGATGGAAAGTCTTGATCTCAGAGTATTGAGTGACGCGCTAGCCTGGCACAGCGCCGGCCATGCGGTCACGCTGGTCACCGTGGTGCAAACCTGGGGCAGTGCGCCGCGTCCACCAGGTGCCTTGTTGGCGGTACGTGACGACGGGGTGGTGAGCGGTTCGGTATCAGGCGGTTGCGTCGAAGACGATTTGATTGCCCGCACCAAGGCAGCGCTCGAAACTTCGGGCCGGACGCCAAATAACACCAAACCGGCCCTGGTCGCCTATGGCGTCAGCCAGGAAGAAGCAAGCCGTTTTGGTTTGCCTTGCGGCGGCACCTTGCGGCTGGTCCAAGAGCCCTTGCTGGATACCGCCTGGGTGGCGCAATTGCTGGCGCGCACGGCCGCCCACCAACTGGTGGCGCGCACGCTGACGCTGGCCACCGGTGCGGTGCTGCTCGCAAGCGCGGTGCGGGGGCAAACCATGCAGTTTGACGGCAGCACGCTCACCACCGTGTTTGGCCCCAAATGGCGCCTGCTGTTGATAGGTGCCGGCCAGTTGTCACAGGCGGTGGCGCAGATGGCGCTCATGCTGGATTTTGAAGTGTTGGTGTGCGACCCGCGTGAAGAATATGCCGCTACCTTAATTGCCGGCATGACTGGCATCCGGCGCATCGAGGGCATGCCCGACGATGTGGTGCGCGAGCTGGTGCCCGATGCCCACACCGCTATTGTGGCCCTCACGCACGACCCCAAACTGGACGACATGGCTTTGCTCGAAGCGCTTCAATCCAGTGCTTTTTACGTCGGTGCATTGGGGTCGCGGCGCAACCAGGATGCCCGCAAGCAGCGATTGGCCGAGCACTTCAATTTGAGCCCTGACGAACTGGCCCGCTTGCACGGCCCGGTCGGTCTGGCGCTGGGCGCCAAAACCCCCGCCGAGATTGCGGTCGCCATCATGGCCGAGATCGTCCAGGTCAAAAACGGGGTGCTTGGGGCGGCGACCATCACTACCAACTGTGCACTGACTTGAATTTGCCGACCGTCATTGTTCTGGCCTCCGGGCGCGGCGAACGTTTTGCAGCGTCCGGCGGCACCACCCACAAGCTGCGGGCACTGCTGGCGGGCAAGACGGTGCTGCAACATACGCTGGACGCCGTGCAGGCCAGTGGCCTGCCGTGGCATCTTGAAGACAGCGGCCAGCCCGGCATGGGCGACTCGATTGCGGCCGCTGTGCATTCCACACCGCAGGCCGCTGGCTGGTTGATTCTGCCGGGTGATTTGCCCCTGATTCAAAGCGACACCCTGCGTGCTGTTGCGGCGGCGCTGAGTGCTCATGATGTGGTGGTGCCCCTTTACCGGGGGCAGCGCGGACACCCGGTCGGGTTTCATGCCGGTTGTCGCCAGGCACTCCTGAACTTGAAGGGAAAGCAGGGCGCAGCCCCCGTTATTCATGCCTATACTGCTATTGAATTAATAGTGGAGGATATTGGTTGCGTGACCGACATTGATACCGTCGATGATCTACAGGCCGCCGCGCGGCTGCTGCGCGGCGCTTGAGCCGTGCGTTGGCTTTAGCTGTGCAGCGACTCGTACTTGGCCTGCAACTCTTCCGGGCTTTCCACAAAATCGGGGTGGATGATAAAGCAGTCAGCTGGACAGACCAGTTTGCACTGGGGCTCGTCTTCGGCGCCCACGCATTCAGTGCAACGCAACGGGTCAATCACGTAGACCGGGTCGCCCACGGCAATGGCGTCATTGGGGCAGACCGACAGGCAGGCGTCGCAAGCGGTGCAGTCTTCGGTGATAAACAAGGCCATTTTGTTTTCCTTTTGGTTCTGATTTGCGTGATGGGGATCAGGCGGCGACCTGGGCCTCCAGCTCAGCAAGTTTACTGTGGCGGAAGGCGCCCCACAATGCTGCGCCAATGGCGCCGGCGTAAATGGAATCAGGGTGCGATCTGGCCGTCACCGGCACCTTCTCAGCGATCATCTCTTCCTGAATGGCTGCCAGCAAGCCGGTGTCGAGCGCCAGACCGCCGGTGATCAGCGCGGTGCCGCTCTTGATGCCAGTGATCTTCAGCAGCTTGACGATGCGCGAGGCCATGGACATGTGAATGCCCTTCAAAATGTCGGCCGTGGCGATGCCGCGAGAGACCATGTTGATGACGTCAGTCTCGGCCAGCACGGCGCAGATGGAGCTGACTTTTTCCGGGTCTTTGGAGCTTTGCGATAGCGACCCGATTTCTTCCACCGCCACCCCCAGGTAACGCGCGATGTTCTCCAGGAACTGGCCCGAGCCCGAGGCGCACTGGCTGGTCATCTTGTAGGACAGTACTTTGCCGCGCTCGTCGATGTAAATGGCGCGACCGTTCAGCGCGCCAATGTCCACCACGGCGCGTGCTGTGGGGTCCAGAAAGATGCCGCCGCGGGCGTGCGTGGTCATGGAGTAGAAGTGTCCGGTGGCAAACTTGACGTTTTCGCCTTCGCCGGTGGTGGCGATGTAGTCGATGTCGTCGCGGCTGAGCCCGGCGTCAGCCATGACGCCGTCAAAACCCTCCTGCGCCAGTGTCATGATGTCGCGGTTGCGAATGCGCTCGCAGCGCTTGGACAGCCACTCGTGTTTATCGTCGTCCGTGCCTTTGTGCGTACGAAAGAGCACGGACTTGACCGCGCCCGAACCGATGTCAATACCGATGGTCGTGATGCTCATGATTGTTCTCCTTTTAATCAGTTGGGGACAGAGCTTGCTCGCCTTGAACGGTTGAGGACAGAGCTTGCTCGCTACGCGTAGCTGCGGTCTGTCCCGCAAGTTTTCAGGTTGCAGTCTGTCCGGAAAGGTTTCAGTTAGGGCGGCTTTCGGCCACTTTGCCATCGTCCAGCACGGCGCGCCAGGCGAAGGTGGCGCCACCCAGTGCACCGGTGTAGATGGAGTCTGGGTCGATGTTGATGGTGAGCTGGCCGTAGTTCTCGTAAATCAGATCGCGCAACGACTTCACTGCCGCTTCGTTCTTGGCCACGCCCCCGGTGAAGGTGAACTGGTCGCGAATGCCGCCGGAGCGCGCCAGGATCGACATGGCGCGCAGGATGATGGCGCGGTGCAGGCCAGCCATGATGTCCTCGCGCTTGTCGCCCAGCGAAAGGCGGTCGCGCAGCTCGGCGCCGGCAAACACGGTGCAGGTGGAGTTGATGCGGATGGTCTTGGTGGACTTCATGGCCAGGGGCCCGAGTTCATGCAGACCCATGTTCATCTCATCCGCTATGTAGCCCAGGTAGCGCCCGCAGCCGGCCGCGCAGCGGTCGTTCATCTGGAAGCTTTCGACAATGCCGTGGGGGTCGATCTGGATCGCCTTGGTGTCCTGCCCGCCAATGTCAAGCACGGTGGCGGTGTGGGGGTACATCACATGCGCGCCCAGACCGTGGCACAAAATCTCAGACCGGATGTGCTCCTTGGAAAACGGCAGGCGGGCGCGGCCATAGCCGGTTCCCACCACGTAGGTTTCTTCCATCTCGGTGTCCAGAATGCCCTTGATCGGGGCTTCCACCTGGCTGCGTCGCGCTGCCGTTTCAGGCATGGCGACAAAGGTGCGCTCCAGCGCTGCCAGCAGGTGGCGGCGAATGGAGTCGGCATAAACGCGGTTTTCCACCTCGATGATGGAGCGGTCGAACACGTTGAGTAAAAAGTCGTAACGGGTACCCGCCTCTTTGGCCACCGCCTCGCCGATGGCGAGGTACTGGCTGCCCGCGATGTCGCGGAAGAAGTCAGACTTGCGCTTGGCACCGGGCTTGAAGAGTTCGCCGGCTTCGCTTTGCAGACGGCGGAACACCTCGGTCAGCGCCACCTCCACCGCCCGGGTAGCGTCACCGAACTTGGCGGTGGCCAGGCTGCGGTGGCAGGTTTCTTCCAGGTCACCCAACTGTTCCAGGTACTGTTCCAGACGGAAATCACGTTCCAGTTGGCCAAGAAAACCGTCCAGCGCGCCATTGAGCGCATGGGTCGTGCCCAAGGCCTGGCGGAACAGGTAGAAGCGGCCGTTGACCATCGCCTCCTGTTTGGCAATGGTGGCGGCGGTGTCGTAGTTGGAGCGCGAGTTGGTGATGCCGCGCCCGATGATGTTCTGGTTCTCGTCCATGACCACCGCTTTGGTGGTGGTCGATCCGAGGTCAATGCCGATGAAGCAACGCATGATGGGTCTTTCTAATTAGTTGGGGACAGAGCTTGTGAACATCCAGCATCTGACGATCAGTTGGGGACAGAGCTTGTTCACTTCGTGTAACTGCGGGCTGTCCCACAAGGTTTTCGGTTGGTAACTGCGGTCTGTCCCACAAGGTTTCACTAGTGCACGCCAGTCAGGGCGGCGCGCTTGGCCTTGACCATCTGGAAATAGCTCTCCAGCCGGTTCTTCACGTTGGCCCCGGAGAAGTAACGTGGGTCCACCAGATCGGTCTCGATAAAAGCGGCCGGCTTGCCGGTGCGCTTCTCGACCTCACGCATGATCAACAGCTGACCGGCAGAGAAGCTGTTGCAGCTCTTGATCGAGTTGATCAGCAAACCGTCGGCCTGGTACTCGTCGATGTACCTGCAGATCAGGTCAATGCGGGAAGGCAGGTTCAGGTTGGTGTAGCAACCCAGGCAGTACTCGGCCAGCGACTCAAGCGGATGGTCCGGGTCGTGGCGGAAGCCCAGATCGTACAAGCCGCCAACCTTGGCATAGGTACTGGAGACCACCACCGCACCTTCGTCATAAAACATCTTCCAGAACTCGCGAAAGCTGGTCCAGTTGGGCGGGCCCTCTACCACCAGGCGGTATTTTTCTTCGCCCATTTCACCCTCTGGCGTGATCGGGCCCTTGCCTTCACGCACACGCTGCTCGATCTCGGCGCGCAGCGTCTGGTAGTACTGCGTGGCCTCGGGCGTGCCACGAAAAGCGGTGAACATCGGGCCGATGTAGTACACAGCGCCAAAGTAGCCATCGATCGGCGAGGGTCGGCTCTTGGCCGACTCCAGCACCGCCACCAGATCGTCTTCAGCCTTGGCCGATTCGCGCATGTACTGGCGCAGGCGGTCGATGTCGAACTTGACGCCGGAGATGCGCTCCAGCGTCGGAATGATAGTTTCCTTGAGCTGCTTGACCACGTAGTCGCGCATGCTGGGCGAGATTTTTCCCTCGCCCTGGTAGGGCACATGCAGCATGACGGTTTCGCATCCGTACTTGTGACGGATCAGTTCAAACCATTTCATGAAGGTAAAGCAGCCGGTATACGAAAGCAGCAGGATGTCCGGCTTGGGCAGCGCTTCACCGGTGGGGCCAATCTCGCCACCCAGCATCATCCCGAGGTCCGCCTTGACATAGGTGCAGACGTCTTCGGAATGGCCGTCGCGCTCGGCGTCCATGATCATCTTGCCCGACTTCTTGCGCATGCCGTTTTGCAGGGCGTTGGTCTCGGGCAAGCTGCGCGCAAAGTCAAAGCACATCAACAACTCGTTGAGGTTGCCCGGCACAAAGGTGGCGGACACTTTGCGGTTATTGGCACGGGCGGTGGCCAACTCCGTGTAGTTTTTCGAGAGGAGCTCCTTTTGCAGCCACATCGCGTCCTCTTTCTGGACGTTTTGCGGCTTCTTGACGGAAGTGGGCATGGCAACAGTGGTATTCATGATGCGTTCCAAAGCTTGATTGAATCGGCGAAGGTGCCGGCCTGCTCCCGGATGGGGGCCATCTGACCTGTGTTCTCGGCGTACTTGAACGCGGTGTGCGGAATCTTGTGTTGCGTCAGAACGTCCTGCAGCATCGGACGCTCCAGCAGCGCCGGGTCGCAGAACGAGGGGGCGGCAAACACCACCCCTTCGGCGCCCATGGTCTTGACTTGTTTAAGCAGGTACTGACCCTTGTCTTCACGCCGCGCGTCGTATTTGGCAGCGGTCACGGCGGAGCGGTGCAGGAAGGCTTTGGACAGTTCTTGCAGCGGGTTGCCATCAGTGGGCACGTGGTCGAGTAGCCAGCGACTCACAAGCATGAAGTCGTCATCAACGATGTAGCAGCCAGCCATCTCGATCGACTTGATGAGCGTCAACGGGGGCTGCTCGCAGAAGGTGCCGTTGATGACGACGCGGGCGTTGTCGCGCTTCGGGCGGACCACCGCGTCGGTGGCGACGATGTAGTCGCGCACCAGCTGGGTGTGCTCCTCGGGCGGCAAAATCATGCCCGCGCGCTGCACCAGATAGACCTCGGAGGTGGGAGCCTGCCAGGGTTTGGCGGCGCGGTAGGCGTACAGCTCACGAATGGCGGCGCGATTCTCGTTGTAGACCGCGATGGAGGCATTGAGCGCTTCGTCGGTGATGGGTTTGCCCATCAGCTTGCCGAAGTCTTCGCGCAGTACTTCCATCTCATCTATATAGAACTTCCCGCCCGCTTCGTCGTCGTAGTTTTGCGGCAGATCGACGTAGCGGACGTACTTGTCCTTGAACAGGATCTGCCACATACCGGAGAGGTTGCGGATGACGTCGCAAATGGAGGGAAACAGCATGCCGTCGAGGCAGTCCAGGCGCCCGGTCAGGCCCAGCTCGACGGTAGAGCGCGGAATGCGGCAGATGTAACTCTGGTAGTAGGCGTCGCCCTGAATCACTTCGAGCTGGTCACCGCCGCCCAGAATACCCACCGGCAGCATGCCCGCAGCGTGGATGAGTTCGCGCGGCACGTAAACCGGCATGTAGCCGATGGCCTTGCGCCCCGGCACGGCGGCCTTCCACTCCTTGACGGCATTGAAATGCAAATCGTCGAACAGCGCCTGGCAACGCTCCACGATGGGTTGAACGGGTGAAGTTGTTGACATCAAACATGCTCCCAGGCAGGTGCGCGCTGGGCAAGAAAGGCAGCAAGCCCTTCATTGGCATCGCGGGTTTTCATAAGACGGTCGAGGTACAGGGCCTCCACCTCGTTGAACCGGGCACGCAGCTCGCGCAGCAGGGGTCCGCGCGCCGCGGCCACCGCACAGGCCAGGGCGGCGGCACTCTTGGGCGCCAGGTACGTATCAAAATAAGCCAGAGCGGCCGCTTCGGGGTCGTCGGCCACTACTTGCACCAGACCCATGGTGCGCGCTTCTTCGCCACTCACTGAGCGGCCCGAAAACAGCAGGTCCTCGGCGTTGGGCTGGTTCACGCGGTAGGGCAACAGGACGGACGCAGCCGGGGCAAATACGCCCAGGGTCATTTCTGGCTGGCCGAGCTTGGCTTCCGGGGTGGCAAAGATCGGCCCACCGGCCAGCACCACTTCGAGCCCGCCGCCAAGGCACTGGCCGCGCACGGCAGTCAGAATTGGCACCGGAAACTCGACCATGGCGATGATCAGTGCATGCAGCGCGGCCAGCATGGCGGCGCAACGCTCGGCCACATGCTCTTCCACACTGGCACCGAAACTGAAGTGCGACCCTTCGGCATCCAGCAAGACGCCGCGCAGGCCATGATCGGCGCGGTGCGCATCGAGCGCCGCATGCAGCGCGGCGATCATGGCAGCGTCGACGATGTTGGCCTTGGGCCGCGCCAGGCGCAGACGCAGCAGCGCGCCGTCGCGTTCGAGCCAGACTTTGAGGGGGGAGGTGCTTGTATCAGTCATGTTGACTCAAAATGTTGGGGACAGAGCTTGTTCGCTTCGCGTAACTGCTGTCTGTTCCACAAAGTTTCATGAAGCCTTGCGCTTGTTGCGCGGCTGGATCGAGTCGTGCAGGGGTCCAACCCAGCTCTCACCGGCAGCGAGCTTCTGGCGCAATAAAACGAAGTCAGCTTCGCGGTCTTCTTTGGTGCCTTCGTTGAAGGCGGTAAAACCGGCACGGGCCTCGGTCATCATGTTCAGGGCCAGCCAGGCGCGCGAGTTTTCCTTGTTCTTGTCCCAGGCTTCGAGCTTGGGCTTGCGCAGTTCTTCAATTGTCTTGGTGGTGCAATCGGGGAAGGTCAGCAGCATTTTGGCGCAGAGCTCTTCTACCTTGGCATCCAGCAGCGAGAGGTCCACGGTGCCGCGTGCCATCAGGGCCTTGCCTTCCTTGAGTGCCTCACCGGTCTTGGGCTCGCCGAAGCTGAAGCGACCATAGTCGTCCACCATCTGTTTGGTTTCCACCAGTGGGTTGGCGACAAACTTGCCATCCACCTTGAGTGCCGGCACAACATCGGTCAGGATGCCCATCCAGCTCGCTTTGTGGGCCGAGAAAGGCTCGCACAACACGCAGGCCGCCATCGCACGCTCGGCCCCCACAATGACAGGCAGGAAGTCGGTGGCGCCGCCAATCGGTGCGGAGCCATGTTTGGGGCCGGCCTGGCCGAAACGCGCCAAATCCTGCGCCACCGAGAAATCGCACGCCATGCCGATCTCCTGGCCACCGCCGATGCGCATGCCGTTGACGCGGCAGATCACCGGCTTGTCGCAGGCCAGAATGGCGCTCACCATGTCGTTGAACAAGCGCATGTACTGGCGGTATTCCTGCGGGTGACCGGCGTAGTACTCGGCGTATTCCTTGGTGTTGCCGCCGGTGCAAAAAGCCTTGTCACCGGCACCGGTGAAAACCACACAGTTCACATCGCGCGAGTTGCTTGCTGCGCGCATGGCCAGGATAACGCCCTTGACCATGTCGGTGGTGTAAGAGTTGTACTGGCTGGGGTTGTCCAGCGTGATCCAGGCGTTGTAAAGGCCGGGCACGACACTGCCGTCGGGCAGGCGTGCCGGGCGCTTCTCAAAGCGCACGCCGGGCTTGGAAATGTCAGCGACCAGATCATGGTTCTTGAAGTCGCGCGTGGCGGGAGAGGCAGTCATGGCATGGGCTCCTGTTAGTAGCAAAGTAATCTTCAAACGGTGGGGGTCAGCACCGCACGCTTTTTGATGGTGCGGTGGTGTACGGCGGGAAATACTTCATTGATGCTGTCCAGCGGATGCTGCTCGACAAAGGGGGCGAGCAGCACCTTGCCGTCGAGCACCAGCTCCAGCGCCGCCGGGTAGTACTCGGGCGGGCAACCCCAGTTACCCAGGGCGCGTGCATCGAAGGCCATCAGGTTGGACAATCTCACTTCGACCTTGTCCATGGTGAAACCGACCACCGACAGCGTGGCGCCATGCACCAGCAGGCCAAAGGCCGAGAGCTGCCCGGCAGCGCTGCCGGAGCACTCAAAGATCTGCCACTCGGTGCTGCGCAGGCCTTGTTGTTTGGCAAATGCATTGATGGCTGCCTTCAACGCCTTGGTGTCATGGTTGCGGGCATTGAGGGTGAGCGCGGCGCCGTGCTGGGCGATCGCCGCCAACTTGTCATCATCGACATCGACCGCCACCACCTGGGCGCCAAAGGCGCGCGCCACCTGCACACAGTAGCCGCCGACGCCACCGGCACCAATCACAATGGCCAGGCTGCCGGGCGTGACACCGGCGCGGCGCACCGCCTGGTAGGGCGTGGTCAGTGCATCGGCCACGATCGAGACCTGCGCCAGTGTTAACCCAACGGCGGCAAGGCGGCGCTCATCGACTTCGCACAGGCCGCGACCGGGCACCACAATATGCGAGGCAAAGCCGCCCTGAATGTCGTTGCCCGGCATCTTTTGCGCGCGGCAGATCGGTTGCAGACCGCGCTGACACAAGTCGCACTCGCCGCATGGCAGCACGGCCGGCACGATCACTGCTTTGCCGATCCAGCCCTCGGCGCCCGCACCGGCAGCCACCACATGGCCGCTGATCTCGTGCCCCAGCGTGAGCGGCAGCACGGAGTTGGTGCGAACGCCATCGTAGTAGTAGCCCAGATCGGTGTGGCAGACACCGCAACCGGCGATGGCCACCACAACTTCATCCACTGTGGGCTGGGCGGAAAACGCCACCCGCTCGAACGGCGCACCGGGTTGGTTCATCTGCCAACGGTAGGCATCAATGCTCATGTTTTCTGTCTCCTGATTTTTGTTTCAACAGAGTTGCGTTTTGATCGATTTCAGGCTTGACCGCAACGCTTGCTGAAGCTATTATCGTATAACGGTACTGAAATACCAGCATTCTTTTGGAAGTAAAATGCGCAGTTACTGATCTAGGTCAAACTTAGCTCGGGAAATTTAACCAGTTGGGGACGGAGCTTGCGAACATCCAACATCCGACGAACGGTTGGGGACAGAGCTGGCTCGCTGCGCGTAGCTGCGGTCTGTCCCACAAGGTTTTAGAAATAAGGAGAACAAATGCAAACACAAACCACAACAGCCCCCACCAGTGTGTCGATCGCACTGGCGGGCAGCGGTGGCAGCGGCGTGATGACAGCCGGCACCGTCTTGCTGGCCGCCGCCGCCAAGGCGGGGGCCTATGGATTGATGGTGCGCACCAGCGGGCCGCAAATTCGCGGCGGCGAGGCAGCTGCCCTGTTGCGCCTGGGGCCTCAACCCATGAGTTCGCTGGACGACGGCTTTGATCTGCTGCTGGCCATTGACTGGCAGAACGTGAACCGCTTTGCCGATGAGATCGTGCTGGGGCCGCGCAGCGTGCTGATTGGCGACCCCGATGAAGGCGAGGCGCCGGAAGTATTCAAGGCCACCGGCGCGCGCTACGCCCCCTTGAGCATGAAGAAAATGGCCAAGGCCATTCCCGGCAGTTGGGTCAACATGATTGCATTGGGCCTGTCGGGGACGCTGGCCGGGCTGCCGCTGCAGGCCTTGCTGGATGCGGTTCGGGAGTCATGGAAAAAACCTGCCACGCTGGAGGCCAATTTGAAAGCGGTGGCGGCTGGCGCCGCGGCGGCGGCCGGTATTGCGGCCAAGCTGGCACAAGACGGTGGCCCCATGGCGCAACTGCAAGTGGGCGCGCTCAACGTCAATCCGCGCTGGATGATCAGCGGCAACGAGGCGGCGGGTTTTGGTGCCATTCGGGGTGGCGTGCGCTTTGTGGCGGCCTACCCGATCACACCCGCTACCGAAGTGCTGGAGTGGATGGCGGCCAAGCTGATCGAGGTGGGCGGCACCTTGCTGCAGGCCGAAGACGAGCTGGCCTCCATCAACATGATCATCGGCGCATCTTATGGCGGCGTGCCCTCGCTGACCGCCACCTCGGGGCCAGGTCTGGCGCTGATGACCGAAGCGATTGGCCTGGCGGTGGCTTCCGAGGTGCCCATTGTGATTGTGGACGTGATGCGCGGCGGGCCTTCAACCGGCATTCCGGCCAAGAGTGAACAAAGCGACCTGTCCTTTGCGGTGAGCGGCCTGCATGGCGACGCACCGCGTCTGGTGGTAGCCCCGACCTCGATTGGCGATTGCCTGGGCGCCACGCAGTGGGCGGTGCATCTGGCCGAGGCCTTGCAAGCGCCCGCCATTGTGCTGTCGGATCAGTTCATGGGTCAATCGCGCGCCATCATCGACCGCCCGGTGGATTCCGAGTTTAGCGCCCAGCGACTCACTGTTGAAGCCAACACCCCGGACTACAAACGCTACCGCAATACGGCCTCGGGCGTGTCGCCCATGGCGATCCCCGGCACCGAAGGTGTGACCTACACCGCCGATGGCCTGGAGCATTCGGAAGCGGGCATTCCCAGCAGCCAGTCACGCGACCATGTGCTACAGCTCGACAAGCGCCAACGCAAGCTCGATCTGCATGACTATGGTCCCTATTGGGCCGACATCGAAGGCGACGCGGACGCGGTGGTCATCACCTTTGGCTCGGCATCCGGCCCGGTGCGCGAGGCGATTGCACGCGCCAAGGCCACCGGCGTGGACATGCGCCTGATCGCGCTGCGCCTGCTGGCACCGACCCGACCCGGGCAAATGGCGCAAACACTGCAAGGCGCCAAGCGCATCATCGTGGTGGAGCAGAACCACGGCGCCCAGCTCTATCGCTACTTGCGGGGCTACTACGATTTCCCGGTCCCGCCTTCGACTTACCACCGCCCCGGACCGCTACCGCTGCGCCCCGGAGAACTTTTGACTGCCCTGCTTGAGTGGAGGAATGGAAAATGAACGACGTCATGAATGAAGAAGCTGCACCGGCACTCGCGCCCGCATCAGTCGGCCTGAGCGCTGCGAGCTTCAAGTCTGCTTACAAACCGATCTGGTGCCCGGGTTGCGGTGACTTCACCGTGCTGAGCGCGGTCACCAAGGCGCTGGCCACCCTGGGCGTGCCGCCCAAGGACTGCGCGGTGGTCTCGGGAATTGGCTGCTCGTCGCGCATTCCCGCCTACACCACATGCTACGGCTTTCACGGCGTGCATGGCCGTTCGCTGGCCGCAGCCACCGGCCTCAAAGTGGCCCGGCCGGACTTGCAGGTGCTGGTCGCCGGTGGCGATGGTGATGGCTACTCGATCGGTGGCAACCACTTTCTGCACGCCTGCCGACGCAACGTGGACATGACCTACCTGGTGATGGACAACCACGTGTATGGCATGACCAAAGGGCAACCCTCACCGACGACCGAACCGGATTGGGATTCCAAGCTGTCGCCCGGCGGCACCGGCTTGCGCGTATTCCACCCGCTGGTGGTGGCGCTGGCGTCGGGCGCCAACTTCGTGGCGCGTGCCTTTGCCGGCGACCTCCATGGCACGGCGGCCATCATTGCGCAGGCCATGAAGCATCCAGGCTTCTCGTTTGTCGAGATTCTGAGCCCCTGTGTCACTTTCCGGCCCGAGCAGCGCGAATGGCGCAAGCTGGTGCGACCGGCAGCAGTCGATGCCACGGACGACGCCGCTCTCGCCGCACGCCGTCTGATGACGGACGACGGCTTCAACATCGGTGTGCTCTACGCCGGCGACCGCGTACCGTATACGGCCTCGGTGCGCCAGGCGCGCTGTAGTGTGAGCGACCTCGAATCGGAGTTTGCGCTATGAACCAGCCCACCTCACCCGGCAGCGCGCCGTTGCCTGCCACGCTCGACGACTTCATGGCGCAAGCCCTGGTCATGGAGCTCGATGCGGCGCAACGCTACAACGAGTTCGCCGACATGATGGAAACCCACAACAACCCCGAAGTGGCCGAGTGGTTTCGCAAGATGGCCGTCATCGAAGGCAAGCACGCGACCCAGATCATGGCCGAGATGGGCTGGAAAGAAGCCCCCGCGCACGTCACCACGCCGGTGTTTGAAGGCTTTGAAGCGCCCGAGAGCGCCCCGATCGACGACGTGCACTACCTGATGCAGCCCTGGCATGTGCTGCAACTGGCGCTGGCCAATGAAGAACGTGCCGAGCGCTTTTTCGCGCACCTGGCCAGTGTGGCCACAGTCGAATCGGTGCGCAAGGCAGCACTGGCGTTGCAAGAGGAAGAACGCGAGCACGTGGCACTGGTCAAGGCCTGGATGCTCAAGGTGCCTCAGCCCGACAGCAACTGGGACCACGACCCCGATCCACCGCGCAACGACGAATAGTTCGATTCCAATAACAGGAGAGCTCTCATGCAAGCACTGCTTCCCGAAGGCTGGGCGCCACCCATTGGCTATTCCAACGGCATCGCGGTGGACGCCGGGCGCATTATTTTTGTGGCGGGCCAGGTGGGTTGGGATGCGCAACAGCGCTTCCAGTCGGAAGACATCGCGCCGCAGTTCGACCAGGCATTGGCCAATATCCTGGACGTGCTGGCGGTGGCCGGCGCCAAGGGTGAACAGATCTGTCGCCTGACGGCCTATTGTTGCGACAAGCCCGCCTACATGGCCGCCCGGCGTGAGCTCGGCGCGATCTGGCGCCGGCGCATGGGCAAGCACTACCCGGCCATGAGCCTGATTTTTGTGTCCGACCTGCTGGACAACCCCGGCAAGATTGAGCTGGAGGCGACGGCGGTGATACCGGCGTCGAAGTGAGCCAGATCGGCCATCAGCGTCAGGCGCACCAGCGCCTGCGTGCCAGAAATCAGGATGCGACCGTTCTCGGCGGTCAAATTGTCGTCCAGCCGGTAGTCCAGCAGCCTGTCGGTGCCTTGGTCTGTGGCGGTCTTCTGCGCTGAACGATCCAACTTTTGATCGGATGTTTCCATGCGGTCTACCTCTTGAGGTTAGCAGCCCTTGATGGGGCGGGGTTTCCCAGTAGCACTGCGGTAACAGTGCTCAGGATGAATGCAATAAGTGCCAGGGCATTGAGTGCGCCGCCCAGCCGCGTCAGGGCGAACTGGCCTGAGGCATCACCTGCCAGACGCACCAGCAGCGAGACATGCAGCAAGGCCAGCGGTCCGTAGAACCAGGCATGGTACGGCACCGGCACGCGCAGCACGGCTGGAAAAATAATCGGTGCATGACCAAACACCATGGCGAACACGAATCCGAGCATGATGGCGTGCAGTGCTGCATCATAGGCGGCAGTGCCTGGAATCAGGCTGCCAGCCGACAGCAGCACGGCGCCACCCACGGCCAGCCACAGGTAGCCAGACAGGAGGCAGACGGCGACAAATCGGGTGAGCCCTTTGGTGCGCACCGTGCGCCGGGCAATGTCCTGCTTGACCAGCCAGATGGACAGCCCCAGTAGCGCTGCGGCCAGCACCGTGATACCCCAACTCGTCTGAGCCGCCAGCAGCCCGAGCACGATGGCGCCCAAAATACCGGCGAAGACCCGCGTGGCGACCGCAGAAGGGGGCATGAACCGTGAGAGTTCCAGACGCTCACCCGCAATCGTCAAGACCAGAAAGGCGATCCACCACGGCACCACCTGATGCACCGCCATGCCGACAGCCCACAAGACGCTGCCCACCGTCCATGTCAGTGCACCGAGTACCAGGGTCAGGGTGAACAAGGCGCTTTGGCGACGAAACACGTCGAGCGACGCGCCCAGCAGCACCAAGCCCCCCAGCACATAAAACCAGGCTGCCCATTGCAGCGCACCGGCCAGCGCCAGTAGCGTGCCCAGCCCGGCTGCCAGTGGCCCCAAGTAGGCCCACAGACGCGACAATGCCACCGCCCGCTCCAGCGCGATGACTACACCGAAAAAACCGCACACCATCAGGGGGCCATGCAGGCTTGCGACCGACTCGGCCAGCGCGGGCATCGGCCAGGCCATCCGAACCAGCCCGGCGGCAGCGCCTGCAAACAGGGCGACAAAGCCAAGAATCAGCAGCGGCACACGTTGCAGTGGCCGCAATCCTTGGTCCGATGCTGCTACAGGGAGTGCCACGCTAGCCCGGCCAGCCAAAAAAGTCTTTGGCCACGCCGCTCATCATGGACGGGCTCCAGATCGGCTCCCAGACCAGGGTGATCTGCACCTTGGTCTCGGGTGGCGATATGGCAGCGATAGCAGCCCTGGACTGCTCCACCAGCGAGTCAGCCACCGGACAGGCCGGGGTGGTCATCGTCATCTCCACGTTGATCTCGTCACCCGATACGGCAACGTTGTAGACCAAACCCAACGCGACGATGCTCATGCCGGCCTCGGGGTCATCCACCGTGCAGAGGGCATCGCGCACCGCACTTTCGTCGGGCATGTTCATGGTGAGAGTTGTCGCGTGAAGGCAAGTCGCTGCGAAGGCTTGAAACCGGCATCAAGCAGAAAACCAAGCAAGGCCTGATCCCGTGGCGCGGTGATGGTCTCCACCCGTTCCACCCGCAGAGCGCCCAGGTTGGCAAACAGTTGCGACAGCAGCGCCCGGCCGACACCCCGGTGCGCGTACTCCGGATCGACGCCGATGGTGTCGATCACGGCGGCGGGCTCGGTGCGCCCAAAGTCACCCAGATCGGCCCTGGCCATGAGATAGCCCACAATCGTGCCATCCAGTCGGGCGCTCAGGGAAACGCGAATGGCCGAGTCGTTCATGGCCTCGGCCAGTTGGCCCTGGATATAGTCGCTGCGGTCGCGCCCGGTGATGGCGCGGTCGATGCGCGCAATTTGCTGTAGATCCTGCTGCTTCATGGACTGCACGTCGGCCATGTCACGTGCCAGCTTTTCGAAGTCATTGTTGCCAGGCGCACCGTAATCGATTTCGCGACCCGGACCATGGCCGGGCGGGACACTGACCGCGTCATCACGAGCAGGACGGTAGGCGCCGCCTTCGACCGGACAATCCAGCCAGCGGTCGGCAGAGAGAGTGAACCCCATGGCATCAAACCAGCGCAACAGGCTGTGATCGTTCCATGCGGCGGACGTGTTCGCTTCCGTCAGTCCGCGCTTGCGGGCATGGGCCATCAAGACTTGCATCAACTGCGCACCAACCCCCAAGCCGCGTGCATCGGCGTGGACGCCGACCATCTCAAGTCTGAGCCCCGGCTGCGGACGACCAAATTCGCCGACCAGTATCCGGGCCAGCACATAGCCCACCAGCACCTCACCTCGCATCGCCGCGAACTGCGCATGCAAGCTGGGCTCACGCAAAGCGGCGGCAAGTCGGCGTTCGATGTAGTCGCGCCGGGAGTGCCCTTCAATCGCGGTGTCGATCGCCACCACGGCATCAAGATCGTCTTTGGCAAGCGCGCGGATGGTGATTTTTCGCAAGGCGATGGTTTCCATGAAGTGTTTCCTTGTAGAGATACGGCGTCAACCCGCCGCGTAGTCGAAGGCCAGCCGGGCGTCGGTTTCGTCATCAAGCAAATCGTCCAGCATGGGCAGCAAGGCCATTTCTTCCTTCTGAATGTGGGCCACCTGGCGCTCCACCAGTTCCAGCGTGCCGCGTTTGAGCGCGTCCCAGCCGACCCCATCCAGCGTTCCACTGGCAGCGGCGCGCGTCAGCGGCAGCAGCTCTTCGGCCACCGCGCGAATGGCCTCGTGCTCCTCGGTCAGCAGCATGGCGATCGCACCGTCGCCGGCCTCGCTCATGCGCGGGAACAGCTCGCGCTCTTCAAATCCGAAGTGCCGCTCGATGTCTTGTTCGAGGTTGCGCGTCAACGCAGCGATGAGCTTGATGAGGTCGGGCGCGCGTGCACCTTCGCCACGCGGCGCACGCGCCAGCGTCTGCTCGGCACGGCCCAACAGATCCAGGTTGGCGCGATGCTCCTCGTGAAGCGTGTGGCTGGTTTTGCTTGAAAAATTCATGATTCTGGAATAATAACGGTATCAGGGTACCAAATTACTTGATCTACCGCAAGTCTGTGTGTTTTATCGTCTCCAGGCTCAAGACTATCGCTTGGGTCTTCCGTGGCACTGGTGTGCCGGTTCCCGCCCTCTTTGAGACAAGCGGAGAGTCACGGCTTGGAGGTTCTGGACACTCAGATCACCGCGTCAGCGGGTTGACGAAGTAACATGGCCAGCGTGCTGGCCACGGTTTTGCGCAGTTCCCGGCGGTCGCAAATAAAATCGATGGCGCCTTTGATTTGCAAAAACTCGGCGCGTTGAAAGCCTTCGGGCAAGGTCACCCGCACGGTGGATTCAATCACCCGCGGGCCGGCAAAACCAATGAGTGCCTTGGGCTCGGCAATCACCACGTCGCCCAAAAACGCAAAGCCGGCGCTCACCCCCCAATGGGGCTCAAGAGTTAACAACTTATTCAGCTCGGATGCCGCTCTCGCGAATGACTTTGCCCCACTTGTCTATCTCGCTGATCAAGAACGAGCCCAGCGCCTCGGACGTTCCTCCGCCAGGCTGTACGCCATGGTTGGCAAGCTTTTGCCGCACATCTGGCATCGCCAGGATCTTGACGAGCTCGGCGTTGAGGCGCTGGATCACGGAAGGCGGCGTACGGGCTGGCGCAAAGATGCCGAACCAGGCCGTCACATCAAAGCCGGGCAAGCCGGATTCGGCCACCGTGGGCACGTTGGGCAATTCGGGGCTTCGCGTTGTGCCCGTCACGGCCAAGGCACGCAAGCGGCCTGCCTCGATGTGTTGCGAGACAGCGGCAATGGTGGAGAAATACACCTGGACATGGCCCCCCAGCAGGTCGGTGACCGCAGGGCCACCGCCTTTGTAATTCACGCTGACCATCCTGATGCCGGCCATGCGATTGAATAACTCCCCCGCCAGGTGCGCGGTCGTCCCGTTACCGGAGTTCGCGAAATTGATCGACTCTTTCTTGTTCTTCACCAAGGTAATCAGCTCGCTGACGGTGCGGGCTGGCAGGTTGGGGTGAACAACCAGGACCAGCGGCAAGGTACCGGCAAGCACCACAGGCGAGAAGTCCTTGACCGTATCAAATGGCAGCTTCTGAAGGCTGGGATTGATCGGGAACGAGGTGATCGGCATGACGAGCGTGTAGCCATCAGGGGCAGCCAGCGCCACCTGCTGAACGCCTATATTGCCCGAAGCACCAGGGCGGTTTTCCACCACCACCGGCTGGGCGAGCGCAGCCGACAATTTCTCGGCCAATACACGGGCAGTGAAGTCGGTGCCCCCGCCGGCCGCTACAGGCACCACCATTTTGATCGGCCGATCAGGGTAATTCGCGCTTGCGTGGCCTGCCATCGATAGCCACAGAGCGGTAACGCAGAACCAGTTCAACAACTTGCGGGAAGCATACATGTTTATCTCCATTTTTTACCTTCCAAAAATAGTACGTCAAATATTAAATTTCGGCCACTGAAAGTCCATAGAAATCTGTGCCAGGTGCGCAAGTCGACATTGCTCTAGCTTGAGCTGTTTCGCTTCGGCCGGTGCAGGTGAGGCCAAAGCTGCGCCACGACTTCGCGTTCGGCTGCGTATGCGTAGCAGCTGTCCACCTTGGCCCGCCGTTCCTCCTCGTTCGCTGGGTCATCCCTCTGAGCGAGCCGCTGGGGCGCCAGTCCCTGGATAGCGGTGGTGGCCATCGGCCCGAGCAGCTCGACGATGTGTGTGCAAGATGCGGCTCCTCCGAGGAGTTCGCGCACCCGTTTGTTCCAGCCTGCGCCAATACGTAGCCCCTTGAGGGGGGCCAATGTGTTCACCGCGCCGCGGCATGTTGCGAATGGCGTTGCCTGCATCAAGGCAAGCGCGTCATGCACCAGCAGGGACTCGTCTATGACGAGGCGCACAACGATGTCGTGGACTGGCACGCCGGGTGGCAGGTCGTCGCCTGCCAACGCCCGTCGGAAGGGGTGGCTCTTTTTATCCACGAGACGACCTTCCATCTCGTAGAGCCCGTCAGAGCGCCGAAAGAACCGCAGGTCGATTTGGCGATGATGGAGCTTTTCGAGCTGAACGCTGCAGGTCATGGATGCTCCAGGGTATGTGCACTCAGGTCCCGGCACGAACCGCAGCCCATGCAAAGCTGTCCGGCTTTGCAACAGCCACCGCGCCCGAAGAGATTAGCGCTTCGCAGTCCTGCGGCTTGATCCCTGCAGACTGCAGCACCTCCAGGGTGTGTTCGCCCAGGACGGCCGGCGGGAGGGTCTCAATACCGTCATTTGCCGCACCAAGCCGAGGGAATTCTGGCACATCGAAGTCCATGCCGCGGAAACGCACAGCTCGCAGCTTGCCGGGCTGGTGCGCTTGCGGCGCCTCCAGCACGCGCTCGAGGGGCAGCACCTCCGTGCAGCCCACCCCGGCTGCCTTCAGTCGGGCTTCGGCATCATCTAAGGTGTGCGCGGCAACAGCGGCTTTCACAATTTCCTCCACCTGTTCGCGCGCCTTCTTGCGCTGGCGCAGCGTGGCTAGGGATTCGTCGTTCGCTTGCGGCAGCTGCATGGCTTCACAGAATTTCAGCCAGTGTGCGTCATTAAGGATCAGCAGATAGATCCAACGCTCATCGGCCGTGAGATAGGCGCCGTAGCCGGGCATGCTGAACTCGCCATGGGGCTCGCGCTCGGGTCGGCCCAGCAATTTGGTCTTGAGCTGCACGCCCACCAGGTCGCGCGATGCCACATGCAGGCCGGTTTCGAAGAGTCCGATTTCAACCTGGCGCTCACCTGGCCCCGCCTTGGGTTGCAGCATCGAGGCGAGGATGCCGATGACCGCATAGGCGCCGGCGAACTGGTCATGGTAGGAGGGGCCAAGGCGGCTGGGCCGACCATTGACGCGGTTGGCTTCCATCACGCCGGTGGCCGCTTCGGCCACCGGATTGGAGGCCAGGTCGTCTTCCTGCGGGCCGTCCGCGTAGCCGCGGATGTGGCAGTAGATCAGATTGGGGTTGACCGCTGCGCAGTTTTCGCGCGTGACGCCGAGCTTGCGCGCGGCCTTAGGCGCGAGGTTGTGCACCATGGCATCGGCACTGGCGAGCAACTTCAGGAAGGTTGCCCGTCCCTCGGGCTTGCCCAGGTCGATGCACACGCTTTTCTTGCCGTGACTGTAGGCGATGAAGGTGCCACTGGGGCCGCCTCGCACCAGACTGCGTGTGGGGTCGCCGGAGGGAGGTTCCACCTTGATCACCTCCGCGCCAAGCTGGGAAAGGATGTGGGTGGCAAAGGGCGCCGCCAGCATGGTGCCCAGTTCAATGACGCGTTTTCCAGCAAGGGGAGGGTGTTGCATGATGACTAATATCTATTAAACGAATGCATTGTATATCTACCGAAAACTTGAAAACAACCATTTTTTGTCAGGGAAAACCCTGATTTTTGGCGGTTTTTAAATTCTATACAATGCATTGTGTATCAAGCCCGGTAAATGCTAATTTTGATTACTGTCGTGTTTGACACTAAAGTGTTTGACACTAAAAAATCGCAAATCAAGGAGAAAACGTGACCGCTACCTACGATGCTTGGGTTGGCCGCGAGGAGAAGCGCACGGAGCGCGTGCTCGCGCTTGTGGTGCAGGCCATGGCCGCCACTTTCGACCTCAACACCGCGCCGGAACCGGGCCAGCCCCTGCCGCCCGGATGGCAGTGGCTCTTTTTCAACCCTGCCGTTCGCCGCAGCGGCCTGGGTGTAGATGGGCATCCGAAACGCGGCGGCTTCCTGCCGCCGATCGAGTTGCCCAAGCGTATGTGGGCCGGTAGTCGGGTGCGCTACCTGGCCGACCTGCCGGTCGATGCCAAGGCCACACGACGCAGCCGGATCCAGAAAGTGGAGAACAAGGTCGGCAAGCGTGGCTCGCTATGGTTTGTGACTGTGGAGCACATCATCAGTTGCGAGGGCAAGCAGTGTATCGCGGAGGAGCAGGACATTGTCTATCGCGAGGCCACACCCGCTGGTGCAACGCCCGCACCGGCGCCTGAACCGTATGATGGTCAGGCGCAATGGAGCCGCAGTGTCGAGCCCGACACGACCCTGCTGTTTCGCTATTCCGCACTGACTTTCAACGGTCACCGAATTCATTACGACCAGTCGTATGCGCGTGAAGAAGAAGGCTACCCCAACCTGGTGGTCCATGGCCCACTGACAGCCACGCTGTTGCAGCAGTTCGCCATGGAGCATGGCGGTGGTCGGCCGCTGGCGCGCTTTGATTTCCGCGGTGTCAGCCCGCTGTTCGTGGATCGCGCCTTCCGCCTGGAAGGCCGCGAAGCGGAAGACGGTACGCTCGCACTGTGGGCGCGCGGTCCCGATGGCGAACTGGCGATGTCCGCAACGGCGGCATTCCGCTGACAGCGCGCGCTGCGCACAAAGATCAACCCCAATGAGACGGCTTGTTTGCCCCGCGCGGCACGCCGTCGGAGGCTGTTCAGACGATGAGCGAACACATCCAGCGTGCACTGCAGCACCCCGAAACACGCCGCAGGATGCTGGACATTGGCGTCGAACCACTGTTCATGGGGCCGGCCCAACTCAGCGCGTTTGTGAAAGAAGAACGGCTGAAGTGGGGTGGCATCATCAAGGCGGCTGACATCCGCATCGAATAAGAAGCATCAAAACGGAAGAAGTTACGTCCCAAGCGTTGACTTTTCTCCAAAAAGAATGCATCATGCATTCCACATTAAATTTATCAACAGGAGTTTAAACATGAGTAACACCAGCACCCAGAGCGACGTGGGCAATGCGCCTGCGGAAGGCCTCATTACCGATCAGGCGATTGCCGACGCACGGGCGATGATAGGTCTGCATCTGCGACCGGAAGGCCCCTACCTGCAGGACGCCACTGCAGACACGCTGCGCAATTGGTGCAACGGCATCGGCGACCTGAACCCCCTGTACAGGGACATCGGCTACGGCGCCGCCACCCGTTACGGCAGCATGGTCGGCCACCCGATGTTCCCCATGGCCTTCGGCTGGCTGGGTCGCACCCGCTGGGGCCTGCCGGGCGTACACGGCTTCTATGCCGGTAACGACTGGGAAATCTTCCGCCACATTCGTCCGGGTGACCGCATCACCGCCATTGAGCGCGTGGTTGGCGTCCAAGAGAAGGAAAGCAAGTTCTCCGGTCGTCTGGTGCTGCAGTACGTGGAAGCGAGCTATTACAACCAGCGCAGCGAGCTGGTGGCACGCGGTCTGGGTACCTGCACCCGCCACGAACGCAAGGCCGCCCGCGACGCCGGCAAGTACAAGGAAATCGAGCAGCACGGGTACACCAATGAAGAGCACGACCGCATCGACCAGATCGTGCTGGACGAGCCCAAGAACATCCGCGGCGCCAATGTGCGCTACTGGGAAGAAGTGCAAGTCGGCGAAGAACTGCCGACCATTGCCCGCGGCCCGCTGTCGCTGATGGACACCATGGGTTTCCTGGTCGGCTGCGGTCGCGGTCACACCCACGGCGTGGTGCTGCAGGCGGCGGTCAAGCACCCGGGTCACTTCTTCCGCAACCCGGAAGCAGGCGGCGGCGTGGAATACACCGGTATCGGCCACCATCGCGAGTCGGTCGCCAAGGAAGTGGGCGTGCCCGGCACCTATGACTACGGTCCGCAGCGCTCCTCCTGGATGTGCTCGCTCATCACCAACTGGATGGGCGACGCAGGCGTGCTCAAGCGGGTGCGTACCGAAATGCGTCGCTTCAACATCATGGGCGACACGACGTTCTGCAAGGGCAAGGTCGTGCGCACATATGTCAAGGACAATGTCGGGCTCGTGGACATCGAAATCGCCGCAGAGAACCAGCGTGGGGAGGTGACCACGCCGGGCATCGCGACCGTGGCGCTGCCCTCGCGCGACGTCAAGCTGCCCGCCTTCATCGATGGCTCCGCCATTGATCTCGAGCTCCCTGTGACCCGCTGAACGGCAGGCATCAGTAATTCGGCAAGAGAGTTCAAATGCTTTCCAACGATGTGTCGCAATCTCTATCGCTGCCACTGTCTGGCTGCCGTGTCATCGAGCGTTCGCGCACGGTGGCAGCCGCTTACGCGGGCCGGCTGCTGGCCGCCATGGGTGCGCACGTCGTGATGCTGGAGCCCGGCGCGGGCTCGCCGCTACGCAAGGCGGCACCGCTGCTGGACGACACGGGTGAAAGCGCGCTCTTCGCGTACCTCGCTGTCGGCAAACGCAGCCTCGTTTGTGACCCGGAGTCACCAACGGGGCGTGCCGTGCTGGAGCGAGAGTTGGCGGGCACCGACATCTTCATTGACGACACGCCGGTGCGGCAACGTGCGGTGCAGGGCGTGGAGCCGCAGGCGCTCGCTGAGCGCTTCCCGAAGCTGGTGCACGTGAGCGTGCTGCCCTTTGGTGCCAGCGGCCCGAAGGCCGACTGGGACGGCGAAGAAGTCAACCTTTTGCATGCAGGCGGCGAAGGCTTCCTGTTGCCCAACGGGCTGTCCAACGAGCTCTTTCCGGACCGACCCCCGCTGAAAATTTACGGTCACTTTTCCGGCTATCAGGGCGGCACCATGGCGGCGCTGAGCGCGCTCACCGCGTGGTGGACGGCGCCTGTATCGGGTGGCCAGTATGTGGACGTTTCGGTACAGGACGCGGTGCTCGCAGTCGGCGCCTTCGCCTTGCAGCGCCTGGGTGACGGCTCGCTCGAACATCGCACGACACGAAGTTTCCGCTACGGCGGTGTGTTTGAGACGAGCGACGGCTTTATCGAGCTGCTCACGCTGGAGGATCGCCAGTGGAATTCGCTGGTGGAGGTGCTGGGTCACCCTGAGTGGGCCCAAGACGAGGCGCTGCGCGACCCGCTGGAGCGCAGTCGCCGCGGCGACGAGATCAATCGCCACATCCGCGAGTGGATGGCAAAACACCCGGTGGAGGAAATCGTGACACGTGCACAGGAGCTGGGTGTGCCGGCGGGCAAGTACCGCACGCCGGTCGAGGTGGTGCAGGGCGAGCACGAGCGCGCGCGCGGGCTGTTTGCCCCGGTTACGCTCGAGAGTGGCAAACAGGTCGATATGTTGCTGGCGCCGTTCCAGTTCCGCTGCACGCCGCTGCAAGGCGGCGCTCGGGTGCCAGCGCTGAACGAGTTGGCGAAGGAGGTGCAAGCATGAGCCGCGCCCAAGCCCCGCTGGCCGGCGTGCGCATCGCCGACTTCACCATCCATGCCGCCGGTCCCTTCTGCACGCACCTGCTGTCGCAGCTGGGTGCGGAGTGCATCAAGATCGAAAGCAAGACGCGGCCCGACGCGTTTCGCAAGCCGCATGCCGTCTATGGCCGCATGTCAGCGGCGACATTTGATCAGGTGTCAGCCAACAAGTTGTCTGTCAGGCTAAACCTCAAGCAGCCCGAGGCGGTTGCGCTGGCCAAGCGGCTGGTGTCCATCTCGGACATCGCTGCCGAGAGCTTCAGGGCTGGGGTGATGAAACGCCTAGGCCTGGGTTTCGACGAACTGCGCGAAAGCAAGCCGGATATCGTCATGCTATCCCTGTCGTCATGTGGCCAGACCGGCCCTGATTCGCACTTCTCCGGCTACGCGCCCCTGTTTGGCGCATGGGGCGGCCTGGGCTGGATGACAGGCTACAGCGACGGCCCGCCGGTGGAGATACGCCATGTGATGGACCACACCGCGGGCTTGCACGCTGCAGTGGCCACGATGGCTGCCTTGCATCAGCGCCGACGCACCGGGCAGGCGCAGCACGTCGATCTGGCCGCGCGAGAAGTCGCCTCGGCCATGATCGGCGAGGCTTTGGTCCAGGCCAGCGTCGGCATCACGCCGGTGCGACCCGGCAATGGCGACCTCGGCATGGCGCCGCACGGTGTGTACGCGACGTCCCAAGCCGACCGTTGGCTCACACTGGCCATCCGCAACGATGCCGAATGGCAGACGCTGGCGCGGGTATTGGGGGAGGTCTGCGAGGATTCGCGCTTTGCCACGACACAAGGGCGGCTGCGCCACAGCCAGGACCTGGATCAGTTGGTGACGCAATGGCTTGCGCACAGCGAGGCGGATGCCACGGCCACACGTCTGCAGCAGGCAGGCATTAGTGCCCACGTCTCATGGAACATGCAGGACATTGCCTCGGATGAGCATCTGCATGCCCGTGAGGTATTGACCAAGGTGAGCGCACCCGGCATCCCGCAACGGCTGGCCGTGGGTGCTCCGGCGCGGTTCGGTCGCACCAAGGACGTCGGCATTCGCAGGCTGACCCCGGCGCTTGGCGAAGACGAGAACTACGTTTTTGGCGAGTTACTGGGCCTGAGCTCGGCGCAGCGCGCAGACCTCGAAGCCCGAGAAATCATACTGTGAGCGAGCGGCAAGCGCGCACCCATCGAACGAACGAAAGGAATGTTTCATGAAGGATGCCATCTACCTGGTGCTGGACATGATGAACGACCTGGTCCATGTAGACGGACCGAACGGCAAGGCGGCTTACGGTGAGCAGGTGCGCACCCGTCGCGTTCTGGAGAACACACGCCGGGCCGTGGACAAGGCACGTGCCGCCGGCCTGCACATCGGCTACGTGCGGGTCGGCTTCTCGCCGGACTATCGCGAATGCCCGCCCAATTCGCCGATCTTCTCCGGCGCCCGCAAGAATGGGATTTTCAAGCTCGACACCTGGGGCACGGAGGTGCATCCGGACCTGGGCCAGCAGCCGGGTGACTTCGACATCGTCAAGCATCGCGTGAGCCCGTTTTACAGCACCAGCCTGGAGGCCATCCTGCGCGCCCACGGTATCCGCCGGATCTACTGCTCCGGCATTTCCACCAACGCGGTGGTGCAGGCCACCGTGCGCGAAGGCCACGACCGTGACTATGAGATGGTGGTGCTGGAAGACGCCTGCTGCGGGTTGTCGACCGAGGAACACGAGAACGCGGTCAAGGGACTGCAGCGTTTTTGCCGCATCACCACGTCGGAAGAAGTCGTTTTCGAGTGAGGCACGTATGAGCCGCATCGCACGCAGTTTCCTTTTTGTACCGGGCCACCGGCCGGATCGTTTCGACAAGGCGGTGGCCAGCGGCACCCATGAAGTGATTCTGGACCTGGAGGACGCCGTCGCGCCTGCTGCCAAGGCGCAGGCGCGCGATGCGGTCGCGGCATGGCTTGCAAGCGGCCGCCAAGCCTTTGTGCGTATCAACGCAGCACAGACCGAGTGGTACGAGGACGACATGAGGATGCTCCAGTCGGCGCCGGGCGCGGGCGTGATGCTCCCGAAGGCTGATGAGGAGTCGCTGGCACGCACGACCCACGCAGCACTGCCCGGACGCAGAATCATCGCGCTGCTGGAGACGGTAGGCGGCTACATCGGGGTGCGGCAGATGGCCGCCGTGCGCGGCCTAGAACGCATCGCCTTCGGCAGCGTGGACTTTGCTGCTGAAAGCGGGATCGTGGATGAGGGCGAGGCGATGACGGCCATCCGCACGCAGATCGTGCTGGAGTCCTGTCATGCCGGGCTGGTAGCACCTATCGACGGCGTGAGTGTGAACTTCAGTGACGCGGATCAGATGCGCGCGGACGGTTTGCGTTCACGCCAGCTCGGGTACGGCGGCAAGCTTTGTATTCATCCGAGCCAGGTGGCCGCGGTCAACGCCGCTTTTCTGCCTTCGCCTGAAGAGGTGGAATGGGCGCATCGCGTACTCGCTGCGTTCGAGGCCAGCGGTGGTGCCGCGACCGCGGTTGATGGCAAAATGATCGACAAACCAGTCGTGGATCGGGCGCGACACATCATTGCCGTGGTAGATGGCATCGCTTAGAATCCGGCAGGGGGCTGACTTGTTTGATCGGTGATCGCCAACGAGGAGGCATAACAGGGCGGCCAGTTGATTTCGAGATCAACCCGGGAATTACTAACGGCCCGGCACGGCCAGTCAGGCTGCCGCAGATGGACTACCTAGCAGATGGACTATCGAACAAAAGAAGAGCAGGTCGCTGACTATCTGCGCGAGCGAATTATCTCCGGGGTGTACCCGCGCGGGTCCCGTCTGAAGCAGGCGGAGATCGCCGAGCATCTGCATTTGAGCATCACGCCGGTGCGTGAAGCATTGAAACTGCTGGCGGCCGAGGGCTATGTCAGCGGAGACTCGTACCGTGGTGCTCGCGTGGTTCCATTCGACGCGTCCGCCTCCGGAGAGATTCTGACTCTGCGCCTGCTGCTCGAGGTACAACTGGTGCGTGGGGCGGTGGAGAAGGCCACTTCGCAAGACATCTCCGAGCTTCGATCACTGGCGGAAGAATTCGCAACAGCGTTCGAGACCGGCGAAAAAGCAACCGCGCGCGGTGTCAACTACCGCTTCCATCGCCGGATGTACGACATCGCGGGGATGCCGCAGACCTTGCATTTCGTGCAGATCCTTTGGGCGCGCTATCCCTTCGACCTGATCAATGCCGCAGAAGGCCGCGGCAAGGATGCCATTATGGAGCATGACGAAATTCTGCGTACACTTACGACGGGTGATGCGTCGGCAACCATGCTCGCGATGCGCAAGCACATTGAATCGGGATGGTCGGTCCTGAAGTCGACCTAGTTGTTGATTTCCACTGAATCTTGAGGGAAGTCCGATCATCCTAAATTCCTCAATTACCCCATTGCCGGGATGAGCGGTTGCGAGAAGTTTGACGGCATCAGCGCTGGCTGAACGTAATTTTTTGGTTTTGTTGCGATGATTTTTTCGACAATATAGCGCACCAGCGCTGTCCACCGCTCTCGTTTGGTCAACTGTGGTGCAGTTGCAAGAATAATGTCCAAACCCCTGCGAACATTGGACACCATGGACTTGGGTCAAATCACCGACTGCATGGGTCAAGGTCAGAAAAAGTCTGAATTGACCAGCATGCTCAGTCAATCGCGCCACTCAGATCACCGCGTCAGCCGGTTGGCGCTGTAGCATGGCCAGCGTATGGGCCACGGTTTTGCGCAGTTCCCGGCGGTCGCAAATAAAATCGATGGCGCCTTTCGTTTGCAAAAACTCGGCGCGTTGAAAGCCTTCAGGCAAGGTCACCCGCACGGTGGATTCAATCACCCGCGGGCCGGCAAAACCAATGAGTGCCTTGGGCTCGGCAATCACCACGTCGCCCAAAAACGCAAAGCCGGCGCTCACCCCCCCCATGGTGGGGTCAGTCAACACGCTGATGTAAGGCAAGCCCTTCTTTGCCAGACGGGTGAGCGAGGCATTGGTTTTGGCCATTTGCATCAGGCTCAGCAGGCCCTCCTGCATGCGCGCGCCGCCGGTGGAGGTGAAGCAGACAAAAGGCACTTTCTGTTCGATCGCGGTATGCACCCCGCGCACAAAACGCTCACCCACCACCGAGCCCATGCTGCCACCCATGAACTCAAATTCAAAGCAGGCGGCCACGAGGCCGATGCCGTGCACCGTGCCACCCATCACCACCAGTGCGTCCGTCTCGCCGGTATTTTCCAGTGCTTCTTTTAAACGCTCGGGGTACTTGCGGCTGTCCTTGAACTTGAGCGCGTCAACCGGCAGCACCTCCTGCCCGATCTCGAAGCGCCCCTCGTTGTCCAGAAACACATTGAGCCGCGCCCGAGCACCGATCCGATGGTGGTGGCTGCAGGTAGGGCAGACGTTCTGGTTTTGCTCCAGATCCGTTTTGTAGAGCACGGTTTCGCAACTGGGACATTTGATCCACAGCCCCCCCGGCACGCTGCGCCGGTCGGTCGGGTTGGTTTGTTGAATTTTGGGGGGAAGCAGTTTTTCGAGCCAGCTCATGGGGATTCCTAAATGGTTGGGGACAGAGCTGGCTCGCTTCGCGTAGCTGCGGTCTGTCCCGCAAGGTTGCAGTTTAGTTGAGGACAGAGCTTGTTCACTTCGTGTAACTACGGTCTGTCCCGCAAGCCTTCAGGATGCGGTCTTTCCCACAAATCATTCGGTTTAGATTATGAATCCAAAGCGGTCCGGATTTCCCGCAGGAAATTCTGGGCGACCGGGGCCGCTTGGTCTCTGGGCTGTTCGTCGATCAACTGGATGATTTTGCTGCCAATCACCACCGCATCGGCCACTTTGCCGAGGGTGCGTGCGGTGGCAGCGTCCCGGATGCCAAAACCGACGCCGACCGGCACGCTCACATGGCGGCGAATGCGTGGCAGCATGGCCTCGACGGCTGCGGTGTCCAGCGTGCCTGCACCCGTGACGCCCTTGAGCGAGACGTAATAGACATAGCCGCTGGCCACAGCGGACACCTGCTGCATTCGCTCGTCGGTACTGGTCGGTGCCAGTAAAAAAATCAGGTCCAGGCCCTGACTTTTGAGTTCGGCGGCAAAGCCTTCGCACTCCTCTGGCGGGTAATCGACGATCAATACGCCGTCCACGCCAGCGGCGGCGGCATCCGCCACAAAGGCGCTCTTGCCATGGCGGCGCTCATGCTTCTGGTTGTAGCGTTCCACCGGGTTGGCGTAGCCCATCAGCACCACCGGTGTGCTTGTATCCTGGGTGCGAAAGGCGCGCACCATGTCCAGCACCTGGACCATGCCGATGCCCAGGGCGAGCGCCTTGTCACCGGCCTTTTGAATGACCGGGCCGTCGGCGCTGGGGTCAGAAAAGGGCACGCCCAACTCAATCACATCGGCGCCCCCCGCAACAAAAGCGTGCATCAACTCGGGCGTGATGTCGGCAAACGGAAAACCGGCTGTCACGTAGGGAATCAGCGCCTTGCGGCCTTGGGCTTTCAGGTTGGCGAAAGTGGCGGCGATGCGGCTCATTGCGCCCCCTTCACGGTTTGGCCTTTGCAACTGGGGCGGCAATAAAAATCGGCGTGGCTCAGGTCCGCCACCGTGCCAATGTCCTTGTCGCCCCGGCCTGACAGATTGACCAGAATCGACTGCTCGGGCTGCATGGTTTTGGCCAGCTTGATGGCGTAGGCCACAGCGTGACTTGATTCCAATGCGGGAATGATGCCTTCGGTACGGCACAGGTAGTGAAACGCCTCAAGCGCTTCTTTATCGGTGATACCCACGTATTCGGCGCGGCCGATGTCCTTGAGAAAGGCGTGCTCCGGGCCGACGCCGGGGTAGTCCAGCCCGGCGCTGATGCTGTGCGTTTCTGTGACCTGCCCATTGTCGTCCTGTAGCACATAGGTGCGGTTGCCGTGCAGCACGCCCGGGCTGCCGCGCTGTAAAGAAGCCGAATGGCGGCCACTGTCCATGCCTTCGCCTGCTGCTTCGACACCAATCAGGCGTGTGTTTTCATGTTGGATGTAAGGGTAAAAAATACCCATCGCGTTGCTGCCGCCTCCGACGCAGGCGACGACGGCATCGGGCTGCGAGGTCTTGCAGCCCTGGCGTTGCAGCATCTCGGGCATCTGCTGCAGGCACTCGGTGCCGATGACGCTCTGGAAGTCGCGCACCATCATCGGGTAGGGGTGCGGCCCCGCCACCGTGCCGATGATGTAGAAGGTGTTGTCCACGTTGGCGACCCAGTCGCGCATGGCCTCGTTCAGCGCGTCTTTCAGCGTCTTGCTGCCGCTCTCTACCGGTACCACGGTGGCGCCCAGCAGCTTCATGCGGTAAACATTGGGGCTTTGGCGTTTGACGTCTTCGCTGCCCATGTAGACCACACATTCCAGTCCGTAACGTGCGCAGATAGTGGCGGTGGCCACGCCGTGCTGACCGGCGCCGGTCTCGGCAATCACGCGCGGCTTGCCCATGCGTTTGGCCAGCATGGCCTGGCCGATGGTGTTGTTGATTTTGTGGGCGCCGGTGTGGTTCAGATCTTCGCGTTTGAGAAAAATCTGCGCGCCACCCTGCTCACGGCTGATGCGATCGGCATGGTAGATGGGAGAAGGGCGGCCAACGAAATGGGTCAACTCGTAGTTGAATTCGGTGACGAACGCCGGGTCAAACTGGTACCGGGCATAGGCGGCTTTGAGCTCGTTGATGGCGTGCGTCAGCGTTTCGGAGACGAAGCTGCCGCCATAAATGCCAAAGTGACCGGTCGGGTCAGGTTGTTGGTATTGATTCATGATGGATCAGTTGAGGACAGAGCTTGTCAGCAGCGCGAACGGCGGCAACAAATTGATTGATTTTTTTGGGGTCCTTGATGCCTTGGGTTCCTGGTCCGGACAGCTCCACCCCCGAGCTGACATCAACGGCCAGTGTTCTACAGCGTGGCCGTAGCTGCAAGATGGCCTCAGTTACGTTGGCAGCGTTCAGCCCACCACTCAAGACGAGGTGAGCGTTGACGTTGGGAGGAAGCAGTGACCAATTGAATGCTTGCCCACCGCCACCATAGCCGTCAACATGCGCGTCGAGCAAAATGGCTTGGGCCTTTGAATAATCTTGCGCGTATTTTACGAGATCGAAGTGGCGACCAGCGTCACCCAGCGGGATGCGTGCCGCCCGCAAAAATGGCCGCGCACCCTGGTGCGTGGCAATCAGGCATTGCTCAGGCGTTTCTTCACCATGAAATTGGACGGCAGCCCCCGCAATACCTTCGCAGGCAGCCATTATTTTAGTAGCGGTCTCATTGACGAACAGCAGCACCGGCGTGACAAAAGGTGGCAATCTCCGAGCCAGCTCAGCGGCCCTTTCGGGAGAGACATAGCGCGGACTCTTTTGGTACAGCACAAAGCCCACGGCGTCGGCGCCGGCGGTTACGGCAGCATCCACATCCGCTTCACGCGTCAGGCCGCAAATCTTGATGCGGGTTCTGATGGTCCCCGCGCTTGGCGCGACGCTGGTGGTGCCGAACGTTGGCGATTGACGAGATTTCTGGTTCATGGCAGCCCATCATACGCAGGCGTGCGATCCGGCAAGCCCCAATGAGGGGCGTAGCGAGGACCCAGAAAATAAAGCCCGTGGGGTGAAAACGTCGGCGCTGCGGCGTCCCGGTTGCGCTCAAGTAGCACGCCCCGCACCCAGTCGGGCGGGTGTTTGCCTTGGCCCACCGCAATCAGGCAGCCCATGATGTTGCGAATCATATGGTGCAGAAACGCGGTGGCCTCAAACTCAAACCGCCAGTAAGCGCCGCGCCGCGAAATAGCCACGCGCTGAAGTATCTTGACCGGTGACAAGGCCTGGCAGGCGGAGGCCCGAAATGAGCTGAAGTCGTGCTCGCCGAGGAGGTGCTGCGCGGCCTGCTGCATCGCGTCCATGTCGAGCGGCCGGAAGGCCCAGCCGACACGGCCAGCGTCCACACTCGGGCGCACCGGTGACTCCAGCAAAATGTAGGCGTAGCGGCGTGACAGCGCGCTGGCGCGGCAATGAAATTCATCCGGTACCGCCTGCGCCCATTCCACCGCAATGTCGCGCGGCAAAAAGGAGTTGGTGCCACGTACCCAGGAAGAAGGGGTGCGCTCAAGCCGGGTGTCGAAATGGACCACCTGCATCAGGCCGTGCACGCCTGAATCGGTTCGGCCTGCGCACAGGGTTGAAACCCTTTGCGCGGTGAACTGGCGCAACGCCAATTCGAGTTGGTCCTGCACGGTCTGGCCGGATAACTGGCTTTGCCAACCTTGGTAGGCTTGCCCGTTGTAGCTGATTCCGAGTGCCAATCTCACGGTGAGTTCATATCGCTGTCGTCAAAGATTGCTCAGGGCACGTTGCGCCTTGATTTTCATGTCGCCCGACGCTTCCGCGATGACTTCTTCTATCAGTGCCCGCGCACCATCGTTGTCACCAATGGCACTGAACTCTTGCGCCAGTGCCAGCTTGGTTGCCAGCGGATCTTCGTGCGCGCTTGGGGAGGCAGTGGTGTCCGCCTTGGGTTCGTCCCCCAAATCAAGCGACAGGGATCCAAGGTCAAACTCGAGCATGCCAAAATCTAGCGCTGGCAGTGCCTTGGGCTCCGAAATGTCCAAAAGTGCCGGATTCGTAGCGCCAATACGGGTGGCCACCGGCTGCTTGAGGTCCTCGCTGCCGACAGAAGGCGAGGTCAGGTCGTCGCCTGCGACTTCCAGCTTGGGCAAGGAGAATTCGACCGCATCTGTCATGACTGCTGGCTGGGGTGTCTCAAAAGGCTCAATCGCTTCAGTGACCAATCCGACGTCCATGGCGATGACAGAGGGTGCTGATTCTGGGTTGCTGGCGCTTGTCTTTGTGATGACGCTAGTGGGCTCTTCATCGAGCGAAAAGTTGAGATCCATATCCAGGTCCACCGACCCGCTGGACTGGGGCGCAATGGCTTGGGTTGCCAGGGGGGCCGGAAGTGATGGCGTGCCATCCGGATTGTTGGGTTGCCCGCCTGGCTGGTACAAAGCATTGCCTGGCTCAATGCTCAGGCCAAGTTCGCAAATGCGGTCCCAGTCCAACCCATCGCCGTGGGTCACTTTGAAGGCCAGTGTGGCAATAGCCTCAAAGCCCTGGGCGTCACGCCGCTTGGCGAAAATCTCAAGCAACTTTTGATGGATCGCGACACGTCCGGGGTTGCTACGCAGGGCCTCCTTCAGGATTTCCTCAGCCTGCAAATCACGGCCATGGACGAGGTAGACATCGGCTTCGGCGACTGGGTCGACGTCGTCTACAGCGTCAAGCTGGCTGGGTGTGTCTGCCATGAAGAAACCGGTGACACTGTCATTGGTATCGACACGCTGCCCACTACTGGCAGCCAAGAAGGAGTCGGGCCGCAAACGGCTTTCCAGGAAGACACTGTCGCCTTGGGAGGCGTTCCTGCGTTGCCTGATTCGATAGAGTCCAAAACCCGCTAAGAGGGCGATCAAGCCGATGGCGCCCGCTGGGACCAAGGGATTCTCGATCATTTCATCGACCAGACCGGGCTCGGGTGGCGGTACCGGAACAGCTACTGGACGTTTCGCCACCGCTGATGCGGCGGGGTTGGGTGCGGCTGTTGCCGCACTTGCCGGTGGTGAGGGCGCCGGGCCAGGTGCAACGGCGCTCGATGCTGCCCCCAACTTACCAAGATCACTGATGTTTTTGGCGATTTCAGCAGCCCGGCTGTCAGCCTCTTTTGCACTGCGCTCTTTGGCTAACTGGTCTTCAGCAGGTATGCCCTGGATGGCCCCTTTGGACAGGGTCAGTTTGTCGGGCGCCGTCGTGGCGGGTTTCTTGTCTTCAACCGTGGCTTGCACACGCCCGCTGGCTTGGCGTTCGGCTGCTGCAACCGGACTGCTTGGCGCGCTGCCGGCAAGTTTTCTGCGGAAATCATTGAAATCCTTGCTTTGCGCAACAATGATCTGAGTTGCCTCCTCCGCTGGGGTGGCCCCGGCTTGCTCCGCCGTGGGGACGTTCATGACCGAACCGGCCTTGACGCGGTTGACGTTATCGCCCATGAACGCAGCCGGGTTGGCGCGCAGCAAGGCCACCAGCATCTGGTCCAGGGACACATTGGCTGGTTTTGTCGCAGCAGCTATTTTGCTGGCCGTGTCGCCGGACTTGACGCTCACTTGCCCGGTTCCATTACGGGGTGCCTTGGTCACGGCGGGGCGGGTGGCAGTTTTAGCGGTACTCTTGCGGGGCTCTGCAGGTTGCGTCACTGTCAGCGCTGGCGCTGCTGACGGGACCGACGCGGGCGCAGCAGTACGGCTGACGGATGAAGGGGCCGGGACCTGCGCAGGGCTTGGTGCGGCGGGTGCCGCTGGTCGCAGGCTTGGCGGGTCAAACAATAGGGTGTAGTCGCGAACAATGCGACCCGATGCCCAACTGACCTCGATAATCATGTCAACGAACGGATCGTTGATGGCCCGGTCGCTCCTTAAGCGGATATAGGCACGGCCGTCTACGCGTCTCTGAAGGGTGGCTTGCAGGCCTGACATCGCTGGGTTGTATTCCAGTCCAGCGGCCCGGAATGCTTCCGGCAAAGCAACTGACGCCTTCAGCGAGGAGGCCTCTTCAACATTGATATCTGGAACGTCTATTTCCGCACGCAAAGGCTCTCCGAGGGCGGACTGGACCGTGATGCGACCCAGCGAAAGCGCCACCGCATTCGCTCCCCAAAGGCTGAAGAGCGCGGCAGCCGCAGCGGCCATGGCGGTTTTTTGCCAGCGATGTGACTTAGCAATCAATTTGTGGACTCCGATGTTCGGACGGCTGGAAAATAGGTCTTATTATGCGAACAAATGTTGCGGCACTCAAAACTTGAAAAGTACCATAACATCAATGATTTAGGCCGACAAGCTAAGAGCGCTTTTAACTTTGAATCGTTGGCATGCATGTTTCGACCTGGTGGACGCCCGGTTCAGGCAGCCAGCAAAATGCGCAACATGCGGCGCAGCGGCTCTGCGGCACCCCACAAAAGCTGGTCACCGATGGTGAACGCACCGACGTATTCCGGGCCCATGGCCAGCTTGCGCAGGCGGCCGACGGGGATGTTCATCGTGCCGGTCACGGCCACCGGCGTCAGGTCTCGCACCGTCGCGTCGCGCGTGTTCGGCACCACCTTGACCCAGGCGTTGTCGGCCGCGATCAGGGCCTCGATGTCGGCCAGCGGCACGTCACGCTTGAGCTTGAAGGTCAGCGCCTGGCTGTGGCAGCGCATCGCGCCGACGCGCACGCAGATCGAGTCAATCGGTGTGGCGAGCGAACCGAAGGCTGGGCCGCGACCGAGGATCTTGTTCGTTTCGGCGCCGCCCTTCCACTCTTCGAGGCTGGTGCCGTCGCCACGGTCGCTGTCGATCCAGGGGATCAGGCTGCCGCCCAGCGGCACACCGAAATTCGCGCTCGCCTCGGCCGGCATCGCTCGTTGCGTTGCGGCAATCTGCCGGTCGATTTCGAGGATCGCGCTGTTCGGATCATCGAGCAAGACACGGACTGATTCATGCAGCGTGCCGTACTGCGCCAGCAACTCGCGCATGTGCTGCGCACCGCCACCGCTGGCCGCCTGGTAGGTGGTGCAGGTCAGCCACTCGACGAGGTCGGCCTTGAACAGCGCCCCCACGCCCATCAGCATGCAACTCACGGTGCAGTTGCCGCCGATGTAGTCCTTCGCGCCGCGGGCCAGCGCGGCCTTGATCACCGGCAGATTGACCGGGTCGAGGATGATGACCGCGTCGTCGTGCATGCGCAGCGTCTTCGCGGCGTCGATCCAATAGCCCGCCCATCCGGCCGCGCGAAGCTTGGGGAAGACTTCCGAGGTGTAGTCGCCGCCTTGAGCGGTGATGATGACATCGCACTTTTTGAGCGCGTTAATGTCGAACGCGTCTTTCAGGGTGGTTTCGTTCCTGGCCTGGGCCGGAGCCTTGCCGCCCGCGTTGGAGGTGGAGAAGAAGACGGGTTCGATCAGGTCGAAATCGCCTTCGGACTGCATGCGATCCATCAACACGGAACCCACCATGCCGCGCCAGCCCACGAGTCCTACGAGGTTGCCAATTTTCATCATGTTGCCATTTTAGATAGTTCAGAGGAAGGGGTGGCGGCCCTTACAAAGCCTTGACCACCGCGTCGCCCATTTGTACGGTGCCAACCCGGGTCGTGCCTGCGCTGTAAATATCTGGTGTACGCAAACCCTGGCGCAGCACCTGGTCGACCGCTTTTTCGATTCGCGCGGCTGCTTCCGGCTGGTCCAGGCTAAACCGCAGCATCATGGCGGTACTCAGAATGGTCGCCAGCGGGTTGGCGATGCCTTTGCCCGCGATGTCCGGCGCGCTGCCGTGGCTGGGTTCGTACAGGCCCTGATTGCTGGCGTTCAGCGACGCCGAGGGCAACATGCCGATGGAGCCGGTGAGCATGGCGGCCGCGTCGCTCAGAATGTCGCCGAACATATTGCCGGTGACCAGCACGTCAAATTTTTTGGGCGTACGCACCAACTGCATGGCGGCGTTGTCGACGTACATGTGGTCGAGTTCCACGTCAGGGTATTCCTTGCCGACCTCAGACACCACGTCTTTCCAGAACTGGAAGGTCTCCAGCACGTTGGCCTTGTCCACGCTGGTCACGCGCTTGGCTCGTTTGCGCGCGGCCTGGAAAGCGACGTGGGCAATGCGTTCAATCTCGGGACGTGAGTAGCGCATGGTGTCAAACGCTTCCTCGGCGCCGGGGAAGTGCCCGTCAGTTGCGATGCGGCGGCCACGCGGCTGGCCGAAATAGATGTCGCCTGTCAACTCACGAATGATCAGGATATCGAGGCCGGCAATCAGTTCGGGTTTCAGGCTCGATGCGCCCACCAGTTGCTCATAGCAGATGGCAGGACGGAAGTTGGCGAACAGCCCCAGATTTTTGCGCAAACCCAGAATCGCCTGCTCGGGACGCAGCGGGCGATCAAGCTTGTCGTATTTCCAGTCGCCCACCGCGCCAAACAGCACGGCGTCCGCCTCTTTGGCCAGTTTGAGTGTGGCGTCCGGCAGCGGGTGGCCATACGCCTCGTAGGCGGCACCGCCGACCAGGGCGGTTTCCATCTCGAATTTCAAGTCGAGTGCGTTCAAAACCTTGACCGCTTCCGCCACAATTTCGGTACCGATGCCGTCACCTGGCAACACTGCAATTTTCATGACAAAGCATCCGTGGACAATGCGGCTGGGCCGCAACTAACAAAAAAATCCGATTAACCGAGCTGGGTGTGGGCCAGCCAGGGCTTCTGCACCAGACGTTCGGCTTCAAAGCTCTTGATCTTGTCCGCCTGTTGCAAGGTCAGGCTGATGTCGTCATAACCGCCGAGCAGGCAGAATTTTTTGAAGGCCTGTACACCGAACGCAATTTCTTCGCCCTGCGGCTTGATGATGATCTGTCGCTCAAGGTCAATCGTGAGCTGGTAGCCCGGGAAGGCCAGCGCCTCGTCAAACAGATGGCCAACCTGAGCTTCGCTCAGTACGATGGGAAGCAGGCCGTTCTTGAAGCTGTTGTTGAAAAAGATGTCGGCGTAGCTCGGCGCGATGATGGCGCGAAAACCGTATTGGTCCAGCGCCCAGGGTGCATGCTCGCGCGAGGAACCGCATCCGAAGTTCTTGCGCGCCAGCAGGATGGACGCGCCCTTGTAGCGCGGCTGGTTCAGCACGAAGTCCGGGTTGGGCCGACGCGTCGCCGGGTCCTGGCCGGGAAAGCCGGGATCGAGGTAGCGCCAGGCGTCAAACAGGTTGGGGCCAAAGCCGGTCTTGTGGATGGACTTGAGGAACTGCTTGGGGACGATCGCGTCGGTGTCGACGTTCTCGCGGTCCATCGGCGCCACGAGGCCTTGGTGCGAGGTGAATGGTTTCATTGTTTTTGATTCACTTTTTCTTCGATCTTCTCGCCTACCTTTTGCAAGTCCTGTCCAAATCCCTTGGCTGTGGCGCATCCGGCCAGGAAAAAAGCAATTGAAACAAGTGACAGTGCGAGCAGGGTGGTGTTCTTTTTCATGGGTTTTTCTCCTGAGGAGTGGGTTTAGGAAAACTTGCAAATATCGACGAAATGACCGTGCACGGCCGCCGCGGCCGCCATGGCCGGACTCACCAGATGGGTGCGGCCTCCGGCGCCCTGTCGGCCTTCAAAGTTGCGGTTGCTGGTGGAAGCGCAGCGTTCGCCCGGCTCCAGCCGGTCGGCGTTCATGGCCAGGCACATCGAGCAGCCAGGCTCGCGCCATTCAAAGCCTGCCGCCGTGAAAATCTTGTCCAGACCTTCGCGCTCGGCCTGTTCCTTGACCAGGCCCGAACCGGGCACGACCAGCGCGAGCTTGACGTTGCGGGCAACTTTTTTCCCGATTTTCTGGATGATGGCAGCCGCTTCGCGCATGTCCTCGATGCGGCTGTTGGTGCAGGAGCCGATGAAGACCTTGTCGATCATGATGTCCTTGATCGCCTTGCCCGGCTGCAGGCCCATGTAGATGAGCGCACGCTCGATGGCGTCGCGTTTGCCTGCGTCTTTTTCCTTGTCTGGATCGGGCACCACATCATTGATAGTCAGCACCATCTCGGGCGAGGTGCCCCAGGTGACTTGCGGAGCGATCCGGCTGGCATCGAGCTGAACGACGGTATCAAACTTCGCATCGGCGTCGGACTGCAGTGTTTGCCAGTACTGGACCGCCTGGTCCCATTCGGCGCCCCCCACAAAGCGGCCGGTTTGGGGGTCGGTTCCTGGTGCCAGCAGGCGACCCTTGACGTAGGCTATGGTCTTCTGATCCACCGCCACCAGGCCGGCGCGGGCGCCGGCTTCGATCGCCATGTTGCAGACTGTCATGCGCGCTTCCATGCTGAGCGCGCGGATCGCCGAGCCGCCGAATTCAATCGTGTAGCCGGAGCCTCCTGCCGTGCCGATCTTGCCGATGATGGCCAGCACGATGTCCTTGCCGGTCAGACCCGGTGCCAGCGCGCCGTCAACCTCGACGAGCATGTTCTTGGCTTTTTTGGCCAGCAAGGTCTGGGTGGCCAGCACGTGCTCGACTTCGCTGGTCCCAATACCGTGGGCCAGCGCGCCAAAGGCGCCGTGGGTCGAAGTGTGCGAGTCGCCGCAAACCACCGTCATGCCGGGCAGCGTGGCGCCAGTCTCGGGACCGATCACATGCACAATGCCCTGGCGCCTGGACAGGAAGGGGAAGTAGGCCGCTGCGCCGAACTCCTGGATATTGCTGTCCAGCGTCGTGATCTGTTCCTTGCTTACCAGGTCGGTGATGCCGTCGTAGCCGAGTTCCCAGCCGGTCGTCGGCGTGTTGTGGTCGGCGGTGGCGACGATGGAGCTGATGCGCCAGACCTTGCGGCCCGCCTGGCGCAGGCCCTCAAAGGCTTGCGGACTGGTGACTTCGTGCACCAGATGGCGGTCTATGTACAGGATGGCCGTGCCGTCTTCTTCCGTGTGGACGACGTGTTCGTCCCAGAGTTTGTCGTACAGCGTGCGTGCGTGCGCTTGCGTGTTTATGCGGCCCATATCGGTTTTCCTTGGTAATGCGCTTCAAATGCCACGGTATCAGCGTTGGGAAATTGGCAGCACATCGCGTTCGACAGAACCGGTGAACAGTTGGCGCGGACGGCCAATCTTGTACTCCGGGTCACCAATCATTTCGTTGAGTTGCGCAATCCAGCCCACGGTGCGCGCCAGCGCGAAAATGGCCGTGAACAGGCTGACCGGAATGCCAATGGCGCGCTGCACAATGCCGGAGTAGAAATCGACGTTCGGGTAGAGCTTGCGCGACACAAAATAGTCGTCTTCCAGTGCGATTTTTTCCAGCGCCATCGCCAGCTTGAACAAGGGGTCATTTTCCAGTCCGAGCGCGGCCAGAACTTCCTTGCAGGTTTCCTGCATCAGCTTGGCGCGTGGATCGTAGTTTTTGTACACGCGGTGTCCAAAACCCATCAGCTTGACGCCGGAATTTTTGTCCTTGACCTGCTCCATGAAATGGCCAACCTTGGCAATGCCACCCATTTTCTGAATGTCTTCGAGCATGGTCAGACAGGCCTCGTTGGCGCCGCCATGAGCCGGACCCCACAGGCAAGCCACACCGGCCGCAATGGCGGCAAACGGGTTAGTGCCAGACGATCCGCACAGGCGCACGGTAGAGGTTGAAGCGTTCTGCTCGTGGTCAGCGTGCAGCACGAAGATGCGGTCCAGGGCGTGCTCAATCACCGGGTTCACCACATAGTCTTCGCACGGTGTGGCAAACATCATGTGCAGGAAGTTGCCCGCGTAGCTGAGGTGGTTCTTGGGGTACATGTAAGGCTGGCCAGCGCTGTACTTGTACGCCATGGCGACCAGGGTCGGCATTTTGGCAATCAGCCGGATGGCCGAGATGTCGCGGTGTTCCGGGTTGCTGATGTCGGTACTGTCGTGATAAAAAGCGGACAGGGCGCCCACCAGGCCGGTCAGGATGGCCATCGGATGAGCATCACGGCGAAAGCCACGCAGGAAAAACTGCATCTGCTCGTTCACCATGGTGTGGTGGGTCACGCGCGAGGTGAATTTGGCCTTGGCGCTGGCATCCGGCAGATTGCCGTACAGCAGCAGATGACAGGTTTCCATGAAGTCGCATTGGGTCGCCAACTGCTCGATCGGGTAGCCGCGGTACAACAACTCGCCTTTGTCGCCATCAATGTAAGTGATGGCTGACTGGCAGGACGCCGTGGACATAAAGCCCGGATCGTAAGTGAACATGCCGGTTTGTGCGTACAGCTTGCGGATGTCCACGACATCCGGGCCAACGCTGCCTTGGTACACCGGCAGGTCGATGCTGGGGCTGCCGTTACTGAATGACAGGGTGGCTTTGTTGTCAGCTAATTTCATTTTCTGGTCCTTTGACGGTTTCTTTTAACATACTCAATACTTCCCGGATATCATCACGGTCGAGTTCGGGATTCAGTTGCGCAAGAGATTTTCTTGCCAGGTGCAGATCCAGCAAGTCGTTGTCCCCGAGATCCATCAATACCGAAAGCGCCTGGGATTGTCTGAGCGTCAGGCGGGCCTCGAAGCGCTTGAAAAAGCGCTCGATGAAAAGATCGTTCTCCAGCAAACCCCTTCGACAACGCCACTTAAGTTTGCTCAGTTCACGATCATTAACCAGCCGGTCACTCATTTGCTTGGTCACGGATTTCATCAAACTGTTCGCCGAACCATCATTTCCTTGATTTTGCCAATCGCCTTGGTCGGATTGAGACTCTTGGGACATACGTCCACACAATTCATGATGGAGTGGCAACGGAACAGGCGGTAAGGGTCTTCCAGGTTATCCAGGCGTTCGGCGGTGGCTTGATCGCGGCTGTCCGCGAGAAAGCGATACGCCTGCAACAGACCCGCCGGGCCGACGAACTTGTCCGGATTCCACCAGAAGCTGGGGCAGCTTGTGGAGCAGGCTGCGCACAGGATGCACTCGTACAGGCCGTTGAGCTCATCTCGTTCTTCAGGGCTTTGCAAGCGCTCCTTCTCGGGCGGCATGGTGTCGTTGATCAAATACGGTTTGATCGAGTTGTACTGCTTGAAGAACTGCGTCATGTCGACGATCAGATCCCGCACCACTGGCAGGCCCGGCAGTGGCTTCAGAACGATCGGGTCCTTCAGTGTGCGCATGTTGGTCACGCAGGCCAGGCCGTTTTTGCCATTGATGTTCATCGCGTCCGAGCCGCAAACCCCTTCGCGGCATGAACGACGAAAACTAATGCTGGGGTCGTGCGCCTTGAGCTTCATCAACGCGTCCAGCAACATGCGCTCGCTGCCGTCGAGTTCAGCTTGGATGGTCTGCATGTAGGGCTTGGCGTCGGTATCAGGGTCGTAGCGGTAGATCTTGAATGTACGTTTTGACATGTTGGGCTCTCAGGGACTTAATCAGTTGGGGACAGATCTGAAGATCTATCCCGCAAGTTATCAGAAAGTGCGCACTGTCAGCGGCACCGACGCCACCGTCAGCGGCTTCATCTGCACCGGCTTGTAGGCCAGACGGTTGCCGTCGCTGTACCACAGCGTGTGCTTGTGCCAATCGGTGTCGTTGCGGCCATTGGGATGCTCGGCGCTGTCGGCGTAGTCATTGACCGAATGCGCACCGCGACTTTCATGGCGGGCAGCGGCAGACACCATCGTGGCCTGTGCAACTTCAATCAGGTTTTCAACTTCCAGCGCCTCGATACGTGCTGTGTTGAAGATTTTGGATTTGTCTTTCAGGTTGATGGTTTTGACACGTTCGCGCAATTCGGCAATTTTCGTGACGCCGACATCCATGAGCGCCTGGGTGCGGAACACGCCCGCATATTGCTGCATCGCGGCGCGGATCTCGTCGGCTACATCTTGTGCATAGGCGCCGTCAGTGGCGCTGTCCAAGCGGGCAATGCGGGCCAGGGTGGCATCGGCGGCATCATCCGGCAGGGGTTTGTGTGGGGTACTGGTTTTGTTGAATTCAACAATGTGCTTGCCGGCAGCGCGGCCAAACACCAGCAGGTCCAGCAATGAATTGGTGCCTAACCGGTTCGCCCCGTGCACGCTGACACAGGCGCATTCACCCACCGCATACAGGCCATTGACGACCTCGCTCTGGTTGTCGGCGTTCTGCGTCACCACCTGGCCGTGGATATTGGTCGGGATGCCGCCCATCTGGTAATGAATAGTGGGCACGACGGGAATCGGCTCTTTGGTGATGTCGACGTTGGCAAAGTTATGAGCGATCTCGAACACCGACGGCAGGCGCTTCATGATGGTGTCAGCACCGAGGTGGGTCATGTCGAGGTTGATGTAGTCCTTGTTGGGTCCACAGCCGCGGCCTTCCTTGATTTCCTGGTCCATACAGCGCGACACATAGTCACGCGGGGCCAGATCCTTGTAGGCCGGTGCATAGCGCTCCATGAAACGCTCGCCATGGCTGTTGCGCAAAATGGCGCCTTCGCCACGGCAGCCCTCGGTCAGCAGCACGCCAGCGCCATGCACGCCAGTGGGGTGGAACTGCCAGAACTCCATGTCTTCCAGTGGAATGCCGGCGCGTGCCGCCATGCCCAGGCCGTCGCCGGTGTTGATGAAGGCGTTGGTCGATGCCGCATAAATGCGGCCGGCGCCGCCAGTGGCGAGCAGCGTGGTTTTGGCCTCAAAAATATGCACCTCACCGGTTTCCATTTCCAGTGCGGTCACGCCGACCACGTCGCCAGCGGCATCACGGATCAGGTCCAGCGCCAGCCACTCGACAAAGAAGCTGGTCTTTTCTTTGACGTTTTGCTGGTACAGCGTGTGCAGCATGGCGTGGCCGGTGCGGTCGGCGGCGGCGCAGGCGCGCTGCACCGGTTTTTCGCCGTAGTTGGCGGTGTGACCGCCGAAGGGGCGCTGGTAAATCGTACCGTCGGGGTTGCGGTCAAAGGGCATGCCCATGTGTTCCAGGTCGTACACGACATTGGGCGCTTCGCGGCACATGAATTCAATCGCATCCTGGTCGCCAAGCCAGTCGGAACCTTTGACCGTGTCGTAGAAGTGATAGTGCCAGTTGTCTTCGGACATATTGCCCAATGAAGCGCCAATGCCGCCTTGCGCCGCCACCGTGTGCGAACGGGTGGGAAACACCTTGGAGAGCACTGCGACGTTGAGTCCTGCATTCGCCAACTGCAGGGAGGCGCGCATGCCAGAGCCACCGGCCCCCACAATGACCACGTCAAATTTTCGTTTGGGTACAGAATATGTCATGAAATTTCAGCCTCGGAAGTGAAGTGGGTTCAAAGACGCCACAAGACTTGAACAGCCCAGCCGGCACATCCGACCAGCCATACGATGAAGAAGACCTGCAAGGACAGGCGAATCGACATCGGTTTTGCGTAGTCCATCAAGATTTCGCGAATGCCCACCCAGGCGTGGTAGAGCAGGGCGATGATGACGGTGAAGGTCAGCACCTTCATCCACTGAGTTGAAAAAATGCCAGCCCACTGGTCGTAGCCAATAGTGCCTTTGGTGAAAATCAGTTGGGCCAGTACGATCAGCGTAAACAGGGCCATCAGAACGCCGGTAACGAGTTGGCTGAGCCAATCGCGAAGTCCATAGTGAGCGCCAACGACCAGACGCTTGGAGCCATAGTTAACAGGCATGGTTAATCCCTAATGAAGTGAAGACTTGTTGATCCGCAACCCGCTTTGGGTTCAATAAAAGCCGAACAGCTTGGCGCCAAGTACAGCGCTCAGGCTCAGGCTCAGCACCAGGGTCAGCAAGGCCGACTTGAATCCCGATTCTTTGCTCACCGTGTGGGTGGTCTCCATCCAGACGTGGCGCAGACCCGCAATAAAGTGGTGCAAGTAGGCCCAAATCAGTCCCAATGCGACCAGCTTCACGAACCATCCCGGCACAAAACCCAGACCCGCACTGAACGCTGATGTGAAGCGTGAAAAGGAAATTTCCGAACTGACCGAGGTGTCAAACATCCAGATAATGAAGGGCATCAGTAAAACCATGATTGCACCGCTGGCGCGGTGCATCCCCGATACCATGGAGGCAAGCGGCCACCGGTAGCTTGGAAGATCTTTGAACGCGTTGATGTTGCGGAACTCGGGACGCTTTTTTGCTACGGTTTTTGCTAATTCTGACATGCTTGGCTTCCTGTGTTTTAAGTAACTGCTTCGAAACCAGCAAAAGCAGGTTGCCCCATTCTATTGCAATGCAGCATCCATCTTTGGCGATGTCAACAACACGTAAAAATGACATAACCTATCTATTAGAATGCCGCATCAATTAAGGAGTATTGCCAATGGAAGACGATGTAGCTTCTTCGGTGACCTGGGGGACATTCGAACAAAGAGAAGAATATCGTCGCACGCTTTTTTCGAATGTGTGGTCGCATCTGGTACCCAAGGTTTTTAAGGATGTTCCGCGCTATTATCGTCCGGGAAACATCGTCGCGAGTTTGGGTTTGTGGGAGCTATGGGTCTGGCAGTTCGTGAGAACGATAGCACTGCGTCCGCACTACCAGGTTCTCGATGTCTGCGCGGGAACCAATGATGTGGGGGTCAGGCTGCTGAAAAAAGAGTCAGGCATTTCCGTTACCGCCATTGACCGCAGCAAGGAAATGCAGGAAGAGGGGCAGCGCAGGGCGGAAAGAAACGGTCTGCACATAGCCAGCATCATTCACGATGTTCACGAACTGCCCTTTCCGGACAGCTCATTCGATGTGATCACGCTGCAGGCCGCATCGCGTCATCTGCAACTGGACAAAGTGCTGCCCGAGATTCTTCGCGTGCTCAAGCCGGGCGGATCCTTCTATCACTGTGACATGCTCAAGCCGACCAACCCTATTGTCGAATGGTTCTATCTGCGTTTCTTGCGCGTTTCCGTTTTCATGACATCGCTGATCTTCGGATCGACCGAGGCATCCCGAGGATGCAGTGGATATTTCAGCGATGCAATCCAGCATTTCTATACCCCGGAAGAATTGTCCGGCGTGCTGCAACTCATCGGGTTTTCGAATGTAAGCTGCAAGAAAAGCATCTGGGGCGGGATGGTGGGGTTTCACGCGGCGCAAAAAGCCTCGACCTAGTGATGACTTGTTGCCTTTGTAAGCCATCGCTTTAGCTCAAGGTGTTGTGGTAATGGTGCGTGTCGGTGCGGTAGTAGCCGCGACGCAGCTCCATGGGGATGTCTTTGTAGGTGTAGGCGATGCGCTCCACGCTCAGCAAAGGTGTGCCATGTGCTACTTTTAATAGAATTTCACGCCCGTCGGTGGCTGGTTCTGCGCGTATTTTTTCCTCGGCACGCACCATGCGCACATTAAACTCGGTCTCAAATAATGCGTACGTCGGGCCGTGGTAGTTGGCCAGTCGTTCAGCGGTCAGGCCTTTGAACGGGGCGGCGGGTAGCCAGATGTCCTCCAGAATGGTGGGTGTGCCGGCAAAACTCAACACGCGGCGCGCTTGCAGCACGGCGTCGCCGGTGCGCAAGGCCAGCGCGCGTGCAACGTCGGCGCTGGCGCGGGCGCGGCGGCACGCCACAATGTCGCGCTGGGCCGGGCCTTCGCTGCCCGGAGTACCGCTGTCGGGTACCAGCTTCAAGAAGCGAAACTGCACATGCTGCGCGGCATGGGTGGCGACAAAGGTGCCCTTGCCTTGCCGACGCACCAGCAGATTCTCGGCGGCGAGTTCATCGATGGCCTTGCGGACCGTGCCCTGACTGACATGAAAGCGTGTGGCCAGCTCTATTTCACTGGGAATCGCCTCACCCGGTTTCCACTCGCTCAAACGCAGGCTGTTCAATATAAGACCCTTGATCTGCAGGTACAGGGGGCTGAACGCGGCTGTCATAGACGTACCGCTGTCGATGCTTGTGGAGGCGTTTTCGGTTGAAGGGACGGGTATTTGTGCCATAGATGATGGCTCCCACGCAAGTGTCGGGAACAAGCCTGATTATATCTTATATAAGACATAAGACAAATTGACGATTCAGGGTTTTCCAGAGTAAACTTGAGGTGCATTTTAGTTACGACATAACTTGAGTACAAGTTAGTCTCCTCTGAAACTTCGTTTTGTGGAGCTCAGGCAAGCCGTTTGAGCAACCCCCGCACTCGTTTCACAACATTTCTGGAGTTCTCACCATGAGCAAAAAACCCGTTCGCGTAGCCGTTACCGGCGCCGCAGGTCAAATCGGTTACGCCCTGCTGTTTCGCATCGCCTCCGGCGAGATGCTGGGTAAGGACCAGCCCGTCATTCTTCAACTGTTGGAAATCCCCGACGAGAAAGCCCAGAAGGCGCTCAAGGGCGTGATGATGGAACTCCAGGACTGCGCTTTCCCGCTCCTCGTCGGCATGGAAGCCCATGGTGACCCGATGACCGCATTCAAGGACACCGACTATGCGCTGCTCGTGGGCTCCCGTCCGCGCGGCCCCGGCATGGAACGTGCCGAGTTGCTGGCCGTCAACGGCGCCATCTTCACGGCCCAGGGCAAAGCACTTAATGCAGTTGCCAGCCGCAAGGTCAAGGTGCTGGTGGTCGGCAACCCCGCCAATACCAATGCCTACATCGCCATGAAGAGCGCGCCCGACCTGCCGCGCAAGAACTTCACCGCCATGCTGCGCCTGGACCACAATCGCGCCCTGTCCCAGATCGCGGCCAAGACCGGCAAGGCCGTGGCTGACATTGAGAAACTGTGCGTGTGGGGCAACCATTCACCCACCATGTACGCCGACTACCGCTTTGCCACAATCAAGGGCGAAAGCGTGGCCAAGAGGATCAACGACCAGGATTGGAACGCCAATGTGTTCCTGCCCACCGTGGGCAAGCGCGGTGCCGCCATCATTGAGGCGCGGGGCCTGTCCTCCGCTGCCTCGGCCGCCAATGCCGCCATTGACCACATGCGTGACTGGGCCCTGGGCACGCAGGGCAAATGGGTCACCATGGGCATTCCGTCGAATGGCCAGTATGGCATTCCGAAGGACCTGATGTTCGGCGTCCCCGTTACCTGCGCAGACGGCGAGTACAAGCTGGTCGAAGGTCTGGCGATTGACGAGTTCAGCCAAGCTTGCATCAACAAGACCTTGAAGGAGTTGCTGGACGAACAGGCCGGCGTCGCCCACCTCCTGTGAACCTACTGCGCGACTCGGGGGCGTTGTTGCGGGGCCTGTCGGCCAATCCGCATGCACCGCAAGTGCATCACGGTTGCCCACCATCTGCACCTAGCCCGCGAGCCGCTCGCTACGGCCTGATTGCGATTGCTACTTTATGAAACATCCGCGCGAAGTTCTCGTTGGTGCCAAGGGCACGGCGCTTTTGCCGGTGTGCGACCACTATAGCGGCGTGGAGGCGCGGATGATTAAGAGCCTGGCGCTGCAGGCTGAAATGTCGCAAGAGTTCGGTGCCTGTGTCTTCGACGTCACACTCGACTGTGAGGACGGGGCCCCGGTTGGCGCTGAAAAAGACCATGCCAATATGGTTGCAGCCCTCGCCAATCAATCGCAAAAATCTATTAAAAGTGTAGTATTTGGCAGTGCGCCCCGGGTCGCGGTGCGGGTGCATCCGGTGGACCATCCGGCGTTCGAGCAGGACGTGGACATCATCGTCGGTGGCGCGGCAACTGCCTTGTGCCACCTGATGATCCCGAAAGTAGAAACGGTGGCAGACGTCGATCGGGCGGCGCGGCTGGTGGACCAGGCGGCGTCCAGGTCCGGGCGAACGCACACTTTGCCCCTGCATGTGCTGATTGAGTCGCCGGCCTCTGTTCACCGCGCCTTCGAGATTGCGGCGCACCCCCGGGTGCAGTCAATCAGCTTTGGGCTGATGGACTTTGTATCAAGCCACGGTGGCGCGATTCCCGCCAGCGCGATGGCTGTCCATGTCGGCCAGGATAGCGATGGACTGGACCAATTTACCCATCCGCTGGTGCTTCGGGCCAAGCTGGAAATCGCGTCGGCCTGTCATGCGCATGGCAAAGTGCCCGCCCATTGTGTGGTTACTGAAATCGGCAACATGGCTACGGTGCTGGCCGCTGCTACATGGGCTTCCCGTACCTTGGGCTATACCCGAATGTGGAGTATTCACCCGGGTCAGATCAGGCCCATTTTGGAGGCCTTCGCACCCGGGGCTCACGAGATTGAGCTGGCGACGAATATCATGATCGCTGCCGGGGAGGCCGACTGGGCGCCGATTTCTTTTGCCGGAAAATTGCATGACCGTGCCAGTTACCGTTATTTTTGGCAGGTGCTGGAGCGGGCACACCAGACTGGTCGGCATCTTCCCGCGCAAGCCCGGGCTTATTTTTTTCCGCAACGCCACTGACTGAGGATGAGAGTAATGAAAGAACTTCTTGTAGCTGTCTTCCTGTTCACGCTGCCCGTTGCATTGCTGGCGCAGACGCCTGCCAAAGTGGGCAGCAAGGCCAAACGCCCGAGCGCCAGCCGGATCGAAATCAAAACCACGGCCAGTCAAATGGCGTCCGGCATCATGGCCGCGGAAGCCGCCTTGACGCCGGCCGAACTGGCCATTGCAGAGCGGGTGTACCAGGGCAAGTTGCCATGCGAGCTGGGCGCTTTTGTCACCCTGATGGCAGACGCCAAAGCGCCGGGTTATTTCGATTTGCAGATCAGACAGCAGAAATACCGCGTGTTCCCGGTTGAAACCAGCACTGGCGCGATTCGGCTGGAAGACCGTCGGGCCGGGGCTGTATGGCTTCAATTGGCCAACAAGTCGATGCTGATGAATCAGAAGCTCGGGCAGCGGCTGGCGGATGAGTGCATGAGTCCGGAACAGGCCGTGGTGGCCGAGATGCTGATCAGGAATCCAGCTCCCAGCCTGCTCGATGCGCCCCCTGAGCTTGCTCCGAAATAGACAGCCTATTGAGTTCATTTCATCAGGACTGGAGCCATTTTTATTAATTGAAAAGGAATTCACCATGTTGCAAACTTACCGTGCCCACGTCGCCGAGCGCGCCATCCTCGGCATTCCCCCCTTACCCCTGTCTGCCAAGCAGACCGGCGAACTCATCGAGCTGCTGAAAAATCCACCCCCAGGTGAAGAAACCACACTGGTGGACCTGATCACCTACCGCGTGCCCGCCGGTGTGGACGATGCCGCCAAGGTCAAGGCCAGTTACCTGGCGGCGGTGGCGCATGGCACGCAGAAGTGCGCGCTGATCTCGCGCGAAAAAGCCACGCAACTGCTGGGCACCATGCTGGGTGGCTACAACATCAGCCCACTGGTGGATTTGCTCGACGACGCCGTGGTCGCGCAGGTGGCGGCAAATGGGCTGAAGAAGACCTTGTTGATGTTCGATCAGTTCCATGATGTCAAGGAAAAAGCCGACAGGGGAAACGCGCAAGCCAAAGCGGTGCTGCAAAGCTGGGCCGATGCCGAGTGGTTTACCAGCCGCTCTGAGGTGCCGCAGTCGATCACGCTCACCGTTTTCAAAGTCGAAGGTGAGATCAATACCGATGACCTGTCCCCGGCGCCTGACGCCTTCAGCCGCCCCGACATCCCCTTGCATGCGCTGGCGATGCACAAAAATGCACGTCCCGGTGTCACACCCGAGGAAGACGGCAAGCGCGGACCTGTCAAATTCATTGACAAGCTCAAAGCCAAGGGCTACCTCGTGGCCTACGTCGGCGATGTGGTGGGTACCGGTTCCTCGCGTAAGTCCGCCACCAACTCGGTGCTGTGGTTCACGGGCCAAGACATTCCCTATGTGCCGAACAAGCGTTTTGGTGGCGTCTGCCTGGGCGGAAAAATTGCGCCGATTTTCTACAACACCATGGAAGACTCTGGCGCCTTGCCGATCGAACTGGACGTCAGCCAGATGAACATGGGCGACGTGGTGGAACTGCGTCCCTATGACGGCCAAGCGCTCAAAGACGGCAAGGTCATTGCCGAGTTCAAAGTCAAGAGTGAGGTGCTGTTTGACGAAGTGCGCGCCGGTGGTCGCATTCCGCTGATTATTGGCCGTGGCCTGACCGCCAAGGCGCGCGAGGCCTTGGGGCTACCCGTGAGCACACTGTTCCGTCTGCCGCAGAGCCCGGTGGATACCAAAAAAGGTTTCACGCTGGCGCAAAAAATGGTCGGCCGTGCTTGTGGTTTGCCGCTGGTCGCCGGCCAGCAGCAGGGCGTTCGCCCCGGTACCTACTGTGAGCCCCGGATGAGCAGCGTGGGTTCGCAGGACACCACCGGCCCGATGACCCGCGACGAGCTCAAAGATCTGGCCTGCCTGGGCTTCAGTGCCGATCTGGTGATGCAGTCATTCTGCCACACCGCCGCCTATCCGAAGCTGGTGGATGTGAAGATGCACCATGAACTGCCTGAGTTCATCAACAACCGGGGTGGTATCTCGCTGCGCCCGGGTGACGGCATCATTCATTCATGGCTCAACCGCATGTTGCTGCCCGATACCGTGGGCACCGGCGGCGACAGCCACACCCGCTTCCCGATCGGCATCAGCTTCCCCGCCGGTTCCGGCCTGGTGGCCTTTGGTGCCGCCACCGGCGTCATGCCGCTGGACATGCCAGAGAGCGTGCTGGTGCGGTTCAAAGGCAAGTTGCAGCCCGGTGTGACGCTGCGCGATCTGGTCAACGCCATTCCTCTGTATGCCATCAAAGCGGGCTTGCTGACCGTGGCCAAACAAGGCAAGAAAAACATTTTCTCGGGCCGTATTCTGGAAATTGAAGGCCTGCCTGATCTCAAGGTGGAACAGGCGTTCGAGCTGAGCGACGCGTCAGCCGAGCGCAGCGCCGGTGGCTGCACCGTGCACCTGAACAAAGAACCTGTTCAAGAGTACATCACCAGCAACATCACGATGCTGAAATGGATGATTGCCACCGGTTATTCCGACGTGCGCACCATCCAACGCCGCATCAAGGCGATGCAGGCCTGGCTGGCCGATCCGCAGTTGCTGGAACGCGACGCCGATGCCGACTATGCGGCCGTGATCGAGATCGATCTGGCGGACATTCATGAACCCATCGTCGCCTGCCCGAACGATCCGGACGATGTGAAAACACTGTCTGAAGTCGCCGGTGCCAAGATCGATGAAGTCTTTATCGGCAGCTGCATGACCAACATCGGCCACTTCCGCGCCGCCAGCAAGCTGTTGGAGAATAAGCGCGATATCCCGGTCAAGCTGTGGATGGCGCCACCGACCAAGATGGACGCCAGGCAACTGACAGAAGAAGGCCATTACGGTGTCTTGGGCGCCGCCGGTGCGCGCATGGAAATGCCCGGCTGCAGCCTGTGCATGGGCAACCAGGCGCAGGTCAAAGAGGGTGCCACTGTGTTCTCGACCTCGACGCGAAATTTTCCCAATCGCCTGGGTAAAAACGCCAACGTGTACCTGGGCAGCGCCGAACTGGCAGCCATCTGTTCCAAACTGGGGCGCATCCCCACTAAAGCAGAATACATGGTTGATATGGGCGTGCTGACGGCGGCCAGTGACAAAATCTACCAGTACCTGAATTTCGACCAGGTCCAGGACTACACAGACGCTGCGGCTGGCGTCAAGGACAGCGTCGCGGCCTGACGAGCCCCAGGGGAGCACGCCAGAATGACTTGAATCACGGATTCTGGAAATTGTTCAAGCGCGAGCTGTTCAAGTTTCTTCTGATACGGTCAACCACTGGTCTTCCAGGGTTTGCAGTTCATCGTTGACGATTTTCAGGCGCTTTCCGAGTTCGGCAATTTCTGCCGGGGGCGGGGACTTGCACAGGTGGGCTTCCAGTGCCGCGCCCTCCAGGTTGAGCACGGCCATGCGCGCCTCTACCTCTTCCAGCGTGCGTTTGAGCGAGCGGGCTGCACCCGATGGTGCGGACTTCGGCTTGTGCTTCGAGGTCGATGCAGCTTGCGCAGCCGTTGTGGCCTCGGCCTGCTGAGCTTTTCGTTCGGCTTTGGCGGAGTTGCTGCTGGCCTCCTTGATGGCTTCGCGCTGGCGTTTGGCTTCGTCAAGCAGGTAGCGCTGGTAGTCGTCCAGGTCGCCGTCAAACGGGGCTACGCCGCCGCGCGAGACCATCCAGAACTCGTCGCACACGGCGCGCAGCAAGGCCCGGTCGTGGCTGACCAGCATGACGGTGCCTTCAAACTCGTTCAGCGCCATGGAGAGCGCCTCGCGCGTGGCCAAATCGAGGTGGTTGGTGGGTTCGTCCAACAGCAGCAGGTTCGGGCGTTGCCACACAATCATGCACAGCACCAGGCGCGCTTTTTCGCCACCACTCATGCTGCCGACGGCCTGCTTGACCATGTCGCTGCCGAAGTTGAAGGTGCCCAGAAAACTGCGCAGGTCTTGTTCGCGCGTGGCCTGGCCGGCAATTTTTCCGGCGGCAGTCATATCTTTCACCAGACGAATCATGTGCTCCAGCGGGGTATCAAGCGGGCGTAGCACGTCGAGCTCCTGCTGGGCGAAGTAACCAATGTTCAGGCCCTTGCCCTCGGTGATCTCGCCGCCTATCGGTTTGAGGGCGCGTGCGATGGTCTTTACCACGGTGGATTTGCCTTGCCCGTTGGCGCCCAGAATGCCGATGCGCTGGCCGGCCAGCACCGAGCGGCTGACATTTTGCACGATCACGGTGGGCGGCGTGCCCGGCGCGGCGTCTTCAGGTGGCGGGTAGCCAAAGTTCACGCCCTGCATCGACAGCATCGGGTTGGGCAGGTTGGCGGGCTCTTTGAATTCGAAGGTGAAGTCAGCGTCCGCCAGCAGCGGTGCGATTTTTTCCATGCGGTCCAGCGCCTTGACCCGGCTTTGCGCCTGCTTGGCCTTGCTGGCCTTGGCCTTGAAGCGGGCGATGAACTTTTGCAGGTGGGCAATTTTGTCCTGTTGCTTGGAAAAGGCGTTTTGCTGAAGCGTCATCTGCTCGGCGCGCATGTCCTCGAACTTGCTGTAGTTGCCGCCGTAGCGCACTAATTTTGCAGCATCGATGTGCAGAGTGACGTTGGTCACGGCGTCCAGAAACTCGCGGTCGTGGCTGATGACGACGATGGTGCCTTCGTACTTTTTGAGCCAGGCTTCGAGCCACACCAGCGCGTCCAGATCCAGGTGGTTGGTGGGTTCGTCCAGCAGCAGCAGGTCGGACGGGCACATCAAGGCACGCGCCAGTTGCAGGCGCATGCGCCAGCCACCCGAGAAGCTGTTGACCGGGTTGCTCAACTCGGTGGTTTTGAAACCAAGGCCCAAAATAAGCGCTTGGGCGCGGGCGGGCGCGTCGTGCGCACCGGCGTCCTGTAGTGCCATGTAGGCGTGCGCCATGCGGTCGTAGTCGTCGGTGGCTTCAGACGCAGTCACTTCCTGTTGCGCGGCCAGCAGCGCGGTGTCGCCGTCTACCACAAAGTCGGTGGCATTTTGCTCGGTCTCCGGCATGTCTTGTGACACTTGGCCCATGCGCCATTGGGTCGGGATGTAATACTCGCCCGCGTCTTCGTGCAGCGTGCCGTTGAACAGGGCAAAAAGCGAGGACTTGCCGGCCCCGTTGCGTCCCACCAGACCGACTTTTTCACCCGGGTTGAGGGTGACGGAGGCACCGTCGAGCAGCAGCTTGGCGCTGCGGCGCAGGGTGACGTTTTTAAGAGTTATCACGGGAATTGATTTGTTTGAAGGTTTCTAAAAAAATACAGTTCATTTAACACCGTTATCCCTGAGTGATCTGGGCTAGCGCCAATGCTGGTCATTTAAGCTCTACCACACCGTTCGGGCTGAGCTTGTCGAAGCCTATTCGCACTGTGATGACCCTTCGACAAGCTCAGGGCGAACGGTTAAGTGACGTGTATTGGGCCAGCGCCTCGCGGGTCAGCAGCAGCACCTGGTATTCACCGGCACTGGTTTCCAGCCAGACTGCCTCCAGGTCGGGGAAGGCGGCTTCAAAGTGCGCGCGTTCGTTGCCGACTTCCAGCACCAGCACGCCGTGTTTGCTCATGTGCTGCGGCGCATCGTTCAGGAGTTGACGAATGAAGTCCATGCCGTCGCTTCCGCCTTTTGCGTTCCCATTCAGCGCCAGCGCCGGTTCGGCCTGGTATTCGGGCGGCAAGGCAACCATGCTTTGGGCATTGACGTAGGGTGGGTTGCACAAGATCAGGTCGTAGGGGCCGTTGACGCCCGCCAGTGCGTCGCCCGTCAGCAGCTTGATGCGCTCTTGCAAGCCGTGCTTATTGATGTTGATGCGCGCCACCGCCAGCGCGTCGGCTGAAATGTCGGAGGCGTCCACGTTGACCTCGGGGTAGGTCATGGCGGCCAGCACCGCCAGACTGCCGTTGCCGGTGCACAGGTCGAGCACGCGCCGGGTCGATTCGGTGAGCCAGTAGTCAATGCCGCCTTCGACCAGTAACTCGGCAATGAGTGAGCGCGGGACGATGGCGCGCTCGTCGACGTAAAATGCGACGCCCTGCAGCCAGGCTTCGTGCGTCAGGTAGGCGGCGGGTTTGCGGGACTTGATGCGCAGGGCAATGATTGCCGCCACTTGCACCTGTTGCTCGGGGCTGACCGCCCGATGGGCCGCTGAGGTGAGGTTGTCTAGCGCCGTATCGAGCGGCAAGCCGAGTTGCCACAAAACAAGCCACGCTGCTTCGTCAAAGGCGTTGCTGGTGCCGTGGCCAAACGCCACACCTGCCGCACTGAGCTGCTGGGCACCCGTTTCGATCAGTTCCAGAATGCTCATGCGCGCAGCCGGGCGTTCAAATTTTCCAACACGCGCCGGTAGATGTTTTTGAGCGGTTCGATGTCGGCTATTTCGATGTGCTCGTCAATTTGGTGGATGGTGGCGTTGGGCGGTCCCAACTCGATCACCTGCGGGCAGATGCTGGCGATGAAGCGGCCGTCGCTGGTACCACCGGTGGTGGACAGCACGGTGTCAATGCCGGTCTCCCCCTTGATAGCGGCGCGCACCGCATCGACCAGCGTCCCTGGGGTGGTGAGAAAGGGCAGGCCGCCAATGGTCCAGGTCACTTCAAAGTCAAGTGCGTGCGCTTGCAATACCGCTTGCAGCCGGCTTTGCAGGGCTTCGGGCGTGGACTCGGTGCAAAAGCGGAAATTGAAGTCAATCACCACTGCGCCCGGAATTACATTGCTGGCGCCGGTGCCGCCATGGATGTTGCTGATTTGCCAAGAGGTGGGAGGAAAAAATTCGTTGCCCTGGTCCCACTCAATGCCCACGAGTTCTGCCAGGGCAGGCGCGACCCGATGGATCGGATTTTTGGCCAGATGAGGATAGGCGATATGGCCCTGCACGCCTTTGACGGTGAGCCGTCCGCTTAGGGTGCCGCGGCGGCCGTTCTTGATCATGTCGCCGCTGTGCTCCAGCGAGGTGGGTTCACCGACGATGCAGTAATCGAGACGTTCACCCCGTTGTTTTAGCAAATCGCAAACGATGACGGTGCCATCGGTGGCGGGGCCTTCTTCGTCGCTGGTGAGCAAAAAGCCAATCGACAAGGCGGTGTCAGGCTGGGCTGCCACAAACTCTTCGACGGCGACGACAAACGCCGCCAGCGAGGTTTTCATGTCGCTACTCCCCCGGCCATACAACTTGCCGTCGCGCTGCGAGGGCGTGAACGGGTCGCTCTGCCACTGGTCCAGCGGGCCGGTCGGCACAACATCTGTGTGACCGGCAAACACGATCAATTCAGTAGCAGCAGCCGATTGTGTGGCGGGGGCGGCAGGTCTTTTTGCCCATAAATTGGTGACGCGGAAATTGTCCGGCCCGCTGACGATGGTCTCAATGACAAAGCCGAGCGGGGCGAGGCGCGCGGCAATGATGTGCTGGCAGCCCGCGTCATCCGGCGTGAGCGAAGCGCGGGCAATCAGTTGTTCAGCAAGGTAGAGGGTTGGCGTCATCAGTGTTTCACGTCCAGCGTGATTTCGGTGAAGGACGGCTGGTCGTCCGGGTCCTCGAGCTGCTCCTCGGGTTTGGCACGGGCGCTAAAGTCGTTTTGCAAGCGCCACAGCAAATTGGTTGGCGAATCGGCATTGGCCAGGCCCTCTTTGAGCTCCACAATGCCTTGCACAATCAGGCGGGCGATGTCCTGCTCAAAGGTCTGACTGCCTTCTGCCATGGATTTTTCCATGGCCTCTTTAACGCCCGAAAAATTACCTTTTTCAATCAACTCGGTCACCAGTTTGGTGTTGAGCATGACTTCCACCGCGGGCACCCGCTCCCCGGTCTTGGTGCACAAAAGACGCTGCGACACAATCGCTTTCATGGCGGCGGCCAGATCGTCCAGCAGGGTCGGGCGGACTTCGACCGGGTAAAAACTCAGAACGCGGTTGAGCGCCTGGTAGCTGTTGTTGGCGTGCAGGGTCGCCACACACAAATGACCGGACTGGGCGTAGGCAATGGCGGCCGACATGGTGTCGCGGTCACGAATTTCGCCAATCATGATCACGTCCGGTGCCTGCCGCAAGGCGTTCTTGAGGGCCAGTTGGGTCGAATTTGTATCCGTCCCGACCTCGCGCTGGTTGACTACCGAACGCTTGTTCTTGAACAGGAATTCGATGGGATCTTCAATCGAGAGGATGTGACCGGATGCGTTCTCGTTGCGGTAATCGAGGATCGAGGCCATCGTGGTGCTTTTGCCAGTCCCGGTGGCGCCCACCATCAGCAACAGCCCGCGCTTTTCCATGATCAGTTGACCCAGAATCGGGGGCAAGCGCAGCGTGGCCAGCGGTGGAATGTCGAAGGTAATGAAGCGGATCACCACTGCAACAGAGCCGCGCTGGCGCATTGCGCTGATACGAAAGCGGCCAATACCCTCCAGTCCCCAGCCCATGTTCAGTTCATTGGTTTCTTTCAGTTCCTGGAGGCGCTCGGGTGGCAGTATCTCGGCCAGCAAATTGAGCGGCGCATCGGGCGGCAGCACCTGGGTGTTGATGGGAACGCATTGCCCGTTGATCCGGATCAGGACGGGCGAGTGGGCCGATAGATAGACGTCGGAGGCTTTTTTTTCGCTCATCAAGCGAAGAATTCGCTCCATCGTGCCCGATGTGCCCTTGCTTGTCATGATTCAGCCCCAGTTTGCGTTCTTGTGTTCCGGAAAAAAATATCAGTCGCGCAGCAAGTCGTTCAGGCTGGTTTTGGCGCGTGTTTGCGCGTCTACCTGCTTGACGATAATCGCTGCGTAAAGGTTGTATTTGCCGCCGTTTTTGGGCAAACTACCGCTGATGACCACGGAACCGGCGGGAATTCGACCGTAGCTGACGGTGTCGCTGGCGCGGTCGTAAATAGGGGTGCTTTGACCCAGGTAGACGCCCATCGAGATGACCGAGTTTTCTTCCACAATGACGCCTTCAACCACTTCAGAGCGGGCACCGATAAAGCAGTTGTCCTCAATGATGGTGGGGTTGGCCTGCATCGGCTCCAGTACGCCGCCGATGCCGACGCCGCCGCTCAAATGCACGTTCTTGCCGATCTGCGCGCAGGACCCGACGGCGGCCCAGGTGTCTACCATGGTGCCTTCGTCCACGTAAGCGCCAATGTTGACGAAGGAGGGCATCAGGATCACGCCTTTGGCCAGATAGCTGCCACGGCGCGCCACCGCGGGCGGCACCACGCGCACGCCGGTGGCCTGGAGGGCTTCTTCGTCCATGTGCGCAAATTTGGTTGGCACCTTGTCATAAAACGCTAGATCGCCAGCACGCATGAGGGCGTTATCGGTCAGACGAAAGCTCAGCAGCACCGCTTTCTTGATCCACTGGTGCGTGGTCCATTGGCCCACGCTCTCACGGGTGGCGACGCGCAGTAGCCCCGAGTTGAGCCGGGAGATGACGTGCTCGACCGCCTCAGTGACCTCTTTGGAGGCCGATTTGACGGAAATATTGGCGCGGTCTTCCCACGCGCAATCGATGATTTTTTGCAGTTGCTGGGTCATGAAAAAGCTTCTTTCAGATTCGGGTTCAAGTTCAGGTTCTGCATTTCACAAACTGGACAATGCGTTGTGCGGCCTCAACACATTCGGCGGGCTCAGTCACCAGGGCCATGCGGATCCGCTGCGCACCCGGGTTGGCACCCTGACCATCGCGGGCCAGAAAAGTGCCGGGCAAAACTGTTACATTGTAAAGACTGAACAGTTCACGGGCGAAATCGGTGTCATTGCCTTGCACTTTGGCCCACAAATAAAAGCCGGCGTCCGGCAGCGCCACCTCCAGCACCTCGGCCAACAGGGGCGTGACCTGGGCAAACTTGCTGCGGTACAGGGCCCGGTTTTCGATGACGTGCTGCTCGTCGCGCCAGGCGGCCATGCTGGCGGCCTGCACCACCGGGCTCATGGCGCTGCCGTGGTAGGTGCGATAGAGCAAAAACTGCTTCATGATGGCGGCATCACCTGCGACAAAACCGCTGCGCATGCCCGGTACATTGCTGCGTTTCGACAGGCTGGTGAACGAGACCAGGTTTTTGAAATCGCTGCGTCCCAGTTTGGCCGCAGCCTCCATTCCACCCAGCGGCGGTTCGTCGCGGAAGTAAATTTCGCTGTAGCACTCGTCCGAAGCGATGACAAAGCCATGGCGGTCGCTCAGGTCAAACAGTTTTTTCCACTCGTTGAGCGGCATCACCGCGCCGGTGGGGTTGCCCGGTGAACAGACAAACAGCAACTGGGTGCGCGCCCACACCTGCTCTGGCACGCTGTCCCAGTCCTGCGCGAAATTGCGCGCCGGGTCGGTCGGCACAAAGTAGGGCTGGGCACCGGCCAGCAAGGCGGCGCCTTCGTAGATTTGGTAAAACGGATTGGGACACACCACCACCGGTGCTTGATCGGCATAGGGGTTGCCGCCACCCGACCCCGGGCTCACAATCGTTTGCGTCAGGGCAAACAGCGCTTCGCGGGAGCCATTCACGGGCAGCATCTGGGTAGCGGGATTGACGTCCAGGCCGTAGCGTTTTCGGAGCCAGTGGGCAAAGGCTTCGCGCAGACCTGCCTCGCCCGCAGTCGCCGGGTAAGCCGCCAGGCCACTGGGCGTGCTCACAATGGCATCGATCATCGCCTGTTGAATGAACGCTGGCGTGGCGTGTTTGGGCTCGCCCATGCCCAAGCTGATCGGCCGCAGGGCCGGGTTAGGGGTGACGTTGGCGAGAAGCTGACGCAGCCGCTCGAACGGGTAGGGTTGCAGAAGGGAAAGCAGGGGATTCATGGTCAGACCGCAGTGACTGTGATGCCCTTGAATTCGCCCGTGGCGATTTTCTGTTGCCACTCGGCCGGGCCGGTGATGTGGACGCTGGTGCCGCCAGCATCGACGGCCACAGTCACTGGCATGTCGACCACGTCAAATTCGTAAATGGCCTCCATGCCGAGGTCGGCAAAGCCGATCACGCGGGCCGTCTTGATGGCCTTGCTCACCAGGTAGGCAGCACCGCCTACGGCCATCAGGTAAGCGCTCTTGTGCTTGCGAATGGCCTCGATCGCCACTGGACCGCGCTCGGCCTTGCCGATCATGGAGAGCAGGCCGGTTTGTGCCAGCATCATCTCGGTGAACTTGTCCATGCGGGTGGCAGTGGTGGGGCCGGCCGGGCCCACGGCCTCGCCCTTGACCGGGTCCACCGGGCCGACGTAATAGATCACGCGGTTGGTGAAATCCACTGGAAGCTCCTCGCCCTTGACCAGCAGGTTTTGAATGCGCTGGTGGGCGGCGTCGCGGCCGGTCAGCATCTTGCCGCTCAACAGCAGGGTGTCGCCTGGTTTCCAACTGGCTACTTCTGCCTTGTTCAGGGTATTGAGGTTGACTTTTCGGCTGCGTACGTAGTCGGGCGTCCAGTTGACGTCGGGCCACAGGTCCAGGCTGGGCGGATCGAGGTACACCGGGCCGCTGCCGTCCATCACGAAATGGGCGTGGCGCGTGGCCGCACAGTTGGGAATCATCGCCACGGGCTTGCCGGCGGCGTGGGTGGGGTACATCTTGATCTTGATGTCGAGCACCGTGGTCAGGCCGCCCAGACCCTGCGCGCCAATACCCAGGGCGTTGACTTTCTCAAACAGTTCCAGGCGCATGACCTCGACCTTGCTGAGCTTGTCCCCGCGCGCGGCCCTGGCCTGTAACTCGTACATGTCCAGGTCCTCCATCAGGCTTTGCTTGGCCATCAGCACGGCCTTCTCAGCGGTGCCGCCGATGCCGATGCCCAGCATGCCGGGCGGGCACCAGCCGGCACCCATGGTTGGCACGGTTTTGAGTACCCAGTCCACCACCGAATCGCTGGGGTTGAGCATGACCAGCTTGCTTTTGTTCTCGGAGCCACCGCCTTTGGCCGCCACGGTCACATCGAATTTGTCGCCCGGCACGATTTCGGTAAAGATCACGGCCGGCGTGTTGTCCCCGGTGTTCTTGCGGTCGAATTCGGGGTCGGCCACGATGCTGGCACGCAATGTGTTGTCAGGGTGCTTGTACCCTTGGCGAACGCCTTCGTTGATGGCGTCGTCCAGACTGCCGGTGAAGCCTTCCAGGCGCACGTCCATGCCGACCTTGAGGAAGACGTTAACGATGCCGGTGTCCTGGCAAATCGGACGATGGCCGGTGGCGCTCATCTTGCTGTTGGTCAGAATTTGGGCGATGGCGTCTTTGGCCGCCGGGCTTTGTTCCCGCTCATAGGCGCGCGCCAGGTGGGCAATGTAGTCGGCCGGGTGGTAGTAGCTGATGTACTGCAGGGCGGCGGCAATGGACTCGATCAGGTCGGCCTGGCAAATGGTGGTCATGGTGGTTAGAAACCTCAGGTGTTCAGGAGATTGACTGCTGGTCGCACAATCAGTGCGCCGCGTTTTGAGGACGCGACATCAAACGGTCGGTGTACGCAATCGCCATGGCTGAGAGCAAAAAGGCGAGGTGAATCGTGGTCTGCGCAATCAGCACCCGGTCCGTGTAGTTGTCGGCATTGATAAAGGTTTTGAGCAGGTGAATGGAACTGATGCCGATGATGGCGGTCGCCAGCTTGACCTTGAGCACTGAGGCATTCACGTGGCTTAGCCACTCGGGCTGGTCGGGGTGGCCCTCCAGATCCATGCGGCTGACAAAGGTTTCATAGCCACCCACAATGACCATGATCAGCAGGTTGGAGATCATCACCACGTCAATCAACGCCAGTACCACCAGCATGATGATGGTCTCGTTCAACGATGTGATGGGCACCCCTGCTTTGTAGCCGATGCTCGTGACGAGAGACTGCAAGGCGGTCTGGCTGCCGAAGGCCGCCTCAATCAGGTGCACCAACTCAACCCAGAAATGAAACACATAAACGGCCTGGGCGGCGATCAGGCCCACATACAGCGGGAGCTGTAGCCAGCGGCTGGCAAAGATGAAGCGCGGGATGGGGCGCATGCGAGGTGTTTTTTCGGGAGCGGGTGTGGTCATTTGAGGTCTACAGGTTTTATTCGGTCGGGCCATTGTAGGGGGGTGCAAAAGGGCTGGCCGGGTCCGGTACATTCCGGTACATTGCTAATGTTTGGAGAGTCAGTCAGTGGCCTGTAAGTGCGAACTGTGACAGTCGCGGGCAGCTTTGATTAATTTGATAATTTGAGGGACAGACCAAATCCTGGGACCCCGCCGGGCATCGCCGATGCCGGGCGCAAGCGGGACAGACCGCAGCTATGCGCAGCGAGCCAGCTCTGTCCTCAACTGTTCAAGAGCAAGCTCTGTCCTCAACACATTAAGGACCATTCCATGAGTGCAGCATTGTCCGCCGTCGAATCAACCCTGGTTGAAAACCGCGTTTTCCCGCCCAGTGCAGCGATTGTGAAAGCCGCACGCATTTCCGGCATGGACGGCTATAACGCGCTGTGCGCCGAAGCCGAGAACGACTTTGAGGGTTTTTGGGCCCGCCTTGCGCGCGAGAACGTGGTCTGGACCAAGCCCTTTACCAGAACGCTGGACGAGTCCAACGCACCGTTTTATAAATGGTTTGACGACGGCGAACTCAACGCTTCGGTCAACTGCCTGGACAAGCACATGGGCACGCCGGTCGAGAACAAGACCGCCGTTATTTTCGAGGCTGACGACGGCAGCGTCACCAAGACCAGCTACCAGGAACTGCTGGCCAAGGTGAGCCAATTTGCCAACGCACTCAAGGCCCATGGCATCCAGAAAGGCGACCGGGTGCTGATCTATATGCCGATGACGGTCGAGGGCGTGATCGCGATGCAGGCCTGCGCCCGCATCGGCGCGACTCACAGCGTGGTGTTTGGTGGCTTCTCGGCCAAGGCGCTGCAGGAGCGCATCATTGATGCCGGCGCGGTGGCGGTGATCACAGCCAACTACCAGATGCGGGGCGGCAAAGAGTTGCCCTTGAAGGCGATTGTGGACGAGGGTCTGGCGCTGGGCGGCTGCGCGTCTATCAAGACCGTTTTTGTGTACCAGCGCACCGCCTCAACTTGCAACATGGTGGCGGGCCGCGATCAGACCTTTGCCGACGCGTTGGCAGGTCAAAGCACGCAATGTGCGCCGGTGTCTGTGGGTGCCGAGCATCCGTTGTTCATTCTTTTCACATCAGGTTCCACCGGCAAACCCAAGGGTGTGCAGCATTCAACCGGAGGCTTTTTGCTGTGGGCCAAACTGACGATGGATTGGACATTTGACCTGCAGCCCTCCGATGTTTTCTGGTGCACGGCGGACATTGGCTGGGTTACCGGCCACACCTACGTGGCCTACGGCCCGCTGGCGGCAGGCGCCACCCAGATTATTTTTGAAGGCATTCCGACCTACCCGAATGCAGGACGTTTCTGGCAGATGATAGAGCGCCACAAGTGCAGCATTTTCTATACTGCGCCGACTGCCATCCGCTCACTGATCAAGTTGGCTGAGAGCGATGAAAAAGTGCATCCCGTCCGCTCTGACCTCCGCAGCTTGCGCATCCTGGGTTCGGTCGGCGAACCCATCAATCCTGAAGCCTGGATGTGGTACTACAAACATGTGGGTGGCGAGCGTTGCCCGATTGTGGACACGTTTTGGCAGACTGAAACCGGTGGCCACGTGATCACGCCACTGCCGGGCGCCACACCGCTGGTACCCGGTAGCTGCACCCTGCCGTTGCCCGGCATCATGGCGGCCATCGTGGACGAAGCAGGCAACGATGTGCCCAACGGCTCTGGCGGCTTGCTGGTCATCAAACGTCCCTGGCCTTCCATGATTCGCACCATCTGGAATGATCCTGAGCGTTTCAAGAAAAGCTACTTTCCGCAAGAGATGGGTGGCACCTATTACCTGGCGGGTGACGGCGCGGTGCGCAGTGTCGACCGCGGCTACTTCCGCATTACTGGCCGTATCGACGACGTGCTCAATGTGTCAGGGCACCGCATGGGCACCATGGAAATCGAGTCAGCGTTGGTGGCCAAGACTGACCTGGTGGCCGAAGCCGCCGTAGTGGGGCGTCCGGATGACTTGACGGGTGAAGCTATTTGCGCGTTTGTGGTTCTCAAGCGCCCTTGCCCTGCGGGCGACGAGGCGAAAGCGATTGCCAAGGAATTGCGCGACTGGGTGGCCAAGGAGATTGGTCCGATTGCCAAACCTAAAGACATCCGCTTTGGCGAGAATCTGCCCAAAACCCGCTCCGGCAAGATCATGCGTCGTCTGCTGCGCTCGCTGGCCAAGGGCGAGCCCATTACCCAAGATACGTCAACGCTGGAGAACCCGGCGATTCTGGACCAGTTGGGACAAACCTATTGATGCTAAAAAATGAACTGACTTATGTGAGTGTCACCTCGAGTCGTGACAGCGCTGCATCGAACTCACAAGGAGATACCCATGACAAAGCATGACAAAAACTGGCTGGACCGCATGTACAACAACCGCGCGCTGGTGCCCGAGCATGGTCGGCACTTCATGCAGTGGGAGCAGGCGTCCAGCGACGCGCGCGAGGCCCACCCCCATCAATGCGACATCCGGTACGGCCAAGGGCCAATGGAAGTTCTGGATATTTTTCCCAGTCCCAAGCCCGGTGCCCCGGTGGTGGTGTTCATCCACGGCGGCTACTGGCGTTCGCTGGACAAATCCGATCATTCCTTCATCGCCCCGGCCTTCACCAACGAGGGGGCGTGCGTGGTGATCCCGAACTATGCGTTGTGCCCGGCCGTGACGATTCCCCAGATTGTCATGCAGATGGTCAAGGCGCTGGCGTGGACCTGGCGCCATATTGCCAGGTACGGCGGCGACCCGAGCCGCATCACGGTGATCGGCCACTCGGCGGGCGGGCACCTGGCCACCCTGCTGCTGGCGTGTCACTGGCCGGCCTATGCCAAAGAATTGCCGGCTGATCTGGTGAAAAGTGCCATGTCGATTTCGGGCCTCTACGATCTGGAGCCGATCATGCACACGCCCTTCCTCAAGGACGCGCTCCAGCTCACGCCGGAGCAGGTCAACAAGGTCAGTCCGGCCGGCTTGCCAAGACCGAAACAGGGCGTTTTGTACACGCTGGTCGGTGGCGACGAGAGTGCTGAGTTTTTGCGGCACAACACGCTGATGCAGGCAGCGTGGGGCAAAAAAACAGTGCCGGTGCAGGAGGCTTTGCCGGGTCTCAATCACTTCAGTGCGCTGGAGGCTCTGACGGCACCGTGGCACCGCTTGCACCAGCTTGCCATGAAGGTAATCTGTTTTTAGTATTATTGCGTCACAAGTACAATCAAAAAACCATAAAAAAGCCCGCATCAGCGGGCTTTTTTATTAGGCAAATTCAGCAGGATATGCCGGGTTCCATCAGGCAATTTACTTGGTGGCCAGCACCCAGGCCGCCAGTTTCTTGGCTTCAGCTTCGTTGACTTGCGGGTTCGCAGGCATAGGGATGGCACCAAAAACTCCAGAACCACCTTTGATGATCTTGGCTGCCAGTTTGTCGGCAGCATCTTTTTGTCCGGCGTACTTCTTGGCAACGTCTTGGTAAGACGGGCCAACCAGTTTTTTGTCGGCAGCATGGCAAGCCATGCAGTTTTTGGAGGTGGCAAGTGCCAGATCGGCAAATGCGGGAGCAGTCATGGAAACTGCGGCAACTAAAGCAAAGAGAACACGTTTCATCATTTTTCCTCGTGGGTTGGGTTACAGTCAACTAACGCTATTGTAGCGAAAGTGGTTGACACACAGCGCAGGTTGGCCATTTCAGAAACGAATGAAATTTTGCGGGACAGACCGCAGCTACGCGCAGCGAGCCAGCTCTGTCCTCAACTGATTAGGAAATGTGAGATGTATTTATTGGGACTTGGGCTGGTTTTGTTGACCCTGAAGTATTTTGAAATGGGCCCGGTGGCGACTTGGGATTGGTGGCTTGTGCTGGCGCCATTGGGTTTGGCTGTGCTCTGGTGGGCCTGGGCTGATGGGTCGGGGTATACCAAAAGGAAAGCAATGGAGCGTGAAACTGCGCGCCAGCAGGCTCGAATTGACAGGAATCGCGAGGCCCTGGGAATCTTGCCAAAAAAGAAACGGCGTTGATGGAACACGTTGGGTCTGTTAATAAGCTTGTGATGCCCACCCGCGCCGCCCTTGCACACGCACCTTCTTCTGACGCTGCCGATCAGGCCCGCAGCGGCACATTTGTGCGCTTTCCCGACTCGCCGTTTGAGTTGTACCAACCCTACCTGCCAGCCGGGGATCAGCCCGCAGCCATTGACAAGCTGGTCGCGGGGGTCACTGACGGCGAGGTATTCCAGACCCTGCTGGGCGTGACCGGCTCGGGCAAGACCTTCACCATGGCCCATGTGATCGCCCGTCTGGGCCGACCGGCGATCGTGTTTGCGCCCAACAAGACGCTGGCGGCGCAGCTCTACAGCGAGTTCCGCGAGTTTTTCCCGAA